>JARLJB010000024.1 GCA_031291415.1 Telmatospirillum sp.
AGGCGATCGCCGTTCCCAACGGCATCGGCGTCGTCAAGCTGATGGGACGCGAGTCGGGCTTCATCGCCGCCCAGGCCACCTTGGCCTTGAAGGAAGTCAACTGCGTCCTGATCCCCGAGGCCACCTTCGCCTTGCTGGGCGAGAACGGCCTGCTGCCCTGGCTCGAACAGCGGCTGCTCGAACGCGGCCATGCCGTCATCGTCGTCGCCGAGGGCGCCGGACAGCATCTGATCCCCGAGTCAGGCCAGACCGACGCCTCGGGCAACCCGGTGCTGGGCGACATCGCCGGCCTGCTGATCCGTGAGATCGGCGGTTATCTGAAGGAACGCGGCGTCACCCACTCATTCAAATACATCGATCCCAGCTACCTGATCCGTTCGGTTCCCGCCAATGCCAACGACCGCATCTACTGCGGCTTCCTTGGCCAATTCGCCATGCATGCCGCCATGGCCGGAAAAACCAGCATGGTGGTCAGCAAGCTTTATGGCCGATACGTCCATTTGCCCCTGCATCTGGTCACCCGCCGGCGCAAGAAACTCAATTTGGCATCCGACTGCTGGCAAGCCGTTCTCGAATCGACCGGCCAGCATGCAATCACCTCGCCCGCGGAATTAAGTGTTTCATGATGATTGAAGCTGCCGGGCATTTGAGGCTCCCCGTCGTCGCCAGCGGCCAGGGACAACGGGTGGGATGGATGGAGCAACGACGCCATGCGTAAGTCAGTTGGGAAAAAGGCGGACGATGTTTACGCGCAATTGAAGCGCCAATGCATCATGTCCGACTTGGCTCCGGGACAACAGCTTGTCGAACTGGAGCTCGCGGCATCCATGCAATGCAGCCAGAGCACGGTCAGAGAAGCGCTGCTGCGTCTCCAGGAAGATGGGCTGGTCTCCCGCCAAGGGTACCGGGGAACATCGGTCACCCTGATTTCGCCGATCGAAGCGCAGGTGTTTCTCGATCTGCGGTCGCGGCTGGAGGTGGAAGCGGTTCGCCAGTCCATTTCCAAACTCCGTCTTGAGGATTTCAAGGCCTTGAGATCGATCATCAAGGCGATGGAGGAGGCTGCCGCACGCGACGACAACTATGCGTTGTTCGAGCAGGATCTCGAATTCCACATGTGCCTGTTCCGAGTGGCCAACCTCCCGGCCTTGGTACCGATTCTGGTCCGCTGTTCCGTCTACAACCACCGCAACAAGATCGCCCAGTCACGGCCGTTGCGGGCGCTGATGGAAACGGCAAGGCGCCATCACGAGATTGTCGGCGCCTTGGAAACCGGAGACGCGGCGGAGGTCGAAAATGTCATGCGGCGCCACGTCCTGAGCTGTTTCGGCGCCGACGACACCTTGCCGACCGAAAATGGTGGACTGCCGTCGCAGATGTCTCCATCGATGGAGGCCGTCTTTACGCGCATCCAGGCCGAAGACCGGCATCTTCCGGAAATCACGCGGCTGGCGCCGGCAGAAGCGAAACAACAATTCATTCGCTGCAACGAGCGGTGGAACCGTATCGACGCGCGGCGATTCGAGATCGAACATTTCGATATTCCCAACAATCCACTTGGGCGGACGTCGGCACCGGCACTGCCGGCGATGCGGATCGTCTCCAAGGACAGGCCGCCAAGTTCCGTCGGAACGATCTTACATGTGCATGGCGGCGGCTGGACTTTCGGCTGCAACCAGACACACCTGGGTGCGATGGCCCGATTGGCCGAATTGACCGGATGCGCCGTCATCGGACTTGACTATAGCTTGGCGCCTGAAGGCCCCTTCCCGGCGGGATTGAACGATTGTGGCTGGGGATGGCGGTGGCTGCGGGCAAGAGCCTCGGATTCCGGTCCCTGGTTCTTTGCCGGAGATTCCTCGGGTGCCAATCTCGCGCTGGCGATGCTGCTCGACCTTAGGAATTTGGGCGAGATCATGCCAAATGCGGCGCTGCTCTTTTACGGCGTTTATTCTCCGGAAGACTCGACCGAATCGCACCAGCTTTTCGGCCAGGGAGAATTCGGTCTGACGACCGAAAAAATGGCCTGGTATTGGAAGCAATATCTGTCCGGGGCTCATCGCAATCCGCTTGATCCACGCGTCTCGCCCCTGCTGGCGGACTTGTCCGGATTGCCTCCGCTGCTGGTCACCGCCGCCGGGCTTGATCCCTTGCGCGACGATAGCGTCCGCTTGGCGCAGCGACTTTTGAAGGCAAATTCGCCGTTCGAATTCAAGGTTTACGAAGGAGTTCTGCATGGATTTATGCAGATGTCTGGAATCCTACCCGAAGCGATGACAGCGTTCCAGGACGCGGCGGCCTTCGTCCGCGACATCATCGCAACATCGGACACGAAATACCGGCTGCGGCAATCCGTCGAGGATATCGAGGGCGCCCTTTCGGCGCCCGGTCAGCGGCGGCCATGGTTCGACGACTTGAATCGCCCGAGGATCTGACGAGAGGCCCGGAATTGAACAGCAAGGACGCAATAGCGGCAACTAACGACAAGTCCTAGTCTGGCATGTCAGACTAGACTCTATGCGATGCCTCCGGCTCAGGCGCCGGATGGTGGCGTTCATCATTCCGGACTGATTGGAAGCGTTCGGTCAATTGACTGGTCAAAAAAATAAAGCTCAGAAGCTAATTGGGCATTTGGAGGAATTTGGCCAATGAAATCCCCGTTCTCGATGGGTGTCGGAAGAACACTGACCATTGCTTTGCTGGTTGTCGCGGGGTTCGTGATTTGCAGCATGGTGGTCTCGTACACGTCCTTCAATCGACTGGGACAGTCTCTGTCCTTGATTTCGGACGAACGCCTGCCACAGGTCTTCCTGGCTGAGAAATTAGCCGCGGAAAGCCAGCGGGTCGTCGGTGCTGCGCCGACCATGATCGCGGCATCGACCAAGGAAGAAAAAGACGCCATCTTCGCCGACATCCGCCAACGGATGGACGACATTTCCCGGACCGTCGTCGATTTCAAAACCACCGAAAGCGGACGGGAAAATCTTGACGGCCTGCGCAAGGCCAATGAGTCGATGCGGGCAAAACTCGAGGAACTCGACAGCACCATCACCGAGCGATTCGAGGTCGAACAGACCAAGCGGGATGCCTTGAAGAAACTGCAGGGAGCGATGACGGTCTATCGCGTCCTTCTGCGGCCCAAGGTTCAGGTTGCCGACGTCACCATGACCGTCATCGGCAATGAGGTTAAGAAGCTCAAGGCAAAGGCCGAAAACAGCACGCAGGACGAACTGCGCTCAGAACTGATTCGACTGAGCGACGCCGCAACCGAACGGACTGTCCTCAACGACTTGGACAAATGCGGCGACAGCCTGTTCAACATTCTTCTGGCCTCAGCCAATGAACGGGATATCGACGCGGCGACCGCGGCATCGATCCGCGGAAAAGGCCAGATCGCACAAATGAGCGGCTACCTTGAGAAGGTGCCCGACATGTTCGACAAGGACGCTCGCGAAAGCGCCCTTGAGCGGTTTTCCCGGCTCACGTTGGACGACCAGGAATCGGTTCCGGCAATTCGCCGTCATGAACTTGAACTTACCGGGAAGGCCAACACCCTCTATCTCGGTCTGAAAGATCTTTCGCTCGAACTGCAAAGCCACCTGAACAAGCTGATGTCGGGAATTTCCTCGCAATCCGGACAAGAGACAACTCTGGCCAGAGCGGCCGAACATTACGGTTTTCTGTTGATCGTCGCCTCCGGGCTGGCCAGCGTGCTGGTCGTACTGGGATCGATGGTGTTCGTTCGCTACCGCATCATCAAGCGCTTCGATCGGTTGCGGTTTTGCATGGAACGCCTGGCCAAGAATGATCTCGACATCACCGTTCCCGTCGACGGCCAGGATGAAATCACCGACATGGCCAAGACATTGGAGATCTTCCGCGACACCGCCCGCCAGGTCGCCACCGCTAACGAGCGCGCCGAAGAGGAGCGCAAGCGTGCCGCCGTCGAACGGCGTCAAGCCGTTCTGGAACTTGCCGATCAATTCGACGCCCAGATCAAGGGACTGCTGAGCGAGGTCTTGTCCGGTGCCGGCAGTATGCACAAAACGGCCGATGGCCTGGCCGGCATCGCGCAGACGACGTCGACCGAGGCAAGCGCTGCGGCGGAGGCCTCGACCGCCGCCTCGACCAATGTCGATACGGTTGCCAGCGCCGCCGAGGAAATGTCCAGTTCGATCGCCGAAATCGGCAGTCAGGTCCAACGTTCGGTGACCATCGCCCGTCAGGCGGTGGCCGAGGCCGAACGGACGGACGCGACGGCACGCAGCCTCACCGCCGCCGCCGACAAGATCGGCGAGGTCGTCGAATTGATCAATGCGATCGCCACCAAGACATCGCTGCTGGCTCTCAATGCAACGATCGAAGCGGCCCGTGCCGGCGAGGCCGGCAAGGGTTTCGCCGTCGTTGCCGGTGAGGTCAAATCGCTGGCCACGCAGACGGCCCAGGCCACCGGCGACATCACCGAGCAGGTCAGCGCCATGCAGGCAGCCACGCACGAAGTGGTGACGGCGATCAACAACATCGGCGACACCATCAAGGCGATCGACGGCATTTCGGCAGGTATTGCCACTTCGGTGGACATGCAGGACGCCACGACACGTGAAATTGCGCGGAGCGTACACCACGCCGCCGAAGGCACCAGCCAGGTGATGACGAGCATCACGCATGTCACCGACGCCGCCGGAAAAGCCGCGCAGTCAGCCGGGCAAATGCTGACCGATGCCTCGACGATGAGCCGACAGGCCGGTTCTCTGCGAGAGGCTGTCGACGCGTTCCTCGATCAGGTCCGCAAGGGCTAGCAGGGCGATCGGCGGAACTGCAGGACGGCGACACCGACGAGGGTCGCCGTGCCGCCGATCACCTTGGCCCAACTGAGGCTGTCGCCGAACAGGGCGACGCCGGCGACGACGGCGATCACCGGATTAAGAAGATTGAGCGGCACCACGCGGTTGATCGGATAGCGCGCCAGCAGGCGATACCAAAGACTGTAGGCGACGATGGTCGCAAGAATGCCCGTGTAACCGACGGCACCCCACCCTTTCCACCCCGCATTGGCGAAAGAGTGCATCTGGCCCTGCTCAAGGCACCAGGACAGAAGGAAAAGCTGGGGAACGGCGAAGGCCGCCATCCAGCCGTTCAGGGCCAGAGGGTTGATCGGGCCGATTTTCTTGATGACCACCATCGACAGGGCCCAGGCGACAGAAGAAAGCCCGGAGAGGACAAGACTGACCGGGTCGGCATGCTGCGGTTCCCCAACCACCAAAAGGACCCCGGCGAAAGAGACGAACATGCCGAACAGGCCTTGCAACCCTAGTCTTTCTCCGTAGAAAACAGCGGCGACCACGGCCGAAAAGGGCACCGCGAGCTGCCCGACGATCGCTCCGGTCGGCACATCGAGACCGGCCATGCTGGCGAAAAACATGCCAAAATGCATCGTGCCCATCAGACTGGACAGCAAGACGATGAGGCGCCACTGGCGGCGCGGCAACCGATAGAATGGAACCAGAAGAGCGGCCACCAAAAGAAATCGCAACCCGGTCAGCAGCAGCGGCGGGAACTCATGGGTCCCGGCCTTGACCGCGACATAATTGAATCCCCAGACGACGACAGCCAACAGTCCGGCAGCGGCATCGAACGGCGTGAAGGTCGATCGGGCGGACGTTCCAATCGCTGGCATGGTTCTCTCGGCGGTCCCTGTCTCACCCGTTTGATCAAGAAATGACCAGGGCTGTAAACAACAAAAGCCGCCGGCACACGTCAGACGGCCGGCGGCGATCGTTCTTTCATCCCACCCCTATCCCGTCAAGGGATCAGGTGGCTGGCTCGCGTCTCAGGCAATCACATCCTTGAGCGCCGCCGTGATGCCCTTCGCCTCGATGGCAGCCAGCGCCTTCGAGGCCTGCTCGGCGAGACCGGGCACCTTGGTCAGATCCTCACCCCACAAACGGGTATCAGCCAGCAGCTTGGTGGCAAGCGCCGCCGCCTGACCGGGCTTGGCTTCGTTCCAAGCGGTCGACAGGATCTTGATGACCGCGGCATCGTCCTTGATCGGATAGGTGCCGGCGTTACGGGTGCCGATGTAGTCGCTTCCCTTCATCTCGCCTTTGTAGAACCACAACAGAGCGGCGAGCGAGAAGGACAGGCCGGCCGGCGCCTTTCCCTTCCCGGCGGCGTAGTCCTTGACGGTCGGCAGGACACGGACTTTCCACTTGGACACCGAGTTAAGGGCGATGGAGATCAGCTCATGGCGGATGTAGGGGTTGCTGAAACGCTCCATGATGGAGGCGGCATAGCTCTGCCGCTCGGCCTCGGGCAGCGGCACGAAGGGTACGATCTCTTCGAACATCACCTTCTTGAGGAACGCCGAAACGATCGGGTCGTCGATCATCGACTTCACGGTGTCGAGACCGGACCGGTAGGCGGCCAGCGAGCTGGCGGTGTGGGCACCGTTCAGAATCCGCACCTTGCGTGTCCGGTAGGGCTGCTGATCATCGGTCCAAATGACATTGAGCCCGGCCTTGTGCAGCGGGAATTCCTCGCCCAGTTCCTTCGGTCCCTGGATTACCCAAACATGGAAAGGCTCGGCGGCGACGATCAGGTTGTCCTGATAGCCCCAGGACTTGCAGAGAGCGGCCGCTTCGTTGGCCGGATAGCCGGGAACGATACGATCGACCAGAGTATCGAGGAAATAGTTATCCTTCTCGACCCAGGCGGAGAAGGCCGGCTCCAGCTTCCAGCGCTTGGCGTGCAACAGGACAATCCGCTTGAGGTTGGTACCGTTCGCCTCGATCAACTCGCAGGGAATGAAGACCAGGCCGGTCGCCTTGGTGCCGCCCAGCTTCTGATAGCGGGCATAAAGCAAAGCCGCCACCTTGGCCGGGAAATTGTCCGGGCATTTTCCGGGCGTGTAGGCTTCGTCAGCGTCGGCGATGCCGGCTTCCGTGGTGTTGGAAATAACAAAACGCAAGCCCGGATCGCTCACCAGGCTCAACATGGCGTCCCACTGTTCATAGGGGTTCAACGCCTTCTGAACGCAACTGACGACACGGCGCTGTTCGACTTCCTGGCCACCCTCGATGCCGCGCAACAGGACGGTATAGAGTCCTTCCTGGGCGTTGATCGGTTCCGCCATGCCCTTGGGCAGCGGCTGGGCGATGGCGACGCCCCCCTTGAACAGGCCCTGGCCATTGGCGTTATCGATCTGCCAATCGACGAAGGCGCGCAGGAAGTTGCCTTCGCCGAACTGCAGGATATTGATGGGATAAACGGGCGCGCCTGGCGTATGCGCCACATTGAGCTTGCCGCTCGCGAGCACGTCGCGTCGCAAATTCTGCATTTTTGTGTTCCTTCAATCTAGTCGGAGCAACGCTCCGGCAATCTAGTTGGAGCAAGGCTCCGGTCTGCACCCCAGGCCCGACCATCGCGGATCGGCATCTGGCGCGGTCTGGGGCGGCGGACAAGGAGGGTGTTCCCCGTCCCGGGAACACCCTTGCTCCTTAAAGCTTGTAAGCCGCCTTCACCAAGCGATAGGTGAGATCTTGCGCGACCTCGAGGGCCTCGTCCATATCCAGGCGGTGCTCGGCCACCAGACGTCCGAGGAAACCGCAATCGATCCGCCGGGCGACGTCGTGACGGGCCGGGATCGACAGGAAGGCGCGGGTGTCGTCGTTGAAGCCGACCGTGTTGTAGAAGCCGGCCGTCTCGGTCACCTGCTCGCGGAAACGCCGCATGCCTTCCGGGCTGTCGTGGAACCACCAGGACGGCCCCAGCTTGAGGGCGGGGAAGTGACCGGCAAGCGGTGCCAGCTCACGCGAATAGGAGGTCTCGTCCAGCGTGAAGAGAATGATCGTCAGCTTGCGCTCGTTGCCGAAACGGTCGAGCAACGGCTTCAGGGCATGGACATAGTCGGTCTGCATCGGAATATCGCAGCCCTTGTCCTTGCCGAACATCTTGAAGACGGTGGGATTGTAGTCGCGGTAAGCGCCGGGATGGATCTGCATGGTCAGACCGTCTTCCAGGCTCATCCGGGCCATCTCGGTCAGCATCTGGCCGCGGAACAGTTCGGCGTCGGCCGCACTGGCATTGCCCTTGATCACCTTGGCGAACAGCGCCTCGGCCTCAGCCTTCGGCAGGTCGGCGGTGAAAGCGGTCGGATGCCCGTGGTCGGTCGAGGTACAGCCGCCATTTTCGATGAAATAGCGACGGCGATCAAACAACGCCTCGAGATATCCCTTCCAGGTCTTGGTGTCCTTGCCGGTGATCTTGCCCAATTCGGCGACGTTGCCGACGAAGTTGGTGAAATTGGGATCGACCACGGGATCGGGACGGTAGGCGGTGACCACACGGCCTTTCCAGCCGCTGGCCTTGATCTTTTTGTGATGGCGAAGATCGTCGAGCGGCGACTCGGTGGTCGACATGACTTCGATGTTGAAACGCTCGTAGAGGGCGCGCGGCCGGAAGTCGGGACGCTGCAGACATTCGGAAATCTGATCGTAGATCTTGTCGGCGTTCGAGGCATCCAGCCGTTCCCGGATGCCGAACACCTCGTGGAAGGCGTGCGTCAGCCACATACGGGACGGTGTCCCGCGGAACAGATGGAAGTTCTCGGCCAGTTGACGCCAGATCTTGCGCTTATCGCTTTCCGTCGCCCCACCGTCGGCCCGTGGCACGCCCAGCCCCTCGATCGCGATGCCCTGGCTGTAGAGCATGCGGAAAACGTAGTGGTCAGGAACAATGAACAGGCTGGCGGGGTCGGGAAAGGGCTCGTCGTCGGCGAACCAGGCCGGGTTGGTGTGGCCGTGCGGGCTGACAATCGGCAGTCCGGCAATGGTTTTGTAGATCGCGCGCGCGGCATCGCGTGCGGCGGGTTCGGCCGGAAACAGCCGATCCGGATGGAGCGTAAGGGGAGCGGTCATGGCTGACGAATTCCTTATTGGTTGCTCACTGCAGACAGGTGCAGCAACGAGACATCTGGACAATTGTGCAAAAAAATAGAATGGTCAAGCGGTAAGGCCACTTAGCCGAACAGAACTTCGCCGTCAGATCGCTTTGGGGGGAGATCAACTCCTCAAAGGGTTTTTTTTGTGCCCACCCTGAACGATCAGCTAGCGAAGACAAAATAGCTCTCGATCACGGCGCGGTAAGTCAAGGGATGCGGACAAGGCATGCCACCGGGTTCGGCTAAAGTCAGTGAGACTCTAAACCGAATGACCGATGGAATCGACTGCCCCTTTGGCATGTCCGGGTTGGTTTGGGCTTGCGCGTAGACCTAAGGGCGCTGATGCGCCCGCCCGGCGCCTGAGGAATCTAGATCTGAGAAACACTTAGAACACAAAAATCCGCAGGCACCGGATGGCTGGGGAGGCAACCATCCGGTGGCATAACGCACAAAGGGTTCTGCGGATCCTGGCGATGGTGTGATGGCCCGCTTGAGCCGAACCGGGGAGGAAAAGGGGCGCATCGGCCCGGCCCGCAGCATCACGTTATCGCTGGGTTGGATATTTACTAATCTTATGATGGAAATCAAGCGCAATGTTTGCGTTGGGAGGGCTTTCCCGACACAACAGGTAAAATTGCGTGTAAATTTTCTACATACACTCTTGCGCTGGACGTCCCCTGGGGATATTATGTCATTATTCCCGAGACACCAGCCTGTCTTTTGGATTGGTTTGTGTTGCCCAATAACCGCGAATATCGCGGACGACAAGAATATATAGCGACAGAGGAAGACGGTCACGCCATGGCTGAGAAGGCCGTACAAAATGGCTTCCCGGAATTTGCCGCGGGCATTTCCGGCACCTCCCCGCAAGGGCGAGGCCCCACTGTGCCGCCTTTCGACTACATCATCTTCGGCGGAACCGGTGACCTGACCTTCCGTAAGTTGCTTCCTTCTCTCTACTCGACCTTCCGCGACGGCCTCGTGGATCGTTCCAGCCGCATCATCGGCGCCTCCCGAAGTGCCTTATCGGACGAAGCCTATCGGACCAGGGTCATGGAAGCGCTCTCGCGCCACCTGCCGAAGGACGAAATGGACCAGGACGACTGCCGGGCCTTCCTTGCGCAGATCTCCTATGTCGAGCTCGACGCCCTCGGTCAGGCCGGTTGGGAGAACCTTGCCGCGACATTGGGGGACAGCGACCGCGTCCGCGTCTTCTATCTTGCGACGTCCCCCGACATCTTCGGTCCGATCTGTCGCCAACTGAAGAACGCCGATCTGATCAACGACAAGTCGCGCGTTGTCCTCGAAAAGCCGATCGGCCACGATCTGGGAACGGCCCGCCAGATCAACCATGACGTCGGACAGGTGTTCGATGAACAGGCGATCTTCCGCATCGATCACTATCTCGGCAAGGAATCGGTTCAGAACCTGCTGGCATTACGGTTCGCCAACGCGCTGTTCGACCCGTTGTGGAACAGCCGTTACATCGAACATATCCAGATCACCGTCGCCGAGACGGTCGGCGTCGAAGGCCGTGGCGGATATTACGACCATGCCGGCGCGCTACGCGACATGGTGCAAAATCACCTGCTGCAGGTGATGTGCCTGGTTGCCATGGAACCGCCGTCGCAGTTGGCCACCGAAGCCGTCCGCGACGAAAAAATGAAGGTCTTGAGCTCTCTCGGTCCCATCGCCCGTGAGGAGGTCCTCAACCGGACCGTCCGCGGCCAATACAGCGCCGGAGCCATCGGCGGCCAACCGGTCGTCGGATACCTCGAGGAACCGGGCATCACCGCCGATAGCGATACCGAGACCTTTGTCAGCCTGAAGACGGAAGTGCATAACTGGCGCTGGGCCGGCATGCCGTTTTATCTGCGCACCGGCAAACGGCTGGCCACCAAGACATCCGAGATCGTCGTCCAGTTCCGCGCCGTGCCGCATTCCATTTTCCCCGGCTATTCGAGCCAGGAACTGCTGCCCAACAAGCTGGTCATCCGTGTGCAGCCCAACGAGGGCGTTCACCTGCACATGATGACCAAGGAGCCCGGACCGGGCGGCCTCAGGCTCCGTGAGGCCGTTCTCAACCTCAGTTTTTCCGACACCTTCAAGCAACGCTCGCCGGACGCCTACGAGAGGTTGTTACTCGACGTGGTCCGTGGTGCGCCAACGCTTTTCATGCGGCGGGACGAGGTCGAGGCCGCCTGGAAATGGATCGAGCCGATCCTTGACGGCTGGCAGGAATACAACGTCCGTCCCAAGCCATACGTTGCCGGCACCTGGGGTCCCTCGGCGTCGGTCGCGATGATCGAAAGGGATTACCGTTCCTGGCACGACGAGGTCGATCCGGAACGATGACAGCAACAGCTTCCGGCGAGATGGCGCTGACCCGAAGGTCAGTCCCCTCGGCTATTCCCATACCCTGCGGTTCGCCGCTGGGAAAGACACTCCAAACGAGCTGTGGCACGATGCTCGGATCGGCTGAGTATCTGACAGCAAATCTTTAAGAGCGGTTCATTGCGGTGTAGCAAACCGTCCTTGTGCACATGACGAACGCGGGTGAAGGAAATGACAAGTCTCGAAGGTTCTCTTTTTGACCGCATCCGGAATGCCAGGGAGCAGATGCGTCCCTCCGAGCGAAAGGTTGCAGATTACATCGTCAGCCAGCCCGAAAAGGCCATCTCCCAAGGAATCTCGGCCATGGCTGCCGAAAGCGGGATCAGTGACCCGACAGTGCTGCGTTTCTGCCGGGCCATCGGCTATGACGGCTTTCAGGATTTCAAACTCGGCTTGGCGCAATCGATCGCGGTCGGGACGGCCGGCATCCAGCACGGTATCGAACCGGATGATCGGGCGCCGACGCTGGCCAACAAAATCTGCTCGCAAACCATCAATGCGGTCAACGATCTCGCCAAAACGGTGGACTGGGACCAGGTCGAGCGGGCCATCGACGTGTTGGCCGCCGCCGCCCGCATCGAATTCCATGGGGCGGGCGCCTCTGGTGCCGTGGCCATCGACGCCCAGCACAAGTTCTTTCGCCTGAACGTCCCGACGGTCGCCTATGTCGATCCGCACATGCAGATCATGTCGGCAGCCAGCTTGACCTGTGGCGACGCCCTGGTGTCCTTCTCCTATACCGGACGGGCCCGCGAAGTGGTCAACGCCGCCCGCCTGGCCCGACAGCGCGAAGCCAGCGTGGTCGCCGTCACCACGCCGGGAACCGCCTTGGCAGAGATTGCCAGCCACCCCATCTGTCTACCAGTCATCGAGAACACCGAGCATTACACGCCGATGACCTCGCGGCTGTTGCAACTTGTCATCGTGGACATCCTCGAAGTCGGCGTGGCCCTGCGTCGAGGTCCCAGCCTATCGCACCACCTGCGCCGGCTGAAGGACGCGCTCCTGCAGGCTCGTCTCGACCCGACGTCAGCCGGGAACTGACGGCGGCGCACCAACCGGCCAAGCCCGCAAACCACAAAGAGGCAGAGCAACGTGACAACCTCAAAGGCCGCACCTCGGCTTCCCGTGACTGACCCATCCGCCGACAAGGATCAGCCTTTACGCGAGGACACCCGCCTGCTCGGCCGTCTTTTGGGTGACGTGCTGCGAGATCAGGAAGGCGAAGCCGTATTCGGTGTGGTCGAACAGGTTCGGCAAACCTCCGTGCGCTTCAACCGGGATGGTGACGAGCAGGCCCGCCAGGAAATGGCCGATATCCTCGACGGTCTTCCCCTCGACACCGCCCATTCGGTGGTGCGTGCCTTTTCGTTCTTCCTGCATTTGGCGAACATCGCCGAGGACCAGCACCATATCCGGCGCAACCGCGACCATGCGATCGCCCATTCGCGGCCGCGCGAAGGCAGCCTGGCCCGCGCCCTGGAACGCCTCGACGAGGCCGAAGTCACCGGCGACATGCTCAAGGACTGCATCAACCATATGCTGGTCGGCCCGGTGCTCACCGCGCATCCGACCGAGGTGCAGCGCAAGAGCATCCTGTCGCTGCAGCGCAAGGTCGCCAAGCTGCTCGACAATACCGACCGCACCCGCCTGACACCGCAGGAGGCCGAGGATAACCAGACCGAACTGGAAGCAGCCGTCCTGACGCTTTGGCAAACGAGGCTCCTGCGGCCGCAGCGGTTGGCCGTCATCGACGAAGTCAAGAACGTGGTCTCCTATTTCGTCGACACGTTCTTTTCCCAGTTGCCGATCCTCTACAGCCAGCTTGAAACGCTGTTGAAGCGCCGTCACCCGGCGCGCGACTGGAACCTCCCTCCGTTCTTGAAGATCGGCTCGTGGGTTGGCGGCGACCGCGACGGCAACCCCTTCGTCACCGCCACGATCCTTGAAGAGGCGGTTCGTCTGCAGTCGATGACCGTCCTCAACCATTATATGACGGAGATCCACGAACTCGGCGCCGAACTGCCCCTGTCGCTCCTCCTGGTCAAGGTTTCGCCGGAGCTGGTGCGTCTGGCCGAACAGTCGCCGGACCAGTCGCCGCACCGCGCCGACGAGCCCTATCGCCGGGCGATGATCGGCATCTATGCGCGATTGGCGGCAACCGCCTGGACTCTCAACCACCACGAACCTGTGCGTCATGCCGTCGGCCAGGCGGAGCCCTATGCCCAGGCCAGCGAGTTCTTGACTGATCTCAATATCCTGGCGGTCTCGTTGAAGACGCACGGCGGCGCCAAATTGACGGCGCGGCGCCTGCAGCGCCTGATTCTCGCGGCGCAGGTCTTCGGTTTCCATCTGGCGCCGATCGACCTGCGGCAAAACTCCGTCGTCCACGAGCGGACGGTTGCCGAGTTGCTGGCCGCCGCCGGCAGCGTCGCCGACTATGCGAGCCTCGACGAGGACAGCCGCATCGCCCTGCTGACCGCCGAGTTGACGAGCCCGCGCCCCCTTTATTCACCGCACCTCACCTATTCCGAGGAGACCTCCGGCGAATTGGCGATCTTCCACGCCGCCCGGAAAATCAAAGACAAATATGGCGACGCGACGATCGTCAACAGCATCATCTCGATGGCCAACGGCATCTCGGATCAGTTGGAACTCGCCCTGCTGCTCAAGGAAACCGGGCTTCTAAAGGTCGGTCCGGCTCCGTCGCTTTCGGTCAACATCATCCCGCTGTTCGAAACCATCGAGGATCTGCGGCAGGGTCCGTTCATCATGGACAAACTGTTCTCGCTGCCGGTCTACCGGGCATTTCTGAAGTCGCGCGGCGACGAACAGGAAGTGATGCTGGGCTATTCCGATTCCAACAAGGACGGCGGTTTTCTGACCTCTGGCTGGGAACTTTACAAAGCGGAAATCGGCTTGGCCGAAGTGTTCTCCCGGCACAAGATCCGCCTGCGGCTGTTCCACGGCCGCGGCGGCTCGGTCGGCCGCGGTGGCGGTCCCAGCTATCAGGCCATTTTGGCGCAGCCGACCGGTGCCGTTTCCGGCCAGATCCGCATCACCGAACAGGGCGAAGTGATCGCCTCGAAATACGGCTCTCCCGAAGTCGGACGCCGCAACCTCGAGGTGCTGGTCGCCGCCACCCTGGAAACATCGCTGGTCGACCTGGAAAACAAGGTCGAGCCCGACGGAACATTCCACGACGCGATGGGACGGTTGTCTGATCTCGCCTTTCACGCTTATCGGAAATTGGTTTACGAAACTCCTGGTTTCAACGATTATTTTCGCCAATCAACCCCGATTTCCGAGATATCCGATTTGAACATCGGCAGCCGTCCGGCTTCGCGCAAGAAATCGACCCGTATCGAGGATCTCCGGGCTATCCCCTGGGTATTCTCGTGGTCGCAATGTCGTTTGATGCTGCCGGGCTGGTTCGGCTTCGGCAGCGCCGTCGAAACCTGGCTTGCCGAGAATCCCAAGGGATTGCCCCTGCTCCAGCGGATGCATCGCGACTGGCCGTTCTTTCGCACCTTGCTGTCGAACATGGACATGGTGCTTTCCAAGAGCGATCTGGTCATCGCGTCACGATACGCGACGCTGGTGACCGATCCGGTTCTGGCCGAGACGATTTTCAGCCGGATCAAAGAAGAATGGCATCTGACGCGAAACCATCTTCTCGCCATCTCCGGTCAAACCGCCTTTCTCGCCGACAACCCGCTGCTCGCCCGGTCGATGCGGACGCGCTTCCCCTATCTCGATCCGCTCAACCATCTGCAAATCGCCTTGCTGCGCCGTTACCGCGCCGGAGAAAGCGACGCACGGTTGCGGCGGGGCATCCATCTCACCATCAATGGCGTGGCCGCCGGCCTGCGCAACAGCGGTTGATCGCAATGCTGTCACCGGTCAACTCAATATCCGGCGGAAACCGTCATTTTTCAGGGGTTTCCTCGACCAAAGACCACAGGAAAAAAAGGGCTTACCGCTTGACCAATATGCGGTTTTCCGCCATTGTCTGCCGACGATCGGGGGATCCGATCGTCGAACCGCTGCCGGGCGCTCGTGGATCTTTTTTTCCACCGCTCCGACCGACCGATCTCCATCTTCGATGCGAGAAAAGAGTCATGTCACCGTCTCGGTCGAACGGCGCGGACTTGCGACACCGTGCCGAACGGCTTGGCCGTTCTGGCGACGGCTCATCCCTCTTTCACTGTAACCTCAACGTCGATCATCCGACGACGCTATCCTTAAGGACCTACCATGGCGGCAAGACGACTGCGCAAAGCTAAAATCATCGCCACGCTCGGGCCGGCAAGCTCGACCCCCGAACTCATCGAAGGGTTGTTCAACGCTGGCGCCGACGTATTTCGTTTCAATTTCAGCCACGGCACGCACGCGGACCATCAGGCCCGTTATGAAATCGTCCGGGCCGTCGAAAAGAAGGTCGGCCGGCCGATCGCCGTTCTCGCCGATCTGCAGGGGCCGAAACTGCGCGTCGGCAATTTCGAAGGCGACAAGGTTCAACTGAAGACCGGCGCCACCTTCCGCCTCGACCTCGATCCGACGCTCGGTACCGAAAAACGCGCCCCTCTGCTGCACCCGGAAGTGTTCGCAGCCCTTGCCGTCGGCACCGACCTCCTGCTCGACGACGGCAAGCTGCGCCTGCGCGTCGTCAAGTTCGGCGCCGACTTCGCCGAAACCAAGGTGATCACCGGCGGCGAGTTGTCGAATCACAAGGGTCTCAACGTTCCCAACGTCGTGCTGCCGATCTCGGCGCTGACCGAGAAGGATATCGCTGACCTGGAATTCGCGGTCGCCATGGGCGCTGACTGGATCGCGCTGTCCTTCGTCCAGCGGCCCGAGGACGTCGAAAATGCCCGCAAGTTGGTGTCCGGCCGCGTCGGCAACCGCGTCCGCATCCTCTCCAAACTCGAGAAACCTTCGGCGATCGACCACCTGGAAGCCGTCATCCACCTGTCTGACGCGGTGATGGTCGCCCGCGGCGATCTCGGCGTCGAATGTCCGCCGGAAACCGTGCCGATCCTGCAAAAACGCATCATCCGCTGCTGTCGCAAGGCCGGCAAGCCGGTGGTTGTCGCCACCCAGATGCTGGATTCGATGATCCATGCCCCGGCGCCGACCCGCGCCGAGGCGTCCGACGTCGCCACTGCCGTTTATGACGGCGCCGATTGCCTGATGCTGTCGGCCGAATCGGCCAGCGGCGATTTCCCGATCGACTCGGTGGTGATGATGAACCGCATCATCACCCAGGTCGAATCCGACGAGCAGTATCGCCTGAACCTTGTCGCGTCACGCCAGGACCCCGAGAGCACCAACAACGACGCGATCAGCGCCGCTGCCCGCCAGGTGGCTCACACCGTGGCGGCTCCGGCCATCGTCACCTACACGACCTCGGGCTTCACGACGATGCGGGCTGCCCGCGAGCGTCCCGACCAGCCGATCATCAGCCTGACCCCGGACATCGAGGTGGCACGTCAGTTGGCCATCGTCTGGGGCGCCCACAGCGTCGTCACCGAACGGCCACGCGGTTTCTCGGAAATGGTCAGCAAGGCGCAGGCCATCGCCCTGAGAGACGGATTCGCCAAAGCCGGCGACCGCATCGTCATCACGGCCGGTGTTCCCTTTGGCTGCCAAGGCAACACCAACATCCTCAGGGTTGCCAGCATCGAAAGCGTCATCTGACGTCGTTCCCCCGCCCCGGCTCCCCACTGTCCGGGGATTTGGGGTGGGGGAATTTCTTTGTTCCCCGGCAGTCTTGGCTTTTCTTCGGTCTTCGCCGGTCAGTTATGCCGGTTCGTTCTGGCTGGTGGGCTCGTCCTGACGAGATCCCACGCGGCTACGGAAGGCGTAGATGAGGCCAAGCACGGCGATCCATAAGGGGATCAGGAGCACGGCCATGCGGAAGCCGTCGGCGAGAGTCATGGTCACCAGAATTCCCGCCATGAAGACCAGGCACAGGTAATTGGTAAACGGCTGCCCCGGGCTGCGGAACGCTGGCGTCAGCGCCTGGCGGCTCATGGCGCGGCGGAACTTGAGATGCGTAAGGCAGATCATGCCCCAATTGATGATCAACGCCGCGACGACCAGCATCATCAACATCTGGAAAGCCTGCTCGGGCATCAGGTAATTGATCATCACGCAAAGCGCGGTGACACTGCCGGAGAGCAGCAGGGCGGGAAGGGGGACACCCTTGGAATTCACCTTGGTGAGAAAGCCGGGCGCATTGCCCTGCATGGCCAGTCCCAGCAGCATGCGGCTGTTGCAATAGACGGAGCTGTTGTAGACGGACAGCGCCGCGGTCAACACGACGACATTGAGGGCGGTGGCGACCCAGCCATTGTCCAGCGAGTGAAAGATAAGCACGAAGGGGCTGCCGCCGTCGCGCACCAGGGTCCAGGGGTAGAGCGACAACAGAATGGCCAGAGCGCCGATATAGAAAATCAGGATGCGATAGATCACCTGGTTTGTCGCCTTGGGGATGGTCCGCTTGGGATCGCACGCTTCCGCGGCGGTGATGCCGACAAGCTCCAGCCCGCCGAACGAGAACATGATGGGGGCCATCGCCATGGCCAGTCCGCCGACCCCGTTGGGGAGGAATCCTCCCAGATCCCAGAGATTGGTGATCGAGGCCTGCGGCCCACCGGTGCCGCTGGCCAGCAGCCAGGAGCCGAAGAGAATCATGCCGACGATGGCGGTGACTTTGATAATGGCGAACCAGAATTCCGCCTCTCCGAACATCTTCACATGCAGCATGTTGATGCCGTTGACGACGATGAAGAAGACCAAGGCGGAAACCCAGGTCGGCACGGTCGGCCACCAGTACTGGACGTAGATGCCGACGGCCGACAGTTCCGCCATGCTGACCAGGACATAAAGGACCCAATAGTTCCATCCGGAAAGAAAGCCTGCGAATTCGCCCCAATGGCGGTAGGCGAAATAGCTGAAGGAACCGGCGGCGGGAGTTTCCACCACCATTTCAGCCAACTGGCGCATGATCAGGAAAGCAATGACGCCGGCAATGCCGTATCCCAACAACACCGAGGGGCCGGCGAGGTGAATGGTTTGCGCGACCCCGAGAAAAAGACCGGTGCCGATCGCGCCGCCCAGGGCGATCAGTTGAATATGCCGGTTCTTCAATTCCCGGCTTAGATTATTCGCAGATTCGTTGCTCACGGCCCCTTCCTGTTCCCCGATCATGGGAATCTCGCAATCCTGTACACAGGCGGACCGAGGGTGATCACATAGGACGTTCGCCCTCGGTCATTGACTTCCGCCTCAGGCGCCGGCAGGGCCATCCGGCTCTTCGGCTTCCTCGCTCGCGCCAGTCTGGCAGGGCACGATTGTATCCAGTTAACACCCCTCGCACGAGGAAATATCTCAGATTTCAGGACGTTGCATCCTCCGACAAAAGAGACCTCAGGTTACAGATCCCATCCGCCGCCAGCCGCGGTATAGATCGCCACCAGCGATTTGCGCAGACGCGTGTTCGATGTCGCCAGGCTGGACTCGGCCTCCAACTCGTCGCGTTGGGCGACCAGCAGATCGAGAAGTCCGCTGTAGCCGGCGGTATACTGCGCGCGCGCCAGAAGAACCGCTTTGCGGTTTCCCGCCGCCGCCAGATCGAGATCGTGTTGACGCTTGGTCTCGTGCAGATAAAGGCTGAGAGCGTTCTCCATGTCCTCCAACGCCTCAAGAACCGTTTCCTGATAGCCGAGCAACGCTTGTGTCTGGCGGGCATCGGCGGCATCGATATGCGAGCGGATGCGGCCGAAGTCGAACAATGGTTGACTCAGGTTGGTGGCGACACCCCAAGGTTTTGCCCAATAGAGACTGGACTCCTGCAGCCCGAACAGACCGACCAGCGACAGCGTCGGAAACAATTCCTTGGTTGCCGACTCCTCGGCCGCGACGGCAGCGGCGAATTGCCGCTCGGCGGCACGGACGTCCGGACGGCTGGCCAACACTCGGGCCGGCGCCGCCACCAGGATCTGCGGATCGAGCGGCGCCAGCGGCTGTGCTGCCGCCAGCAGGCGGTCCTTCGTCCCGGGCGGAGCCCCCACCAGAACGGCCAAATGATTGAGTGCCGTTTCCCGGGCAGCTCGCCGCGCCGGAAGCTCCGCCGCGGTGGTCGACACCTGAGCTGCCGCCCGCTCGACATCGAGACCGCTGGATAGCGCGCCGGTCTGCTGCGCGCGGATCAAATCCAGCGTCTTCTGCTGGGTCGACAAATTCTGTTCGGTAATGGCGATCTGTTCCTCATCGTCGCGAAGGTCAAAGTAGGTGCGGGCCACCTCGGCCAGCAGCGACACCATCACCGCCTGACGCTCGGCATCGGCTGCCTCAGCCAGGGCCGCCGACTGGCGGACGCGGGCCTGATTCTTGCCGAACAGATCCAACTCCCAAGTCGCCTGCAGATCGATCTCGGCGGTACCGACCGCCTTGTTGGCGGTGGCGTAGCCCTGGTTGCCGCGGCTCAAGGCGCCGGTGGCGGAGATATTGGGCAGCAGGGCAGCCCTGGCGCCCTGCCGGCCAGCCTCGGCCTCCAACACGCGAGCCTTGGCGATCTGCAGGTTTTTATTGTTGGCAAGCGCCGCACCGATCAGAGTATCGAGAGTCGGATCGGCAAAACCTTTCCACCATTTGTGTTCGACCGCCACCGTGTCGTCGCTGGCCAGGATTTGCGTTGGCGCCGCGGAGCCGCCGCGGCTCCAGACGTCGGGTGTGGCCATGCCGATATCCTGCGGCGGTGGAGCGTCGATACAGCCGGCCAGCAGTAGAACCGTCGCCACGCTCATCGTGGCCTTAGTCAGAGACCTCATCAGACGAGCTCCATCGCTTTTTTGGTTTTGCGGGTCAGACGCTTCTCCACCGCCCGCAGGGCGACGTAGAAAACCGGGGTGAGGAAGAGTCCGAAGAAGGTGACTCCCAGCATGCCGGAGAACACCGCGACGCCCATGGCGTGACGCATCTCGGCCCCGGCACCGGACGATATGACGAGCGGCACCACGCCCATGATGAAGGCGAAGGACGTCATCAGGATCGGCCGCAAGCGGAGCCGCGCCGCGGCAACCGCCGCCTCGACCGTCGTTTGCCCGGCCCGTTCGCTTTCCCGGGCGAACTCGACGATCAGAATGGCGTTCTTGCAGGC
Source organism: Telmatospirillum sp. (assembly GCA_031291415.1). GTDB lineage: Bacteria > Pseudomonadota > Alphaproteobacteria > Rhodospirillales > Magnetospirillaceae > Telmatospirillum. The sequence continues at coordinate 20,499 of JARLJB010000024.1, forward strand.
GAGACCGGCCAGCACGAACAGGCCGATCTGGGTGAAGATGTTGTTGTCGCCGCCGCTGAGCCAAACACCGGTGATCGCCGACAGCAGGCACATCGGGACAATCAGGATGATCGCCAGAGGAAGAAACAGGCTTTCGTATTTTGCCGCCAGCACCAGAAACACCAGCAGCACGCAGATGGGAAATACCAGGACGGCAGTATTGCCGGCCAGAATCTGCTGATAGGTCAGTTCGGTCCATTCGAAGCTCATGCCCTTGGGCAACGTTTCCTCAAGAATCTTGATCATCGCCGCCTGGGCTTGTCCGGTCGAAAAGCCGGGGGCCGGCCCGCCGTTGAGATCGGCGGCGCGGAAATTGTTGTAGTGCATCGCACTTTCCGGCCCGGTGGTGTCCGAGACCCGCACCATGGCCCCCAGCGGGACCATGGCGCCGGAGGCGTTGCGGGTCTGCAGCCGCAAGATATCGTCGGGCCGCGAGCGGAACTGCCGGTCGGCCTGGGCGATGACCTGATAAGTGCGGCCGAATTTGTTGAAGTCGTTGACGTAAAGCGACCCAAGATAGATCTGCATGGTGTCGAAGACGTCCTGCACATCGACGCCCAATTGCATGGCCTTGGTACGGTCGAGATCGGCGTAGAGCTGGGGCACGTTTATCTCGTAGCTGGAAAACACGCCGGCCAGCTCCGGCGCTTTGCGGGCCTTGGCGACGACCGACTTCATCACCGCGTCGAGCGCCTGGTAACCGGCGTCGGTACGGTCCTCGACCTGCAGTTTGAAGCCTCCGATGGTTCCCAGGCCTTGAACCGGCGGCGGCGGGAAGATGGCGATGAAGGCGTCGCTGAGACCGGCGAATTTGCGCTGCAGGTTGGCCGCGATCGCCGCGCCGGACAGATCCTTGCCGGGACGGACCTCGAACGGTTTCAAGGTCACGAAGACGATGCCGGCGCTGGCGCTGTTGATGAAGCCGTTGACTGACAGGCCGGGAAAGGCCACGGCGCTTTCGACGCCGGGTTCCTTCAGGGCGATGTCGGTCATGGCGCGGATGACATGTTCCGTGCGGTCCAACGTCGCCCCGTCGGGCAATTGGGCGAAACTCACCAGATATTGCTTGTCCTGCACCGGCACGAAACCCAGCGGCACTTGTTGGAACCCGACATAGGTGGCGGCCAGCAGCAGCAGATAGACGCCGACCGACAGCGATTTCCGCCCCAGCGCCCCCCGCACGCCCTTGCCATATCGGGTCGAGCTGCGATGGAAGAAACGGTTGAAGGCGTGGAAGAAGCGGCCGAACAACCGTTCCTCAAGCCGGGTCAGCCAGTCTTTCGGGGCATCGTGGGAACGCAGGAGAACGGCCGCCAGGGCCGGGCTCAGGGTCAGGGAATTGAAAGCCGAGACGATGGTCGAAAAGGCGATGGTCAGGGCGAACTGACGGTAAAACTGCCCGGTCAGACCGCTGATGAAGGCGATCGGAATGAAGACGGCGCAGAGAACCAGGGTGATGGCGATGATCGGGCTGGTCACCTCGCCCATTGCCTTGACCGTCGCATCGCGCGGCTTCAAGCCGTCCTCGATGTTTCGTTCGACGTTTTCCACCACGACGATGGCGTCGTCGACGACGATGCCGATGGCCAGAACCAGCCCGAACAGCGACAGGGCGTTAATCGAAAAACCGAACAGATGCATGATGGCGAAGGTGCCGACGATCGACACCGGCACCGCCAGCAGCGGAATGATCGAAGCCCGCCAGGTCTGCAGGAAGACGATGACCACCAGAACCACCAGGGCCAGTGCTTCGAACAACGTATGAATCACCGCCTCGATCGAACCGCGAACGAAGATCGTCGGGTCATAGACGATGGAATACTCCACCCCGTCGGGGAAATTCGTCTTTAGCTCGGCCATGGTCTTGCGGACCTGGTTGGAAATCTCGATGGCGTTCGATCCCGGCGCCTGGAACACCGGAATGGCCACCGCCGACTTGTTGTCGAGCAACGACCGGAGGCCGAATTCCGCCGCGTCGATTTCCACCCGCCCGATGTCCTTGAGGCGGGTGACCGCGCCGCTCGGATTGCGTTTGACGATCATCTCGCCGAATTGCTCGACGTCCTGCAGGCGCCCCTGCACATTGATCGGCAATTGCAGGTCGACGCCCTGACCATAGGGCGGCCCGCCAATCACGCCGGCCGACACCTGCACATTCTGATGGCGGACCGCCGCCACCACCTCTTGCGGCGTCAAACCGCGTTCCGCCACCTTCTCTGGATTAAGCCAGATCCGCATGGCGTAATCGCCCGATCCGAACAGCTGCACGCTGCCGACACCGCTGATCTTGGCTAGCTGATCCTTGACGTTGAGCAGCGCGTAGTTGCGCAGATAGAGCATGTCGTACCGGTTATTGGGCGACGTCAGATGGACCACCATCGTGAGATCGGGCGAGCTCTTGGTGGTGGTCACCCCCAGTTGCCGGGTGACGTCGGGCAGACGCGGCAGTGCCTGATTGACGCGGTTTTGCACCAATTGCTGGGCAAGATTGGCGTCTGTGCCAAGCTTGAAGGTCACAGTCAGGGTCAACAGGCCGTCAGACGAGGCTTGCGAGAACATGTAGAGCATGTCCTCGGTGCCGTTGATCTGTTCCTCGAGCGGCGTCGCCACGGTTTCGGCGATCACCTTTGGATTGGCGCCGGGAAACTGCGCCTTGACCACAATGGTCGGCGGCACGACCTCCGGATATTCGGAAATCGGCAGCTGAAACATGGACGCCAGGCCGGCCAGGAAGATGACAACCGAAATCACCCCGGCAAAAATCGGCCTGTCGATGAAGAATCGCGAGAGATTCATTAGCTTTTCCGATCCGCTGGCTCAGTTGAGGCCGCTGACGTCGGCCGGCGATCGATCAGCCAGACTTTCCTTCGGTTCGACGATTGCCTCGGGCCGCACATGCTGAACGCCGTCGACAATGACGCGGTCGCCCGCCTGCACGCCTTTCAAGGCAATGCGCTCGGAGGCGATTTGCTGTCCCAGTTCGACTTCCCGGTAAGCCACGCGATTGTCGCCGCCGACCACATAGACGAATTTCTTGCTCTGATCGAAGCCGAGCGCGCGATTGGGAATCAGCAACTGGTCGCGAGCCACGCCACTGGCCATTTTGACCGATACGAACATGCCGGGAACCAGGGCGCCGTCGGCGTTGTCGAATTTGGCCCGTGCCCGGATGGTCCCGCTGGTGGCGTCAAGCCGGTTGTCGAAGCTGTCGATATGGCCCTGATAGACATGATCGGTATCGCCCTGGGCGAAGATCTGCACGGGGATGCGGCGTTCCTGCTCGCGGCCATTGGCATAGTCGCGGACGCTTTGCAGATAGGTCTGCTCGTCAACGTCGAAATCGGCATAGATGGTCCGGTTGGCGACCACGGTGGTCAACAGCGGCGCCGCCCCCCCGATCTGTACCAGATTGCCGAGCGTGATCTCGGCATGGCTGGCCCGTCCGTCGATCGGCGAGCGCACCGTGGCATGTTCGAGGTCGAGCGAAGCCTGTTTGAGAGCGGCCTCGGCGGCTTGCACCTCGGCGGCGGCAACCCGGTTGGCGTTGGCCCGCTCATCGTAGATCCGCTGGGCGATGGCTTCGGATGCCTTGAGACCGGCGGCGCGATCGAGCTCCAGCTTGGCGAACTGAGCGTTGGTACGGGCCGACGCCAGATTGGCCTCGGCCTTGGACACCGCCGCCTCATAGGGGCGCGGATCGATGATGAAGAGGATGTCGCCGGCCTTGACGGTCTGCCCATCCTCGAATTTGACGGCGGTAATGCGGCCGCTGACCTCCGGCCTTATCTCCACCGAATCGACGGCATGCAGGCGACCGGAAAAGTCCGACCAGGACCGGACCTTTTGCGGCGCCAAAGTCTGCACGGTCACCGGAACGGCGGGATTGGCCGGAGCGGAAGTCTGGCTGGCGCCGGTACTTCCGGCGGTGTAGAGGCCGCCGGCGATGACCAGCGTGAGAATCGTGCCACCGATCAAAGGGCGGCTGGTAAGTGTCGTCGTCCTGATCTTCATTTTGAAGTCCCCGTTACGGCGGGCACCGGATGTCGATGCCACGAGAAAAGCGTTGAACGACGATATCGGCCTTGATTTCGAATGGACAAGTACCTACCTTTTTGTAAGTGGTAAGCATTTTTTTGCGGGAGAGAAACGCCCGATGGCGGAAAAAACCTATTGTTGCGGGCTGGAGGCGGCCTTGGACGTCATTGGCGGGAAATGGAAGGTCATGGTGCTGTGGGCCTTGCACCCGCGTCCGCACCGGTTCGGCGAGCTGCGCCGCGCCATCCCCGGCATCAGCGAAAAAATGCTGATTCAGAACCTGAAGGAAATGGAGGCGGACGGCATCGTCACGCGACAGGATTTCAAGGAAATCCCCCCGCGCGTCGAATATGCGGTGACGTCGTTCGGGAGGTCGTTGTGCGAGGCGCTCAGTCCGCTCTGTGAATGGGGACAGTCGCATATGGCGCGGATCGAGACCTGCAAAGAGAGCCGCGACAAGGTCCGGGCGGAAAAGGCGACCGACACCGACGTCGAAAATCTGCAGAACTGATGAATAGGATCGGAGACCCGCCCGTCATGTCTGTCGAAGACGATCTGTACCGCATCGCACAGCAGGAACAGCGCCTGCAATTCGATCGTTTCAACCCGGACGTGGCCTGGGATATCGGTTGCCGTCTCAGGGAAACGGCGCAAGCACATGACGCCGCGGTGGCCATTGATGTCTCATTGCCCGGCCAGCAGCTGTTCTATTTCGCCATGCCCGGCACCAGCCCCAACAACGCCGACTGGGTTCGCCGCAAGCGCAACACCGTCTTGCGGTTCTTCCGCAGTTCCTATGCCACCGGTCTTCTGATGTCGCAGCGGCAGACGACGCTGGCCGCCGCCTACGGTCTCGACTTCCGCGACTACGCCGATCACGGCGGAAGCTTTCCCCTTCAGGTGGCGGGCCAAGGCTGCATCGGGGCGGTCACCGTGTCCGGCTTGCCGCAGCGCGATGACCATTCCCTGGTTGCCGAAGCGTTGGCCGGACTGCTCGGCCACGACATCGCCGACATTGCGCTCGCGCCTGAAGAGTGATCGCACGAACACCGACTTGTCAGCCTGGCATGAGCGAGGAATCAAGACCATGAAGGAAATCCGTTGGGGCATCATCGGCTGCGGCGACGTCACCGAGGTGAAAAGCGGTCCGGCTTTTGCCAAGGCGACCAACTCGACGCTCGTCGCGGTCATGCGCCGCAACAGCGCCCTGGCCGAGGACTATGCCCGCCGCCACGGCGTCCCCCGCTGGCATGACGATGCCGAGGCGATCATTGGGGCGCCCGACATCGATGCCGTCTACATCGCGACGCGACCGGACAGCCACCACGACTACACTCTGCGGTGCGCGAAGGCCGGCAAGGCGGTCTACGTCGAAAAGCCGATGGCCATGACCCACGCCCAATGCCAGGAGATGGTTGCCGCCTGCAAAGCTGCGAATGTGCCGCTTTTCGTCGCCTACTATCGGCGCGCCATGCCCTACATGCTGAAGGTCAAGGACCTGCTCGACGGCGGCGCCATCGGTCGCGTGGCAGCCGTGCAGGTCCGTCACTTCGCCCGTCTGCCACCGGTTGGCGAACGAACCGGCGGGACGCTGCCCTGGCGGGTCGACCCGGCTTTCGGCAATGGTGGCATCTTCTTCGAAACGGTCTGCCACGCCATCGATATTCTCGATTTCTTTTTTGGAGAGATCACCGGGACGCGAGGCTTCGCCGCCAATGTCGCCGGTGCCTACCCGCCCGAGGACACCGTCACCGCCAGCTTCGCCTTTGCCTCCGGTGTAACCGGTTGCGGCCTGTGGTGTTTCGCCACCGATCGCGAGTCCGACGAGATCGAGGTGGTCGGAACCGATGGCAGTCTTTCCTTCCATCCCTTCTCGTTCCTGCCGATCCGCCTGACCCGTGCAAGCGAGGTCAGCGAATTTCCCATCGTCAACCCGAACCATGTGCAGCAGCCGCTGATCCAGACCATCGTCAACGAGTTGAATGGTGTCGGCCGCTGTCCCAGCACCGGCCTGTCGGCGGCCCGCACGGCCCGGGTGATCGAGGAAATTCTCAAGGATTACCAGGCTGCCGTGCGGCGATAGATCAGTCGGTGCGCTGTGCCGGCGGCAGCAGCGTCAGGAAAGCGCCGGCGGCGGCACTGACCGGTTCGTCGCGCCCGGCAAAGACCACGACCATTTCCCAGCAGATTTCAGGGGGAGCCAACCGGGCGAAGGCCACCGATCCCGGGGCGTTGGACAGCGACCCGGCCGCCTGGACGATTCGTTCGGGGACCAGGGCTATCCCCAGGCCGAAAGAAACCAGATCGAGCAACGTTCGCATGTCATTGACCTCGAAGGCGACATGGCGATCGACGTTCGCCTCGGCGAAGGCATGATCGACCAATTGGCGATTTCCCCATTCCGGCTGAAAATCGACGAAGGTGGCGCCGCCAAGATCGGCCAGTGCCAGGTTCTGCTGGCCGGAAAGCGAGTGGGACGGCGCGCAGGCGACGACCAACGGCTCACAGACATAGAGCCGGCTGTTCACCCCCTCCGGTTCGACGCCGTAGACGGGGACGAAAGCGACATCGAGCCGGCCATCGCGGACCTTGCCGCACAGTGTCGGCGCCGCCCCCTGGCATAGACGGATCTCGATGCCCGGATAAATGTCGTGAAACTGTGACAGCAAAGCCGGCAGGTCGACGAAAGGCGACAAAGTTTGCGCCATGCCGATGGAAAGCCGGCCCCGCTGCAGACCCTGAACCGCCAGGACGGCCTCCTTCGCCTTGCGGACCGCGGCCAGGACACGCTGCGCCTCCGGCAACAGGACACGGCCGGCAACGGTCAGATCGACGCGGCGGGTGCTGCGCAGAAAAAGATCGACGCCCAGCTCTTCCTCAAGAGTCCGGACCGAGGTCGACAGTCCGGACTGAACGATGTTCAGACGCCGGGCCGCACGCGTGAAGTGCTGTTCCTCGGCCACCGCCAGGAAATGTTCCAACTGACGCAGCTCCACCTGAGCCTCCTTCGGATGACAGGGCGCCTCTGCTCCGCTTTCGGCGGGCTCAGGCGCCGCTCGGGTCTTAAGTGCGTGGAACGATTGTTCCGTCTCGGGCACTAATCCCTCTCAATGATTAATCTGATTAGAATATTTTATTGGACAGATCAATATGCAGGCCGCACTTTTTTCATCCGGCAATGGAGAGACAAATGACCGAGACACCCCTCCCAACCCGTCGGCTGGGCACGACGGACATGAACATCACGCGCGTCGGTTTCGGCGCCTGGGCAATCGGCGGCGGCGACTGGGCCTATGGCTGGGGCAAACAAGACGACAGCCAGTCGATCAGCGCCATCCGCCACGCAGTCGAGCGCGGCATCAACTGGGTCGACACCGCGGCCGTTTACGGCCTTGGCCATTCCGAAGAGGTGGTCGCCGAAGCCTTGCGCGGCATTCCGGCCGATCGTCGCCCGCTGGTTTTCACCAAATGCGGTCTCGTTTGGGATGACGCCGACCATGCGGCGGCGCCAAAACGCGTCGGACAACCGGCCAGCCTGCGTCGGGAAGCCGAAAATTCCCTGCGGCGTCTTGGCGTTGAGCGCATCGATCTTTATCAGATGCATTGGCCGACCGACGACGGCACTGCTCTTGAAGATTATTGGCAAACCCTTCTCGATCTGAAGAGCGAAGGCAAGGTCCGGGCTGTCGGATTGTCGAACCATTCGGCGGCGCAGTTGACGGTGGCCGAGACGGTTGGCCATGTCGATACCCTGCAGCCGCCGTTTTCTGCGATCCGCCGCGATTCGGCCGCAGCTGAACTGCCTTGGTGCCTGACCCACGAAACGGGCGTTATCGTCTATTCGCCGATGCAATCCGGCCTGCTGTCCGGCGGTTTCACCGCCGAACGCGCCAAGGCCCTGCCGGAGAACGACTGGCGGTCGCGCAATCCGCAGTTCACCGGCGAAAAGCTCACGCAAAATCTGGCGTTGGTCGACGCTCTGCGGCCGATTGCGGCGCGTCACGACGTGTCGGTCGGCGCCGTGGCCATTGCCTGGGCGCTGGCTTGGCCGGGCATTACCGGCACGATCGTCGGCGCCCGCAGCCCGCAGCAGGTGGACGGCTGGCTGGCCGCCGCCGGCTTGCGGCTCGATCCCGAGGATCTTCGCGCCGTCACCGACGCTTTGACCGCCACCGGCGCCGGCAGCGGACCGCTTCATCCGGTGCAACCAGAGGCCTGATTGGTCAGGTGGCCGAAGAACCTTGAAGGCCGGCGCGACGAAGTGTAAGGAATTCCGTCTCAGAGCGAACCGAGGGGCCGCCGATCGGCCCTTCGCGGGAAATGGATATCCTTAAGTCATGCGTTTCTTCGACCTCGCCGGCCTTTTGCTGGTTCAGCTGGTATGGGGGTTCCATTGGGCCGTCCTGAAATTCGGACTGAAGGAGTTCCCCACCCTTTTGCTGATGGGCATGCGCTTTGCGGCCGTCGCCGCCCTGCTCTGTCCTTTTTTTCGCATATCGCGCCGACAGGTTCTGCCCATCCTCGGACTGTCGCTGACCTTCGGATCGCTCAATTTCGGTTTGATGTATGCCGGCGTTGCCCATCTCGACGCCAGCACCTCGGCGATCATCGGCCAGGCGCAGGTGCCGTTTTCGGCCATCCTGGCGGCCTATTTCTACAATGACCGCTTCGGCTGGCGCCGCCTGATCGGTCTGGCGCTGTCGTTCCTCGGGATCATCCTGATCGTTGGGGAGCCGCGCGTCGGCGGCAATTTCCTCTGGGTGGCCTGTATCCTGGGGTCGGCTCTGGCCGCCGCCATCGGCAATATTCAGATCAAGACCTTGGGACCGATCAGCAGCTTCGCCCTCTCCGGCTGGGTTTCCCTGTTCACTGCGCCGCAGCTTCTGCTGCTGTCCCTGCTCATGGAGAACGGCCAATGGACAGCCATCACCAACGCCACATGGCACGGCTGGAGTTCGCTCAGTTACACCGTTTTCGTCATCTCGATCGGCAGCTATTACGTCTGGTATCCGGTGATTCGGCGGTATCCGCTCAATCAGGTGATGCCCTTCACGCTGCTGGTTCCGGTTTTCGGCGTCGTCTCCGGCATCCTGATGTTGGGCGAAAAGCTCAACCTGCAGACCTTCCTGGGCAGTATCGCCACCATCGCCGGAGTCGCCATCATCGTCCTGCGACGCGCCCCCAAAGTGGTGTCCGATGAGAGCTGACTGACCGCGGCCCTTTCAAGCGGCGATCGACGCTATGAACTGATCGAAAATCCCGATCACCTCCTGAAGCGGATTCAAATTTTCGAGATCCCAGCTCGGGAATTGCCCATCGATATACATGCGGGCAAGACCGTAACCGAGCGCCCGGCCTGCGACGGCGTGACGAACCGGATCGCCCTGGCGCAGCAACCCTTCGGCCTGGGCATCGCGCATCATGCCGGCCATGACGGCGCGGATCTCATCATTGCGCGCTTTCAACGACGATCCTTCGAAATCGATCACGGCGCGCGTGGAAATAACCTGGAAATGCACCGGATTGCCGAGCGCCCAGGTGAAGAACCCGATGCCGAGGGCGCGATAGCGCATCAGTGCATTCTCGCCCGCCGCAGCGGCAAGGGCCTTGTCGATTTCTTCCTTCAACCGATCCATGGCTTGTTCCGCCACAGCCGTAAGCAGGGCGGTTTTGCTTGGGAAATGCCTGAAAGGCGCACCCGGCGATACGCCCACCATCTTCGCGACCGCCCGCACGCTCACCTGGTCGATGCCTTGGGCCTCGATCAGCCGCACCGTCGCCTCGAGAAGCGCCTGGCGCAGATTACCGTGGTGATAACGGCGTCCTGGCTGTTCGCCGACGGATGTCTCGGCTGGTGGAATGCGGGAGCTGCACATCTGGAGACGATAACACAGGCACCGCGTTCTGTAATCGGTGATTACATTTCAGTAGACAAGGACGACCCCTCAGTGTAATCAACGATTACATCTCGAAAATTTGTCTCTCCTCAGGATGCCGGGTGACCCGCATGATTTCTCGCTCCGCTGCTCTCATCCTACTGTTTGCCCTGATATGCCTGCCGGGTTGTGCCCGTGCCGAAGAGGCTCATGCCGTCCCGGCGGAAGCGGGGACAGAGGCCGCAGCGCATTTGCGGGTCAGTTCGCCATTGGCCGGCCCGCTGTCCAGAGGATTGGCCATCGTCGCTTTTCAGACCGAAAATCTGAAGATCGTCCCGATCTATGGCGAGGCTGCGCTGAAGGTCACTCCGCGCATCGGACATCTGCATGTCACGGTCGACGAAGGCCCGTGGCACTGGCTCCATGCCAGCGCGGAACCGATCGTTATCCAAGGCCTGCCGGTGGGTCCGCATCGGATCCTGCTCGAACTGGCTGACGCCAATCATAAGATCCTCGATGCTCAGACCGTCAGCTTCGAGATCCCGGCACCCCGGTAAAAATTTATCGGCAGAAGCGCTCCGGGCCAGTAAGCACTCATTGGCCACGATCAATTCGAAATGGCCCTGGTGGCATGGACGTCCCAACCCATGTCCGCCGAAAGGCGGAATTTCTTGAATTTTCCGGCTCCACCGGAACACCGGCAGAGACGCCGGTGCCACTCGTTAAGGATGGCTTTGGACACTGATGATGTCGCTGCAACGAGATCGAGTCGGTTGTCTAAGGCCTGTCGTCAGTCGCTAGTGCGCCCCTCAGTGGGACGGGCGTCCCTGCCCGTCACGCCGCGAGCAGCGGCGTTCCTTCAAGCGATGTCGTCAGGAGCCGGATCTTTTCCGGCTCCACCGGAACACCGGCAAGAACGCCGGCGCACCGAGGCTGAATGGCTCACGGCCTCTTGCAAGGGGGCGACTGAAGACAGGCTCTAAACTCAGCCGGCCCGAATGCCGCCCAGGAATCGCCCGACCTCGTCGCCCAATGCCTTGGTGTCGGAGGACAACCGGGCGGCGGCCGAGCGCAGGACCGTTGCCGTTTTCTCGTTGGCCCGCGTGCTGTTGCTGACCGTCTCGACCCCCGAATTCACCGATGCGATCAATTCGGCCATTTCAGCCATGTTCCGGGCGATTTCCTGAGTTGCTGCCGACTGTTCCTCGAGCGCTCCCGAGGCCGACATATTGAGATCATTGACATGCTCGATAGATTTGAGAATGGCACCGATCGATTGCACCGTATCGCCTGTCGTCGTCTGAATTTCACCGACCTGACGTTCGATTTCCTCGGTAGCTGACGACGTCTGGTTGGCAAGGCTGTTCACTTCGCCGGCCACGATGGCAAATCCCTTGCCGGCTTCACCGGCCCGGGCCGCCTCGATGGTGGCGTTCAAGGCCAGCAGATGGGTTTTCGCCGCAATGCCGCGAATCAATTGGATGATGTCGCCGATCTTGGCGGCCGAATCCTTAAGCCGGCCAACCGTCTGCTCGGCAGCGCCGGCTTCGTCGCGGGCCGCCGACGACGCCGTCGTCGATCCCGCCATATGCCGGGCGATCTCCTGCACGCAAGCCGCCATCTGCTGAGCCGCGCCGGCCGCCGAATCGACCTTGACCGCCGCCTGGTTGGTAGCGCCGCTGACCGTGCTGGCCTCGCCAGCCGCCGCCTGGGCATTGGTCGACATATCTCCCGACGCGCTGTCCAGTTGCGCCGCCGCATCGCCGACAGCGGCCAACAGTCGCCCGGCTCCCGATTCGAGAGTATCGGCCATGGCCAGAAGAGCCTGCCGGCGTTCCTGTTCTGCGGCCTTCCGTGTTTCCTCGTGCTGCTTCTGCAGCCGCGCAATCTCCCGGGCGTTATCGCGGAAGACGACCAGCGCGTCGGCCATCGCCCCCAATTCATCGCCACCGCTGACCGCGATACGGAAATCGAGATCGCCGCCGGCGATCGTCCGCATGGCGTCGCGCAGAAGAAGCATCCGCCGGACCAGATTTCTGCGAACATAAAACCAGCCGATCAGGCCGGTCGCCGCCAGGGCGGAAAAGGCGAGAACGACCTGCACAGTCATGGCGGCGCGAATTTCGGAGGCGGTTTCCTGCACGGCCGAGCCGGTCGCCGCCGACCGCGCCTCGGCGAATTGCGCCAGCGCTTTGGCCAATTCGTCGCCAGCGGCGGTACTGGTGACGACGGCCTGTTCGATGTCCTGCAGGGCCTTCAGTTCGGCAGCCCGCGCGTCGATAATCGATTCTGGCGGCGCGGTGAATCCGAGAAGCGCCTCGAGCGCTGCATTGAATCCCGGCGTGAAGGGCGTCTCCGGCAATCCGGAAGGCTCTTTCAGATGCACCGACGCCATTGCCACCTGCGCCTCGACGCCCCGCAAGGTGGCTTCATCACCGGCGATCGTTGCCGAAGCCAGCATGCCGCGCAAATTGTCGGCGTCAGAGCGCAGCCGCTGGACGGTAATCAGCCAGGCCACGTCGTTTTTGTCGAGATCCTGCAGGCGCCGAAGATCCCCGGCGGCAGCCAGCGTGCTGATCTGGTGAGCCAATTGCTCCCGGATCGAACGCGCCAGGGGTTCGGAAATGGATTTTGTCGCCCGCCCGGCCATCTCCATGTTCTCAGTCAGCTCGGTGCGTTGGGCATGTGCGGCAATGCGCGCCTTGGTCGCCGTTTCAACAGCACTGAGGCCGGCTTCGAAACGGTCGATCAACGGGCTCAACTGCTTGGCGGCGTCCTCGGCATGCAGGGCGTGCAACCGTTCCGAGGACAAAGTCCGCAGTTTTGCCAACTCGCCGTGGGCGACGCCCGCTCTGTTACTCAGCTCCTCATCGTTCTCGGCCTTGGCCAGCGATCTCGTGGCGTCGATCAGCGACCCCTTCACCTCAAGCATGCTTTGAGCCGCCACCATCTGTGGCAGAGTCGCCTCGCCGAAGCGCTGTATGGTCGTTGACAGAACGCTATCGGACACAACCGAAGTTACCGCACCAATTACACTGACTGCCGCAACAGCTGCAAAGGCGAGCCACAGTCGAACCTGGATGGGTTGAAGAAATGCTAGACGCACGATTCCTCCCTTTCGGCCGAGCAGTTCGGTTTTGCTCGTGTCCGATTTTAACTCGGTATGTAACGTCCAAATATTTTTAGCTGAAGTACTGACTCCCCCACTGTCTTCGCGGGCATCGATTCCAGGCGAGATTTCGCCCCGTTGCCAGCTTAAGACTATCATCTTCAAAACTGAGGAGTCATCTCCTGTTCGGTGAACAGGAATTTCCGCCGGTCAGGTATTTTAGCCTAAACCGGCGGAACTTTGTCGAACTGTTTAAGATCAGATCACATAACCGCGCCGATTTGCCAGGGAGCGAACTCGTCGGCACCGACGCCCAGTTCTTCGCTCTTGGTCTGCTTGCCCGAAGCGGTGGCCAGAATAGCCTCGAAAATGGCCTTTCCGATCTCTTCGATCGTCGCCTCTCCCGTGGCGATCGGACCGCAGTTGATATCCATGTCGTCACGCATGCGGTTGAACAGCGGCGTATTAGTCGCCAACTTGAGGCTAGGCGCCGGCTTGCAACCGAACACCGAACCGCGGCCGGTGGTGAAGCAAATGACATTGGCGCCGCCCGCCACCTGGCCAGTGGCCGATACCGGATCGTAGCCGGGGGTGTCCATGAACACCAGACCATGGCTCTTGACCGGCTCGGCATATTTGACGACGTCGATCAGATTGGTGGTTCCGGCCTTGGCCACAGCGCCCAGCGACTTCTCCAGGATGGTCGTGAGACCGCCCTTCTTGTTGCCCGGCGACGGGTTGTTGTTCATTTCGTCGCCGGTCCGCGCCGTATAGGCTTCCCACCATTCGATCCGCTCGACCAGTTTCCTGGCCGTGGCGCCGTCGATGGCACGGCGGGCAAGCAGATGCTCGGCACCATAGATTTCCGGCGTCTCGCTCAAGACGGCGGTTCCACCATTCTTGACCAGAAGATCGACCGCGGCGCCCAGGGCCGGGTTGGCGGTGATCCCCGAGTAGCCGTCGGACGCGCCGCATTGCAAACCAACCGTGATATGGCTGGCCGATACCGTCTGCCGATGGACGTCATTGACCTTGGGCAGGATCGCCTTGATGCGGGCCACGGCTTCCTTGACGGTCGCGGCGGTGCCGCCGACGTCCTGGATGATCAGCGGCTGCAGCGTATCGCTGACTTCCAGCCCCTGGACCTCGAGAAGACGGCTAAGCTGATTGTTCTCACAACCGAGGCCGATGATGACCACGGCGCCGAAATTCGGGTGGTTGGCGTAACCGCCGATCGTGCGGCGCAGAATGTCCATTCCATCGCCTTCCTGCACACCGCCGCAACCCAGGCTGTGGGTCAGGGCGACGACACCGTCGACATTGGGGAACGCCTCAAGCGCCGGACCGCGGAATTGATCGGCAACCAACCGGGCGGCCGTCGCCGAACAGTTCACCGTCGTCAGAACGCCGATGTAATTGCGGGTTGCAACCTGCCCGTTCGGACGAACGATGCCCTGGAACGTGGCCCGCTGGCTCTCGGGAAGCACGTCGCTCGGATGAACACCGGACCCGATCTCGAACGTACGGTCGAAATCCTCGCCCATCCCCATGTTATGCACATGCACATGCTCGCCAGGCGCGATCGCCTTGGTGGCAAAACCGATGATCTGATCGAATTTCCGCACCGGTTCGCCGACGGCGATGGCCTTGATGGCAACCTTGTGCCCCAGGGGAATCGCGTCCTTGCAGACTACACCGATTTCGCTGAGGGCGGCGCCAGGAGCGAGGTCCTCAATGGCGACGACGACGCTGTCCCTGGGGTGCAGCCGAATGAAAAGTGACGCCATCTTGCAAAGATCCTTTTGGCTCAGAAACGAGACGGATGCCCGATGCTCCGCTCTCTCAAGATTAAGAATGGGTGATGCCCAGGTCATGGTCAAGCGGTCAGGCCAATAGAACCTGCACGAAACCCCGCCACATCCTTGACGTCACAACAGTTTGCAATCCTTCGGACCGTCCGAAAATGTCCGTCGATATTTCCGGACAGATGCTTTCGGAGGATCCGGACCGACCAATGACGAGCCGCCATCGGTCGGTCGGCCATCCGAAATACCGGTACCGGAAAAATCGTCTCCGATACCGGTATTCTTACGCGATGGTCAGCGAATCACGCGGGCGCCCTTGCCCTTCATGATCGCTTCCACTTCCTTCGCATTGACCATGGAAGTGTCGCCCGGCGTGGTCATGGCAAGCGCACCATGCGCCGCGCCATATTCCACCGCCGCCTGCGGCCCCTTGCCCTCGAGGAACCCATAGGCCAGTCCGGAGGCGAAGCCGTCGCCACCGCCGACACGGTCATAGATCTCGAGGTTTTCGCGCAACGGCGCTTCGTAGAACTGGCCGCCGGCATAGATGACCGCGCCCCAATCGTTGAAGGAAGCCGTCTTGGCGTTTCTAAGAGTAGTCGCCGCCACCTTGAAGTTGGGGAACTCTTTGACCGCCTGGGCAATCATCTTCTTGAAGTTGGCCGGATCGATCTTCGAGATATGCTCGTCCAGACCTTCGACTTCGAAGCCCAGGCAAGCCGTGAAGTCTTCCTCGTTGCCGATCATCACGTCGACATGCGGCGCGATGGTCCGGTTGATCTTCTGCGCCCCTTCCTTGCCGCCCTGGCTCTTCCACAGGGAGGCGCGGTAGTTCAGGTCGTAGGAAACGATGGTGCCGTATTTGTGCGCCACTTCGACCGCTTCGATCACCGCTTCCGAGGTATTGGTCGCCAAAGCCGCGAAGATGCCGCCGGTGTGGAACCACCGCACGCCTTCCTCGCCGAACAGCTTTTCCCAGTTCACTTCACCGGGACGAATCTGCGAGGCGGCCGAGTTGCCGCGATCCGAACATCCAAGAGCGGCCCGCACGCCGAAGCCCTTCTCGGTGAAATTGAGGCCGACGCGGGTGTTGCGCCCCAGCCCGTCGAAGTCCCGCCAGATCAGATGCGAGGTATCGACGCCGCCTTGCCAAATGAAGTCCTGGACCAGCCAGCCCAGATCGTTCTGCGGCAGAGCGGTCACCACCGTGGAGCGCTTGCCCCAGCACTTGCGCATGGCGCGCGCCACATTGTACTCGCCACCGCCTTCCCAGACCTGGAAGTTGCGGGCATTGCGAACGCGACCGAAACCGGGGTCGAAGCGCAACATCACCTCGCCGAACGACGCACAGTCCCATTTGGTTTCGCTGGCCGGGCGGATTTTCAGAATGTCAGCCATGACTCACTTCCCCCGAATCTTGCGGATGAGCGCGATGGTCTCACGCACTTTCTTCTCGATGCCGGCATAATCCTTGGCTTCGAGGAGCTGCTTGGTGACCAGATTGCTGCCCATGCCAACGCAAACCACGCCAGCCTTGAACCATTTGGTCAACGATTCCTCGGTGCAATCGACACCGCCCGTCGGCATGATGCGCGTCCATGGGCATGGGCCCAGCATCGCCTTGACGAAGTCCGGCCCGCCGACCGAGCTGCCGGGGAACACCTTGACGATCTCGCAACCCAGTTCTTCGGCATAGCTGATTTCCGAAGCCGAGCCGCAGCCCGGGCTATAGGGGATCTTGCGACGATTGCAGACCTTGGCGACGTCGGCGTTCAAAAGCGGGCCGACGACGAACTTGGCGCCGTTGGCGATGTAGATGCCGGCCGTCGGCGCATCGACGACGGAACCGACGCCCATGATCACGCTCGGGTCCGCCTTGGCGAAATGCTGAGCCACTTCAAGGAAGACATGCGAGGCGAAATCGCCGCGGTTGGTGAATTCGATGCACTTGGCGCCGCCGTTGGCACAGGCCTGGATGACCTTCTTACAGACTTCGGCATCGGGGTGATAGAAGACCGGGATCACACCCTGGTCCATCATCGCAGACAATACCGTCATGCGGTCAGTTGCCATTTCTTCTACTCCTCAATCATCATTCATCGGGCAGGCACCATTTTGCGGGATGCCGTCGGATGCCGGCGACGCGTGCCACCTTGCAGCGCCAGCCGGAGCCCGCTTTGCCTTGGCTTTCCGGCACCACTGCCTTGCATCCCAGCCTTGGCGCCAAAGGCATACCTCCTTGCGCGCTTTCTGCCCACCCAAAAATAATAGGGACTTGCCAACCCGAAGACGAAAAAAGCACCATCGTCCAAAAGGTCCCTATAGCTTGGTCCCGTCCCGGCTTGCCGCCGGAAAACGGGTGGCAGAAATCGCCAACCGCCGCTCGGACTGGCAACGACCGGATCGGTCACGCAAGACATGCGACCGAGACGGCCATTCGACATCTTGACAATCGGCGGGAAACGTTAAATGGTCAAGTGGTCCGACCAATTGGTGTCACAGCATTTTGGCTCTGTCAACCTTCACGGCCCGACGTTTGCCGGCTACCCCTATTTTATCTAGGGGTACTACTCATTTTCACGAACTATGCCATAGTGACCCGATCATCAGGCCATCCGTTGTCGACCTGCTCAACGGACGGGGTTGACCAAGGTAAGGAACAGAATGACCACCGAAACGAATTCTCAGCCAACGGCCCTCGATCGGGCCGAACCGGGACGCCGTATCGTCTCCATCGGTGAGTGCATGATCGAGATGGCGGACCGTGGCGACAGCACGATGACCATGGCCTACGCCGGCGACACCCTCAATACCGCCGTCTATCTGGCCCGCCTCAATGGACCGGCGCTGGCCGTCGATTATGTCACGGCCTTGGGCGACGACCCCTACAGCGACGCCATGGTGAACTTCTGGCGGGAGGAAGGGATCGGCACCGACTGGGTGGCCCGCTTGCCCGGCCAGTTGCCCGGACTTTACCTGATTCGCACCGATTCGGTTGGCGAACGCAGCTTCTACTATTACCGATCGGCGGCTCCCGCCCGGTCGCTATTCGATCTTCCCTCGACGGTCGATCTTCTCGACCATCTGTCGGGTGCCGACATGGTGCATTTTTCCGGCATCACGCTGGCCATTCTCAGCTATCCGGCCCGCGACCGCCTGGCCGAGGCTCTCCAGAAATTGCGCCGCGGCGGCACACGGATCGTCTTCGACGGCAACTATCGCCCGTCGCTTTGGCCATCGGCCGACGTTGCCCGGCGGGTGGTGACCCGTTTTCTGTCCTTTGTCGATCTTGCCCTGCCTTCGGCCGACGACGAAGAACATTTGTTCGGCGACACCAGTTGCGAAGCGGTCGCCGACCGCATGCACGAACTGGGCGTCGATGAGGTGCTGGTGAAAAACGGCTCCAACGGCTGTTTCATCTCGCAAGGCGACCTGCGACAGCATGTGCCGGTTCCCCACCAGGTCAAACCGGTTGATACGACCGGGGCCGGCGACAGTTTCAATGCCGGCTATTTGAGCGGCCGGATCGCCGATATGCCGCCGGTCGACGCCGCCCGGATCGGCAGCCGCCTGGCGGCGACGGTTATCGGTCATCGCGGCGCCATCATCCCACGGGCCGCCATGGGCGACCTGCTGAACTGTATGGCGAAAAGATAAGGGGAACAGCCGAGCTCAGACGATCTCGTCGTCGCGCATCAGCACGGCCATCACCTGTTCCAGATGGGCGTGCATCGCGGCGCGGGCGCCCGCCTGATCGCCCTGCATCAGGGCTTCGGCGATACGGGCGTGGGCCGCCAGGGTGGCGGTAAGATTTTCAGCCAAGCCGGTCCGTTTGCTCAACACCGAGAAAACCGGCGCGAACTGATTGGTCCAAAGCCCTTCGACCAGGGACGGCAACACGGTGTTGTGGGTCGCCCGGGCGATGCGTTCATGAAATTGACGATCGGAATCCTGCGTCGGTTCGCCGGCGTCCATCTTCCGGGCCATTTCTTTGTGAATGGCACCGATTTCTTCCAAATCCTGCGCCGTCGCCTCGCGCGCCGCAACAAAGGCAACCTCGCCTTCGATCAGCACACGCGCGGCAATGATATCGAACGGACTGGGGCCGACATCGCCCAGGATGATCGGCGTCGGTTTCGCCGCAGCATTGGTGCGGGCTTTGACATAGGTCCCGGACCCTGTCCGCACTTCCACCAATCCGGCGATTTCCAAAGCGATCATCGCCTCTCGCACCACCGGACGGCTGACGCCCAGCGCCTTGGCCAGGTCGCGCTCAGGCAACAGACGATGGCCGATCGGAAATTCCTGCGCCCGAATAAGCTCGCCGATCTGGTCGGCAACTTGCTGATACAGACGCTGGCTATCAACGGGTTGGAAAGGCATAAAAATTCAACTTTGGATGGTTTCCGGTTTTTTTTATCGCCCAAAGCTACGGACTCCGACCGTCGGTGTCAATATCGGAGCCAGAATAAAAAAAGAACATTGCCATCAAAAACAAGACCATCGCGTAAGTCATCGGCGATGGGCGGCAAATTCATTTCTTCGCCATGACTTGCCAAAACCTGTCTTACAGGTTTTGGCCGGCCGATACCGCCGTTACCGGGGGAGTACCGCCATCTCCGTCAGATAGACAGAGAAATCCCCGGCCGGCATCGGTCTGGCAAAATGATATCCCTGGACCTCGTCGCACCCCTGGCGGCGGATGACGTCGAGAGTCTCGGAGTTTTCGACGCCCTCCGCGACGGTTTTGAGACCAAGTCCCTGGGCCAGCTGGATAATCGCCTTGACGATGGTTTCATCGTCGTGATTGACCGCAATGTCTCGGACGAAGGATTGATCGATTTTCAGCCTGTCGAGATCGAGAAGCCTGAGATAGGCAAGGCTTGAGTAACCGGTGCCGAAATCGTCGATGGAGAGCTTGACCCCCAGGGCTTTCAATTGTTTTACCGTCGCCAGCACGTTACCGGTGTCTTTGATCAGGATCGATTCCGTCAGCTCCAGTTCGAGGCGCGACGGATCGAGACCCGTTTCGGCCAAAGCCACTTTGACGCTTTGCAGCAGGCCGCCACGGGTGAATTGCACGACCGATAGATTGACGGCCACTGTCAAGGCTCCCGGCCACAGGACGGCCTGCCGGCAGGCCTCGCGCGCCACCCATTCGCCGATTTCGACGATCAGGCCGCTGTCTTCGGCGATCGCAATAAATTTCCCCGGTGCGATCAATCCCAACTCGGGATGATTCCAGCGAACCAGCGCTTCGGCACCGACGATCCGCCCGCTGGCCAGTGAAATCTGCGGTTGGTAATGGAGAACGAATTCACCGCGCTCCAAAGCCTTTCTCAATCCGTTGAGAATGGAAAGATATTCGTTGGCATCGACATTCATCTTGGCGGCGAAGAAACGATAGGTATTCCGACCCGCCTCCTTGGCATGGGACATGGCGCGATTGGCCCGGCGCAGAAGAACGTCGAAATCACGGCCGTCATCGGGATAGACCGCGATGCCGATCGACACGGTGACCGACAACTCGTGATCACCGACGCGGAAGGAGGGAACCGTCTGTTCGAGAATCTGGGAGGCCACGCGAATAGTGGCCTCGGCGTCGTTGACCCCGGAAAGAACGATCAGGAATTCATCGCCGCTCTGGCGGCTTAGGGTATCGGTTTCGCGGATGCAGCCGCGAAGCCGGTCAGCCAGAGCCCGAACCAGAGCATCGCCGATCGTCGAGCCAAGCGAGTCATTGACGCGCTTGAAATGATCGATATTGACGATCAGCAAGGCCGCCTTGCAGTCTTGCCGGTCGGCGTCGACCATCGCGCGCTCCATGCGATCTTTGCCAAGCAGACGATTGGGCAACCGTGTCAGGGCATCGTGATGCGTAAGGAAAGCGGCGTTCTCCTCGGCTTCCCGCCGTTTGGTGACATCCTGCTTGATGGCGATGAACTGCGTTATCGCCCCCTCGGCATCGCGGACCGGCGCGATGGCCGCCTCTTCCCAATAAAGCGATCCGTCTTTGCGTCTGTTGTGGAACAGCCCGAACCACGGCGCCCCTCCCAGGATAGAGGTCCACATCTTCGCGTATTCTTCGTTGGGAACCTCGCCCCCCTTCAGAATTCTCGGATTTTTCCCGATCGCTTCCGCCGCCGAATAACCCGAGGAGGTGGTGAACGCCGGGTTGGTGTATTGGATGTTGCCGTCCCGATCGGTGATGACAACCGTCACCGGACTTTGTTCGACCGCCATCGACAGCTTGCGGAGCTCATGCTCCATCTTCTTGTGCCGCGTGACATCGCGCCCGATGTGGAACGCGCCGATCGGCTGGCCGGACGGATCCAAAAGGGGCGCATAGAGCGAATCATAGAAGACCTGATCGTCGCCTTCGCCCAGGCTCCATTCCTCGGTCGCCCGCTCGCCGGCCAAGGCCCGCCGCCATCTGGCGGAAAAGCGTTCGAACTGGTCGGGTGCCAGGATGCCCCCCTGGTTCAGAACCATGCCTGGCTGGATTTCGCCCCCGCCGGTCAGTTTGCGGCAGAAATCGGCATAGGCCCGGTTAAAGCCGGTATACCTGAGGTCGGCATCCATGGTGGCGATAAGGTCCTGTGACCCATCGATAATACCCCGGCTGCGCGCGTTCGACGCGATGAGATCGAGTTCGAGACCAAGGCGTTCCTTCTCGGCCTCGAATCGATCCAACGCATAGGAGATATCGAAGGCCATCTCCTTCAAAAGATCGACGAGCTCCCTGACGAAAAAGCCGGCATCGATCGAATACAACACCAGCGCGCCGACAACCTTGCCTTTGGTAAGCAACGGAAATGCCGCGCAGGCTTTGAATCCCACTTCGAAGGCGCGGTGTTGCCATGGCGTCATCTCCGCCGCATGTTCAAAATCGTTAACGATATGAGACGTCCCCGAGGCAACGCATTGGCCGACCGGTCCCAAATGGAAGGGCGAATCCGGATTCGTGGAAATCAGCAACCCATCGAGATAACTGGTGCCATCGCCGGCCCATTCGACGGGAACAACCGACTGGGTCGCCGGATCAACGACGCCGATCCAGGCCATCCGAAAATGGCCGAAATCGATGGCGATTCTGCAGATCGTCCGAAACAGTTCTTCCCGATCGGGACAGCGCACGATGCACTGATTGGTCTGGCTCAGTGCCGCGTACACCTCCTTCAGCCGGAGAATCTGCCGCTCGGCTTCTTTCCGCTCGCTGATGTCTCGAACGATGCTTTGAACGATGGCGCGGCCACCCTCCACATCGATCCGGCGCGAACTCACCTCAACGGGAAAACAGGAGCCGTCCGCCCGCCTGTGGAGCGCCTCGAAGCGAACATGGCCCAGGGTCTGGACGGTGCTCCAGTCGACGAGCCAATCCCGGTCATCGCACCGGAGCTGGCCGACCGTCATCTTCATAAGGTCGGCAAGCGAATAACCGTAGGCTTCCGCAGCGCGATCGTTGGCGTCGATCACCCGGCCGTCGCTGTCGATCATCAGCACGATGTCGTTGGCGAATTTGACGAACTGACCGAGACGTTGGCTGAGAACCTGTTTCTCTGCCATCAGACGCGTCATAAACAGGAAAAGCGCGCCCGCCGTGACCGCGACAAAGACAAGGCCTTTGCTCATGCTCAACAGTGCCGACTGAGCGTCTACGCCTCCCCTCAGATAAACCAAGCCATCCGAGGCGATGATCCATAGCCCGCTAAGCAGCACATAAAACCGGACGACCTTGAGCGCGGCGCCTTTGTCGATAACCCCAGCCCCCTTCCTTTCGTCCCGACTCTTACCGCACAAGGCCACCCACCCCTGGCGATCAGAACAGGAAAACCCTCCCGAAGACCATGGTATGGTCGTTCAGCCGACCAATCCTGTAAACACAAAACGACGAGGTCTGGCGGAGAGAGAGAGAGAGGAACCTACGCACCTGATGAAATATCTTTGTGACAGATGACATTTATGATGGACACCTCCGGCGGAGAATGGCGGGTCTGCCATCAAAAGTAATCTAAATGCAAATTGCAGCTTTCGTGCTTTTCGGAAACGACTCTCCTGTTTATTCTTTAGGTGAAACTACGCACGCCGGAACCTGATCGGTGTTTGTATTTCCTGAGAGACATGTCGCATGACGGGACAGACAAGAAGATTCCGCCGAAGTTCGATCCGCAACAGCCTCCTGTTGCGGGCCTTCCTCATCGTCCTGATGGCTCTCGGGATCTTCGCCGCCTCCACCTATGGTTTGATCGTCGTTCCCACCGTCGATCGGCTGGCCGCCAGTCAGATGCAACAGACCGCCGGCGAGCTGGAGGCGCGCGTGCAGCGCCTGCTGGCGACGGTGGCGATCACGCTCAACACCAGCCGTCACTGGGGTATGAACGGTAGCCTGACTCTGGATCAACTGCAGCGTTTCAACGAGTTCTTCTTTCCGGTCATAGAGAATCATCCGGAGATATCCTCGGTCATTTTCGCCCATGACTCGGGACGGGAAATTCTGCTGCTGCACTCTCCGGACGGCAAATGGATCAATCGCCTCAGCGATCCCGACAACTGGGGCAAAAAGACCACCTGGATCACCTGGAACGCGAACCGGGAAATCGAAAAGACCGAAATTCTCGACCGCGATTACGACGCCCGCCAGCGCCCGTGGTTCACCGGCGCCATGGCCATGGCTCGCGACGACGACATTCACTGGACCGCACCCTATATTTTCTTCACCACGCGCGAGCCGGGCATCACGGCGGCCACCCGCTGGACGGCCGACGACGGCAGCCACTACATCATCGCCCATGACGTCAAATTGCTCGACCTTTCCCATTTCACCCGGCAGATCAAGGCCGGGCCAAACGGGGTCGGGATGCTGTTGGACGACCAGGGGCGGCTGATCGGCGTCCCGCGGGCGCCCCGCTTTAACGACGACGACGAGATCAAGAACGCGGTGCTGCAACCCCTGGCGGATCAGGGCCTGCCGATCGCGGCCGAGGGATGGCGCCTGTGGAACGACGCCGGACGACCGGACGGCAGTCTCAACTCGATGACCATCGACGGCACCGATTGGTTCACCCATTTCCACCGCATGGTCGTCGGCCAGCAGCCGCTGTGGCTGGCCGTCGTCGCGCCTCGCATGGATTTCGTTCCGGTGGGCCGGGCTGAGATGGTCCTGCTTGTCATCCTTATCCTCGGCACGCTTGGCATGGCCACGCTGGTGACCCTACCGATGGCACGGCGCTTTGCCGCCCCTCTCGAAGCGTTGGCGGAAGAAAGTGCCCGCATCGGCCGCCTGGATTTGGACCGGCCGGTCGAGATTCCGTCCGATCTGATCGAAATCGCCAAACTGGCCGCCGCCCAGGAGACCATGCGAGAAGCCCTGTTGTCATCGACCTCTCGTTTGGCCGAGGCCAACGCCACCCTGGAAGTCCGGGTGCTGGAGCGCACCACGGAACTCGAACGGTCGCGAAGCCTTGCCGAATGGTCGCGCCAATTGATGCGCGACATGGCCGATTCCCTGCCTTGCGCCGCATTCCGCTTCGAGATCGCAGCCGACGGCGCGGAACGCTTCACTTTCATCAGCGCCAAGGCGGAGGACATTTGGGGCTACTCGCCCGACCAACTCGCGTCCGAGCCGGATCTGCGCTGGAAGCGTATCCATCCCGACGACCGGGCCGCCGCCCGGCGAACCGTGGCCGAAGCCGAACGCGAGGGTTTGCCGACTAATTTGCTTTACCGGATCGTCACCGCCGAGGGCGCCACACGTTGGATCGAGACCCGCGCCATGGTCTCGTCCTCGGCCGACGGCACCCGCATCTGGAATGGTTACTGGCTCGACGTGACGGAACGCGAAACGGCGGTGGCGGCCATGCGGACGGCGGTTGAGGAACAGGCCGCGGTCTTCCAGTCGACCGGACTGGGCGTGGTGATGTTGCGCGACCGGCATTTTGTCCGGCTGAACGCCAGCCTGGCCAGAATGCTGGGATACGAGCCAAAGGACCTCGAAGGGCAAAGCTCCCGTCTCATCTTCGCCCGCCAGGCCGATTTCGATCGGATGGGCGCCGAAGCCTATCCCGCCCTCGCCCGGGGCGAAACGCACCAGGGCGATTGGGAATACCGGCGACAGAATGGATCGACGTTTTGGGGAAGAGCCTCGGGCCGCGCCATCGATCCGGACCGCCCCGAGAAGGGTACGGTGTGGGTCCTGGAAGACATCACTGAGCGGCGCAACTGGGAAACACGCCTGCAACAAACAGAAGAACGCCTGCGCCGCCTCACCAATTCGGTTCCCGTGGCCGTCTTCGAATTCCGCGCCGAAGGCTCGCTGTTCTGGTTCACCTTCATGGGGCGGCGGGTTTACGAAATCCTGGAAGTCGGCCCCGAGGCACTGTTGGCCAACGGCGACCGGCTCTATGGCGCCGCACTTGCCGACGACCGCGCCGCTCTGGAAAACGAGATCTTAGCCGGGCTTGCCGGGAATACGCGGTTTTCGACGCAATTCCGTCTCGACCTTCCGTCCGAAACGCGCTGGGTCCATATGGAGGCGCTGCAGATCGAGACAAGTGCGCACGACAGCATCTGGACCGGCTATTTTCAAGACGCCACCGCGACCAAGCTGGCGGAAGACACGCTAAGGCAGGCCAAGGAAATGGCCGAAGACGCCACGCGGATGAAGTCCGACTTCCTGGCCAACATGAGCCACGAGATCCGCACGCCGATGAACGCCATCATCGGCATGTCGCATCTGGCGTTGAAAACCGACCTGACGCCCCGCCAGCACGACTATCTCAAGAAGATTCAGGGCGCCGGCCAGCATCTGCTGGGCATCATCAACGACATCCTCGATTTTTCGAAAATCGAGGCCGGCAAATTGTCGGTCGAGCATGTCGCCTTCGAACTCGACAAACTGCTCGACAATATCGCCAGCCTGCTGACCGAAAAGACCAGCGACAAGAATCTGGAGCTGGTTTTTGACATCCCGTCCGAGGTGCCCCGCAACCTGATCGGCGATTCGCTCCGCCTGGGTCAAATCCTGATCAACTACGCCAACAATGCCGTGAAATTCACGGAGAAAGGTGAAATCGACATCGTCGCCCGTGTCAAGGAACGGACGGAAACCGACGTCCTGTTGTATTTCGCGGTCCGCGATACCGGCATCGGTATCACGGATGAACAAATGGGACGGCTGTTCCAGAGCTTTCAGCAGGCCGATACCTCCACCACCCGGAAATTCGGCGGCACCGGACTTGGCTTGGCCATCTGCAAGAAACTGGCGGAACTGATGGGCGGCGAGGTCGGAGTCGAAAGCGACTATGGCAAGGGCAGCACCTTCTGGTTCACCGCCCGGATGGGAATCGGCGTCCAGGCAACACGGAGGCTGCTGCCGTCGCCCGATCTGCGGGGCCGACGAGTTCTGGTGGTCGACGACAACGACAACGCGCGAACCGTGCTTTGCGAGCTTCTCGCCAGCATGACCTTCCGGGTGACCGACGTCTCTTCCGGCGGTGGTGCCGTGGAAGAGGTGCGCCGCGCGGCGACGGAGGAGGCACCCTATGACATCGTCCTGCTCGACTGGCGGATGCCCGACATGGACGGCATCGACACCGCCCGCCAAATCAAGATGCTCGGCCTGTCGCCCGCACCGCATCTGGTCATGGTCACTGCCTACGGCCGCGAGGAGGTTCTTAACCAGATCGCCGAAGCCGGTATCGAGGATGTGCTGATCAAACCGGTCAGTGCCTCGATCCTGTTCGACACCGCCATGCGGGTGCTGGGCGGCCAGGCCGCGGAATATCGCGGACCGAGCCTGGCTCCAACGCCGGCCATGGAAAGCCTGGCGGCAATCGCCGATGCCCGAATCCTTCTGGTGGAAGATAACGACCTCAATCAGGAGGTGGCGACCGCGCTTCTCACCGATGCCGGTTTCCAGGTCGACTTGGCCGACGATGGAGCGGTGGCGGTCGCCAAGGTCACCGAAAACGCTTACGACATCGTCCTGATGGACATGCAGATGCCGGTGATGAACGGAATTACCGCGACCCGGAAGATCCGCGAAATGGGTCGCTTCGAACATCTGCCGATCATTGCCATGACCGCCAATGCCATGCAGCGCGATCGCGATCTTTGCATGGAAGCCGGCATGAACGATTTCATTACCAAGCCGATCGATCCGGATCAATTATGGACGACTCTTTTACGATGGATCACGCCGCGGGCGGCCGCCCCCGGGCAGCAGCCCATGAGGCCGGCGACACCGTCGGACGAAGTCGTCCCCGAGGTGGACGGGCTCGATGCGGCGAACGGCCTGCGGCGGATGCAGGGAAAGAAATCGCTTTATCTCTCGATGCTCCGCAAATTCGCTGCCGGACAGCGTCGAACGATCCGCGACATCCGCGATGCCCTTGGCCGCGGCGATGCGATAACGGGAGAACGGCTCGCCCACACGACCAAGGGTCTGGCCGGCTCGATCGGGGCCGGCGAAATTCAGCGGCGTGCAGCGGATCTCGAAGCGGCGATCAACAGCAAGGCATCCGACGATGTCCTGGAGTCCTGTCTCGACCAGCTGCAAACGCCCCTGATCAAACTGATCGCCGATCTTGAACAGGCCTTGCCGCCGGAAGACGCAACCGTTCCACCGGCGCAGGTCGATACCGAAACATGCAACACCGTCTGCCGCAAACTGCAGACCCTTCTGGCCGAGGACGATGCCGAAGCCGACGACCTCATCGAAGAACATGCAAGTCTTCTCAACGCCGCCTTCCCCGACGACTACCGCCGGATACGCGCCGCCATCCGGAATTTCGACTTTGATGTTGCCTTGACCCTTCTCAACGAGGCCATGGATCGGCACCTCACATAAGGAATGCGTGATGGACACCCAAACCTTCACCGAGCGGGCCACCATTCTGGTAGTCGATGACACGCCGGACAATTTGTCCCTGCTGAGCAGCCTGCTGAAGGACGACTACCGGGTCAAAGTCGCCAGCAGTGGCGAAAAAGCGCTGAGAATTGCCGCGACCGACAATCCTCCCGATCTGATTCTGCTCGACATCATGATGCCGGGCGTCGACGGTTACGATGTCTGCCGGAGCCTGAAGGCCGATGCCCGGACGCGTGACATCCCGGTAATCTTTCTGACCGCCAAGACCGACGTCGATTCCGAACGGAAAGGTCTGGAACTCGGGGCCGTCGACTACATCACCAAGCCGATCAGCCCACCCATCGTCCTGGCCCGGGTCAAGACCCACCTCCGGCTGAAGGCGACGGCCGATTTCCTGCGCGACAAGAACGGCTTTCTGGAGCAGGAGGTTGCCAAACGCACGCAGGAGGTCATGGCGATTCAGGATGTCACCATCCTGGCCATGGCGTCGCTGGCCGAAACCCGCGACCTTGAAACCGGTAATCACATCCGCCGGACCCAGCTATACATCACCGCCCTGGCGATAAAGCTGCGCTCGCATCCCCGCTTCGCCCCCCAACTTGACGATTACACGATCACCATGCTGTCGAAATCGGCGCCGCTGCACGACATCGGCAAAGTCGGTATTCCCGATCGCATCCTCTTAAAGCCTGGGCGTCTTTCGCCCGAAGAGTTCGAGATCATGAAGACGCATACGACGCTGGGTTGCGAAGCCATCGAGCACGCCGAACGGTCACTCGGCGCGCGCGTCGAATTTCTCACCATGGCCAAGGAAATCGCCTATTCGCACCAGGAAAAATGGGATGGCAGCGGCTATCCACAGGGTCTTGTCGGCGACAAGATTCCCCTCTCCGCCCGATTGATGGCCTTGGCCGACGTCTACGACGCCCTGATCTGCCGACGGGTCTACAAAGAGGGAATGCCCCACGAAGCGGCCGTTGCCATCATCGTCGAAGGCAAAGGGACCCACTTCGACCCCGACGTCGTCGACGCCTTCCTCGAAATCGAAGACGAATTCCGCACCATCGCACGTCTGCACGCCGATTCCGATGCCGACATGACCCGCAAAAGCGACCTCCAGAGCCGGTGCGAGCCGCACGGTGGCAAGCCGATATGAACCGGGCTCCCCAGGACAAGGACCTACGATGATTTCCTCGGATTTCTCCGACCGGGCAACGATCCTGGTGGTCGACGATACCCCGGACGAGATCGCAATGATGAACGAGCTGTTGAAGGATCACGTCCGGGTCCGGGCGGCGACCAGCGGCGAACGGGCCTTGGCGATCGCGACGGGCGCCAATCCCCCCGACCTCATTCTTCTCGACATCATGATGCCCGACATCGACGGTTACGAGGTCTGCCGCCAACTCAAAACCCATCCCACCGCCTGTGCGATTCCCATCATCTTCCTGACCGCCAAATCCCGGATGGCCGACGAGAAACGGGGGTTCGATCTCGGCGCTGTCGATTTCATCGCCAAGCCGATCAGCCCGGCGATCCTGCTGGCTCGCGTCAAGACCCACCTCAGGGTCAAGGCGACCGCCGATTTTCTCCGCGACAAAAACGTCTTCCTCGAACGCGAAATCGCCAAGCGGACCAAAGAGGTGATGGCGATTCAGGAAGTCACCATCCTGGCCATGGCCTCGCTGGCCGAGACCCGCGACCTGACGACGGGGCAGCATATTCGCCGGACCCAGTTCTACATGAGCGCGCTGGCCACCAGCCTGCAAAACCATCCCCGGTTCGCCTATTATCTGGACGAGACCACCATTGCCATGCTGTTCAAGTCGGCACCGCTGCACGACATCGGCAAGGTCGGCATTCCCGACCGCATTCTCTTGAAACCGGGCCGGCTGACAGCCGATGAATTCACCATCATGAAGACCCACGCCGCCCTGGGCCGACAAGCCATTGAACATGCCGAGCGCTGGCTTGGAACGTCGCTCGAATTTCTGACCATGGCCAAGGAAATCGCCCATTTTCACCATGAGCGGTGGGATGGCGATGGCTATCCCGACGGTCTGTCAGGAGATGACATCCCGATTTCGGCCCGCCTGATGGCCGTCGCCGACGTCTACGACGCCCTCATCAGCCGCCGCGTCTACAAGGAAAGCCTGCCGCATGCGGTGGCCGTCGAGGCCATCATCGACGGCAAGGCGAGCCGCTTCGACCCCGACGTCGTCGATGCCTTCGTCGGCGTCCAGGAAGAGTTCCGATCCATTGCCGCCCACTTCACCGACCCGGTCGCATGATGAAGTGTCTCGCGGGACAGTTGTAACGGGCACCCAACTTCCGCGCACTATAGTCCCCATTTGGGGATATTTCCGGGGCTATTCCTCTGTCAAAAATTTCACTTGTAACGTTTCGCCGGCTCTGGCGAGACAGGCGAAATTTCTCAAGGATCGGCCCCATGACCTCTCCCCTCAAGATAGCAGCACTCGCGCTTCCCCTTGTCGCCTGCGGGATATTTCCCGCCACCGCAGGCGTTATCACCAACGTCCAAATCCCGCTGTCGCAAAGCGTGCGTTTGACTGGTGGAATTCTTGGGTCAACGGGCATGGAGGCGGACAATGCCGGCCGGCTTCTGTTGTCAACCGGCAGCGGCACACTTGGAGCCTGGTGCGTCGATCTTCTCGACAATATCTATCTTGGCGGCCATTACACCTATTCCGACGTTGCCTTGACCTCGAACAACAACCCCTACCGGCCGCAAACGCTTTCGGCCAGCCAGATCGCCGGAATTGACGCGCTCGCCGCTTTCGGAAATGCCGTTCTCAATCAATATCAGTCGACCACCACGTCGGCTGCCCTGGCCACTATCTATGCCGCCGATCTCGAGGCGTACGAGAACTCGGCGCCGCAAGCCTATCGTAGCCTGACCAAGGACCTCAACGCGTTTTCGGCGGCCATCCAGGCGGCGATCTGGGATGTGGAGTATCTGACGACGGCCAGCGGCTCCAAGAATTTGACGAACGACCTGGCTTTGATTCTGGCCGGAGAAAGCTATTTCAGCAATGTCAGCGGCCATGAATTGGACATCGTCGGCGGACAAAAGCAATTCGTGTCCGACGCGCCCCGGGCGTCGTCGGTACCAGAGCCTTCCACGATAAGTCTGATCGCCGCCGGCCTGCTGACCCTCGCTTTTGGCGCCGTCTGGCGGAAGAGGCATCGGACGCCGATTCCCCTGAAGCGGGACCGGAATGGCCCAGTGGTAAAAATCTGACGGATGAACCCTTAAACCAGAAATGGGGCGGGCGTCCCGAGGCTTGTGAATTAAATCGAAAGTGGCACCGGCGTCTCTGCCGGTGTTCGCCGCAAAGCGGCGAAAATCCTTGCTCTCGGCTTCGGCCCGTCCCCGGCGCGGCCGGTGCCATTTTTTCGCAGCCTCAAACGCCCGCCTCACTCGTGAGAGCCGGACCTGATCCGGTAACGGATACCAGCGCTTCACGATCCCCATCGGCTGGATTAATCTGAGGTAGTATCTTTAGGATCATCTGGAAGCCACCTGCCATGGCCAATTGAGGAGACGCATCCGAGATGAGGAAAAGCCTGAAGGCTGGTCTGATCCTTGGATTGCTCATCTTGGTCGGCCTGACGCCTGCCTGGGCGAAACAGTGTGCGGCGGCCGAGACATCCCTTCGTTATTTCCCGGCCGGATCGATTTATGACTATCGATGGAAGCTGTTGGAACTTGCCCTGGCGCACACCGAAAAGACCGATGGACCGGCCCGGCTGACGCCCTATGCCGAAGATGTGACGCAAAATCGTGGTGTTTTCCTGCTGCAATCGGGCGCCATCGACGTCATCGCGCTCGGTACCAATGGGGAGCGCGAAGAAAAGCTGCTGCCGATCAAGATCGATATTCTGCGCGGTCTCGTCGGCTTCCGGCTGCTGATCATCCGGTCGGCGGATCAGGCCAGCATAGGTCTGATGGACGATCAATCGCTGCGCAAGCAACTCATGTTCGGCCTCAACAGCCAATGGGCCGATCTGCCGATCATGCGAGCCAATGGTTTTTCCGTGACGACCTCTTCAAGTTACGAGAATTTATTCGAAATGCTGGCGGCAAGCCGATTCGACGCCTTTCCGCGCGGTCTGAACGAAGCACGACGCGAACTTGACGAGCGCAAGGCGACATTTCCACAGCTGTCGATAGAAAAGACCAAGGCTCTGTATTTCCCATTTCCCATATATTATTGGGTCAACAAGAGCAATACTGCCCTGGCTGGGAGAATTGAACGAGGTCTTAGGTTATCTCTCGCGGATGGATCGTTCCGGAAACTCTTCGAAAGTTATCATGCAACGGAGATCGCCGCGGTCAAAAGAGAGAAACGTCAGGTGATCCATCTGGACAACCCTTTGCTGCCGGCTGCCACAGAACCGCCGGATACCAGCTGGTGGTGGCCGGAGTCCGCCCATTCTCATTGACAGCGGCTGGCGGTGATCGGGCTCGATCGCCGAACATTGGTATAAATGATTCCCTCAAGGGGGGGGAGGGTCGATGCTTTCGACGCAAACACTGGCCCGACGCCTGATCTACTCGATGCTTCCGTGGTATTTGCTGCTGGCTCTCGGCGCGACCGGCGTGCAATTGGCCATTCAATATTTCACTGTCGCCCAGACCATTGTCGATGATTTGGCCTCGCTCGGCCGTACCGTGCGGCCGGGAGTCACCGAAGCGGTCTGGGAGCTTGACGCGGCGCGACTGGCGGCGATCGCCCGGGGGGTCCGGCAAAATGCGATCGTCAGTGGCATCGAGATCAAGACCGAGGAAGACGACGTCCTGGTCGCCGATGGAGACCTTTCGTCAATCGAGATGGACCGCGACGACCTGTTTCCGCGGCAATTTCGGCGCGAAATAGTTCCTCTGTACCACTCATCATTGTCCGACGGCGACCGCCTGATCGGTCATATGGTTCTTTATTCCGACCGCGACGTGATGTGGAATCGCATCAAGACGAGCTTCTTCGTCGTCCTCTTTAATTCTGTGGTCGTCACCACCGGTCTTTGGCTCATTTTCTCGTGGACGATAAGGCGCCGCCTTTCCGACAGTGTCACCCAGGTGGCCAAAACTGTCGTCGATTGGCGCTTCAATATCGGAGAGAAGCAGGTCGAGAGAATTAATTACCCGCACCAGGATGAACTGGGGACCCTGGTCCAGGCCTTCAACGACATGTTCGACACCATCGAGACGCGCAATCGCGAACTGATCAAAGCCAATCAATTGCTGGCCGACAGCCAGGACAAACTCAAGTCGATCAACGAAGAGCTGGAACAGCGGGTCGCGGCGCGGACCGCCGAATTGCAGGCGTTGTTCGATTCCGCCAGCGTCGGCATCGTGCAAATGCGCGACCGCGTCATCTCGCGGTGTAATCGGCGCATGGACGAAATGTTCGGCTATGCCTACGGCGAGCAGATCGGACGCCAGACCCGCATCTGGTACGCCAACGAGGCCGATTGGATCGCCAGCGCCGCCGCCGCCGAAATACAGATAGAGCGAGGAGAAACCCTGGTCCATGAACAGATCGCCATCCGTAAGGACGGCCACCCCTTCTGGATCAGGCTTTCAGCGCGCGCCATCGATATCAACGCCCCCGACGAAGGCATGGTCGGCGTCGTCGAGGACATCACGATCGAACGGGCGGCGCGCGAGGAGATGCTCAAGGCCAAGTCCCTGGCCGAAGAGGCGACGCGCATGAAGTCGGAGTTTCTGGCCAATATGAGCCACGAGATCCGCACGCCGATGAATGCGATTCTCGGCATGTTGTATCTTGCCCTCAAACCCGATCTGCCGCCGTCGCTGCACAATTATCTGACCAAGGCGCAGAATGCGGCGCATTCGCTGCTGGGCATCATCAACGATATTCTCGATTTTTCGAAGATCGAAGCGGGACGACTGGAAATCGAGGAGGTCGAGTTCGGCCTCGACGCCGTGTTGGAGCAGCTTTCCGACGCCATCGGCTTCCAGGCCGAGCAAAAGGGCATCGAGTTCCTGATCCGCTATGATCCCTCGATTCCGCCGATGCTGATCGGCGACCCGCTGCGATTGGGGCAAATCCTTCTCAATCTTTGCGGCAACGCCATCAAGTTCACCGACAAAGGTGAAGTGGAATTGGCCTTCCGCGCACTTACCGCAACCGACACAAGCATGACCATGCAGGTCTGCGTGCGCGATTCCGGCATTGGCATGACGACCGCCGCGCAGCAAAAGCTGTTCGAGAAGTTTTCCCAGGGCGACCAGACGACGACGCGCCGTTTCGGAGGCACCGGCCTTGGACTGGCCATCTGTAAGCAACTGGTCGAACTGATGGGAGGGCGCATCTGGGTCGAGGACTCCGAACCGGGCAAGGGAACGACGATCAGCTTCACCATTCAGCTGAAAATCGCCCGACAGGCCCTGGCGCACCGCTACGACCTCGTCGAGCAGGTCGGCCCGTTGCTGAAAGGCATCCGGGTACTGGTGGCCGACGACAACGAAGTCTCACGCGAAATCATGGCCGAGATGCTGCGCTTCTTTCGTCTCGACGTCGTCGTCGTCGCCAACGGCGCCGCGGCCTTGACGGCGCTTCGGGAGGCCGCCGACAAGCCCTTCGATCTGTTGCTGCTGGATTGGCGGATGCCTGGCATGAACGGCCATGAGGTGACGCAACGCATGCACCAGGACCCGGCCATCGCAATACCGCCGAAAGTCGTGATGGTCACCGCCTATGGCCGCGAAGACGTGATCCGGCTGGCCAAACAGGCCGGCGTGAACGGCTTTCTCATCAAGCCGGTATCGCCGTCGACCTTGCTCGACACCATCCTTTCGGTCCTCGACCGCGGACGAATCCTTGGCCAACGACCGGAACGACAAGAGATCCCGGTCGGTCTGGCGCCGTCCGGGCAACTCGCCGGGGCGCGCATCCTGCTGGTCGAGGACAACGACATCAACCGGGAATTCGCCTCGGAACTCCTGCGGGGCGAAGGCATGGAGGTCGACGAGGCGATCAACGGCCGGGAAGCCGTCGACAAGGTGCGCCAGGTCCCTTATGACGCCGTGCTGATGGACATCCAAATGCCGGTGATGGGCGGCCTCGAGGCGGCACGCGCCATCCGCGCATTGGCCGAAGCGCCCGGAGCCGAGCGCTATGCCACTTTGCCGATCATCGCCATGACGGCCTTGGCCATGGCCCAGGACGCCGAAAAAAGCCAGGCGGCCGGCATGAACGACCATGTGACCAAGCCGATCGTCCCCGAGCGGCTTTTGGCGACCCTGGTCAAATGGATGCCCCCGACCAGGGAGCGGACCGCAGCCGGCGGAGCGGTTTCCCTGCGGCCGTCTCCGACGCCGGAATTCCCGCTGGATTTGGCAGCGCTGAACAGCATCGACGCCCGCGAAGGGGTCCGCCGCATCGGCGGCAAGATCGAAGCCTACCGCAGACAACTGCGCCGTTTCCGCGAACACTATCCCGATGCGGCCAGTGAATTGCGCCGACTGGTAACGACCCATGACCTTCCGCGCGCCGGGGAATATTGCCACGCCCTGAAAGGCGTGACCGGCAACATTGGTGCCGTCTCCCTCTACGAAAAGATCATCGATATCGATACAGAGCTCAAGCAGGGCGCCACGCCTCCTGAGAGCGACCTCGAGGCCGTCGACGCCTTGCTGCAACGGGTCATGACCGAAATCGACGGACTGGCGGTTCCTCCGACAGCCGTCTCTACGGCGGCGACGCCTATGGGCCGCGGCGATATCATCGAGCGGTTGGACCGGCTGGAACATGCGTTGGAATATGACCTGGGGGCCGCCGACGGATTGTTGGCCGAACTGCGGGCCGGAATCGGCGAGACCGATGAACCGGCCATGCGCGAAATTTCCGCCAAGGCCGATGTCTTTGCCATCGACGAGGCCTTGGCGTTGGTCGCGTCCCTGCGCGACCGCCTGCAATCAGTAACCGGAACGAAACCATGACAGAGCTACTGCAAGAGCGACGACGCGTTCTGATTGTCGATGACATGCACGAAAATCTGCATGCCTTGATCACGATCTTGCGTGACGATTACGCGGTCATCGCGGCGACCAATGGCGAAAAAGCGTTGGAACTGGCGCAACGCCTGCCGCATCCGGATATCATTCTGCTTGATGTCAAGATGCCGGGAATGGACGGCTATTCGGTGCTCGCCCAGCTGAAATCCAATCCGGCGACCACCGACATTCCGGTGATCTTCGTGACAGCGCTGGCCGAGGCCAATGATGAAGTCCGCGGTCTCCGCCTTGGTGTGGCCGATTACATCACCAAACCGGTCAATCCCGAGTTGTTGCGGCTGCGCGTCGCCACCCATCTCGAACTTTGCCGCTATCGCGGCAGCACCAGCCTGGCCGGCGCCGCGGCCCATGGCGACAGGGGCCATCCCGCAAAGATTCTGATGGTCGATGATGTCCCCGAGAACATTCACGAGTTGCTGGAGGCCTTGAAAGACGACTATCAGATCATGGTCGCCAATTCCGGCGCCAAGGCCATCGAAATCGTCGAGGGGACATCGCCGCCCGACCTCGTTCTGCTCGACGTCGTCATGCCCGGGATGGACGGTTACGAGGTCTGCCGTTTGATCAAGTCCATGCCGGCCGGCAATCGCATCCCGGTGATCTTCGTCACCGTGATCGACGCCACGGAAAAAAAGGTCAAAGGATTTGAACTCGGCGCCGCCGACTACATTACCAAGCCGTTCGACATCGACGAGGTGCGGGCGCGAATCCGCACCCACGTCGAACTCAGCCGCCTGCAGAGATTTCTCGAACAACTGGTCGACAGCCGCACCGCGCTGTTAAAAAAAAGCGAAGAGAAATACCGTATTCTTGCCGATTACTCGCCTAACTGGGAGTATTGGCAGGCGCCCGACGGTAGCTTTCTTTATGTATCGCCCGCCTGTGCCGAGGTATCGGGTTATGCGCCAGCCGATTTCTTCGCCGACCCCGGGTTGATGGAAAAGATCATTCATCCCGATGACCGCGAGAGCTGGCGGACCCACAGCCGAACCGGCGCTTCCGCCGACACGCCATTGTCGATCCTGCGCATTCGGACGAAAGACGGCGGCGAGCGTTGGATCGAGCATGTGGCGAAGCCGGTCTTTGACGACCTCGGCAAGCCGCTTGGATTGCGGGGCTCGTACCGCGACATCACCAAACGGCGTCAGGCGGAGCAGGATCTCGATTTCTTCACCCACCGCGACCCTTTGACCGGGCTCCCCAACCGCGCCCTGTTCGGCGAATTTCTTGCCCATGCGATACAACAGGCCGAGCACAGCCAGTCTGAGTTCTCGGTGCTGTTCGTCGATCTCGACAACTTCAAGACCGTCAACGAAAGCCATGGACACAGCGCCGGCGACCGCCTGCTGATCGAGGTGGCCAACCGGCTGCGCAAGGCCCTGCCCGGCGTCGATGCAATTGCCCGTATCGGAGGCGCCGAGTTCAACATCATCCTGGACCACAGCATCGACGGCCCGGGTGTCGATCTCGTGGCGCAGCGCATGATCGACACACTGTCGAAACCATACAGACTGGACGGCAGCGACTTCTATATCGGTGCCAGCGTCGGCATCACGCTTTACCCCGCAGACGGTCGGGATTCCGAAACACTGCTGAGCAACGCCGATGCCGCGTTGCACCAAGCCAGGGTGCAGGGCCGGGGAATCCTGCGCTTCTTCTCGCCGGAGATGACCGTCCGCGCCAAGCAACGCCTGTCCCTTGAGGCGGATTTGCGCCGCGCCCTCGACCGCGGTGAATTCTGTCTGCATTACCAACCGCAAATCGACCTGGCCGGCGGCACGGTTGTCGGTCTTGAGGCCTTGGTCCGCTGGAACCATCCCGAGCGGGGATTGATTGCTCCCGGCGCGTTCATTCCGCTGGCCGAGGAATGCGGTCTGATCGTCGAGCTGGGCGATTGGGTCCTGAAAACCGCCTGCCGGCAGGTCGAGCAATGGCGCGCGACCGGATTGGCCCCCCGTCAGATGGCGGTCAATGTCTCGGCGGTGCAGTTCAGCCGGGGAGGTCTGCTCGATTCGGTCAAGGCAGCTCTGGACGAGGCGGGCATTTCTCCCGAACAACTCGAGCTCGAAATCACCGAGAGCTTCGTCATGGTCGACCGCGAGCGATCGTTCAAAACGCTGGCTGAACTCAAGGCACTGGGAGTCCGCCTGTCGATCGACGATTTCGGCACCGGCTATTCGTCACTTGCCTATCTACAGCAGATGGACGTGCACAAACTCAAGGTGGACATGTCCTTCGTCCGCGACATGATGAGGAACAGCGGCAATGCCTCGATCGTCAAGGCGGTGATCACCTTGGGCCACAGCCTTGGTCTTGAGGTCATCGCCGAGGGAGTCGAAGAGCCCGAACAGGCCGGCTACCTGCGGTCGTTGCAGTGCGACGTGATGCAGGGATTTCTGGTCAGCAAGCCGCTTCCGGCCGATGAAATGACGCGATTCCTGGCATCCTTCAAGCCGGCAGACCATCAGGCGCCGATGGTATGACGGGCGTCAGGAAATCCCTGGCACATGCAGGTCATCGAGTGCTGCCACGACGGCGTCCAACGGGATGGCCGAGACGGATTTCGACCCGTAATCCTGCGCCGTTATCGTCTTCAGATGCGGCGTCAGCGGCGCATATTTGATGGCATTGGTGTAGCCGAACAGCGTTACCAGGGGCGTCTGGGCGGCCGCCAGCATATGGGCGATCCCGCAGTCATTGGTCACCGCCGCCGCCAACCGATGA
The DNA here is from genome assembly GCA_031291415.1 of Telmatospirillum sp. Lineage (GTDB taxonomy): Bacteria > Pseudomonadota > Alphaproteobacteria > Rhodospirillales > Magnetospirillaceae > Telmatospirillum. The sequence goes on from JARLJB010000024.1 coordinate 59,020, forward strand.
CCAAGAGCGACGGTCTGCAGCGGACAGGTGAACTCGGGCAACATGCGGCCGTCCTTCCAGGCCGGGATCAGAGCGTCGGGCACCGCGTCCGCCACCAGTTGCACCCAGTCTTTTTCCTGGGGCCCCAGCAGGTAGACCGGCTGGACGTTCCGCGACAGCAGAAGGCGCGACAATGCGTAGTAGCGATCGAGCGGCCAGCATTTGCCGCGGTCGCCGGCACCGGGCGCCAGGCCGACGTAGACCTTGCCGTCGGGCAGAAGTCGGCGGGCGAAATCGTCGCATTTCGAATCATGAAAATCGGGGGCCGGCAGGTCCAGATGCTTGGGCATGCCGATTGCGTCGAGCAGCAGCATATATTGGTCGGAGAGATGGGCTGGATTTTTCCACTGTCGCGGCCAACGGTCGGAAAAAAGAAAGTGCCGCGACGCGGAAATGAAGATCCGATGGCGAACGCGCTTGACTGCCAAGCTTCGCCAGAACTTCTTTTCAAGGTCGATGACCAGATCGAATTGACGCCCGCCCAGGGGTCTGGAAGCCAGCGGGCTGAGCTGGCGCGGCTCCATGCAAAACCCTTGGTCGGAAAGGACTTCATCGATGAACGGCGCCATAACGGCGCGCAACGAGCCGTCGTAAGGGCTGCCGCCCTTGGAAACCGCGAAGGTTATGTGCGACTTGGGAAACCGGCACCGTAGCGCGTGGAAGAACCCGGCTTGCAAGAATCCATCGCCGACCGGTTGATCCCGGCCGTGCACCAGGATGGTGCGGGCCTTGACATCCCCCACCAGCCAGCCGAACAGAGGCGACAAAACGGGCAACGACATGGATAACGGCAAATGAATCATGGACGAACCGGCACGGGAAATATGACATTAAGGATCGGCGGTATCCTATACGATAGCCCCCAGGCAAACTATAAGAGTTGCGTTACGGTTTCATTCTGCTCGGGCCAGGAAGAAACAAATTGTCAGTAGCATCGGCGTCCCTGCCGGTGTTCCGGCGTGAGCCGGAAAGGGTCCACCTGGCGGCGAAACACCGGCAGGGACGCCGGTGCCACTCGTGTTTCATCCAGGTCGGCGCGCCCCCGGTGCGGAACTCTAAAAGGCGGCTTCCCATTTCCGGCTTAGGTGCATCGCGGAATTGATCAGGCCGACCATCGAGTAGGTTTGCGGAAAATTCCCCCACAATTGGCCATTCTCGGGGTCGAGATCCTCCGACAACAGGCCGAGCCCGTTGCGTCTGGCGAGCATCGTCTCGAAAAGCGCCCGCGCCTCCTCCGGCCGGCCCACCGCAACCAACGCGTCGATGTACCAGAAACCGCAAATCACGAAGGCGGTGTCCGGCGTGCCGAAATCGTCGGCCGTGGTATAACGAAACAGGAAATCACCCCGCTTGAGATGGGTGCCGATCCGGTCGACGGTGCCAACGAAACGGGGGTCGTCGCCGGGCAGGAAATCAAGCTCGTGCAACAGCAAAAGCGTCGCATCGAGCTGGTCGCCATCGAAAGTCGAGACGAAGCTGTTGAGTCCGGCATTCCACGACCGCTCACAAATCACCGCATGCAGACGGTCGGCCCGTCTTTGCCAGCGCCGCATGCGATCGGGAAGTTGCAACTGCCGGGCGATCCGCGCCAGACGATCGCAAGCCGCCCAGCACATCACGCTCGAAAATGTGTGCACTTCCGCCTTGGTTCGAAGTTCCCACGGCCCGGCATCGGCATGGTCGAACACGATGACCGCCTTGCGGCCCAGACTTTCAAGGCGTTCAAATCCTTCGAGCGTGTTTTTCCAGGCCAGTCGCTGGTCGAAGAAGGCATGTGTCGAGGCGAGGATGACGCTGCCATAGACATCGTGCTGCGTCTGGTTATGGGCGGCGTTGCCGATGCGAACCGGCCCCTGTCCGCGATACCCCGACAGGTGAGACGCCTCGCGCTCGCCAAGATCCGTGCTCCGCAAGATGCCGTAGAGCGGATGCAGGCGCCCATCCTTGGTGTCGTCGGCGATATTGGCGATGAAGCTGAGATAGCCCTCCATCGTCTTGGTGACGCCCAACCGGTTGAGGGCGTGGATGACGAAATAGGCGTCACGCAGCCAGCAATAGCGATAATCCCAGTTTCGCCTGGTGCCGGATGCTTCCGGAATCGAGGTCGTCAAGGCCGCGACGATGGCCCCGGTTTCTTCGTAATTGCACAGCTTGAGGGTGATCGCCGCGCGGATCACGGCGTCTTGCCACTCGAAAGGAATGGACAGCGAGCGGATCCAGTCATGCCAATGGGCGAGCGTCCGTTCGAAAAGATCGCGGGTCGTCCCCTCAATGTCCGACTGAATGCTCTCATCGCTGCCCAGCAGCATGGAGACCGGCCGCTCCAGTCCGAAGTGCTGTTCCTCGAGGATGTAGGAGATTGGAATGTCGGTGGTCAGCCGCAGCGTCTGGCTCGACGACATGTACCTGATATGGTTGCTGCCCTGTGTCGTCTCGGGTGCGAATTCGCCATAGTTGAAGCGGGGCCGCATGCGAACGCGCAGGCGGGGGCGTCCCTGAACGGGCCTTATCCGCCGAATGAACATCGGCGGGCGGTAGACCCGTTCATATTGTTCGAAACGCGGAGCAAAATCGATGATCTCGACGACGCCGCCGGCATCGTCGTAGAGCGTGGTCTGCAAGATCGCCGTGTTCGGAAGATAGGCTTGTTCGGCCCGCACCTGGTTGCGCAATTCCAAACCGAAAAGGCCGGTTTCCGTTTCCCGGTCGACGGCGTCGTCGGCGGAACCGTTGAGCAAGGCGCAAAAGACCGGATCGCCGTCCAGACGCGGAAAGCAACACCAGCGGATCGTCGCGTCGGGGTCGATCAAAGCGGCAATGGCGCAGTTGCCGATCACACCCAGCTCGAGGTTATCCATTCACGTCCTTTCCGCATTTGAAGCCGGTTTCCAGCCAACGCCGCAACGCTTGCGGCGAGGCAAGGTGGTAGCTGGCGGACGTCTCGTTCCCGCCGATATGGACAGACCAACCACCGAGATGGTTGACGCTTTGGAATCCGCTCTCGTCGGTAAGATCGTCGCCGGCGAAAACCGGGTTTCTCCCGCGGTAGGGTGGGGCCCGCATGAAACGTTCGATGGCCATTCCCTTTTCCGCCGCCGCCGGGACAATCTCGACGACACCCTGACCCGCTTGAAGATGGTAGCCGGCTCCCAGCCTCGCCAGGGCGGTGCGAGCGAGAGCCCAGGCTGCGGGTTCCCGCGACGGAGCGGCACGATGATGCAAGGCGATGGAGTAAAGCTTGCGTTCAACCAGCAGGCCCGGCAACAGAGCCGCCTCTTTGGCGACAAGATCGGCCACCGCGGCGAACAGCGGCGCCGGCGGCGCAATAGCCCTGTCGCCCTCGGCGCCGGTTCGCCATTCATAGCCGTGGCTTCCCGCGGCGTCGAAGCGTCCTGCCCCGAACAGACCATCGATCTGCGATAGCGACCGACCGCTGATCAAGGCCAACGCGCCGTCCAAACAGGCGCGCAAGGCGACCAGCAGAGCGATCAGCCCGGCCGGGACGACGACGTCGTCCGGGTGCGGCGCGAGATCGATCAAGGTGCCGTCAATATCGAGAAACAGCGCGCATCGATCGCTCAAGCCCGGCGGTTCATTTGTCGGAACCCTCAACACCACTCGCCTCCAGCCCCTCGATACGATCGCGTTTCCGGATAAGAGCGGCGTCATGCAACATGCGGCCGGCCCAGCGATAGACATTGTTTTCCCGCACCATGTCGCGCATCAGCTGCATTCGTTCGCGCTGTTCCTCCTCGGGCATCGTCAAAGCCTGTAGAATCGCGTCGGCCATCTCCTTGGTGTCGTAGGGATTGACGATCAGAGCCTCCAGCAATTCCTGCGCGGCTCCGGCGAATGTGCTGAGAATCAACGTTCCCTGTTCGTCGTCGCGGGCGGCGACGAATTCCTTGGCAACGAGATTCATGCCGTCATGGAGACTGCTGACGATGCAAATATCGGCGGCCCGGTATAGCTCGAACACCTGGTCCTGCTCGTGATGGTGAATGGCCAAGATAATGGCCGGAACCGTGTCGTAAGTATGGCGAAGGTTGATTTCACCAGCCAGAGCGACGGCCTCTTCCTGAAGTGTCTGATAGGCGGCCAGCTTGGTTCGCGACGGGGCGGCGGCCTGGATGAAGGTCAGGCGTCCGCGCCATTCGGGATTGCTCTCCAGGAACAGATCGATCGCCCGCATGCGATCCAGGATCCCCTTGGTATAGTCGAACCTCTCGATACCGACCGCCAGACGGACTTGTTCCGGCAGGCCGAACCTTTCCAGCACCTTGGTGCGGCAGACCTCGACGGGGGCCTGGTGTTCGAGCGCCCGGGGCGGCCAATCGATCGAGATGGGATATGGTCTGACCAGGGTCTCGCTGCCGCCGAAGGTAATCGACCGATGTTCCCGGTCGATCCGGCTTTCGAGAAAGCGATCGACGGAATCGATGAAATTGTTGCAGTGGAACTGGGTGTGAAACCCCAGAATCGAACTGCCCAGCAGGCCTTCGATCACCTCGCGGCGCCACTGGCAAATGCCAAAGGTCTCGGCATTCGGCCACGGGATGTGCCAGAAGGTGATGATCGTCGCGTCGGGGAGCTTTTCGCGGACGAGGCGCGGCAGCAGGGCGAAATGGTAATCCTGGATCAGAACGATCGGACGGCTGGTCCGTGCCTCGGCCACCACCGCATCGGCAAATTTGCGGTTTACCGCGCAATATTGCAGCCAATCGGCTTCCCGGAAATTCGGACGCACATAGGCGAGATGGCAAAGCGGCCAAAGGCCTTCATTGGAAAAGCCGAAGTAATATCCGTTCTCCTCTTCCTCGGACAACCAGACGCGGCGCAGCGTGTAGGTGGGGTCACCGGGTGGAACGGCCAGACGATCATGCTCGTCCACCGTCTGGTGATCGGCCGAGCCGCTGCCCGCGGCGATCCAGGTTCCGCCACAGGCGGCGGTCACCGGTTCCAGGGCGGCGACCAACCCGCTGGCCGGCGTCTGGACGACGATATGGCCGTCCTCGAGGTTATGGATGTAGGGCTCGCGGTTGGAGACGACGAGTATTTCCGCGTCGGGAAGCTCGTTTTGCAAAATCAACCGCAGGGTGTTTGGCGTCCATTCGATCCGCGAATCGTCGGCCGGGCGGCGGCTGGGGCTCCACTGCCGACTGAGCGGACCAGACCGCGGGACGAGATCGCTGGCGTCTTTGAAGAATTGCAGGCTCTTGAGTTTCGTCCACCAGTGAGACGGCCCCGATTTCCCATCGCGATTGCTCATGTCTTCCCTTTTCTCGATGACGAGCGAAATCCCCAAGGGAAACAGCCTCAGTCGCCCCTCGACCGAGAGGGAATCGACGGATGTCGTCACCTGATTTGCCAGGACTTGCGGCCGTCGCCGTCATAAGCCCGACGGCCGGCCGGCGGACAGGCGAAGACAAGGGAAATCGCTCGAAGCGAAACGTCGGCCAGAGACACAAAATAGGATCGGACGATGCCACCGCGGTAGACTCGGAAAACACCTAGGGCGTGTCCTCAATTGCCGATACCTCGCCCCATTTTCCCGTAAGACGAGTCCTTCGCCCAAGATGGGGCGTAAAAAGATTCTACCAAAGGCAGAAGCAATGTGATTCATGAGAGGTCGGCTCGTTGAGGAGGCTG
>JARLJB010000138.1 GCA_031291415.1 Telmatospirillum sp.
CACCTTTGCTTTGAACGCCGGCGTGTGATTCCGGCGGGTGCGCTTCGTCATGGTCTTTCCCCTGTTCGGCGGCGATCATCGCCGCGTTCAGGCAGAAAATCCACTCATCCCCCCTGTCCAATTTTTCCAGGCCGGCTCTCATTCCATTGACGCGGTTTCACGAGACCTTGGCCAATGCCTACGTCCGAACCGACCAGACGGGGATCGGCGTGTCGTTTCTGCTGGTGCTCATGGGGGCGCTCGTGCTCGGCGTCGCCAGCTTGAACTATGCCAATCTGGCGGCGGCGCAGGCGGCGGGTCGCTTACGCGAAAGCGGCATGCGCATTTTGCTGGGCGCCACCCGGCGACAGATCATCTTGCAGAATCTGGTGGAAAGCGCCGTCCTGGCGATTGGCGCGCTCGTCCTGGTCCTGGTGATCCTGGCAGTGCTGACGGCACCGCTGGCCGGCGCAACGGGAATCAATCTGGCTACGCTGCTGTTCGGCCGCGTGGCTTTCTGGTCCCTGCTGGTCGCCGGCGTGACCGTCGCGACGGCCGTCGGCGGCTTGTACCCGGCGATTCTGCTGTCGGGCTGGCGTGCCAAGACGGCGGCACGGGGAGGCAAGACGAAACAGGCCGCCTCGCGGCTTGCGACGCTCTTCGTCGGCATTCAGTTCCTGGTCACCAGCCTTCTGCTGGTCATGGTGGTTGTCATGTTCTTGCAGAATGCCCAATTGCGGCGCGTCGTTTCGCCGTCCGGCGGCGGGGCGCTACTGGCGATCACCACGTCTCTCAAGGCTCTACCGGTCAAGATCGACGACATCCGGACGGTTCTTCGCGATGTGCCCGAGGTTCTTGGGGTGGCGGCGGCCAGCACCATCCCCTGGACCCTGGAGGTGAGCAGCGGAAGCTTGTTCCCGACGCAGGAATTGGGCACCCGGCGGGTCGAGGCCTATATCAACGGCGTTACGGATGATTACTTTTCGACGATTGGAGCAAGAGTTCTTGCCGGACGCGATTTTTCGTCCGAACGCGGCGGCGACGTCATGCCGGAGTCGCTGACCGGCAACGACGGTTCCTTCAACGTCATCGTTGACCGCTCATTGGCGCAGGCCTTCGGCTGGTCTCCCGAAGCGGCGGTGGGCCGGACGATCTATCGACAAAGCACCCACGGTGCGGCGCCCTTTCAAATCGTCGGGGTCGTCGAAGACCGTCCGCAGCACTTTCTCGGCGTGGGGAGCCGGGGAAACCTGTATTGCCTCTCTCTTGAGGCCGCTCATTTTCCGATCATCCGTGTCGCCGATGGCGCGCCAGCCGCCGCGGTAGCGGCCATCGACGCGGCATTGGCGCGCCTTGCCCCGCAGACACCGTTCCAACATCGTTTCAGTCTTGAGTTGTTCGAGGAAAATGCCGAAATCCTGACCGCCGTGGCCGCGATATTCGGAGTTCTTGCCGTCTTCGCCATCTCCATTGCGGTTCTGGGGCTGTCGGGCATGGCCATCCAGACGACCAGCGGCCGGCTCCAGGAAATCGCCATCCGCAAGATTCTGGGGGCCAGCTATGGCGCTGTCTTGCGCCTGCTGCTGTGGGACCTGTCGCGGCCGGTGCTGATTGCCACGGTGGTCTCCTGGCCGATCGCTTACGTCTGCGGGCAGGCCTATCTGTCGCTATTCACGCAGCGGACCACGCTTGGCGTCTTGCCGTTCGTTGCCAGTCTTTCGGTGACGATCATCGTCGCCTGGATGGCCGTCGGTTGGCAGATCGTCGCGGCGGCCCGGCGCGATCCTGCGGACATTCTGCGTTACGAGTAGTTATCCTCTCATCGCGAAAGGGTGCGGGCGGGAAGAACCTCGTCTGCCATCTGTCTCGTCAAATATCCACCGTCCTTTACCGCCGCTGCCGCTGCCGCCAAGGGTAACGGTTTGCTGTAGAGAAAGCCCTGGATGACGTCACAGCCATGTTGCGTGAGAATCTCGGCTTGGCGGGCGTGTTCGACGCCTTCGGCAAGGACCGTCATGCCCATGCAGTGGGCGAGGGTGATGATGGTGACGGCGATCGCCTCGTCCTTGGGGTTGTTGGCGATGTCGATGATGAAGGAGCGATCGATCTTCAAGGTGTCGACCGGGAAACGCTTGAGATAGTTGAGAGACGAATAGCCGGTGCCGAAATCGTCGATCGAGAGTGTGATTCCCAATCCCTTCATACGTTCGAGGTAGCCGATGACATGCTCCGGGTCATTCATCAGCGTGCTTTCGGTGATTTCGACGTCGAGATGCGTCGGATCGATGCCACTTTCCTCGATGGCTTCCTCAATAAGCCCGAAAATATCCGAGTCGCTGAACTGACGGGCCGAGATATTGACCCCGACGGAGAGATGTTCGATCCCCAAATCCTCAAGTTTGCGGATGTCCGCGCAGGCCTGGCGGAGAACCCAGTTTCCCAGGGGAACGATCAGTCCGGTTTGCTCGGCGGCCGGAATGAAACGACCTGGCGGCACCAGGCCCCTTGTCGGGTGCTGCCAGCGCACCAAGGCCTCAAGCCCGACGATCCTGCCGCTTGCCGCTTCGACTTGCGGCTGGTAGTGCAAAAGCAGTTCTCCGCGTTCGATGCCGCGCCGCAGTTCGGTTTCCAACGTCAGCCGTTCGGCCGACAGCCTGTGCATGCTCGGGTCGAAGAAGCGATATAGGTTGGTGCCGCCGGCCTTGGCGAACATCATGGCGGCGCTGGCGTGAACGATCAGGTCGGAGGCCTGTACCGCATCCTCGGGGTAGAGGGCGATGCCGATATTGGCCGACAAGGTCAGCTCGCGCCCGCGCAGCGTAAACGGGTCGGTCAACGCATCCAGAAAATGTTCGATTGCCTCGGTGATGGCCGTTCGCGTTTCGACGCCGACGGTGATGATGGTGAATTCGTCGCCGCCGAACCGCGCGACGACATCGGTCGGGCTGACGGCGTTAACCATGCGCCGGCCCGCCTCGATCAGAAGTTCGTCGCCCGCCGCGTGTCCCATGACATCGTTGACCATTTTGAAGCCGTCGAGATCGACGAACCAGATCGCGATCTGCGTTTTGTTGGCCGCGGCGTGATCAACCGCCTGTTGCAGCCGTTGTTGCAGCAGGCGGCGGTTCGGCAGGCCGGTCAGCGCGTCATGGTTGGCGGAATGGGCCAGAGAGTCTTCAAAGTTGCGTCGTTCGGTGACGTCGCGGAAAATCGCCGTGAACAGGCGGCGGTCATCGAGCTGGCAGAGCGAGAGGGATATTTCCGCGGGAAACATGCTTCCGTCCTGTCGCCGGCCGCTGATCTCGCGGGCCGCTCCGTTCGGCTGCTGGTGGCGTGTCGAAAGGGCGGTAAAGACCTTTCGTTTGTGTTCTTCGGCGCTTTTCTCCGACATCAGCATGTTGATGGGACAGCCAATCGCCTGAGCCGCCGTGTATTGGAACATCGCCTCGGCGGAGCGGTTGAAGGTCTCGATCTTGCCATCCTCGTCGGTCACCACGATCGCGTCGACGGCGGTATCAAGGATGTTGTTGAGGCGTTTGACCTGCGCGGCGACAACCCGATTGGCGCGCACGACGTCGGAGATGTTGCGGACCACCAATAGAACGCTGCCGTTGCCCTCGGGGGCGGGGGCGGCGATGACCGCGACGTCGAGTGCCCGGCCCGAAGGACTGACGAATTTCATCGGTGTGGCCGTGATCTCGCCGACCAGCGGGGCAAAATTGCTGTCGCATAAGACCTGATAATCGGGATGAACAAACCGGTTGAGCGGCTGTCCTTCGATCTGGCTGGTGTCGGAACAGTCGAGCAGGTGCAGGCCGGCGGTATTGATGAAGGTAACGACGCCGTCGCGACAGAGGCAGATGGTGTCGGGCGACATTTCGATAATGGTGCGGAAACTGTTCTGTTCCACCGCCTCAGCTGTCGGCGTTTGCGCCGATTGACCGGAAGCCGTCTGTGGGCGGGAAACGGGCACCTGGCGACAAAGCCGGGCGGCGATCAAAAGAATGATCAATCCGGTCAGCAGCTTGATCGCTTCGGCGATTCCCGCCATGCGGGAATCGGGCATAAGGATGTCAATGGCGAAGGACCCACCGATCAGTCCCAGGACAATGACAAAAAGGCCGATAATCCCGAAGGCGCCGACGCGTCGCTGGCGTCGAAGGAAAAACAAAAAAAGGACAGTCCCCCACAGGATGACAAGCAACGCGTGGATGGACAAGTCCGTAACATTGAACGCCGACATATCTGATTGAAACAACCTCTGTTCGGTCAGCTCACAAAACCGCCCGTACCCCTATTGGCCGCGGCAGCGGTCAGAGAGTGGCCGAATTTTCATCGGATTGCCACTCAGGAAAAAAATGTTTCATCTTGCCGCCGTCATTTTTTCGTCATGTCCAGCGTCGTCGCCAGGGATGCCGCCAAAATATCGTCGAAGGAAGCGGCAAAGCTCTTGCCGTCGCCGGAACTCAGGCAATCCCGTTCGATATTCCGGGCGATCGTTCCCAGGGCGCTGAAGCCGAAATTCGCTGCGACGCCGGCCAGACGATGGGCGGCGCGGCCGGCTTGGCGCGTGTCGCCCGAGACCCAGCATCGTTTCAGCTCGTCAGCCGATTCGACAACAGACTGGCGTGCCGTGATGAAGAGTTCCGCCAGTTTTTTGTCGCCGAGGGCTTCTACCAAAATGGCCAACCGCTCTTGATCGACCAGGGCATGTTGCACCCCATCTATGTCAACTGATGGGGAGTGTCCGGGTATGTTCTCCGTGGTCATTCCTGCCCCTTTTCTGGAAACGCCAATTTTTCAAAGGGTATCGGTCTCATGAAATCTATAGTCAATTCTAAATCTTCCTCTTATTATATCAAAGTACTTGTTTTGCCACCATAAGTTGATAATTGGTTTGGTGGATTTATTTTGGAAATATGAATCCGTGAACATTCAATGTCGCTGGCCAGGGAATATTGACAATGATGCCGTCTTCGCTAATTCTGTTGAACGTTGACGCTTGACGGCATTGATATCTCGACCGGCGAGGGCTGGTTCGTTCTCCGGGGTCACCCAAAAATTGGAAGTTGTCGTTGTGTCGAAGGAAACGGGTTTCGTCGCCTCTGCCACAAGTCGGGTGATCGAGCCATCGTCGATTCTTGACAGGCTTGAGTTCGCCTTTCAACCGATTGTGAATGTGGCGACCGGCCATTGCTTCGGCTACGAGGCGCTGCTGCGACATCACGACGCCTTTGGATTTCCCGATCAGCACGCTTTTTTCGAAGCCTGCTACGTGGCTGGTCGCCTTGATTCGGCGCAGCTTCAGCTCTGGGAAATGGCGATTGCCCGGTTTGCCGGTTTCGCCAGCGGTCGCGGGGCGCGCCTGTTTTTGAACATCGACAGTCGTTCGCTCGATGGCACAGACTTTTTGCCGCGGCAAATTCGTGGCCTGCTGTCGCATTATGACGTTCCCGAGACATCGGTGATCTTTGAGATTTCGGCGCCGCCACCCGGTTCCTTCGATGCTACCACGCCGTGGGCGCGTTCCTTGAAACGCTACAATTGCAAGATTGCCATCGACCGCTTCGGCGGCGGTGTGGCCGGGTTCCAGATGCTTTACGGCATCGAGCCCGAATTCATCAAGCTCGATCAGTTCTTCATTCGCAATGTCAGCGGCGATACCAAAAAGAAGATGCTGTTGTCGCATGTGGTCGGCATGGCCCATCTTCTGGGCGTCATGGTCGTTGCGGTCGGAATTGAAACCGAAACGGAATTCCTGACCTGCAAGGAAGTCGGTTGCGATCTTGTCCAGGGGTTTATGATCGACCGACCGACACTTCAGTCGGACAACCTGCCGGAGTTTTACGATCGTATCGAAAAACTTTCACGCCATGAGCGGCGTGGCAAGGATAGCGACCGCAAGATTATCCTCGACCAGATGGCCCCGATTCCGCCGCTGGCCATCGACGAAGAGATTACTGCCGTGTTCGAACGGTTGCGCAGCGATACCAACCAGACATTTGTCCCGGTGGTCGATCGCATGGGGCAGCCATTGGGCATCGTGCGGGAAAGCAACATCAAGAACTATGCCTACTCGCCTTTCGGCAAGGATCTGATTTCGAATAAGGGGCTGGGGCGGAAGCTTAAGGATTTCATCGTTCGTTGCCCGATTGCCGATGTTCAGATGCCGGTGGAAAGCATCATGTCGATCTATTCCGGCGAAGAGGATGCCGAGGGCATCATCCTGGTCGATCAGATGCGATATGTCGGCTTTCTTTCGGCTCGTTCGATCATCCGTGTCGTCAACGAAAAGAGTTTGGCGCAGGCCCGCGATCAAAATCCGCTGACCAAGCTTCCCGGAAATGCCCTGATCAATCAGTTCGTCGGCGACAGTCTTGGCGAGACGGAGAGCGCCTACGCATACGCCTATGTCGATTTCGACAATTTCAAACCGTTCAACGACAAATACGGATTCCGCCAGGGCGACCGCGCGATTTTGTTATTTTCCGAATTGATGCGAAAGCGCCTGACACCCGATTGCTTCCTTGGCCATATCGGTGGCGACGACTTCTTTATCGGTTTTCGCGGCACGGCGGCCGAGACGGCGGTCGAAACGACCAAAGATCTTCTCGAGACCTTCCGTAGCGATGCCGAAAGCTTTTACGATTCGGAGGCCCGGGCCAAAGGATGCATTTCGGCGGCCGATCGCGATGGAAATGTGAAATGGTTCCCATTGCTGTCGGCCAGCGCCGTCCTCATCAAGGTGGCGTTCCCACGGGCGGTCTTTACCGTCGATGATGTCAGCGCCCAGATGGCCAAATTGAAAAAACAGGCCAAGAGTTCGCCTTCGAAGCTGGTCGTGACCTTTCTGGAGGTTTGACGGCACCTTGCGGACAAGGCACCTGTCTCAACAGGTCCTCGGTTTCAACAGCACACTTAGGCCGACTTGGCCAGTCGTTCGGCCAATATCGCCGACAGATCATGGGGGGACTGCGGCAGGCGGGCGGCGAAGCGCCGGGCGAAGTCGCTGGCTTGCGACGGCACCAGCGGACGGCTGTAATGAAATCCCTGCGCGACGTCACATCCCTGACTGCGAAGGAAGTCGAGTTGTCCAAACGTCTCGACACCCTCGGCAACGACGCGGAGATTGAGGCTTTTCGCCAACGCGATGATGGCCTTGACCAGTGCCCGGTCGCTTGGATCGGACAGCGCGTCACGGATGAAGGTGCGGTCGATCTTCAGGGTCTGAAAGGGAAAGCGCTTCAGGTAGCTGAGCGATGAATATCCGGTTCCAAAATCGTCAATGGATAACCGGATGCCCAGGCCGTTCAGTTCACGCAGAACGGCCGCGGTGCGGATGGGGTCCTCGATGAGGAAGGTTTCGGTCACTTCCAGTTCGAGGCGGTCGGCCGGCAACCCGCTTTCCATCAAGGCGGCCTTGACGTCGTCGATCAATTTCGGATGGCGCAACTGGCGTGGTGACGTATTGACCGCGACATTGATATCCCACCCCTGATCCAACCAGCGCCTGGCCTCGGCGCAGGCTTGGCGCAAGACCCAGGCGCCAATCGGCACGATCAGACCGCTGTCTTCGGCCAAAGGAATGAAGCGATCCGGCGAGACCTCGCCGAGCGCCGGGCCGTTCCAGCGGAGAAGCGCTTCGCAGCCGGTCATGCGATTTGATGCCAGATCGAGGACCGGCTGATAGACCAGCGACAGTTCATCGCGCTCCAGGGCATGGCGCAGATGCGTCTCGATCTCCAGGCGTTCGGCGGCCTGCTGGTTCATGCCAGGCGTAAAGAATCGATAGGAATTGCTGCCGACTTCCTTGGCCCGCGACATCGCCGCACTGCTGTTTTGCAACAGGGATTGCGCGTCAGTTCCATCATTGGGAGCGACGGCGAGACCGATGCTGACCGAGACGAAAAGCTCGGTGCCATGGACGTGCAGAGGCGGACTGAACGCTTCGAGAACGCGTCTGGCCACGACATCGGATGGCTCGTCGCTGTTGGGTTCGGCCAGGATGACGACGAATTCGTCGCTGCCCAGTCTCGCCACCGTGTCCGTTTTACGAACACATGACAGCAGCCGTCGGGTCGCTTCGACGAGAACGGCGTCACCGGCATCATGGCCGAGCGTGTCGTTGACGACTTTGAAATGGTCGAGGTCGACCTGCAGGATCGTCAGTGGCCGCTGGTCGCGACTTGTCTGTTTGAGCGCTTGGCAGAGGCGGTCGAACGCCAGTACCCGATTGGGCAGGCCGGTCAGCTGATCGTAGTTTGCCCGATGAAGAAGACACTCCTCGTAGCGCTTGCGCAACGGAATGCCCGCGACCGTCGGCGAGAGGCGGCGGAACCTGGTCCTCGTCTGCCGTGTGCCGGCGGGGTGGCGCGTGGCCAAACGGCCGGCGAGATAGACGATGACGGCGGTTGCAACAATGGCGGGCAGGCCCTGGAGCAAGCCAGGCCAGGGTTCAGGAAAACCAAGAAGCGAAGCAACCTGGTACCCCCAGCCCCAATCGAATGTTCTGGGCAGAACACTCCAGAGGACGCCACAGGCGATATAACCGAGGGCGAAGGCACGCGGCGTCAAGAAGCGAGCGTCCCGCCTTTCCTGCGCATTCGAAAACAACCGGCCCAAAAGGTCCCTCAATGCGTTCTATTTTGCCCGGTCCAGCCGGTTTTCGGAGGAGTCAAGTGTCCTTGGGCCGGCGACAGCGATCAAGAGACATTGCTGTGACGATTTTTCCCTTCCCGCACCCAGGCACGGGCGCCGCACCCGGCCCGTCGTCCGGTCGCAAAACAGGCTGTCAACAGATAGCCGCCGGTCGGCGCCTCCCAGTCGAGCATTTCCCCGGCGGCAAAAACGCCTGGACGGCGGAGGATCATCAGATTGTCGTCAACCTCATCGAAGCGCAGCCCACCGGCGCTGGAAATGGCTTCGGCCAAAGGGCGAGGCGCCGATAGGGCGATCGGCACCTTCTTGATCGCCGCCGCCAGCTGCGCCGGCGTCTCCATTCGTCCGCGTTCGGTGCCTTCCCGCAACAAAGCCACGGCCTGCGGCGGTAATCCCAGCGACTTGCGGAGCCAATTGGACAGCGACAACCGGCCGCGTGGTCGCGAAAGGCGCTGGGTCACCTCTTCCTCACCGAGATCCGGTTTGAGATCGATTGACAGGAAGGCCCGCCTGTCCGTAGCGATAGCTTCACGCAAGACGGCGCTTAAGGCATAGATGGCGCCCCCTTCCAGGCCATAGCTGGTGATCATTATCTCTCCCCGCCGGATGCAGCCGCCGAAGGAGAGGGCAACCGTCTTCATAGGGCGACCGAAGTGCGGGTTCATGTGGGGGGACCATGCGACGTCGAAGCCGCAGTTGGCCGGCCGCAAAGGACTGATCCGGCAACCGATCGATCGCAGGATGTCGGTCCATGCGCCGTTCGATCCGAGCTGCGGCCAACTGCCGCCGCCAAGCGCGATGATGGTCGCGGCGGCCGTCACCCGGCGTTCTCCGTCGGCGGTCTGAAACCGCAAGCTGCCGTCATCGGCGAATCCGACCCAGCGGTGTCGCGGGCAAATCTCCACGCCTTGCTTGCGCAGACGCCGGACCCAGGCGCGCAGCAATGGTGCCGCCTTGAATTCCGCCGGGAAGACGCGTCCGCTGGTGCCGATGAATGTCTCGATGCCGAGATCGTGCGCCCAATCTTGCAGCTCCTTCGGACCGAAATCGGCGAGGAGCGTTTCGAACCGGGCAGCTTCGCTGCCGTAGTGCCGAACGAATTCGGCGAGTGGTTCGCTATGGGTTAGATTGAGCCCGCCGCGACCGGCCAGGAGGAATTTCCGACCGACTGACGGCATGGCATCGCATAGCGTGACGCTGCCGCCGTCGGTGGCGGCGGCCTCGGCCGCCATCAGGCCGGCCGGCCCGCCACCGATGATGCAAATGTTATCCGTCTGGCCCATGGCCTTACCTAAGAAATCTGTTTCCAATCACCCTGATATCATCTCGAAAACCATACGCCGTCGCAATCGATGTGGCATAGGCGCAAAGGGCGGGGCATGTCTTTCCGACAGGGGTGGTCAGGCGGAACGAACGCTGGATTGGTAATTCCTCGTTATTTTTCAATCTCCATGGGCAAAAAACCGGTCGGAGATTTGTCCACCAAAAAGCCAATGCTCGCAAGAAAAGCTTGACCGGGCGTTGCCATCTTTTGAAAAATGACTATTGATACGCTTCTCTGCGAATATCATTTCGTGCTGCTGGCAAATCTCATCGCCGGATGCCTTTGTGTGGTCTGCCGTCGCGCCCGTCGCGGCGGCCGTTGTGAAAGACGCTGGAAAATGATCTTGAATGGTGCCTCGGATAATCAGGGACTTTATGATCCTCGCTACGAGCATGATGCCTGCGGCGTCGGCTTCGTCGTGGACATAAAGAACCGAAAAAACCATCAGATCGTCCGACAGGGCCTTGAGATTCTTGTCAATCTCACGCATCGCGGAGCCGTCGGGGCAGATCCGATGGCTGGTGACGGCGCCGGTATCCTGATCCAGCTTCCCGACAGCCTGCTGCGGGCCGAAGCGGGCGCTCTCGGCATTTCCCTGCCGGCGGCCGGGTCCTATGGCGTCGGCATGGTGTTTCTGCCGCAGGAGGCGGACCTGATGAGCCAGTGCGAGGCGATCATCGGCGATGTCATCGTCGCCGAGGGCCAGAAGGTTCTCGGTTGGCGCGACGTGCCGGTCGACAGTGCCATCCTGGGCGACGGCGTTCGGGCCTCCGAGCCGGTCATTCGCCAAGTGTTCGTCGGACGGGCGAGCGGCCTTGCCGACCAGGACGCCTTCGAGCGCAAGCTATTCGTCATCCGGAAACGGATGTCGATTGCCATTCGTGGCCGTTTCGGGGCGGCGGCGAAAGATTTCTATGTCCCGTCGATGTCGTCGCGGACCATCGTCTACAAGGGGATGCTGCTGGCCGAGCAGGTCGGTCCCTACTACCAGGATCTCCGTGACGACCGGTTGGTGTCGGCGTTGGCCCTGGTGCATCAGCGGTTTTCCACCAACACTTTTCCCACCTGGAGTCTTGCTCATCCCTTCCGGATGATTTGCCATAACGGCGAGATCAATACGCTCCGGGGCAATCTGAATTGGATGGTGGCCCGCCGTTACGCCATGAAGTCGGACCTGCTGGGGGACGATCTGGCGAAGTTGTGGCCGCTCACCTTCGATGGGCAGTCCGATTCGGCGAGCTTCGACAATGCTCTCGAACTTCTTGTCCAGGGCGGCTATTCGCTTGCCCAGGCGATGATGATGATGATTCCGGAAGCCTGGGCCAGCAATCCGCTGATGGACGAGAAGCGTCGTGCCTTTTACGAGTATCACGCGGCTTTGATGGAGCCGTGGGACGGACCCGCGGCCGTCTGTTTTACCGATGGCCGGCAAATCGGCGCGACCCTGGACCGCAACGGGTTGCGGCCGGCCCGCTATCTGGTGACGGACGACGATCAGGTGGTGATGGCGTCCGAAATGGGCGTGTTGCCAATTCCCGAAGAGAAAATCGTCAAGAAATGGCGCCTGCAGCCGGGCCGGATGCTGCTGATCGACCTGGAACAGGGGCGTATCATCGACGACACCGAGATCAAGGCCGGGTTGGCCTCGGCTTATCCTTACGCCGAGTTGCTGGCCAAAAGTCAGATCTTCCTTGAGGATCTGCCCGAGCTGAAGCCGGATCGCCCGGCGACCGACGTCTCGTTGCTCGACCGCCAGCAGGCCTTCGGTTACACCCAGGAAGACCTCAAATTTCTGATCACGCCCCTGGCCGTCGCCGGCCAGGAGGCCGTGGGCAGCATGGGAAACGATGTGCCGCTGGCGGTGCTGTCTTCCAAGCCGAAACTTCTTTACACCTATTTCAAGCAGTGTTTTGCGCAGGTGACCAATCCGCCGATCGATTCGATCCGCGAAGAGGCGGTGATGAGCCTCGTCAGTCTGATCGGACCGCGTCCCAACCTGCTGGGACGGCCGACCGACGAGCTTCGCAAACGCCTTGAGGTGCGCCAGCCCATCCTGACCGACGAGGACCTTGAAAAGATCCGCGGCATTGGCCGTCACGCCGACAACGCCTTCCGTTCGGTCACCATCGATATCACCTGGCCGGCCAGTGATGGCCCGACCGGGTTGGCCAAGGCCGTCGAGCGGATCAAGGAGGATGTCAGCCGGGTTGTCGGTGACGGCGTCAACATCCTGATCCTGTCGGACCGCAATGTCGGCCCGACCCGTATCCCGGTGCCGGCGCTGCTCGCCACCTCGGCGGTGCATCAGCACCTCGTCGCCGAAGGAAAGCGTACCGAGGTCGGTCTGGTGGTCGAGACCGGCAGCGCCCTGCAGGTCCATCATTTCTGCCTGCTGGCCGGTTATGGCGCCGAGGCGATCAATCCTTACGTGGCGTTCGAGACGCTCGATGCGATCCGCCCCAGTCTGACCGAGCCGATCTCGGAGCACGATCTGCACAAGCGCTACATCAAAGGCATCGACAAGGCGATGCTCAAGGTGATGGCCAAGATGGGTATTTCGACCTACCAGTCATACTGCGGCGCGCAGATTTTCGACGCCGTCGGTTTATCCTCGGAGTTCGTCAATACCTACTTCAAGGGAACCAATGCCGCCATCGAAGGCGTCGGCATCGAAGAGATCGCCCGGGAAATGGTGATTCGTCATCAGAGTGCCTTCGGCGCCTCGCCGGTTCTCAAGAACATGCTTGATGTCGGCGGCGAATATGCCGTACGGGTGCGTGGCGAGGAACATGCCTGGACGTCCGAGACCATCAGCGCATTGCAGCATGCGGTGCGGGGCAATCTGCCGGAGAAATTCCGCGAGTTCTCCAAGCGCTTGGACGACCAGAGCGAACGCCTGCTCAATCTGCGCGGCCTTTTCGTGCTGAAGCCGGCGGGCGCGCCGGTGCCGATCGAAGAGGTCGAGCCAGCCACCGAGATCGTCAAGCGGTTTGCCACCGGCGCGATGAGTTTCGGTTCGATCAGCCGTGAAGCCCATACCACGCTGGCAATTGCCATGAACCGTATCGGCGGACGGTCGAACACCGGCGAAGGCGGCGAAGAGGCGGAACGTTTCCGTCCCTTGCCCAACGGCGATTCAATGCGTTCGGCGATCAAGCAGGTGGCGTCCGGACGGTTCGGCGTCACGGCCGAATATCTGGTCAATGCCGACGATATCCAGATCAAGATGGCCCAGGGCGCCAAGCCCGGCGAGGGCGGACAGTTGCCCGGCCACAAGGTGGATGCGACGATCGCCAGGGTTCGCCATTCGACGCCGGGCGTCGGGCTGATCAGCCCGCCGCCGCACCACGACATCTATTCGATCGAGGATCTGGCGCAACTCATCTTCGATTTGAAGAACGTCAATCCGCAGGCCCGTATCAGCGTCAAGCTGGTCGCCGAAACCGGCGTGGGAACGGTGGCTGCCGGCGTGTCCAAGGCGCGTGCCGACCACGTCACTATTTCCGGCCATGACGGCGGCACCGGAGCCTCACCGCTGACCTCGATCAAGCATGCCGGCGGCCCTTGGGAGGTCGGTCTGGCCGAAACCCATCAGACCCTGGTGCGCAACAGACTGCGCGGGCGTATCGCCGTGCAGGTCGATGGTGGCCTCAGGACCGGACGCGACGTGGTGATCGGCGCGTTGCTGGGGGCCGATGAATTCGGTTTCGCGACGGCCCCCCTGATCGCGGCGGGCTGTATCATGATGCGCAAATGTCATCTCAACACGTGCCCCGTCGGCGTGGCAACGCAAGACCCCGAGCTGCGTAAGCGCTTTACCGGGCAACCTGAGCATGTGATCAACTATTTCTTCTTCGTGGCCGAAGAGGTTCGGGGACTCTTGGCGTCGCTTGGCGTGCGGCGGCTGGGCGATCTGATCGGGCGTAGCGATCTGCTCGATGCCCGTCGCGCGGTTGAGAACTGGAAGGCCAAGGGACTGGACTTCTCGAAGCTCTTCTACACCCAAAAGCCGGAAGCCGGCGTTGCCACCCACAATTGTGAAAAGCAGGAGCACGGGCTGGCTGATGTGCTCGACCGTAAGCTGATCGCTCAGGCGGCACCGGCTTTGGAAAATCGCAAGGCCGTGCAGATTTCTCTGGCCGTGCGCAACGTCGACCGGACAGTCGGTGCCATGCTGTCCGGTGAAGTGGCCAAGCGCTATGGGCATCACGGATTGCCCGACGACACCATCTCCATCAAGCTCAAAGGAACGGCGGGTCAGAGTTTCGGCGGATTCCTGGCCAGGGGTGTCAGCCTGGAACTGACCGGCGAGGCCAACGACTATGTTGGAAAAGGGCTTTCCGGGGGACGCATCGTCATCATGCCGCCGCCCGGATCGAAGCGGCTTGCCGAGGAGAATATCATCGTCGGCAACACCGTTCTCTACGGCGCGATCGAAGGAGAATGCTATTTCCGGGGCGTCGCCGGCGAGCGTTTTGCCGTCCGTAATTCGGGCGCGACAGCCGTCGTCGAGGGCGTCGGCGATCATGGCTGCGAATATATGACCGGCGGGATCGTCGTGGTGATCGGGCAGACCGGGCGCAACTTCGCTGCCGGAATGAGCGGCGGCATCGCCTATGTGCTGGACGAGGCAGGAGATTTTGAACAGCGGTGCAATATGGCGATGGTCGAGCTGGAGCCGATCTCCTCTGAGGAAAACTTGTCTGAGGCGCAGAACTGGTCGGGCGGCGAGTTGGAAGGGCACGGACTGGTCGATGTTTCGTCCGACATGACCCGTCACGATGAAATCCGTCTGCGCATGCTGATCGAAAATCATCGACGCTACACCAACAGTGCGCGAGCCGAAGAACTGCTCAGGAACTGGGATCATTACATGCCGAAATTCCTCAAAGTGATGCCTGTCGATTATCGGAAGGCGCTGGAGGCGATGCAGAAGGCGCACGCCACGGAAACCGTCGTGGCGGGAGGACACTGAAATGGGCAAGCCGACCGGATTTAAGGAATTCGAGCGCCGGGAACATGGATATCGGCCGGTGGCCGAGCGCCTGAGCAGCTACAAGGAGTTCAGCGTTCCTCTTAAGAAGTCCGAGCTTTCCGAGCAGGGGGCCCGTTGCATGGATTGCGGCATTCCCTTCTGCCACAATGGATGCCCGGTCAACAATATCATCCCCGATTGGAACGATCTGGTTTACCGCAATCGGTGGCGTGAAGCGCTTGAGGTGCTGCAGTCGACCAACAATTTTCCTGAGGTGACCGGGCGGATCTGCCCGGCTCCCTGCGAAGCGGCGTGTACGCTCAATATTCAGGATACGCCGGTCAGCATCAAAGACATCGAGCTTGCCATCGTCGAAAGGGGATGGGAGGAAGGCTGGATTGCCGTCGACAGTTCGAAGCCGTCGACCGGGAAAAAGGTGGCCGTCATCGGGTCCGGGCCGTCCGGTCTGGCTGCCGCCCAGCAATTGGCTCGCGTTGGACATTCCGTCACGGTCTTCGAGAAGAACGCCAAGGCGGGAGGCCTGATGCGGTACGGAATTCCCGACTTCAAGCTCGATAAGGCGGTGATCGATCGGCGAATCGCCCAAATGGCATCCGAGGGGGTGACCTTCCGGACCAATGTGCATGTCGGTGTGTCGCTCGACGCGTCAAATCTGCTGGGCGAATTCGACGCCATCTTGCTGACCGGCGGATCGGAACAGCCGCGTGACTTGCCCATTCCGGGGCGGGATCTGGGAGGCGTGCATTTTGCCATGGAATTTCTTGGGCAGTCCAATCGTCGGGTTTCGGGCGAGAAATGGGACGGTCCGGAGATTGTGGCGACCGGAAAACATGTTGTCGTGATCGGCGGCGGCGATACCGGATCGGATTGTGTCGGAACGTCGAACCGTCAGGGAGCCGCCTCGGTCACTCAGATCGAGATCATGCCGAAGCCTCCGATCAAGGAGAATAAGGCATTGACCTGGCCGCAATGGCCGCTGAAATTGCGCAGCTCGACGTCTCACGAGGAGGGCTGCGACCGGCGTTGGGGGGTCACTGCCACCGAGTTCGAAGGCCAGGGTGGGAAAGTCGTCGGATTGCGTGGAGCGGCGGTCGATGCCAAACTGAAGCCGTTGGCAGGGACGGAGTTTGTCCTGAAAGCCGATTTGGTGCTCTTGGCGATGGGATTTCTCCATCCGGTGAAGACCGGGCTCCTGGAGCAATTGGCGGTAGCGCATGATCCGCGTGGTAACGTCTTGGCCGATGTGCAGTCCTATCGGAGTTCCGTGGACAAGGTCTTTGCCGCAGGCGATATGCGTCGTGGTCAGTCTTTGGTAGTATGGGCGATTCGCGAGGGACGTCAGGCGGCACGTGCGGTGGACGAATTTCTGATGGGAAAATCCGATCTGCCTCGGTGATCTGTTCCGTCTGTTGGCCGTTGGTGGGCCCGGCGGGCCACCAACGGACGGCTGGGTAGTGCATGATGCGGCAGAATTTCATCATGCTCTTAAGCCTGGGGGGCGTTTGTAGGGGATGTTGCAGCCTGTTCGAGAAAACTCGGACGGGCTTTCATGCGCGGATATTTTTCTAAGGAAACATGTTCCTTCTGGTGTATCAATCCGCAGTTTATTGATTCCGCGGGTAGATGCACCAAATGGAGTATGCGGGGGCTGCCCCTTCGTTTGTATCGAAACACGAGCGCAACGAAAGGAGCGTATGACCAAAGGCAAAATTCATGAGCCGCCGCATTGGCCGCAGAAATCAGAGCCAAAGCCTCGTCATGAGGCCGCGACGTCTTTGACGGCCGGCGGCGACGTGCCGTCACGCTATTTCAGTCAGAAATTTCAGAGGCAAGCGGTGAAGCTGGCGCCATGCCAGCTTTATGTCACTCTGCAGTTGGACGAGTTGTTGGAGACGGTCCTGGGAAGCTGCGTCGCCGCCTGCATCAGGGATCCTATTGCCGGTGTCGCCGGCATCAATCACTTCATGTTGCCCAGTACCGCGGTGCCGCGATCAAGCGATCTGACGATGATGCTGCGCTATGGAAATCATTCGATGGATCTGTTGATTGAAGGGTTGCTGCGTCGTGGCGCGCATATGGACCGCCTGGAAGTCAAGCTGTTTGGCGGCGCCAATGTGATGTCCGGTCCGACGGTTGGCGATGCTAACGTCGACTGGGTTTTGCGTTATGTTCGAGCGCGAAATTTGCCGATAGCGGCCCAGCATCTGGGCGGAATTTTGCCGCGATCGGTACATTATTTTCCGGCAACCGGCGTGGTCTTGATGCAGCAACTCGACTCCAAGACCAATTAGCGTCTTTTCTCGCAACGTGGCATTGCGCGCGCGCCCACAACTTGGGATGATTGCGCGTCGGCTGGTCATCGGGACTGGTCGACGACCGATCGACCTCGGGTAGGAGGGCGGGTGAAGGCGAATTCCGCAAGGGTTGTCGTAGTCGGCAACGAAAAGGGAGGAACCGGCAAGACGACGGTGGCAATGCATTTGGCCATCGGCTTGCTGGGGCGTGGCATGACGGTCGGAGTCGTTGATCTCGACAGCCGTCAGCAGTCCCTGACCCGTTATTTGACCAATCGTCGGTTGTGGTGTGGCGACCACGCGATCTCTCTCCCGACGCCGTTACACCGGCTTGTCCTTCCCTCGTCGGACAACAGCCGCGAGGTCGCCGAGGAGGAAGACCGCCAAGCGCTGGACGATGCCGTTGCCGCATGGAACGGGCAGTGCGAGATCGTCCTGCTCGATTGTCCCGCCGGCGATGGATCGCTGTCGCGGGCGGCCCATCGACTAGCCGATGTGCTTGTGACGCCGCTCAATGACAGTTTTCTCGATCTCGACCCGCTGCTACAGTTCCGCCCAGGGAGCTTTCAGGTCCTGGCCCTCGGCGCCTATTTCGAGATGTTGTGGGAGATCCGCAATCAGCGGCACCTGGCTGGAGAGTCGCCTTTCGACTGGATCGTCCTTCGAAACCGTCTTTCCGGTTTGGCCGACCAGAACAAGAAGAACCTGTCCTATGTGCTGTCGCGGATCGGTCCGATTCTGCGCTTTCGACTGGCCGAAGGGTTGGGCGAACGGATCATCTTCCGTCAGCTATTCCAACAGGGTCTCACCTTGTTCGACAGCAGTGAGCCTTCGACCGCCATTTTGCCGACGCAGTCCCATCTGGCCGCCCGCGACGAGCTACAGGCGCTGATGGATTGTCTTGGGGAAGACAACGACATGGTGATGGCCACGGACGCTGCCGCGGGTGATGGTCACATGTGACGAGGCGTTGGCAAGAGAATCAAAGCGATTGTTTCGAATCGACGTCCTCGCTAACGATAAGGCGTTCTGTCCTACCGCATCCGTGCGGTATAAGCCGGGTCAGACGAATGCTGCGGGAGGGGAGAAGAGAAGATGGATGATGGGCAGAGCGTGCTTGTGGACCGATCCGAGCCGGCATTGCGGCGCGGGTTGGCCGAGTCGCGCACCATCTTGCAAGATGCCTTTGCTCCCATCGAGAGCAGCTTCCAACGGGCCGGCGAGGATCTGAGCCGGGCGGTGGACGCTCTGCAGCGTGTTACGCGGTCCAGTCTCACCTTGTCGCAGCAGATGGCGGAAGACGCGCTGGCGACGTCGACCGCCCGGCTGCAAACCGCAGCCACGCGGGTGACCGAACTGTCGGGCAAGACGGGCACCGGGCAGGCATCGCTGGCTGCGCTGACCAGTCTGACGACTGGTATCGAGGAACGGATTGCGCGGCTCAGCCGAACTATTTCGGAAGCAAAAATTCTGGGCATCAACGCCAAGATCGAGGCTGCGCATGTGACGGCGCGCGACGTCGACTTTTCGGTTTTCACGAGAGAGATCGGGCGGTTGGCAGAATTGGCCGAGGCCAGTCTTGCCAAGCTTGGCGCGGAATTGGCGTCGCTCGGCAAGCTGATCGACAGTGCGCGGGGCGACCAGGAGACATTTGAACGTGACAATCAGCAGTCGTTGGCCACGGTGGTTCGCAGGCTTGAGGCAAATCTGCTGAAGATCAGGGAGCGGCAGCAAACGGCCACCACGGCTTCGGCGGTTTTGGGCGAGCGGTCGCAGAGCATTACGGGGCATGTCGCCAAAGTCGTCGCCGATCTGCAGATCGCCGACATCACGCGCCAACGGGTCGAACATGTCGTTCATGGTCTTGACGTGGCCGCCAGTGTTTTCGACCCGTCCGGTGACGGCGAGGACGTCAGCGACGATCAGCGGCGGGCCATTGTTGCCGAGATTTGCAGTTTGGAAGCGGCTCAGCTCCACAACGCCGAAAGCGATTTTTCACGGGAAATCAACCGGATCGTCGAAAACCTCAAGGCGTTGGCCGTCGATGCCGAAGGCATCTACAATCAGGGGCACGCGGTTTTCGGCGCGGCGGGGGCCGGGGAATCGTCATTTCTGGGCGAGCTTGGGCGCGATCTCGACCAGGTTTGCGCACTACTCGAAAAATACGCCCAGTCGCGTGGCATGATCGAAAATGTGACGCGGTCGGTAACGACCGGTGTGTCGGAGATGGTCAAGTATCTTTCGGCCGTGCATTCGATCGAGGCGGATATGCGGGTCATGGGACTGAATGCGACGCTCAAATGCTCCCGATTGGGCAATGAAGGGCGCGCACTCAGTGTGATCGCCCAGGAATTGCGCGTGTTTGCCAATCGAACGGCCGACGATGGCGCGATCATCATGAAGGGCTTGGAAAAATTGATTGCCGCGGCGGAAGGCTTGGCGTCCGGGGATCAATCCGATGACAGTACCGACATCACCGGTCTGACCGAGGAAATGAAGGGCGCTGTCCACACATTGGAGATCGCCAACAATGAACTGGCTGGACCGATTGCCGCGCTGGAGGACGACAGCCGGCTGATTGGCGACGCCCTTGCCGGGACGGTGACGCATATGACAGCCCAGTCCGGCAACGTCGAAACCTTGCGCCGGGTGTTCTCGCGGCTGGAGGAGCTTGCGAAGGTTGGGCCGGAAGAGATGACCGGCGATCTGCAAGAGGTGAAGGAGCGCGTTCTGCGGATGGTCAAGGGCCGCTACACGATGGCGCGTGAACATGAAATACACGCGCTGTTCGATCAGGTCGATGGTGGGGACCTGCCGGGAGGGGGCGTGCGCCCCAGCGGCGCCCCAGCCGCCGAGGCCGTCAATTTGGACGACTTCCTGTTCTGAGGCCGGTCTCCGTGCGTTTGCCTCCGAGCTTGTGAAAAAATAGAAAAATACGAGTGGGGCGAGCGTCCCGCCCGTCCTTCGGCGATGCCGAAAGTCCAAGCATTTCCGCCGCTTCCGCGCCGGAGGCGGGCAGAATGCCCGCCTCACTCAGCAATTTTCCACATGCTCTCCCGCCCGGTCAGGCGCGGGCGAAGAAGACGGCCGTCATGATCAGGCCGATCATGATAACCACTGCCCGGACATGGTCGGGGTTCATTTTCATGGCGACCCGGGCCCCGACGTAACCACCGGCCACCGCCGACACCAGCATGATCAGGGCCGGCGTCCAGGCAACTTGTCCGGCCGCTATGAAACAGACGACGGCCACCGCGTTGAGAAGGCCGCCCAGCAGCGTCTTGAGGGCATTCATGGCGTTGATGTCGGTCAGACCGAAGAGGCCGAAAAGAGCCAGCATCATGATCCCCATGGCGCCGCCGAAATAACCGCCGTAGAGGGCGATGAGAAATTGCAGCGAACACATGGCCAATGGGCCGATCTGAATGCGTTGGCGCAGCCATGGCGTCAGCCGCTTGCCGACCGCGAACAGGATCGTGGCGGCCAGCAACAGCCAGGGTATCAATTTGTTGAACGTGTGTTCGGGCGTCCAAATCAGCAACAGGGCGCCGCAGATGCCGCCGGCCAGACTGGTCAGCAGGAGGGTTTTGGCGCTGATGCCCTCCAGACGGGGAAAATCCCGGCGGTAGGCCCAGGCGCTGGCCAGCGATCCGGGAAAAACCGCGACGGTGCTGGTGGCGTTGGCCATGACGGGAGGCACGCCGGCAAAGACCAGGGCAGGAAAGGTCAGAAATGTCCCGCCGCCAGCCACAGAGTTCATCAGTCCGGCGCCGAAGGCCGAGATAATCAGAAGAAGAAAAGTCATTTGAATCCATCGATTATTGCGAGCTGTGGCAGGCTAAAGCGGGAATACCCGGTCGGCAAGCCCCGCTTTCCCAAGGCATGTTGATCGTGATGATGTTCTGCTTTGCCATCGGGAGCCCCGGACAGGTCACTTCCGCCGGTCGAGAAGGGATGCCCGATATGCCGCGATCAGCGGCAGGATCACCTGCCTTCGCGTCAGGCTTTCCTCTGGCCAGTGGCTCTCGCAGTGGTAATACTCAGGAACCGAGGGGATGGTTGCCGGAATGATGACCCACGATTGTTTCGACGCCGTGAAGATATGAATGTCCGGCGGCAGCAGTTCCGGTTCGTCGAGCGTGCCGACACGCACGAAACGGACGATGGGGCCCGAGCCGGCGTAAGTACTCCATACGGCGATTCTGCATTTCGGACAGCGCGCGATTTGTTGTCCCAATCCGCTTTCGGATGGGGTGTCGACGAGGTCGGGAGTGCCACTTAGCAATGTGACGCGATCGGCCTCGATCATTGCGTTCAAGGCAAATGACGCTCCGCTTTCACGTTGACACCAATGACAGTGACAGCAGTGAACAAAGAGAGGCGCGGTTTCCATGCGATAGCGCAGGTATCGGCAGTCACAGCCGCCCTCGAGCGGAAAAGTGCTGGCAGCAGGTGGCATAACATTGTCCTTATAGGGGAGATCGAGCAGCGACGAAGAAAGAAATCGCCAATAGGAGGGAACTCAGTGGCAGATGGTACGAATTTGTCCCTCGTACCAGCCTGATCAAGGCTGTAGTCTCCTGCAACCAAAATGTCAGTTTTTGATCGTCGGACGCCAAACCCATGATCCCAATCACCTCCTGGATCTCCCTTGATGAGAACGAGGTCGAGTTCACCTTCGTCCGCGCCTCGGGGCCTGGTGGCCAGAACGTCAACAAGGTGTCCAGCGCGGTTCAGATGCGGTTCGATGTTCGCCAATCGCCGTCGCTGCCGCAAGCCGTGCGGGACCGCCTGGAACGGCTTTCCGGGCGGCGGCTGACACAAGACGGCGTGCTGGTGATTTCGGCCCAGCGATTCCGCAGCCAGGAGCAAAACCGCGCGGATGCCCTGGAGCGTCTGATCGTCCTGATCCGCGAGGCCTCGATCGCGCCGGTGTATCGGCGTCCGACCAGACCGACCTTGGGTTCGAAGCGGCGACGGCTTGAAGCAAAGGGGCATCGCTCGACAACCAAAAGTCTGCGCGGCCGGCCAAGCGACGTGGAATAGGGGACCAGTACCGAAATGAAAGACGATGCTGCGTCGCATTGTCGCGTCTTCGCTGATATGCTAGGCGCCGCTACTGGACAACGACGCGCGTCTGTTGACGTTGACGTGGCATCGGTGGCTCGGGTGCGTTTCGTCGCCCGCGTGGACTTCGGTGAAGACTGACCTTCATGTCAGCCGGCCCCCACCGGATGAGGTTATCGTGATGCCGGGCTCTCGGGCCGCGGTCTGGAATTTGCGGACC
This sequence comes from Telmatospirillum sp., assembly GCA_031291415.1. Lineage (GTDB taxonomy): Bacteria > Pseudomonadota > Alphaproteobacteria > Rhodospirillales > Magnetospirillaceae > Telmatospirillum. The sequence continues at coordinate 22,539 of JARLJB010000138.1, forward strand.
AGCGCTTTGGGGGGAATGGTTCCCTGATATTGCGATGCGTGTGCAACAAAGTATAGTGGGCGGGGTGGCGGAACGAGGTGATCCCATGGTTTCGCGATACGAGCTTGTGGCGGATGTTAGTGTGCAGGGTGCCGGATTGGCAGCCAGCGTTGTCGGTGTCGGGGTGCTTACCTATCTGACCGTGGCTTGGGCGGACGGTATTGCCATGGCCGCGGTGCTGACCTACGGCATCACTCTGATCGCCATGTTCGTCAGCTCGCTGCTCAATGCGACGGTGCGTCACCCGCTGGTCCGATTGATCGATCACGCGGTGATCTATTTGTTGATCGCGGGGACCTACACGCCGGTCTGCCTCATGGTCATCGGTGGCGAACGCGGTGTCACCCTGCTGATCGGCGTCTGGCTGGCGGCGCTGCTTGGCGTGGTCATCCGCGTCCTGTCGCATCGCCGGTTGAAGAGCGCGATTATTACTCTCTATGTTCTGATGGGATGGTGCGGCCTCATCCACATCGACGTGATTTTACAGCGTCTGCATATTGGCGCGTTGGTATTGCTGGCTGTCGGCGGCATTCTCTATACCTTTGGGGCTCCTTTGCACCGGTGGTCCGGGCTGCGATTCCACAGTGCCATTTGGCATGGCTGCGTTCTGGCTGCGGCGGCTTGTCATTATTCGGCTATCTTGTTGATCCTTTCCGCTTTTCATGGCCAAGCTTCGATATAAGGTGATGCCAAAGGGCAATCAGACAAATCCGATGCGGCCCCAACTGAACGACACCAAGGGATACGTTGATCGATGAAGACTGCGATCGCCATTCGCCATGTACATTTCGAGGATCTTGGCCAGTTGGGGCCGCTGCTATGGCGGTCGGGTTATCAGGTGGCCTATCTCGATGCGGGAGTTGATCCTCTCGATCTTCATGATCTGGCTGCCGCCGACCTTCTGGTCGTCCTTGGCGGTCCGATCGGCGCCTACGAGGACGATGCCTATCCGTTTCTCGGCGACGAAATCGAGGCCGTTTATCACCGCCTGGAGCGGGAACGTCCGACGCTGGGTATCTGCCTCGGCGCGCAGATCATGGCGCGGTCTTTAGGAAAGCGGGTCTATCCCAGCGGCACCAAGGAGATCGGATGGGCGCCGGTCAATCTTACGGAAGTCGGGCAGTCATCGGTTTTGGCGCCGATCGATGGCCTTTCCGTGCTCCATTGGCATGGTGACACCTTCGATCTACCCGATGAAACGACGCACCTTGCCAGGACGGACAAGGTCGCCAACCAGGCCTTCGCCCTGGACGACTTCGGGCTTGCGCTGCAGTTTCATCTTGAGGCCGATCCGCTGCAATTGGAGCGGTGGTATATCGGCCACGCAACCGAAATCGCCGCAACGCCCGGGGTGGACGTTCGCACTTTACGAGCTCAGGCCGCCGAACATGCCGCCGGCCTGTCGTTGGCAGCGCAAAGGGTGTTCACCACGTGGCTAAACGGTTTGCCCCCGGCTCGCGTCGCGCACCCCTATGGCTGACAGCCTGGCGGGTTAAGAGCCGGCGCCGTCGGTCGGCGCGCATGCCAGCCGCCGGTTTTGTCGATGTGTCAGGATCGCTACGGCGATGTTGGCGGCGGCCATGGCCGCCAAGATGTCCTTGATGCCCAGTCCGGCGGCCAGGGAAGCCGCCGCGATGCCGGCGGCGACGGTCATGAACAAGGCGTTTATCACATTGTTGGCGGCAATGACGCGTGCCCGGTGGGACGGCGGGGCCAGCTGCTGCATGACCGTGTAGAGCGGCACCACATAGACGCCGGCAGAGATCGCCGTGCCCATCAGGTCGGCAAGCAGGCGCCATGAGGAGGGATGGGCCAGGAAGGTGGCGGCGGTTGCCAGCTCACCATTCGTGTTGCCCAAGGGTGTTGCCGAAAAGACGAAATCGAGGCCAAAAAGGGCCATGCCGAGCGCCCCGGCCGATCCGAAGCGGAGGCTTGCCTTCCCACGCAGCAAACGTTGGCAAAGCATCGAGCCAATGCTGATGCCGATACTGAACATCACGAGAAAAAGCGAAACGACGTCGGGGCCAGCGTTCAGCGCGTCCTTGGCGAACGCCGGGAACTGGGTGAGATAGGTCGCTCCAGCCAGCCAGAACCAGGACACTCCGAGAATCGATGCCAACAGCGATGGGCTTGCCGCGACGTCGCGCAGCAGGAGCGATGTCTCGGTCGCCATGTTCCAACCGATGGCGAGCTGGGGAGCCCTGGCCCTTGTCGGCGGGATCGCCAGACTGGTGATCCATCCGAGAACAGCGGTTGCGACCACCATCGTCTGCACGATCAGGATTCCGTCAGTGGTCAGCACCGTCAGGCTGCCGATCAAGGTGCCGGCCAGGATGGCCAGGAAAGTACCCGCTTCGATGAGGCCATTGGCGGCCAGAAGTTCTTCCGGGGCGAGCAGGTCAGGGAGGATGCCGTATTTCAGAGGGCCGAACAGCGCTGCCTGAGTTCCCAACAAAAATAGTGCGGTGAGCAGCATCCAGGCGATGTCCGTGGCGAGGGCATAGGCCGCCAGCATCGCGGCGGCGATTTCGAAGCACTTGGAGGCGCGGATGACCACCGCTTTATCGAACCGGTCGGCCAAATTGCCCGCCGTTGCCGAAAACAGGAAGAACGGCAGGACGAACAATCCGATGGCGATCGTCGCCAACACCTTCCCACCAGCCATTTGGCCATTTCCCAACCGATAGAGGATGAGGACGATGCTGGCGTTCTTGAACAGATTGCCGTTAAGAGCGCCAAGAAACTGGGTTAGGAAAAGCGGCAGGAAACGCCGGTGAGCGAAAAGAGCAAAAGATGTCATGGGACCGTCGCGGGCAGGATCCGAAAGCTCATCATATGCCGGGATGGCAGCCGGTTGCGTAGCAAAATGATGACGTTTTTTTGACCTGAAAATTGAAAAATATACGACATAAAACCTTCGGTGATTGATTCGACTGGGCGATAGATGTCCATGGCGAGTGAGAAAGACTGTTCCGGAAGAAGCACTTTTTGTCTTTTGTGGGAGGAGTTTGCGCTGTGTTCGCCATCACTTCCAATTGCCATACGCCAGTAGGATAACTGTCATTGCGCAGTGATGGATGGCTGTCCGTCATCGGGCCGGATCTGGGACGATCGAGGCAGGCTTTAGGCGGTGACTTGCTTTGTGGACACGATAGATATCGTTAAACAAAACAGAAATAGTGTCGTGGGGAAAGGATCGCTGGACCGGCCTCAGGAGCGAACAACAGTCCGGTCGGAGAGGAACGTTCCAATGGCGAGGCTGAGAAAAATCCGGGTAACCGCTGGCGTCGTCTGGGTCGAGGCGCCGGAAGCCGGATTGCAGATCCTGTGCGGATGCCCCGCCGATGCGGTCAAACATTTGATGCGCCGTGGCCTGATCATCGAGACTGAACGCGACGGAATTACCTTCGAAACCGGGCCGAACGCCATTCTGTTGTCGGATGTGATGCTGCAAAACGGGACATTTTGCAATCTCGCCGAATTTCCAGTTTTGCAGATGTTGTATCGGCAGGGGACCATCCTTCCAGGACATCCGAATAATTCCGGGGAACGGCCGATTCTGATCGGACTGCGAGAGCAGGTCGACTCACAGCTTCAGTACATCTACCGCGGTAACTATGGCCTGGCGACGCGGGACGAGTTGACGGATGCCGGGGCGTCGGCGGAACTGGCCGACGATCTCATGACGGTTAAACAGAAGTTTGCGTTCGGGCACATTCGCCATCCTAAGGAGCTGCTGAATACGGTCTTCCTCGGGAGCGAGCCGGTGACCTTGCGAGGAGGCGTAATTCTGCAACGCCTCGGGCTCAATCTCTTTGAGTTTCGCCTGGGTGATGAGCAGGTTCGCGTCGATTTGAACCTGCTTCCCGGCGAGAGTTACGAACCCTCCTACACCCTTGGCGCCCATTCGGTTGGCCGCAGCTACTTTTCGGTTATCCATTCCGGTGATGGCGACGGTTGGGATCCCGACAGACCAAGTATGGCCAGCATCGTGGTCTTCCAGGGACGCATCTATCTGGTCGACGCCGGTCCCAATGTGCAGCACAGCCTGTCGGCCCTCGGCATCGGTATCAACGAGGTCGAGGGCCTCTTCCATACCCATTGCCACGATGACCATTTCGCCGGTTTGACCAGCCTTCTGCGGGGAGACCGCCGGATAAAGTACTTTGCCACTCCCCTCGTGCGGGCCTCCGTCATGAAGAAAATGGCAGCCCTGTTGGCGACCAAGGAAGAGAATCTGGCCGATTGTTTCGATGTTCGGGATTTGGCGTTCGATGCATGGAACGATATCAACGGTCTGGAGGTCATGCCGCTGTTGTCGCCGCATCCGGTGGAAACCAGTCTCTTCCTGTTCCGTTCGCTCTCCGAGGCCGGCTATCGAACCTATGCTCATTTCGCCGATATCGTTTCGCTTGATGTCTTGAGGCAGATGCTGGCTTCCGATGACCGTCCGGGAATTTCCCAGGCCTTTCATGACAAAGTCGTCACCGACTATGCGACGGTTGCCGATGTGAAGAAGATCGACATCGGCGGCGGTCTGATTCACGGCGCGGCTGAAGATTTTCGTGACGACAAGTCGGGAAAGATTCTGCTGGCTCATACGGCTCGACCACTCGACGTGGCGGAAAAGGAGATCGGTTCCGGCGCTCCATTCGGCACCGTCGATGTCATCATTCCCGGGCATCAGAATTTTGTATGGCGCAATGCTCTCGACAGCCTGCGGACTTATTTCCCGGACACGCCCTATCACGAGCTCCTGGTCTTACTGAACAGCCCCTTGGTCACCGTCAACCCGGAAACCATTCTCGTTCATGAGGGAAGCCTCGTGGAGAGCGTTTACCTGGTCATCACCGGCGTGGTCGAGATGATCGTGGCGGGATCTCCTGTCAATGGCCAGCTGTCGGCGGGCGCCATGCTGGGCGAAGTGGCCGGGATCGAGGGAACGCCGGCCCACAAGACATACCGTGCGGCCAGTTTCGTCCAGGCGCTCAAGATTTCGGTGCTTCTTTACCGCGAATTTATCAAACGCAATAACCTTCTGGACAATGTCACTGCCCTGGAGGATCGGCGCGATTTTCTCCGTTCCACTTGGCTGTGCGCAGAGAGTTTGACAGAAACGACTCTCAATCGATTGGCTAAGGACATGTCGATACTGCGGTTCGATGCGGGGGATATCGTCGAGCCGCGTGGTTGGCTGGCGATGATCAAGAGCGGCACAGCCGAAATTCTGGTTGGCGACGATGTCGTCGAAACGCTGAGCGCCGGCGAGTTTTTCGGTGAGGGCGAAGTGGTTTTCGGATCGCTTGGCCTTTTGCACGTGCGGTGCAGGGATCCCCTTGAGGTTTTGGCCGCGACGGCCTCAGTGGTGCGCGACGTTCCGGTCATGCGTTGGAAGTTGATCGAGTGTTACGAGCGGCGTTTGCACGCCTGCGCCATCGATCGCTGACGGTCCGGTATTTGTCCGGGCATCGCCGAAGCTCTGTCCGGACAAATACTGGCGGCCGATTAATCCGTGATGGCAAGAACCACTAACTGCTTGGGGCCATGCACGCCGAAACACAGGATGCCTTCGATATCGGCGGTTTTGGACGGACCGGAAATCAGCAAGGTGTTCCCCGGCGGTTTTTTGTTCCATCCTAGTTTGGCCACCGCCTCGGGGAACGAGTCGAACATCTTCGACACTTCGAGGACGGCAATGTGGATCGGCGGCACCAGGGACATCAGCCGCGGCTCATCCACCGAGGGCCAGACGATCAGCGAACCGGTATCGGCAATGGCTCCCATCGTGCTGGTTATTCCCGCGTCGATATCATTGACGATCACCGATTTCAAGTCTTCGATCGGTTTGTCGTAAGGAACCAGCCGCGGCCCGGGTTCGGCCGCCCAGGCTTTGTCGAGGGTCTTGCCGATGTCCGTGTTGGGGGCATAGAGCAGATTGCTCGCCTGCTTGTCGGCCAGCACCTGACGGATCGTCGCGGCAAGGTTGGCGCGCGAGGTCTCGATGACTTCGCCCTTAACGGCGGTTATCATCCGGCGGAAGCGGTCGAATGCCGATTCCGTCGTCGTGACATAGGGAGACCATGGCGGCAGGTCGGGAATGGGCTTCTTGGGGGCCTTGCGCAGGCGTTCAAGAATGGCGGAGCGTGCGTTATTACTCATCACGGATGCCCCTTTCACGAGCCAAATCATAAATGGAGCGGGAGGCGAACTGCGGCTTGCTGCGGACCGACGTCCATTGCTTCAACAGAGGAATACCTGAAGGCAGGAGGTTGCCGATTTTCCGTAACCACCATGTGCCCCATCGATAGAGCAGGGGTGACGCATACATGGTCTTCCAGCCGAACCAGACGACGTTTTCGACCGAGCTGTTCCGACTGCCACCACCTTTCACCGCAGTGCCGGCCGGCCGGATCGCCTCGCGGCGCAGACGCACGATCAACTCGGCCAGTGGAATTTTCACCGGGCAGACCTCTGAGCAACGTCCGCATAAGGACGATGCGTGAAGGACGTCGCCAGCCTTCTCGATGCCCTGCATCTGTGGATTGAGAATTTCGCCGATCGGACCGGGGTAGGTGTATTGATAGGCGTGGCCGCCGATCCGGGTATAGACCGGGCAATGGTTCATGCAGGCGGCGCAACGGATGCACCGCAGTCCCTGGCGCAGCTCCGGATCGTTGTAGATCTTGGTACGCCCGTTATCGAGCAACACCAGATGGACTTCTTTCGGGCCGTCCTTTTCGTTACCTCGGCGCGGCCCGCTGATGATGTTGACATAGGTGGTGATCGCCTGTCCGGTTGCCGAACGGCAGGCCAGGCTGATCAGCGGAGCGACGTCTTCCAGTCGCTCGATGACCTTTTCGACCCCCATCAAGGCGATGTGCATCGACGGAAGATGCGTCGACATGCGCCCATTGCCCTCGTTGGACATGAGGACAAGAGAGCCTGTGTCGGCGGCTGCGAAATTGACGCCTGAGAATCCGCAGTCGGCATTGGCGAACAATTGGCGCAGAACCCGCCGCGCCGCATCGGTCAGTTCATCCGGATCTTCGGTATAAGGCTGTCCAGCGATCTTCTCCTGGAACAGTCGGCCTATCTCATCCTTGTTCTTATGGATGGCCGGCATGACGATGTGCGAGGGACCTTCGCCAGCGAGTTGGATGATATATTCGCCAAGGTCGGATTCCAGAGCCTGAACGCCATTTTCCTCAAGGAAATGATTGAAGTGCATTTCCTCGGAAACCATCGACTTTCCCTTGATGATCGTGCGGGCGTTCGCCTTTCGCAGGATATCAAGGATGATCTTGTTGCCCTCGTCGACCGATTCGGCCCAATGCACGTGAAAGCCATTGGCGATCAGGTTTTGCTCCAACTGGACCAGAAGGTCCGGCAGTTTGGCCAGGGCCCGGTCCTTGATCGCCGCGCCGCGGGCCCGCAGCGCCTGGAGTTCGTCAGGGTCGGGAAACAGCGCGGCCCGCTTGTTGATCAAGCCGGTCATGACGCGGCGGAAGTTGGTGCGTAGCTGCTTGTTCCCGAGCGCCTTGATGGCTGCGTGTTCGAAATCGTGGCTGATCTGGGCCATCACGCATCTCCCTTTCCGATACGCTCGAGCAGGAACTCGGCGATATGACGCCCTTTGACGGGGGCCTTGGCCTTCTTCATGGCACCGGAGATGTTCATCATGCAGCCCATATCGCCGGAAACCACCTCAGTGGCGCCGGTGGCGACGATGTTGCTGACTTTGTCGGTCACCATGGCCCCGGATACCTCCGGCAGGCGTACCGAGAATGTGCCGCCGAAGCCGCAACATTCTTTCTCGTACTCGGCCTCCACCAACGTGACGTTGGCAAGACTGCGAAGCAGATCTTTCGGCTCTTCGATAACCCCCATCTCGCGCATCGAGTGACAGGATCCATGCCATGTCACTTTGACGGGTTCGCCTTTGTCGACCAGCTTGATGTCCATCACATGGACGAGAAACCAGGTCAGTTCGAAGACGCGGTCGCAAAAGGCTTGAATTTTGGGGAGTTCCGGTTGGCCAGCGAACAGTTCCGGATAGTGTTTCTTCATCATGCCGGCACAGGAGCCGGAAGGCACGACGATCGGCCAATCTTTCGGGAATGCTGCCAACTGTGTCCGGGCGACTGCCCGGGCTTCCTCGTAATAACCGCAATTGCGGGCCGGTTGGCCACAACAACTTTGACGATCGGGCATTACGACATTGGTACCCGCACGCTGCAATAACTCTATCCCCGCCATTCCGGCTTCGGGATAGAACAGGTCGACCAAACACGTTGGGAAATAGTAGACGGTCTCGGGGCGACCCGGCAGAGGACTTTTGCTCATGGGTGTTCACCTTCGATCTTGGACGAGGCTCTGCGCTTCGCTTCCTCTATCGGCTACATCTTTTTACCATATATGTAAAGTGGTAAAAAAAATTTACCGACAAAGACTACGGGAAGGATCGGTGACGCACCGGCATGTTTGGTCCGTCCTGCCTAGCCCTCACTATCGTTCATTTGCACCAGATTGGCGCGGCCACTGCGGCGCTGCGCGACGGCGGCGCGCTGTTCGGCCACCAAGCTTTCCTGCAGGGTGTCGCGGATATAGAGCACGTGATTCTCTGAGGCCTTTCGAGCCCGTTCCGGTTCGCGTGCCATGATGGCGTCGTAGATTGCCTTGTGCTGGCGCAGCAGCAGTTCACGAACGCCGTCGCGTCCGTGGAATTTCTCCCGGTCGTAGAAAACGTCCTGGTGCAGCATGACGAAGATATTGCGCATCACATGCTCCATGACGGCGTTGTGCGACGCGGCGTAGATCGACAAATGAAATTCGCGGTCCGCTTCATACTCGGCCCGAAGGTCCACACTTTCGGCCGCCGCGACCACAGCTTCGAAGGCATGGGTGATGCGGGCACGTTCCTTTTCGGTGGCTCGATCGGCCGCCATCTGCGCCGACATGCCGGCCGTGATAAAACGAAACTCCAGGTAGTCGAAGGCCGTTTCCGGATGAGACTTCAAGAGGGCGGCCAGCGGGACGTCCTTGTTTTCCTCTTCCGTGGCTTCGTTTGGTTTACTGACCATGACGTCTGCGTGTCCTGATATCTGATTTTCCAGATGGGGCCGGTTTTCAAACGGTTTGGTTCTAATCGATGGAAAGATTTTCGCGTAACGTCGCCTGTCCTTCGCCTTCGAGCAGGTCGTCCTCGTCGGGATGACCGGATACAATGCGGCGGAGCGATTTTTCCAACCGGCTGTCGGATTTGTCGATTTCGTGCAATGCCGCCTTGGTAAAGCTGACGTGGGTTTCAGCGGCAGTTCGCGCCGCTTCGGCATCACCGCTCAGGATTGCATCATGGACGGTCCGGTGCTGGTCGAGCAACAGCATGCGAACGCCCTTGCGGGTATAGAGCTTGCTGCGGTTGTAGAGCACGTCCCGGTGCAACACGTCGGCCAGACTGCTCATGACATGCAACATCATGATGTTGTGGCTGGCCTCGTAAATCGACAGGTGAAAAGCCGCGTCGACATCCGCCTCGCGATCGCTGTCGGGAGCGCTATCGCTGTCGGATTCGGAGTGCGCCGCCTCGATGGCAAGGAAATGCGCGTGCACCATTTCCCGGTCGACCTCGCTCGCTCGCAAGGCTGCAAAATATGCTGCCGTACCTTCGACTGTACCACGAAATTCGAGATAATCGTAAGTCGATGCCGGTTGATTGCGTTCCAGCATTTCAAGCAGCGGAATACTGAATTTGTCGCCCAGAAGTTGGGGGACATAGGTCCCTCCACGTCCACTTTGCAGCAGTCCCCGCCGTTCGAGCAGGTCCAACGCCTCGCGCAAGGAGGGGCGCGACACGTCGAGTTTCTGGGCAAGATCCCGTTCTGCGAGCAGCCGATCACCCGGCCGCAATGATCCTTCTAGGATGAGCGATTCCAGGTGGGCCGCGATGGCTTCCGCAAGTTTCGCCGGTCGGATTCGATCTCGTGTCACTCTATCTTCCATCAAATAGGTTGCCGGTGACCTCCCCTCTGGCCGTCTTCCCCAGGTTCGCAAAGCCGTTTGTTCTGTATATTTTACCATAATGACCGTTGTGGTAAAGTCTATTGACCATGAGTTCCGCCACGTCAACCGACAAATAGGCCGCGAGGGCCGCGGCCCACCTCACCTGCATGGCGGTGGAATCGCTGCGCTGTATCTATCCGCTAAGAAAAATGGCGGGGAACGATCCTTATCGTTACCAGGCTGGAGGGTCAAGCCGGACGGTGGCGGCATTCATGCAATGAAGCGCGACGGGAGGATGTCTGTGGTCGCAGATAGGGGGCTTATTGCTCGAACGCTCGGATGGCGTCGTGACTGCCCTCCCATATCATGGACAGAGCTACGTAGAGGACGACCATCAATCCGACGTAGGCGATCCAGTGATGGCGGTGGATGACATGGGCGACGAGGCTGGCGGCGAAGGCCATGAGAACGACGGAGAATGCCAGTCCCATCAGAAGGACCCAAATATTGTCCCTGGCCGCACCGGCTACGGCCAGGACGTTGTCGAGCGACATCGAGAGGTCTGCCAAAAGGATCTGCAATATCGCCTGCGGCAGCGTCTTTATCGGTCTTGTCGCTGTCAGGCCATCGGTCGTCAAAATCTCCTTGTCGTTCGACCCGCGGATTTCACCCCACAGTTTCCAGGTAACCCAGAGGAGGAGAAGTCCTCCGGCAATGGTCATGCCGACGATTTGCAGAAGATGCACGGCGATGCCGGCAAACACCATGCGGAGCAGGGCGGCCCCGGCAACGCCCAGGAAGATCGCCCGGCGCCGTTGCGATGGCGCCAAGCCCGCGGCGACCATGCCGACCACCAGGGCGTTGTCGCCAGCCAACGCGACGTCGATCAGCACGACGGTGAATATGGCTGCGATATCCGACCAGGGAAGAGCGATAATCACCGTTTAAACTCTTTGTTCGGCGCGGTTCAGGACATTGCCGGGAAGACAAGCCAACAAAGGCCCTGGTTGCACGAACCAAGACCTCCGTTCTGCAGACAGATATAGGTTGGTTGGGACTTGCGGGTTTCAGCTGCCCATGAGGACCATTTTAGGAGCGGATGACGGTTCGCCGTCCACGTCCTTTTCTACCTTTCCGGCTTTGGTCTTCGCGCCGGCCGGGGCTGATAGCAATGCCTGACCTTCGGTTTGCGTGGTGCCTTCTTTGACGGTGGCCGGGTCCGGCAAGCGATTGAACCGGCCCTCGACAAAAGCGCCGACTTCGACCGACAGGCTGTCGTGGGTGATATCGCCCAAGATGCGCGCCGTTTTGGCCAGAGCAACGGTTTGAGCGGTGATCTGGCCCGTCACCATTCCAAGAACGCTGACCGTTTCCGCCGTGATTTCACCGGTGACGGCTCCGTGTTCGCCGATGACCAGACTGAGGCAACGGATGTCACCGTCGAGGCTGCCATCCACCTGAACCTCGCCTTCACTCGCGATGTCGCCGGTAAAGGTGCAATCGGCGCCAATAATCGACGGAGTGGGGCGCCGTGAGGCCGATTTATTGCCCTTTGAGAACATTTTGCCCTGCCATGATGAATTTCATTGGGTTGGTCGCCTGGTCGCCCATGCGGACCTCGTAATGAAGATGAGGACCGGTCGTGCGTCCGGTTTCCCCAACGAGTCCCAGTGGAGCGCCGCGGGAAATATGCTGCCCAACGGTTACCAGGACCTTTGAAAGATGAGCGTAGCGGGTATGCAAACCCATGCCATGTTCGATTTCGACCACCAGCCCATAGCGGTCGCGCCATGACGCCCAGACGACTTGACCATCGCCGGTCGCCATTACCGGCGTACCTGTCGATGCGCCAAGGTCGACGCCTTCGTGAATGCCTGTCATGGCATTAATCGGATCGTTGCGGGCGCCAAATGGGCTCGTTACCTCATAGTCGGCAAGCGGTTCGCCAAGCGGCAGTGTCTGGATGGCCGCGGTCAGATTGTCGAGACGGTCCGCGTGCGTGTTGAACAGCACCACCGGACTGAAATCATTGGGAAGGCCGGGCATGGCGCCGCGTTTGGCCGCGATGAAGGGGCCGCCGCTGCCAAAAAGATTGCGACGCTCCTCGGGCGGCTTGTGGCCTCGCTGCGTCCCGTTGCCGCCCACCGCTTTCGTGTCGACGCCGACGGCCGAAAGGGCGCGTTCGAGTTCATCGATGCGCACGGCCGCGATGCCGGCAGTTTGTTCCAGAAAGGCGCCGTGGCTGGCCTTCAGCTTGGTCAATTCCTCTTCCAGATGGGCCACCCGGCGGCGAAGGACTTCCTGATCCGCCGACACGACCTCTTTGGGGGCCGCGTTGTCTTTGAGCGCTCCGATGATTCTGCGTGTGTCGCCTATGTCGACGCCATTGCTCCCGTCGGAAGCCGCCACGCCCGTGTTGGCGATGGTTCTGCATCCACTGGCGTCGGGGTTCAGGCGCGGCATGGCTGCGGCACCCCGTTTGCCCGTCGTCACCGATTTCTCGGTGATCCGCAGGAGGCTGTCCTGGATGTCGGAGATTTCACAGGTGATGCCGGAAAAAATCGTCTGAAATTCGTCAAGACGGCCAAATGCGGCCTTGTAATTTGCCTTCACGCCATCAAGTTCCGCGGTGCGGTGAGCGATTTCGTCCTGCTTGGAGGCGAGCAGTGCGACGCCGTCGAAGTAGGCCGCCGTCGCCAGCAACGCCCACAACGCGCACCCGGCAATGACACCGGTCAGAAGCATCTGATGAAGTGAACTCAGGGTAAAACAACGGATACGCCCATGGTCGCGCACGAGAATCTGGCGCTCTGGGAAGGTGCTGCGTACGACACGAAGCACCCCACCAAACTGCGGCCTAAAGATTGATCGCCGTTCTACCAAGCGCTTCTCTCCCCTGACCAGCGCTCTTTGCCAAGCCGGGCTGCCGCCGGCAAACGCCGTTTCCTTAGGAAACCGAATAGGAACGCAAACGGACAACGAAGCCTACGACCCGAATCGTTCGATTCGCTGCCGACGAAACCATTGGTCCGATCGTGTTCCCCTGGCCAGCAAAGGCAATGCCGTGCGGCCCGTTCCTACCCGACAACCCCACCTTCAGATCTTCCCAAAAGGAAGCTCAACTCGCTGGAGTTGCTCCTGCGCGATGAAGGTATCCCGTTCAGGGGGGTGTTTTGAAGCGCAAACTTACCGATTTTTCAGATTCAATCCCATGACACCTTTTTGTTGGGTAGTCTGTGGCGGAATTTCTATCTCGGGTATCTGAGCGGTCGTTGCATATTAGATACAGTGCGGCAATTTTCTATTTCTTTGCTGTAGCGACCGCGGCTATAGACTCTTCTGATTATGATTTGCCGACGAAGACGGCAAATTGCCTGGTTTGGCCGGCCATTTCGGATGACAGATCAAACCAGCCTTATTCATGAATTCACCATCGACTTGCCGGAGCCACTGTGGTTCGATCGCCGTGAACGGTGGATCCATGGCGGCGATCCGCCAAGAAGGTGCTGAACTGGGACTGTTTTCGAGCCATGCTTCCTCCTGCTACCGCTCTCGATATCTTCGCCTTGCCAACCCACGGCGGTGATCTCGTTGGTGCCGACGCGCGTTTCGGACATCCGGCGACTGGGTGGCTCGATCTTTCGACAGGCGTCAGCCCATTCCCATATCCTTTGCCCGACATCGATCCGGCCTGTTGGCGGCGCCTGCCTGACGCCGCCCTGGAGGCCGGGCTGCGTCAGGCCGCCGCCGGTGCTTACGGGGCGGTGGACGATGATCACATCGTCGTCGCGGCCGGCAGTCAGGCGATCATCCGCATCCTCCCGAGATTGCGCCCGTTTTCCAGGGTGGCCGTCATCGGACCGACCTATTCCGAGCATGCGACCAGCTGGTCTTACTCCGGTCACCAGGTCGTCTCATGCGAGACGCTGGATCGTGTCGGAGATTGCGAAGTCGTGGTTGTCGTCAATCCCAACAATCCGGACGGACGTCGCCACGATCCCGAGAGGCTTCTGGAAATTGCCGCGGATATGGCAGGCCGTGGGGGGCTGCTGGTGGTCGACGAAGCTTTCGGCGACGTGGAACCAGGCCAATCGATGGTTCCCTCGGTTCGGCCGGGTCTATTGGTCTTGCGCAGTTTTGGAAAATTTTTCGGTCTGGCGGGCCTCCGTCTGGGGTTTGCGGTCGCCGATCCGGCCATGGCCCGCCTGTTGCGGACGGCACTTGGTCCTTGGTCGGTCAGTGGACCGGCGCTGGTTGTCGGGCAGAAGGCTCTGTCCGACCAGGATTGGATCGCCGAGGCACGGTCGAGGCTTTTGCGTGCGGCCGGACAACTCGACACACTGCTCACCGATGCAGGACTGGTTGTAACGGGAGGAACAGCCCTGTTCCGCCTGGTTAACGCGCCGCGTGCCTGGGCGCTCTATGAGCATCTCGGTCAACGGGGTATTTTGGCGCGTCCCTTCGCCGCCTCGCCGCGCTGGTTACGGATCGGCCTGCTGCCGGACGACGTGGGGCTGGCAAGGCTGCAATGCGCATTGGAGGAGTGGGGGGGATAACCGGCATTTCGTTCTAACGCGTCGTTCTTCGGAAAGGTGCGTGGGACCAAAGCCCGAGCGGCGCTTGAGCCCGCCGGAAGCGGAGCGGAGGCGTCATATGAAACCTTGAGCCCGAGCGATAAATTCGCCGAGCCAAAGGCGCCTGATCCGGGTGGCCGTTTCAAGGTGGCAAGGATTGATTCGGACCGAATGGTCCATTATCTTCTGGGCAAGAGACTCGGATGTCACAGCCCCGCGACGAGGTCATCGAGCGGGAGACCGGGCGCCATTCCGCGAAGTGGCGGGGAAGTATCTTCGCCCATGCCGCCTTGGGCCTCACCATCCGGCCAATCGCATCGTGATGGGGCCGTTCAATGCTCCCGATGTTACGACATTCTATGGCGATGGCGCCTCGGGCGCGTGTCGACTATCCCATTTTGCAGAGCGCGTGAGATAACAATGCAGAACTTCGTTTTTCAAAATCCAACCAAGATCCTGTTTGGAAAAGGGCAGATCGCGCGTCTGAATGACGAGATCCCAACTCAGGCACGGGTTCTCGTCACCTATGGCGGCGGCAGTGTCAAACGTAATGGCACGCTGGCCGAAGTCCGTGCGGCTCTCGCCGGACGGACCGTCTTCGAATTCGGTGGTGTCGAACCCAATCCCACCTATGAAACGCTGATGCGGGCAGTGGATCTGGCTCGCAAGGAAAGCGTCGATTTCCTCCTCGCGGTTGGCGGTGGTTCGGTCGTTGACGGCACCAAATTCATATCGGCGGCCGTGCCCTTCGTCGGCGAGCCTTGGGATATTGTCGCAAAAAAGGGAATGATCGAGCAGGTCGTGCCGTTCGGCGTGGTCCTGACGCTGCCGGCAACCGGTTCGGAAATGAACCCGGCCGCGGTGATCACCCGTAAGGCTTCCCGGGACAAGCTCGGCTTCATCAATCGGATGGTCTATCCCCGGTTTTCGATTCTCGATCCCGTCAAGACCTACACGTTGCCACCGCGGCAAGTGGCCAACGGCGTCATCGACGCCTTTGTTCACGTGATCGAGCAATATCTGACCTTTCCCGCCGGAGCCGCGGTTCAGGATCGCTTCGCCGAGGGATTGTTGCTCACTTTGATCGAAGAGGGACCAAAGGCTCTCGTATCGCCGCAGGATTACGATGTGCGCGCCAATATCATGTGGTGCGCGACATTGGCGCTGAACGGCCTGATTTCGGCCGGCGTGCCGCAGGATTGGACGACGCATATGATCGGCCACGAATTGACGGTGTTGTACGGCCTCGATCATGCGCAGACCCTGGCGATCGTTCTGCCCGCCACGCTTACCGTTCTGCGGGAGGCCAAGCGGGCGAAACTGCTGCAGTATGCGTCCCGCATTTGGGGAATCGCCACCACGGACGAGGATGCGGCAATCAACGAGGCGATCGCCCGTACCCGGGGTTTCTTCGAAAGCCTGGGCGTTCCCACCCGTTTGGCCGCCTATGGCGTGAGCGCGGCCGGTATTCCGACGGTGGTCGAGCAGTTGCGACGGCATGGGTTGTTGGCGTTGGGCGAGCGTCAAGCCGTGACTCTCGAAGTGTCCGAGCGGATTCTGGCGCTCTGCGCGTGACCAAAAACCGGCTGCCCTTTTGGGGTCCGCTGACGGATGGCCAGACATCCGTCAGCGCGGACGGACCCGGCTATTTCAAGGGCATCATCTCTTCGAAATAGAGATAGGCATCGGCATGATCGAACACGACGCCGTCAAATCCGAGGCCGAGCAGTCCTTGCATGTATAGGCCAAGGAGCTCTTTCCATTCGGCTTCCCAGTAGCTGACCATCATCTGTCCCGGCGCGTTCGGGTCGGGAGCGACAAGCCAAGCCGGGTTGCCGACCTTCCATTCCTTTTTCCAGTAAGGCCGGGTATCGATGGCCCGACCGAGCGACAAAGTCGCGAAAACAAGGCGGCGGCTGCCCAGGCGTTTCATTTTCAAGGCCTGGACGTCCTTGGCGGTGAGCGGCTCGGCGCCGCGCCAGAACGGATCGATGACCAACAGGTCGTAATTCGTCGTCGTCAGTGCCGTCACCCAGTCGTCGCGATTGCCGAAACTTGTCGAGCTGGCCATCGGCAGGAAATTCTTGGCGTTCTTCAGGTCCATGACATGGTCGGGATTCTCCTGCGGCGGATGACCATGTGGGACCCGCCCCAACAGGCGGTCGCCGGCCAGGTAGGATAACACCCTCGCATGTCCGGTCTTTCGTGACGCCTCGGCAATCTCCTTCTTGCCCGTCGCATATTCGATGGAAAGGGTGTCCCGACCTTCCTTTTTCAGGGCGTCGACGGCGGCCAGCAGAGTTTTCGTTTCCGCTTCGTCAGTCGGCTGATTGACGGCATCGCGCCCGCAAAACAGGCCGTCGATCAGTATTCCGTCGATTGCCTTCAGGAGCTCGCGGTTGACGTCGCCCACCGGGGTGAATTTGCCTTCCGCCGCGCCGTCAAGGTCGCGTCCGCTTTCCCAATCCCATTCGCGCTGTTGCTTGATCAGAAGTTCGGGGGCGTCGCGCATCAGGATGGTGAACTGCCCGGCCTTTGCTTTCGCGTAGGTCGACAGCTCGATGATGATGTCGCGCATGAATTGCCGATGATTGGGAATGTTTTCGAGAGGCGTGAAGGGAATGTCGCGAAGTCTGCGGTTGTCTGACGGGATCAGGCGGCCATTGACCCGGTAGGCGGCCCGCACCGGGTCCGACAGCAGGCAGGCGGCAAAGCCGATGAGAAACGCGCGTCTGTCGATCATTGCAATAACTCCGCCACATGGGAGCCGATGGCCAGCGAGGCGGTCAAGCCGGGCGACTCCATGCCATAAAGATTAACCAATCCGGCGACCCCATGCTCGCCAGGACCCTGGATGACAAAATCGCTGGCCGATTCGCCCTGCGGCCTCAACTTGGCGCGGATGCCGGCAAATCCCGGCCGCAAGGCGTCATCCGCAAGGCCTGGCCAATAGCGGCGGATCGCCGCGGAGAAGATGTCGGAGCGCCTGGCGTCGACGTCATAGGCCTCCTCGTCGATCCATTCGACGTCCGGCCCGAAGCGACCCTGGCCCGCCAGATCGAGGGTGAAATGCACGCCAAGGCCGTCGCTCTGTGGCGTCGGATAGACAAGGTGAGAAAATGGAACATGGCCGCTGAGCAGAAAATAATTTCCTTTGCAGAGGTGAAGTGGCGGGACGCTGGCCGGCGGCAACCCGGCGAACGACCGTCCCACGGCCTGGGCACCGAGACCCGCGGCGTTGATCACCTGTCGACACAGCAGCCGGCTTGGTTCTGGGCCGCCAATCGATAGCAAAATGCCCTGTCCGGTTTGTTCCGCGCTCAACACCGGGCTCTTGAAGGCCAGGAAACCGCCGTTTGTCTCGATGTCGCCCTGCAGGGCCAGCATATAACCGTGCGTATCGAGGATGCCCGTCAACGGCGAATAGAGGGCGGCGGTACAATGAACCTCTGGTTCGATGGCCAGGACTTCCGCGCGGCTCAACAGAGTCAGGGCTTCGACGCCATTGCTCCGGCCTTTGGCCAGAATGGTCAAAAGCTGTTCCTCGTCGGCCGGGTCGGCGGCGACGATCAGTTTTCCGACCAGTCGGTGGTCGACACCATGCTCGGTCAAATAGTGACGCAGCAGGCGGGCGCCTGAAACGCAAAGACGGGCCTTCAGGCTGCCGGTGGGATAGTACATTCCGGCGTGAATGACTTCGCTGTTACGGGAACTGGTACCTGTGCCGATCGATTCCTCGGCCTCCAGAACGCCGACCTCGCGACCGGTCAGCGCCAGGGCGCGTGCAACCGCCAGCCCGATTACTCCGGCTCCTATGACGGCGCAATCCAGGCGATCGACCATGAGAGAAAAGTCCTTGAGATGCTGATAACCCGTTGCCTCAGCATAACATTCGTTGTTCTCTAGCGAAAGCCGGCGAAAAAAAGACGATCCAATCGTCGCGTTGCCGCGTAACAGTTGTCTATTGTTGGCGGTCTTTCGTCGCGCCAGCCTGTTCATCCATTGATGAACGAGTGTCCCCGCCCAACGCCTGGTAGAGCGTTACTTGGTTGATCAGACGGTTTAGGCGGTTTTCCAAAAGAGTTTCCTCGAGGGACCGACGTTTGTCCTGGGCATCGAGCCAAACCTGCAAGGTTGCGGCACCGGCCCGATAGCGGACTTCATAAAGCCGTTCCGCGCCACCCGCGGCCCGGACCGCGCTTTCCAGTTTTGTCGCCTGATCGGCGTAATGGCGCCGTGCCGCCAGCGCGTTTTCGACGTCGCCGAGGGCGGCGTAGAAAGTCTGGCGGAAATTGACCACCGCTTTATCGTAATCGGCCTGCGATGATTTGACCTTCAGCGTCATCTCGTTCCATTGCAGGAAGGGCAAGGTCAGACCGGCTCCGACGGTGCCGACGGGATTTTGCAGGATCTGTGGCAGGGAGACGCCCGAACTCCCCAGGCTTCCCGTCAGGGTCAGCGTTGGCAGATAGCCTGCCTGTGTCGCGTCAACGGTGGCCAGGCATTCGCGAAGCCGCAGTTCCGCCGCCCGAAGGTCGGGCCGCCTGATAAGAAGCTGAGCGGGAAGACCTGCTTCGACGGTCGGCAGTTCTCCGGTTGGCAGGCCTTGACGGGCGATCTCGAGCTTTTTGGGCGGGGCGTCGAACAAAATCGCCAGGGCGTTGTCATTTTCCGTCTGTTGTTGCAGATAGTCGTTGAGACTGGCCTCCTGGCTTTTGAGGCTTTCCTCCGCCTCAAGGATCTCAAGCGACGAGGTCGCTCCCGACTTGTGCTGGACGCGAACGAGAGCGAGGGTCTTTTCGGCATAGGCGATATCCTGCCGGCTCATCTCGATCCGCTGTTTCAGATAAAGCGCCTTCCAGTAGAGCGATGCCGTGGTGCCGACCAGCGAGAGGGCTGTGTTCCCGCGGTCTTCCTCCGTCGCTTCCGCTTCCCATTGAGCCGCACCGAGATTGCGGGCCAGCTTGCCCCACAGATCGACCTCATAGCTCAATGATCCCGTCATGGCACTGGTCGTGACGGCTGCCGTATCGTTCATACTCGTCGTGCGGCTGGAAAAATTCTTGGTTCCGTCGACGTCGACCTGGGCGCTGAGGGCGGGGATGAATTTGTCGGCGGCCAGACCCGCTTCCAATTGGGCTTTGCGCACTTTGATGGCCGCGGCGGCCAAGTCGTTGTTGCGCTGAAGCGCCTTGGTGATCAGAGCATTGAGATCGGGATCGTCGAAACGTTGCCACCAGGGCGACAACGGCTCTGTCTGCTCCTGGCCGCCTTCGCTCCAGTGAGCCGGTGTGACCACGTCGGGACGGGAATAGGGTTGCTCGAACAGCGAGCCGCAGGCCGTCGTCGACAACAAGGCGGCGCCGCACGCAAACCTGCGGAAAGTCATCAGAAAGGTCGTCATTCGCGTGCCAAGGCCTCCACGGGATCGAGGCGGGCGGCATTGCGGGCCGGCAGAAATCCGAAGATCACCCCGATAAGCGTTGAACAGGCGAATGCCGCGACGATCGACAACGGCGAAAAGACCATGCGGATGGTGCCGCCGAACTCGGTGAAGAGCAAATGAACGACGAGGGCGAGGCCCACTCCGAGAATTCCTCCGAACAGGCAGACGAGCACAGCTTCGATCAGAAACTGCCGCAGGATATCGTTGCGTCGCGCCCCGACGGCGATCCGCACGCCGATTTCGCGGGTCCGTTCGGTGACCGACACCAGCATGATGTTCATCACGCCGATTCCGCCGACGATCAACGAAATCAGGGCGATCAGCGAGATCAGCAAGGTCATCGTCTGCGTGGTTTTTTCAATGGTTTGCCGGATGGTGTCGGTGTTCATCACATAGAAATCTTCCGAGCCGTGTCTTTTGGTCAGAAGCCTGACGATGCCATGCTCGGCCATTGCCGGCGGATAGGCATCGCTGACCCGGACGGTAATGCTTCGCAGATAGGATTGGCCCAGCATGCGGCTCATGGCGGTCGTGAAGGGAATCCACACATTGAGGCTTTCGCTGTTGCCGAACGGTGTGGTCTTCGCCTTGGTGACGCCGATGACGCGACAGGGCACATCGCCCAGGAAGATGACCTCGCCGACCGCCGGGCGATTGATACCGAAAAGTTTCTTTCGCGTGTTGTTGTCGATCACCACGTCCTGGCTTTGCCGTTGCACGCTGACGGAGGTGAAGGCCATTCCTTCGGCGATCTCGTATCCACGAACCCGGAAATACTGCTCGCTGACACCGGTAATCTGGCCGCTTACCGAAATGTTCCGGTATCGCAGGCTGGCATTATTGGAAACGCTGGGGGTGACGCTGTCGACATAACCCTGCTGTTTGAGCGCCTCGGCGTCGTCGGGGACCAGCGTCCGCACGGCTCCCGACCGTTCATCTCCGAATCCTCTGCCGGAAAAGATGTCGATGGTGTTGGTTCCGATGGAGTTGATGTCTTCCAGGATGCGCTGGCGCGATCCTTCGCCCAATGCCACCACCGAGACGACGGACGCGATGCCGATGATGATTCCCAGCATCGTCAGGAAGGTCCGCAGCCGGTGCGACGCCATGGCCAGCAGGGCCATGCGGAAGGCCTCGATGTAGCGTTCGATGTCGGCGCGCCAATCGGTTCCATCGTCCCGCCGATCATCGATGTCGGGTAAAGCACCCGACGTCGTGTCGCGTCGCCGGGGCCGTTCCCTCGTCGCGACTTCCGACGGCGATCGGCGACGATCGGCGACGATCTCGCCATCGCTGATTTCGATGACGCGCTCGGCATGGGCGGCGATGTCGGGGCTGTGCGTCACGATGATGATGGTGTGGCCTTCGGCATGCAGTTCCTCGAGCAGCACCATCATTTCTTCGCCGCTACGGCGATCGAGAGCCCCGGTGGGTTCGTCGGCGAGAATGACCTGACCACCGTTCATCAGGGCGCGCGCAATGCTGACCCGCTGTTGCTGGCCACCTGAAAGCTGGTCGGGGCGGTGGTGCTGGCGGTCCGCGAGGCCCAGGCGCGCCAGCAGGCCGGTGGCGCGCCTCCGGCGCTTTGAGCGGTTGCGTCCGGCATAGATGGCCGGAATCTCCACATTGCCCTGCGCGGTCAGGTTGCCTAGCAGATGGTAACGCTGAAAGATGAAACCAAAATGTTCGCGACGGAGTTCCGCCAGGTCATCCGGGCCGAGCAGGCCGACGTCGCGGCCGGCGATGCGGTAGGATCCCTGGGTCGGACGGTCGAGGCATCCCAAGATGTTCATCAGGGTCGACTTGCCGGAGCCGGAGGCGCCGATGATGGCCACCATTTCCCCGGCTTCGATGGCGAGATCGACATCCTTGAGGGCGGCGATCGTCTGGTCGCCCGACGGGTAATCGCGGCGCAGGCCCCTCAATTCCAACAGGGCGGGCATGGCGTCAGAATCCCATGGGCGGTGGCGGGCGCATGTTCGATTGATTCGTCGTGATCTTGCTGGTATCGCCGGCAATGACCCGTTCGCCGGCGGCAAGTCCCTCGACGACTTCGGCGTTGACGTTGTTGTCGATGCCGATCAGGACCCGGCGCGGCATGATTCGCCCACGCTCGCCCACGACCTGCAGCGTGTAGCTGCCGTCGCGGTTCGATTCGCCAAGGGCGGTCGACGGAATCGTCAGGGCGTTGGTGACCTTTTTCAGAACGATGGTGACCTTGGCCGTCATCGAGATGCGCAGTTTCTGCTCGGGATTGGGAATGTCGAACAGGCCGTCGTAGTAGATGGCGGAACTGGAGCTGCTGGAACTGGAACTGCTGCCGCTGCTTGAACTGCTGCCGGTTGTCGACGTGGTGCTGTCCTCGTCGGCGATGCTGTCGGGCGCCGGCTTGACGGAGCGCAGGGTCGCGTTGTAACGGCGATCGGGCTCACCGAGAACCGTGAAATAGACCTGTTGTCCCGACTTTACCCGGATGACGTCGGCCTCTGAGAGCTCGGCCTTTACCGTCATGGTGTCGAGTTGGGCAATCTTGATCAGCGTGGGTGTCGTCTGATTGGCGTTGACGGTCTGCCCCTCTTTGACCACCACCCCGACCACCGTACCGTCGATGGGCGCGGTGATCCGCGTGTAGCCGAGATTGACTTTGGCTGTGTCGACA
Organism: Telmatospirillum sp.; assembly: GCA_031291415.1. Classification (GTDB taxonomy): domain Bacteria; phylum Pseudomonadota; class Alphaproteobacteria; order Rhodospirillales; family Magnetospirillaceae; genus Telmatospirillum. The sequence goes on from JARLJB010000138.1 coordinate 45,256, forward strand.
GCGATGACGGCCTGGCGGATCTGCGCATCAAGGGCGGCGATGTCGGCCTTGGTTTCGTTCAAGGTCGCTTCGGCGCTTTCGAAGGTCTCGCGGCTGGCGGCGTCTTCGAGCAGCATCTGCTGCTGGCGCTTGAACGCCAGTTCGGCCTGCTTGAGGACCGCCTCCTTGGAGTGACGCTGGGCGCGGGTCGTATCCAACGACGCTTCGGCAGTGTGCAAGGCGTTCTGCTGGGTTAGCGAATCGATTTCGGCGACCAGTTGCCCTTTTTTCACCACGTCGCCCAAAGCCACTTTCAGGCTTTTGATCTGGCCAGAGACCTGGGCGCCGACACTGACCATCTGCCGCGCTTCGATCTTTCCGGTAGCCAGAACGGAATCTTCGATATCGGCGACGGTCACCGGCACTGTCGGCGGCGGTGGCGGACTGGACGGGGGAAGGACAAACCAAAGAGCCACGCCAGCAAGAATAGCCACGGGAACAATGATGGCAAGCATTCGGCGAAAGCGATTTTTCTTCGTTGCGTTCAAGACAGGAGGCAAGAGCGTACCGTTATTTGAAATAATTAAAGTGATTTTGAAAGATGGAGACCATAGTGATCTCTGCTAAACGATTGGAAGGCAGCATAGCGGTGAACGAAAATAAATGAAGGGCTATTTTGTAACGCAATGGTTACAGATCGTTTCGTTTTTTTCCTTGATCGGCCACCGGTGCGGCCGGCCACCACAAGTTATCCGGTTCCAGGCTTGGCGGCAGGATATTCGGTCGGCAAGCGCATTTCCGGGGTTTCGCCGCCGGCCAATCTGTCCTATCTGCTGTGATCATGAGCAATAACGACCGATCCCTCCGGGTGCCGTCGTCCTCGACCGAGGTCGACGCGTTCCTCAATAAGCTGGCCGATCTTCCGGCGGCGGCCGATGGCGGCCGTGGTCGGTTGATGTTCGCCCTCGATGCCACGGCGAGCCGCGAGGCGACATGGCTGGAAGCTACCCATATCCAGGAACAGATGTTTGTCGAAACAGCGGCCCTCGGCGGTCTCGAGGTCCAGTTGGTCTATTATCGGGGTATTGGCGAATGCAAGGCGAGCCGCTGGCTATCCGATGCGCAGGCGTTGATGGAGGTCATGCAAAAGGTCTCTTGCGATGCCGGCCGTACGCAGATCGCCAGAGTCCTGCTCCATGCCGTCGCGCAGACGGAAAAAGTGCGATTGGGTGCCCTGGTGTTCGTTGGCGATTGCATGGAAGAGAATCTCGAGGACCTGCTGCACGCCGCCGGACAATTGCGGCTGCTCGGTGTGCCGGTATTTCTGTTCCACGAAGGGAACGATCCGGTCGCTGGAATGGCATTCGCCAAAATTGCAGCTCTGACCAAGGGCGCCTGCTGTAAATTCGATACGTCCAGTCCGGCACAACTGCGGTCTCTTTTGGCCGCCGTGGCCGTCTATGCGGCAGGTGGCCGCAAAGCGCTGACTGAATACGGGCAGCGGCAAGGCGGTGCCGTTTTGCAGCTGACCCGGCAAATGAGCGGCGATTAGGCCATGGTCGGACTGCTGATCGGAATTCTCGTGCTGTTGGCGGTGATGGTGATCGGACGGTGGTTCGCCACCACGCCACCGTCTCAGGTGTTGCGCAGCGGTGGTTGGGCAATCGCTCTTCTGGCGTTGGCGGCTGGCATCGGTCTTGCCGCCACCGGCAGGTTGGGCTGGGCGCTTGCCGGACTGGCCGCCTTGATCCCGTGGCTCGTCCGCCTCATGCATTTTCGCAACCTGGCCTTGTTTCTCCGTCGCACATTCGGGCCGACGGCACGCGTCCACGCGGCGGCCGGCAACAAATCCCGGGTCGAAACGAGATTCCTGAGGATGAGCCTTGAGCACGACAGCGGCGCTCTGACCGGGGAAGTGCTCGATGGGCCGTTTGCCGGCCGCGTTCTGTCGCAGCTGTCCTTCGCCGAGGCTCTTGAACTGCATCGGTATTGCGCTGCCGATCCGCAATCGGCGCAACTTCTGCAAGCCTGGCTCGATCGCACCTGGCCCGACTGGCGGGATCAGGCAAATCCGCACGACGGTGGGGCGGGCGGCGGCGGATCAGTCACCGGCGCTACGATGACCCGGCAGGAGGCATTGGATATCCTCGGACTGTCCGGAGACGCCGATCCCCGGGCGATCAAGGCGGCTCACCGCCGTCTGATGACCCGGCTGCACCCCGACCACGGCGGGTCGAATTACCTCGCAGCCAAGATCAACCAGGCCAAAGATATGTTGCTTGGCAAGTAAGAATAGCTGTGAAATGACATCCTCACGGATGCGCCCGTTGCTTCCGAGCGCCGGGCGTGGCACAAACATGCCCTACACTTTCCGGCAGTTGGGCCGGGCAGGGGTCGTCACCTAGACATAAGGAATGTTGTGAATGTCGCGTCGGGTTCGCAAGTGCGTCTTTCCAGTTGGGGGTATGGGCACCCGGTTTCTGCCGGCTACCAAGGCCATGCCGAAGGAAATGCTGCCGGTTGTCGACAAGCCGTTGATCCAATATGCCGTCGAAGAGGCAATCGCCGCGGGCATTGAACATTTCATTTTCGTCACTGGTCGCGGCAAGACGGCCCTTGAGGATCATTTCGATCATGCTCCGGACCTTGAGCGGACGCTCCGGGAACGTGGCAAGACGGTGGAGATCGAGGCGGTCACCTCTTGGATGCCGAAGTCGGGCCAGGTGTCCTATACCCGTCAGCAGGAGCCATTGGGTCTCGGACACGCGGTTTGGTGTGCCCGTGATCTCGTCGACAACGAGCCGTTCGCGGTCATTCTGCCGGACGATCTGATTCTCGCGCAGACACCGTGCCTGAAGCAGTTGGTCGACGCCCATACCGAAGTGGGCGGTCACGTCGTCGCCGTTGCTGACGTGCCGCGGGAACATACGAAGCGGTATGGCATTCTCGACGTCGAGGTCGATGATGGACGGTTGGCCAAGGCCCGTGGCCTGGTCGAGAAGCCTGATCCGGACAAGGCGCCATCAACCCTGTCGATCATCGGGCGCTACATCCTGCATCCGCGGGTTTTTGATTTCCTGGACAAGCAGGTCCGCGGGGCCGGCAATGAAATCCAGCTTACCGATGCCATTGCCAAGACAATCGACAGCGTTCCGTTCCATGGTTTGCGGTTTGTCGGGCGGCGTTTCGATTGCGGCGACAAGGTCGGCTGGCTGCATGCCAATTTGTCTTTCGCCTTGGCGCGGCCGGATATGCATGATCAGGTTGCGGAATTGTTGAAGGAATTCAAATAGCTTTAGGTAAGGACTGCCGTCATGCGTGTTGCTATGATCGGAACGGGTTATGTCGGCCTAGTGTCCGGAGCCTGTTTTTCCGAATTTGGCGTCGACGTCGTTTGCGTCGACAAGGACGAAGCGAAGATCAAAGGGCTGCATGAAAACCGCATGCCCATTTACGAACCAGGGCTTGATGCTCTGGTTGCCGATAATGTGAAGGGCGGGCGCCTTTCCTTCACTACCGACTTGAAAGCGGCGGTTTCCGATGCGGACGCCGTATTCATCGCGGTTGGCACGCCAAGCCGCCGTGGCGACGGTCACGCCGATCTGAGCTACGTCTATGAGGCTGCCCGGGAAATCGCCCGTTCGCTGAACGGTTACACCGTGGTGGTCACCAAGTCGACCGTTCCGGTGGGAACCGGCCGCGAGGTCGAGCGAATCATTCGGGAAACCCGGCCGGATGCCGATTTCGACGTGGTGTCCAACCCGGAGTTCCTGCGGGAAGGATCGGCGATCAACGATTTCATGCGGCCCGACCGCGTCGTCATCGGTGCCGAATCCGAGCGCGCCCGGGCTGTCATGAAGCAGCTCTATCGCGTGTTGTATCTGATCGAAACGCCGATCGTCTTCACCTCGCTCGAGACATCGGAACTGATCAAATACGCGGCCAACACCTTCCTGGCCGCCAAGATCACCTTTATCAACGAGATTGCCGATCTCTGCGAGGCGGTTGGCGCCGACGTGCATGATGTGGCCAGAGGCATCGGTCTCGACGGTCGTATCGGCAAGAAGTTTCTTCATGCCGGACCGGGTTACGGCGGTTCCTGCTTCCCAAAGGATACGCTGGCCTTGGTTCGGACGGCGCGAGACCATGGAGCGCCGCTTCGCATCATCGAAACGGTGGTGGCTGTCAACGAAGAGCGCAAGCACAAGATGGCCGAGAAGGTGGTGGCAGCCTGCGGTGGCTCGGTCAAGGGAAAGACCGTCGCCGTTTTGGGACTGACCTTCAAGCCGAATACCGACGACATGCGGGATTCGCCCAGCCTCCAGATCATCCCGGCTTTGCAGGCGGCCGGGGCGGCGATTCGTGCCTTCGATCCGGAAGGAATGGATGAGGCCCGTTCGTTGCTGACCGATATCACCTTCTGCGAAAACACCTATGACACGATCAAGGATGCCCATGCCCTGGTCATTCTGACGGAGTGGAACGAATTCCGGGCGCTTGATTTCGACAGGGTCAAAGCTCTGCTGAAGGCGCCGGTCATCGTTGATCTCCGGAACATCTACAACCCTGCCGAGATGATGACGCTCGGTTTCCATTATTCCTCTATCGGCCGGCCGGGCAGCGTCGACAGCCGTCCGGAATAATCGTTCTGGCGATCCCGGCCATCCGGTGCCCAGTCGCCGGATGGCCGGGATCGCCCTGTTCTTCGTGTCGGCCTCACGTCGCCCAGCCGCAAGTGAGGCGGACCTTTGTCATTCGGAATATGAACGGAGCCAATCATGCCCGTCGTCAGCCGCCAGACCGTTCCATTTTCCGGCCAGAAGCCGGGTACTTCGGGACTCCGTAAGAAGGTCACGGTCTTTCAGCAGCCGAACTATCTCGAGAATTTCGTTCAGTCGATTTTCGATTCGCTTGAGGGGTTTGCCGGCAAGACTCTGGTGCTGGGCGGTGACGGGCGCTTCTTCAACCGCGAGGCAATTCAGGTCATTTTACGCATGGCGGCGGCCAGCGGGTTCGGACGGGTTCTGGTCGGGCAGGGCGGTATTTTGTCGACGCCGGCCGTATCTTGCATCATTCGCAAGCACAAGACCTTCGGCGGTATCATTTTGTCGGCCAGCCACAACCCCGGCGGTCCGACCGAAGATTTCGGCATCAAATACAATATCTCGGCCGGTGGTCCCGCTCCGGAAAAAGTGACGGAAGCGATCTACGCCAAAACCGGGACCATTTCCCATTACCGGATTGTCGAGGGTGAGCCGGCTATCGATATCGACCGGCTGGGCGTCTATGACTTGGCCGGGATGACCGTCGAGGTTATCGACCCGGTCGCCGACTATGCCGAATTGATGGAACGGTTGTTTGATTTCGAGGCTATCCGGGAGCTTTTCCGTTCGGGCTTTCGGATCCGTTACGACGCCATGCATGCGGTGACCGGTCCCTACGCCAAGACCGTTCTTGAAGGCCTTTTGGCGGCGCCGGCCGGGAGCGTCGTCAATGCCATTCCGCTGCCGGATTTTGGCGGCGGGCATCCCGATCCAAACCTTGTCCATGCCCATGACTTGGTTGCCGCCATGAACCAGTCGGATGCGCCGGATTTCGGGGCGGCGTCCGATGGCGACGGTGATCGCAACATGATTCTCGGGCGGAATTTTTACGTCACGCCATCCGATAGTCTGGCGGTGCTGGCCGCCAATGCCACTTTGGCGCCGGGTTATGCCAAGGGCCTGGCTGGCATTGCCCGTTCGATGCCGACCAGCCAGGCTGCCGACAGGGTGGCTGCAGCGCTTGGCGTGCCGCTTTACGAAACGCCGACCGGCTGGAAGTTCTTTGGCAACCTTCTGGATGCCGGACTGGCGACGTTGTGTGGCGAGGAGAGTTTTGGAACCGGCTCGGACCATGTGCGTGAGAAGGACGGGCTATGGGCGGTGCTTTTGTGGCTCAACATTCTCGCCAAGCGTCGGCAATCCGTTGAAGCCATCGTGCGGGAGCATTGGACGCGCTTCGGCCGTAACTACTATTCACGGCATGACTATGAAAGCGTCGACACCGCTGCCGCCGAAGGTTTGATGGCGCATCTGCGCGATCGCCTTGCCGGCCTGGCCGGCACCCGGCTGGGCGGGCTCACCGTGGCCGCTGCCGATGATTTTGCCTATACCGATCCGGTCGATGGATCGGTCAGCACGGGGCAGGGAATCCGAATCCTGTTTTCCGACGGTTCGCGGATCGTCTATCGCCTGTCGGGGACCGGCACGCAAGGGGCAACGCTCCGGGTCTATATCGAGCGTTTCGAAGCCGACCCGTCGCGGCACGGTCAGGACACGCAAATCGCGTTGGCCGACTTGATTTCCCTGGCCGGTGATATCGCCGAAATCGCGGCGCGAACCGGGCGGAACGCTCCGACGGTCATCACGTGACAGCCGCGAACCGGCTCTAAAGAATGTACCCCTGGATGAAGAGCGAGACAGACTCTTCCGTATGGTGGTCGAGGTCGGTCGGTGCCCGATTCCCGTCGATGCCGAAGACGGCGCGATTTAGCCGGGTCCAGGCCACTATGTCGTGAAACAGGGCTGCCGCCTGTTCCGGGCTGATACCCCTGAGGCGGTCGCGGTGAGCGGTGAAAAACTGCGAGAGAACCCGTCGGGTTGCTTCTGGACCGTGCTTGGCCCAGGCATGGCCAATGCAGGGGAAACGTCCCGACTGCCCGATGACCTGACGGTACAATGACAAATGTCGGTCGTCGAGCAACGCCACCAGCAGGGTCCGCCCGAGCCGGCGGAGTCCTTCCTCGAGAGTGAGGCCGGTCAGGTCGACGGCTTGCAGTTTGGCATTAACCTGATCGCACAAGCCCTCGATGATGCCGACGAACAATCCTTCCTTACCGCCGAAGTGGCTGTAGATGTTGGTCTTCGACCCTCCCGACTCGGCTATGATGTCGTCGAGGCTGACGCCATCATAGCCGCGGGCAAGAAACAGATCGGTCGCCACCGCTCGGACCCGTGCACAACGCTCCGTCCCGCGACGCGTGCGTCGGCATGATGGTTGTTGTTCCTCTGGGTTCGGCTTCACGGTGGTGACCATTGGAATCCTCAGGCCGCAGCGGAGCGCAAAAGGCTGATCTCTTTTTGCAGGTCATCGATCGCGCTCAGCGCGAATGCCAGTGACGGGGCATCTTCCAGACGGCCATCCTTGATCTTCTGGTGGCTGGCTCCGATGACGACCTGCGGGCGCAATACAACGCGTACCATGCAGGCGGACAAGGCGTCTTGCACCTGGGCCTGCGCGCGGACGCCGCCGGTGAACGCCGGAGAGATAGTCATGATGACGGCGGGTTTGCCGATCAAAGCCGACTTTCCATAAGGCCTGGAAGCCCAATCCAGAGCGTTCTTGAGAACGCCACTGGTGCCGTAATTGTATTCCGGCGAGACCACGACCAAGCCATCGGCTGCGGCGATCGCGTTGCGCAGGGCGACGACGGCGGCGGGCCCGTCACCGGTGTCGTCATCCTGGTTGTAAAGCGGGATATCGCCCAAAGGAAACAGCTCAAGAACGGTGCCGCGGCCCAAGTTCTCCGCGAGTGTGCGCAATACCGCCGTGCAGTGGGACTCGCGCCGGAGACTACCGGAAAGACCTAGGAGGCGGATCGGCGATGCAGTTTGGTCCAAAGTCATGATGGGCCTCGAAAAGTTCTGATTAATCATACTACGTGGTATCAACTGGACCGGCAAGTAACCAGATGCGCTGTCGGTCGCCGAAGTCCGCCAGGGTCAGCGGGCACCACTGATGGCCGAGGCCTTGAAAAGAACATGGCCCTGATCATCTGCAGTCGTGCTGCTGCCGGCGCAGGCGGCTAAGGACGCCGCGAGGAGGGTGGCGACAATCAAAGATTTGACGGCGGTCGTTTTCATCATGTGCTCCTATGCGATCACTATTGCGCCGATGGTCATTGGGTCAGTGGGTGGTGGAGCCATCGGCAATGATCAGCATATGATACCATACAGTATCGTATTCAATGTCCGAGTTATGCTGTCAGGAAATGGCAGGGATGTTGTCGGCGGGGGCGCTTGTTGATGCGAGGGGAAGCTGTGGGGTAGGGTATCAGCCGGCTATGCGGCTGATACGACGTCGCGATCTCAAATAAGAAGGCGTTGCCGATGACGAATTTCACACTGGCCGACCTGCCTGTCTCATTTGCCGCCTTTGATGCCGGTGACCGGCCGGTTGGGCTGGTCATCGTCGATGAGGTCAATGGTTTCGCCACTCCCGGGCAGGGTCCCTTGGCGCCGCCCGGCCCCGATTCCAGGATCGATCAAATGGTCAGCGAAACCGGCAGGCTGGCGCGTCTCTTCGATGGCCGGAAACAGCCGATCCTGCTTTTTCTCGACAGTCATCAGCCGGGCAAGGCCGAACCTCCCTATCCGCCGCATTGCGAGATCGGCAGCGGCCAGGAGGACCTCGTCCCGGCTCTGGCTTGGCTTGAACACTGTTCGGGAGCCACGATGCTGCGCAAGGACTGCATCAACGGTTTCGTGGGAGCAATCGATCCGCAGACCGGGCGTAACGCCGTTGTCGACTGGGTCAACGGACATTCTCTGGCGGCTGTCGTGGTGGTCGGCATCTGTACCGATATCTGCGTCATGGATTTCGTGCTGACGCTGCTCTCGGCCCGCAATCACGGTTTGATGCCCGGTCTGATCGATGTGGTGGTTCATGAACCGGGATGCGCCACCTATGATCTGCCGCGGTCCGTGGTGGACAGTCTGGGCTATCCGGCCACCGCGACCCATCCGCGCGACCTCACGCATCACATGGGCCTCTATCTGATGGCGTCACGCGGCGCGGTTCTGGTGTCTTCCGTCATCTAGTGTTGTGACGCTAACAGAAAGTACCCGCTTCCGTCATTCCCTAAGATCAGCGGGAATCCATGGATTCCCAATGCCTTCTGGGTGGTGGATTCCCGCTGATCTTAGGGAATGACGAGGGAAGCAAGCGTTGATATCGCCGGTGGGATCAGCCGGCGTTAATGACCGCGCAGGAGACTTTGCTCTTGGTCAGACGGCGGCAGGCCTCCCGCGCCGTTTGTTCCGGCAGGCCGATCACACGCGCCCGATAGGTCGGGTGATGGCCCTTTTCATGGGCGATACTGACGTCACCATCGGCAACCAATTTTCCCAGTTTGTGTTTCGCGGTGGCGGCCGCTTCCTTGGCCTTCACCTGCTGGGCATAAGCGCCGACCTGGATGCCCCAATTGTCTTCATCCGCGTCGCCGGACGAGTCGTCTTCCTTGGCTGCCTTGGCACGGGCGGCGACGACCTTTTTGGCAATGGCTTTGCCGGTCCGGGCTGCGGCCATGGCTTTCAAGACCGCACGCGTATTGGCTTGTGCCATATGCACCTTGGCTTTGCTTTTAACGCTCGGCGCCGGTGCTTCCTCTTCGTCATTCTGTTCCGGAAGATTGGCGAGCTCGACGCCCGACGACCCCGGCGTGCGGGCGAAAGCGGCGTCAAGCAGCTGCGCCATGTGGCGATCCCGGGCAGCGGCGCTTTCGCCGCCGAACACGACACCGACAAGGCGGCGGCCGTCACGCTTGACCGAGGCAACCAGATTGAAGCCGGCGGCTCCGATGTAGCCCGTCTTGATGCCGTCGGCCCCTTCGTACCATTCCATCAGATGGTTGTGGTTGCGCATCGTTTCACCGTTGTAGGTGAACTGCTGAGTCGAGAAATAGTGGTAAAAACGGGCATGGTTGTGCAGCAGCGCCCGCGCCAGTGTCGCCATGTCGCGGGCGCTGCTGAGATTGGGCGGGCTGGGCAGGCCGGACGCATTGCGGAACTGAGTCTCGCGCATACCAAGTTCCTTGGCCTTGCGGGTCATCATCTCGGCGAAGGCCGGTTCCGAGCCACCAAGGAATTCGGCGACGGCGGCGGCAGCGTCGTTTGCCGATTTCGTGCAAATCCCGAGGATGGCGTCTTCGACGACAATCGTCTGGCCGGGGCGAAGACCAAGCTTCGACGGCGCTTGTGCGGATGCGTGCGCCGAAACCGGGATCCTGTCGCCAAGTCTGACCTGCCCGCGATCCATCGCGTCGAAAAGCAGATAGAGCGTCATCATCTTGGTGAGCGACGCCGGATAGTTGCGATGATCGGCATTGACCGCATGTAAGACTTCTCCGGTGTCGGCATCGACTACCATTGAAGCATATTTCGCCTCGGCCGGCGCAACCATTACGCCGAAAAACAACGAGACTAATAAGATCAGAAGGGAGCTTCCGCGGCCTATAAAAGCCACAGCAGTGAACTGAGACAAAAACTTATGGGCGTTCAACTTCACGTCTTGTTGCCTTGCGCTGAGGCCGTCCAAAATCGACACTATGCAACATTAAGAAATCCGTACAAGTCTGTCCACAGTCAGGATGCATTTCCCGGACTTTTTCCGGAAATGTCGGTACTGAGGGTTCCCCCAACCGTTGCGGTCGCTCGATAGTATATCTCGTAAAAGGATTAGAATAGACGGAAAGAGATTAGCAAGCCGTTAACGACGGGAATCATATCCAGCCGGAAATCGGCAAAAGCAACGGCTGCATACGGCGACAAGACATTTGTCGGCCGAGTGGACCGCCTGCCGATCGAGGGCTTGGCGATCGTTTTCGAGCATCAAGAAAAAACCATGACAAATGCTGCACCGCACAAAAAACCATTGACGCCCAGGTTGTTTGGCGCGATATGTTTTCTATGTTGCATTGCATCACAGGCCGCCGGTTCGCGTTACACGCTGGATCGGCCGACCCGCCCAACGGCCTGTTGACCTGTGACCGTCCCCTGGGGCGGGTGGTGGACCCGAAAACGAAGGAAACTGCTGAGATGAGCACGCCAAAGTCCGCGAAGAGCTCCGCGAGTACGGCTGTCGATGCCGTTAAACAGGTCGAGGAAGTCGCAGCCGCCCAGCCCGAGGTCATCGAACCCGCCGTCAAGGTGGAAGCCGACGTGGTTGAAAAAGCTGTCGAAACCGTTGCGGTTCCGTCGAAGACCGAGGCGGCCACCAAGGTGGACGGCGAGGTGTTCAAGGGATACGAGGATATTCTTCAGTTCAACAGGGACAACTTTGAGGCTTTGGTGAAGTCGAGCACCATTGTTGCGCGTGGCGTGCAAGATCTTTCCAAGACTTTTGCCGCCCTGGCCCAGGATGCCCTGGAGGAGTCAGTGGCCACCGGCAAAGCTCTGGCCGGGGTGAGAACCATCAAGGACGTGATTGATCTTTCGTCTTCGCTCGCCAAAGCGAATTTGGAAAAACTGGTTTCCGAGGGCAGCAAGATCAGCCAGCTGTCCAGCAAGCTCGCCGAAGAGGCTTTCGCTCCATTGAGCAGCCGGGTCGGCGCGGCCGTCGACCGGCTGACCCGGACCGCAGCCTGAGGATCGCATCGCCAAAACAACATCTATACTCGGCAGGAATGCCGGGTAGGATAGGGACCGGGCCCGGCGGGGGACCTCCGCCGGGCCTTATCGTTGTGAGGTCGAGGAACAGGGGCGATGAGTCTTTGGCAGATAGGGGACTTTTACCCGGCCGTGTCGAACCAATATGATAGGGGTGTCCCGACGAAGACACCGATGATTAGAACAGTCCGAATGAGCGATAACGAGAGCGACAAACCGAATGACGATGGACCGCAGACCGGGGTTGTCATCAAAACCCGGCCGAAGACCAAACGACCGTCCATGTACAAGGTGCTGATGCTGAATGACGATTACACCCCCATGGAATTCGTCGTTCACGTTCTCGAACGCTATTTCGGTAAAGACCGCGAGGAGGCAACGCGCATCATGTTGCATGTCCATCAGCGGGGAGTCGGTATCTGCGGCGTATACACATATGAGGTGGCGGAAACCAAGGTGACCCAGGTCATGGATTTGGCCCGGCAAAACCAACATCCGCTGCAGTGTACTATCGAAAAGGAATAAAGCCGATGCTGTCGCGTAATCTTGAGCAGAGTTTGCACCGCGCTCTCGCCTTGGCGTCCGAGCGCCGCCACGAATACGCGACGCTGGAACATTTGTTGATGGCGTTGACCGAGGACCAGGATGCCATCAGCGTTCTTCGTGCCAGCAACGTCGATCTCGACCGTTTGCGGCGGGATCTCACCGATTTTATCGATACCGCCCTGTCCGATTTGGTGACCGGCCGGGTTGGCGATCCAAAGCCGACCGCGGGATTCCAACGGGTTGTGCAGCGGGCGGCGATCCATGTGCAATCTTCAGGGCGGGAAGAGGTGACGGGGGCCAACGTAATCGTCGCCTTGTTCTCGGAACGTGAGAGCCACGCCGTCTATTTCCTGCAATTGCAGGATATGACCCGGCTCGACGCGGTTAACTATATTTCCCATGGCATTGCGAAAGCACCCGGCCGGAATCAACCGCGATCGGTGCATGGAGCGGACGATGACTCAAAAGCCGAGACCGTCGTGAAAAAAGGCCAGGAAGCTCTCAGTGCCTATTGCGTCAATCTCAATCGCAAGGCGGCTCAAGGCAAGATCGATCCCCTGATCGGCCGAGAGATGGAGATCGAACGGACCATCCAGATCCTGTGCCGTCGATCGAAGAACAACCCGCTTTATGTCGGTGATCCTGGGGTCGGCAAGACCGCCATCGCCGAGGGCTTGGCCCGGCGTATCGTCAAGGGCGAGGTTCCCGAGGTTCTGGCCAACGCCACCATCTTTTCGCTCGACATGGGGGCGCTGCTTGCCGGCACCCGTTATCGCGGCGATTTCGAAGAGCGCCTGAAGGCCGTCGTTTCCGAGCTGGAGGCCCTGGAGGGGGCGATCCTTTTCATCGACGAGATTCATACGGTGATCGGCGCCGGGGCGACCTCGGGCGGATCGATGGACGCCTCCAATCTGCTGAAACCGGCCTTGGCGTCCGGAAGCCTGCGGTGCATCGGTTCGACGACCTACAAGGAATTTCGCAATCATTTCGAGAAAGACCGTGCCCTGGTAAGGCGGTTCCAGAAAATCGACGTCAACGAGCCGTCGGTCGAGGACGCGGTGAAGATCCTGCATGGCCTCAAACCCTATTACGAGGCCCATCACCGGGTCCGCTACACCAACGACGCCATCCGGGCTTCGGTGGAATTGGCGGTCCGCTATATTGGCGACCGGAAATTGCCCGACAAGGCCATCGACGTCATCGATGAAGTGGGGGCGGCCCGCATGCTGCTGCCGGAATCGAAACGACGCAAGACGGTGACCGTGCGCGATATCGAGGAGATCGTCGCCAAGATCGCCCGAGTTCCTCCGAAGAGCGTTTCGACCAATGATATGGAGGTCTTGCGGTCGTTGGAACGCGATCTCAAGACCCTGGTGTTTGGTCAGGACGTCGCCATCGAAGCTCTGGCCTCGGCCATCAAGCTCGCCCGGGCGGGGTTGCGCGAACCGGAAAAGCCAATCGGTTGTTATCTGTTTTCCGGCCCGACCGGCGTCGGAAAGACCGAGGTGGCGCGGCAACTGGCCCGAATTCTCGGCATTGAACTGACGCGTTTCGATATGTCGGAATATATGGAGCGGCATTCCGTGTCGCGTCTGATCGGCGCGCCGCCGGGCTATGTCGGTTTCGACCAGGGTGGTTTGTTGACCGACGCAATCGATCAGCATCCGCATTCGGTTCTGCTGCTGGACGAGATTGAGAAGGCCCATCCAGATCTGTTTAATATTCTTTTGCAGGTCATGGACCACGGCAAATTGACGGACCATAACGGTAAGACGGTCGATTTCCGCAACGTGATCCTGATCATGACGACGAACGCCGGTGCCAGTGATCTTGCCAAGCCGACGATCGGATTCAATCGCGAATCGCGCGAGGGTGACGATCAGGAGGCTATTAAGCGCCTGTTCACACCGGAGTTTCGCAACCGGCTTGATTCGATCATTCCCTTCGCCTCGCTCGGTCCCGACGTGGTGTCGCGGGTTGTCGACAAGTTCGTCATTCAACTGGAGAGCCAGTTGGGGGATCGTGACGTCACCATCGAACTTTCCGATGAGGCGCGCGTCTGGCTGGCCGAGAAAGGATTCGACAGGCTTTTCGGCGCACGTCCGCTATCGCGGATCATCCAGGAGTACATCAAGAAGCCGTTGGCCGAGGAACTGCTGTTCGGCCGCCTGTCCAAGGGTGGAGTCGTCAAAGTGGCGGTCAAGGACGGCAAGCTGACATTCGATTTTCTCGATGGCGGCAGCAAGATCAAGAAAGAACCCGAGATGGCCGAGTAATATACCAGGTTTCGATGGGACATCAGGGCCATGCACTGCGGAGCCTTCGCGGTGTGTGGCCCTGATTTCTTTTAGATAGAGGATTTTCTACGTAAGTATCGGTGGGATCGATCGGGCCGGCCGGACCCTATCAGCCTTGAGCCGTCGTGGCATCCGGTGCAGGTGAGACGATCGGAAGAACCAGATCGCCGATCCCGGTTTCCGTTTCCGCCGCCGCGCCTGTGTCTTCCGACGGAGCGGGGGCGGCAGCAGCCTTCTGGTCCCGGCGCATCTGGCGCTGGCGTTTGTCGAGCGTCGTCAGATCGTGGCGGACGCCTTGGAGGATTGCGGCCGTTTCGGTCCGTTCCTTTTCCAAGACCTGCTCGCAAGAGGCCAGGCGTTTGACGAAGCCTTCCAGGCTTTCCGCAATTTTTCGCGTGTTGTCTGTCTGCAGCGCCAGTTTGGACTTTTCGATTTCCTCAACCAGATCGCGCTTGACCCAACGGATCTGTTTCCCGAGTTCCTCTTCCTGCCGCTTCTGTCCGTCTTCTATTTCGGACTTCATCTGGATCTTGATCTGATAGGCGCTCTTGACCAGGGAGCCGACATAGACGACGAGGGCTGCGCCGATTACCAGAACGAGTCCCGCGACAAAACTGACCAGGACGATAGTCGAGACTTCCATGATGCATCTACTCGTTTTGGCCGTTTGTTGGCCGAGACCGATTCAACCGGCAAATATTTTGCACCATTAATCTCAACAAAATGTGAACATCACGCAAACAAGATGGGCAACACTATCCCCATGGCCATTGCCGAGCAACAAACAGCAGGTGGCCGGTGATGCCTGTTCGATAAGGTTTCGAGAAAGAGCTGGCACGTGATTGTCGCCCCGGCACGATGGGATTTTCCTATTCCCACCTGTGCGTCAGCCGTGCTTCAGTCTGAGATGCTTGTCTTGCGTCGGGGTTATTCTTCGACCGACGTCTCCGGCGCGTGGACGATAAATCGCTCGGGACTATCGGCCAGTAACTGCAAGGCCACCGTGCCATTGGCGGACCTGACGATCAGCTCGCAGAACCATTCCCCTTCGCCAAGCTTCATCGGTGTTCCGGCGTCGAGTTCGATGACCGATTCTATATCCATGCTGATGCTGCGATTGTCGAGAAAACAGACCGACGCTACGGGCTTGGCCTTTTCCATCGCAAGAGCTCCTTTGTCATCATTTGTGTCACGCTGGCGCAAGCCGACAGGCGCGTCAAGGGGGCGATGGCCCGGCGTCCGGATAAGCGCGGTGGCGTCACGGCAACAAAGCCCATTCCCTCCAAAATATCCATAAAAAGTCGAAAAACTCATACAAAAAATGCACCCTGGGTAGATATTTACGTTTATCCTATGATAAAAATAAGGTCTAGAGGATTTACTACTTTACCGAATTGGTCAGATGGGCTAACCAATTGCCACCGCATTTGGCAGCCTTCCGGGCGTTCACATAGGGCACTCATGGGGCGTGCGCATCCGTCGTCGACCCATCCGGTTCCGCGGCCGGTGGCGGCAAACGCTATATCGTCACGTGTCGCTGCTGGTGAATGCTCTCCCGCAGGCGATACGCAAAGCAATTCGTAGATCCCAATCAAAGCCCCAACCGATCCGGCTTGCGCCGTCGCTTGTCGCGATGGTGGCCAACCACGGGCTTGTTCCACGTAGGAGAACGACCGACATGAGCATGTTTCAGGCCAGATTCCATGGCCGCGGCGGACAAGGCGTGGTCACCGCCGCCGAGATGCTGTCCGTGGCAGCTTTTCTGGAAGGCAAGCACGCCCAGGCTTTTCCCAGTTTCGGATCAGAACGGATGGGGGCGCCGGTCGTGTCTTTTTGTCGTATCGCCGACCACGAGATCCGTCTGCGTGAGCCGGTTCTCGAACCCGATGCCCTGATCATTCAGGACCCCACGCTGCTGTTTTCCGTCGATGTGTTTCACGGTCTGACAGAGAAAGGCTGGGTGATCATCAACAGCTCGAAGGGAATAACCGAGCTTGGTATCGACAGTCTGGTCGAGCGCTTGCCGGCCGGCCATGTGCGGACTCTGGCGGCCACCGAACTGGCGCTGAAGCATATCGGCCGGCCGTTGCCCAATGCCGTGATGTTGGGCGGCCTGGCCGCGATGTCGGGGGTTATCCGGCTGGAGTCGGTCATTGCCGCCATTTCCGAGGCGTTTCCCGGTCCGGTCGGCCAGTCGAATATCGCCGCGGCGACCGCCGCCCATGAGATTCTTGCCGCCAGCCAAAAGGACAAAGTCGCATGCTAAAGCAGATCGAAGGATCGCAGGCGATGGCCGAGGCCATCGCGCTGTGCCGCCCGGAGGTCGTCTGTGCCTATCCGATCACGCCGCAGACCCACATCGTCGAGGGACTGGGTGCGTTGGTGAAAAGTGGTCGCCTCAAGACGTGCGAATATATCAACGTCGAGTCGGAATTCGCCGCCTTGTCGGTGGCGATCGGAGCCTCGGCCGCCGGGGCGCGGGCCTATACGGCGACCGCCAGCCAGGGCCTGCTGTTCATGGCCGAGGCTGTTTACAACGCCTCCGGGCTTGGTCTGCCGATCGTCATGACGCTCGGCAACCGGGCCATCGGGGCGCCCATCAATATCTGGAACGACCACTCGGACGCCATGAGCATGCGCGATTCCGGATGGATTCAATTGTTCGCCGAGACCAACCAGGAAGCCGTCGACCTTCACATTCAAGCCTTTCGCCTGGCCGAACGTCTCAGTTTGCCGGTGATGGTCTGTGTCGATGGCTTCATCCTGACCCATGCGGTCGAACGGGTCGATATTCCCGACCAGGAAACGGTTGACGCCTTCCTGCCGCCTTACGAGCCCGTCCAGGTCTTGGATCCCAAGGAGCCGGTTTCGCTTGGCGCCATGGTTGGTCCCGAGGCCTTCACCGAGGTCCGCTATCTCGAACACCATAAGCAGATGCGCGCCCTGGAAATCATTCCCGAGCTGTCGGCGGAGTTCAAAGGCATATTCGGCCGCGAATCGGGTGGTCTGGTTCGCAGCTATCGGACCGAAGACGCCGAGACCATCGTTGTCGCCATGGGATCGGTGGTTGGAACCATCAAGGATGTCGTCGATGAGCGGCGCGCCCAGGGCGATCGCATCGGCGTCGTGTCGATTTGCTCGTTCCGGCCATTTCCCCAGGAACAATTGCGCGAGGCGCTGGCCGGCGCGTCACGGGTCGTCGTGTTGGAGAAGGCGCTCGCCGTCGGCATGGGCGGCATTCTCGCCGGACAGGTGCAGATGGCGCTCGGCGGTCACGGGCCAAAAGTCTACACGCTGATCGCCGGTCTGGGCGGACGTCCAATTCTCAAGACGTCGCTATCGGCGTTCCTCGACAAGGTCGTCGCCGATCCACATCTGGACGTGCACTTCCTCGATCTCAAGCACGATGTCGTCGAACGGGAGTTGGAACGGGCGGCGCATCTGCGGCGGTCGGGACCGACTGCCGAGAACGTGCTGAAGCAGTTGGGTACCGTGATGTCGAGCCCGGTGTGAAGGAAACGCAGCGATGAATCAGATAAAATTCTATCAAAAGGGTACCTTCACAGTCGGTAACCGCCTGGTGGCGGAGGAAGAGCGAACCACCCAGGCCAGCCCGGCGCGCAGTAATTCGCTGACCTGTGGCCATCGCGCCTGCCAGGGCTGCGGTGAAGCACTCGGTGCCCGTTATGCCGTCGATGCGGCCATGCGGGCGGCCGACGGTCAGTTGATCGCCGTCAACGCCACCGGCTGTCTCGAGGTTTTCACCACCCCCTATCCGGAAACCTCGTGGCAGATCCCCTGGATGCATTCCCTGTTCGGCAATGCGCCGGCGGTGGCCACCGGCGTGGCCGCGGCCATGCGGGTCAAGGGGCGGACCGAGGTGCGGACTATTGCTCAGGGTGGCGACGGTGGCACCACCGACATCGGTTTCGGCTGTCTGTCGGGGATGTTCGAACGCAACGACGACGTCCTTTACATCTGCTACGACAACCAGGCCTACATGAATACCGGCGTGCAGCGTTCCAGCGCCACGCCGCCGGCGGCCCGGACAGCGACGACACCGCCGGTCGGCGACAAGCCCGGCAACGTGTTCGGAACCGGTAAGAATGTTCCGCTCATCGCCATGGCGCACAACATTCCTTATGTCGCCACGGCCAGCGTCGCCGATCTGCGCGACCTTGAGGCCAAGGTGACTAAGGCGATGGCCATTCACGGCGCGCGCTATATCCAGATTTTCGTGCCTTGTCCCCTGGGCTGGGGGTCGGTGGCTCATGACACCGTGCGGTTGGCCCGCCTTGGCGTTGAGAGCGGCCTTTATCCGCTGTTCGAGGCCGAAAACGGAGCCGTGACGTCCTCGACGAAAATAAGGCGCCGGGTGCCGGTGGAAGACTATCTGCTGCTGCAACGGCGGTTCGCACATCTGTTCAAGAAGGGCAAGCCGGTCGATGACCGCGTCGCCCGCCTGCAGGCGATGGCCGACGAGAACATCCGTCGTTTCAACCTGCTCGCGCCTGAGGAGTGAGATTGATGAAACCCTTTGCCATCACCCTCGACGTCGGCTCGTCGTTGGCCAACCACACCGGTTCCTGGCGGACCGTCAAGCCGGTCTATGTCGATCGTCTGCCGCCTTGCAATCATGCTTGTCCGGCCGGGGAGAACATTCAGGCTTGGCTTTATCGCGCCGAGGCTGGCGACTACGAAGCCGCCTGGCGCGAACTGGTGAAGAACAACCCGATGCCCGCCGTGATGGGCCGTGTCTGCTACCACCCTTGCGAACGGGCCTGCAATCGCAAGGGTATCGACGAGGCGGTCGGCATCAATTCCGTCGAGCGCTTCCTGGGCGACGAGGCTTTGCGCCGCGGGTGGGCGTTCGACAAGCCGGCGACGGCGTCGGGCAAGAAGGTGCTGGTCGTCGGTTCCGGTCCGTCCGGCCTGTCGGCGGCCTACCATCTGGCGTCGCAGGGCCATAAGGTGACGATTTTCGAGGCCGGCCTGGCGGCGGGCGGCATGATGCGTTTCGGCATTCCCAAATATCGCTTGCCGCGCGAGGTTTTGGACGCCGAGATCCAGCGTATTCTCTCGCTGGGAATCGAACTTCGGCTCAATGCCAAGGTGACCGATATCCGCGAGACCATGACGAGCGGCGGCTTCGATGCGGCTTTTCTGGCCGTCGGCGCCCATCGCGCCAGGCATGCCGAGATTCCGGCCGGCGACGCCGCACATGTTCTGGACGCCGTATCGGTTCTGCGCAGCATGGAAGGCGTGGAAAAGCCGATGCTGGGGCGTCGCGTGGTGGTCTATGGCGGCGGCAATACCGCAATCGACGTGGCCCGTACCGCCAAGCGTTTGGGGGCGTCCGACGCCATCATCGTCTATCGGCGGACCAGGGAGAAGATGCCCGCCCACGACTTCGAGGTGGAAGAGGCGCTGCAGGAAGGCGTGATGATCAAATGGCTGTCGACCATCACCGAGGCCGACCAGTCTTCGATCACGGTCGAAAAGATGGTTCTCGACGACAAGGGATTCCCCCAGCCGACCGGAAAGTTCGAAACGATCGAGGCCGACAGCCTGGTTCTGGCACTCGGTCAGGAGGTCGATCTGTCGCTTCTCGACAATGTGCCAGGCCTTGAACTCGAGAATGGCACGGTTCGGGTCGATGCCAATATGATGACCGGCTATCCAGGCATTTTCGCCGGTGGCGACATGGTGCCGTCGGATCGCACCGTAACCATTGCCGTGGGGCATGGCAAAAAAGCGGCCCGCAACATCGATGCCTGGCTCCATGGGGTCGAATTCGAAACGAAGAAGGCGCCGCTGGCCGAATTCGAGCGACTTAATCCCTGGTATTACGGCGACGCTCCGAAGACCGTCCGGCCGATGCTCGACATCATTCGCCGGCAATCCTCGTTCGACGAAGTGCAAGGCGGACTCGACGAGGGCAATGCCCTTTACGAGGCAAGGCGGTGTCTGTCCTGCGGCAATTGTTTCGAATGCGACAATTGCTATGGCGTCTGCCCGGACAACGCCATCACCAAGCTGGGCGAGGGTGCCCGGTTCGCCATCAAATATGACTACTGCAAGGGTTGCGGCATCTGCGCGACCGAATGCCCGTGCGGCGCCATCGACATGGTAGCCGAAGAAATCTGACCGCCATTTTCAGATTTCAAATGGACCCGTCGAACCCGAAGCGACATTGTCGTTTCGGGTTCGATATGTCTGCCGCCCGCACAACTGCAAGTCAAGTTGTCTCGCGAGGCCATCATAAGATTTAGCTGCATCATGCTCTAAATCCCCGAAATAGCTTGACTATTCCCCATCTTCCACGACTAAGTAACTGTATAGTTACCTATGGGCCCGACGGACCTCGGCGGGCAGGAGGAGAGGGCTGTGTTGGGACTGAAGCTGGGTATCGGCGGCAGGATCTGGTGTCTGGTCGTCTTGCTGGTCATCGGGCTGGGCACGATGGCGTTCGAGGGCTTGTCGGCCATGCATGGGAGTCTGATCGAGGATCGCAGGCAGGCTCTGCGTCAGATTGTCGAATCGGCCAACAGTATTGTCGCCGGTTACCAGATCCGTGTCGGCAAGGGCGAACTGGGCGAAGACGAGGCGAAAAAGGCAGCCAAGGAAACCCTGCGAAGCCTGCGTTATGGCAAGAACGACTACGTATTCATCGTCGATTACCGATACCAGAATGTCTTGCTGCCGCCTCGTCTCGATCTCGAAGGCCAGGATCAATCGCAGTCAAAGGACGCCATGGGCGTCTACTATGCCCGCGACATCGTCGACACCGCCCGCCGCGAGGGCGTCGGTTTCGTTCCCTATCATTGGGCCCGGGCCAAGGATGAGCCGTCGGTACCGAAGTTGGCGGCGGTCATCGATTTCAAACCCTGGGGATGGGTCATCTGCACCGGCGTCTACGTCGATGACATCGATGAGGCCTTCCGATCCAAGGTCATCGATATCGGCCTGACGGCTCTGGCGATCCTGGTCTTCGGCATCGCGCTTAGCGTGGTGATCGCGCGTTCGGTCATCGGTCCGCTGGGGGCGGTGGTGACTCGCATGCGGGGGTTGGCGGCCGGCGAAACCGCCGGAGTGGTCAAGGGAACCGCGCGTTCCGACGAGATCGGCGAATTGGCCCGAGCCATGGAGATTTTTCGCGCCAATTCCATCGAAAATCGTCGGCTGCTGGACCAGCAGGAAAAGCTCAAGGCCGTTGCCGCGAGCGAACGGAAGCAGGCGTTGACAGTGCTGGCCGACAAATTCGAGGCTCGGGTCATGGATGTCGTGAAAGTGGTGGCATCCTCATCGACCGAGTTGCAGACAACGGCGCAAACCATGTCTTCGGGGGCGACCGAGGCGATTGCCCAGGCGGCGACAGTGGCGGCGTCCGCTGAACAGGCGACGGCCAACGTGGAGACGGTGGCGTCGGCGGCTGACGAACTGTCGTCTTCGATTGGCGAAATATCCCGTCAGGTGACCGAATCGGCCCGCATTTCGACGACGGCGTCGGAACAGGCGGCGCGGACCAACACCATGGTCCAGGGTTTGGCCGCCGCCGCCGACCGCATCGGCGAAGTGGTCAAACTGATCAATGATATCGCGGCGCAGACCAACCTGCTGGCGCTCAACGCCACCATCGAGGCGGCGCGGGCCGGTGATGCCGGCAAGGGGTTCGCCGTGGTGGCCGGCGAGGTCAAGAATCTCGCCAATCAGACCGGGCGTGCCACCGAAGAGATCGGACAACAGATCTCGTCGGTTCAGGAAGAGACCCGTCGCACCGTCGAGGCGATCAAGGAAATCGCGACGGTGATCAATCACGTTCGCGAGATCTCGTCGGGCATCGCCTCGGCGGTCGAGGAGCAGGGCGCTGCCACCCAGGAGATCGCCCGCAATGTGGAGCAGGCGGCCCTGGGAACCCGCGAGGTTTCCAGCAACATCGGCGGTATAAACCAGAGTGCCGGCGCGACGGGATCAGCGGCCGGCCGCGTGCTGGCCTCGGCCGGAGATCTCGCGGCTAATTCGGAAAAGCTGCAGGCCGAAGTGGCGGACTTTTTGAGCGAGGTCCGTTCCGCATAGAGCGCGATAATACCGGCAGGCCAATGAATTGACCTGCCGTTGCCGGTATCAGGCCAAGTTTCCTCGCGTCCGCGCCTGGCTTCATTTCGTTCTTACTTGAGGCGGCAAAATGCAGAAAACTACCGGTCGGAAAACAGTTCGCGGGCGCGGTAGGCAAGGCCGTTGGCTACCGAGACGAATTCGCCGCCGGAACTGACTCGGTCGGCACCGAAGCGGCGGGTGAAAATTCGGCGGACGGCTGGCACCAGCGACGAGCCGCCGGTCATGAAGACTCGGTCGACTTTGGTTGCCGGCAGCCCGGTCGATTGCAGCAAGCCTTCGACGCAGCCTTCGATTTCGGTCAGTTCCGGCGTTATCCAGCTCTCGAATTCGGCACGGCGGATGGTCCGGGTGATCGAGATCGGATGGTGATTGAAGACGAAGGTGGTTTCCTCCTTGGCAGACAGGTCCCGTTTGACCTGTTCGACGGCGCGGTACAGGAGATAACCGAGATTGTGTTCGATCAGGGCCAGCAGTTGGTCGATCAGCTCGGGATGGTCGGCGTGACGCTGGATGTCGCGCAACATGCGTCTGGTCGACTGCGTGTCAAGAAAGTCGATGTGGTGCCACCGTGCGAACTTGCCGAAAATCCAGGAGGGAACCGGCAGGTCCTTGCCGGCGCTGCGATAAGTGACGTCTTTGCCGAAGAATGGCGCGATTCCCATTTCGACGATGCGGCGGTCGAGCGCGTCGCCCGCATTGCCGACACCGCTGGTGCCGATGATGGCGTCTTGCGGGCTGGCCAGCTTGCTTCGTTCAGGGCCAAGCCGCACCAGGCAAAAGTCACTGGTGCCGCCGCCGAAATCGGCGACCAGGACGGTCTCGTCGTGGCCGAGGCCTCGTTCATAATAGTAGGCTGCGGCGATCGGTTCATATTCGAACGCCACGTCGGCGATACCGGCGGTGGCAAAGGCCTGCCGTAGGCGCGCAAGGGCGAAATCGTCCTCCGTTTGTCCGTCGTCGGCGACGAAGCGGACAGGCCGCCCGGCCACCACTCGCGAAACGGACGCCCCGCCTTCGGCTTCCGCGGCTTTGCGCAGTCGTCCGACCACCAGGGCGATCATCGCCTCCAGGCTGTAGGGGGTGTTGAAAATGGAGGCGCTGGTGAAAAGACGGCTGGTCAAATAACTTTTGAACGATTGCAGAAGGCGGCAGTCCCCATCACCAAACAAATAGGCGTCGACCGCTTCCTGGCCGACTCGCGGGATCAGCCGGCGCGCCTTATCGCGATGTTCAGGGGAGAACGCCAAAATCGAGCGCAACGTGTCGGCTCGCGGCATGTCGGCCCCGGCGTTATCGGATGCCGGCGGCATGGATACGATCTTGGCTGAGCCATCGTCGCCGATCAGGCTGACAGCGCTATTGGTGGTCCCGAAATCGATCCCTACAAACATCATGCATCCATCTTGCAAGTCGTTCGCTGACGGCCCGTGGATGCTCCGACCGGCGGACGGCCCCGAAGCAATGCCGCCGCTCATTTACACTGCGCGTCGTTCGGCGGGTAGTTTTTTCTCGACAAATCAAGTTCGGGACGATGGTGCCGCCGTTAGTTCCTTGATTCGGATGGATGTCCTCAAAAATCAGGAACGAAACAGTCGCTCCGGATCCTGGAGCGCGATGACCTTAGATCGAGGCGCTATCGCTTCGATCTAAGGTCTGAACCGCTCTACAGCGATGCGATCACTTTGCTATAGTGTTCCGAGGCGATCATGATCTTATCGAGAATTGGCTCGCCGCCCCACCAGAAGCGTTCGCGGATGTCGTAGTCGATGGCCCGGCACTTGATCGTCTCGATGGTTCCCAGCTTCTGCTGATAGAGCTTGGCGATGGCCGGGTAACCCATCAATTCCGATACCGACGCCACGGCGAGGAAGGCCGACAGCTCCTCGGCCAGCGCCGGATGTTTCCGCCACGACCGGTACATCCAGGCGTAGAGATCCGGATGGATGTTGTTGAAGACGCCGCTATAGCCCTTGGAGCCGACTTTCATCGCTTCGAGGGCGATCGTACCATTGGCGTTGACGATGGCCAGCGGCGTGCCCTCGGCGATGTGTACCCGGCGTTCAACGGTTTTGAGATCGCAACAGACGTCCTTGAAAATGACGAAGCGTCCGGTTCCGGCGCAATAGGCCAGTTCCTCGTCGGAGAGCAGCCGCCGGAAGGGGGCGGGACATTCGTAGAGGCCGAGCGGCAAATCATCCGGCAGACGTTGCAAAAGCCAGTCAAGGTTCTGGCGGAAGGCGGTTTCGCCCAGGTTGTCCGGATCAAGACGATTGGTGATAAGGATGAGAGCGTCCGGTCCGGTCGCGGCAATCGCGGTCAATTCGGTCAATTGTTCGTCGCGGGTCTGGCCGATATGTCCGGATGAGACGACCGGCACCCGTCCGGCCGCATGTTTGACGACGAACCGCGACAGTGCGACGCGTTCGTCCAACGACAGAAATAGAACCTCGCTCGACTGACAGACGGCAAACAGAACGTCGACGCCGTTGGCGATGTACCAGTCGATCAGTCGTGCCAGGCTGTCATAGTCAACCGTGCCGTCGTCTTTGAAGGGGGTGAGCATGACGGCGACAATGCCGTTCATGGGTTTCGTGGTCATGACAGAGAGCTCCCGGAGACAGGAATTTATCTGGCTGGGCGGACCTCGCCGCTGTCTCTCAGGGGGGCGGTCCACAGAAATTCCCTTATATGTATGCGCTTACATTTCGATTCGGTCCATCAGATCTGATCACATTGGTCAAACATGAACTCTGCTTGGAGCGCGTTGATAAATTATCGAGTCAACAGGCCCTAAGGGCCTGTTCATAAATAATTGAATCGAAAAGCGTTCTCGCTATCGATAGGGGATTCCCTCCGGGAATCGAAGTTAGTAGAATCGCCGAGTGATAGACGAAACGGCGATACGGTTGCGTTACGAGGCTCTGGATCCGGTTCTGGA
>JARLJB010000139.1 GCA_031291415.1 Telmatospirillum sp.
CATCCCCAACTCGATCGCCACAATGAGACGAAGGATCGCCGTTGCCCTGGCCAGGAGACTGTCACGATGTCCGTGTTGTGCACGCCCGATCCGCCAAACCAACAAACTCAGTTTATGACGCAGTAGTACTAGAGCCGGATGATTTTTGGGCGCGACACCGGCTCAGGCGGTTTCGGGAGTCCCGTTTTTTTTCTTGATGGCGTCGACCGTTCTCAGCATCGCCATCAGGTCCCCTTCGAAGGCATGCGGACCGACGTGGGTCAGGCGGCTGCGGGCGTGCGCCCAGATTTCGCCGCCGATGTCGGTCCAACGCTTGCAGAAGGTGTAATCCTCGCTGAGATAATCGCCGCTGTCCGGATCGATGACGCAGTCGAAGAAGGCGTGGGTTTCGGCATGGGCGATATCGGCATTCGATCCGACGTGAATATTGCGATAGCGCGTTTCCGGATAATGTTCCGCCATGCGCTGGAAAACCTGGCGCTTGATCATCATGAAACCGGTGCCGATCGACCGGACGCGGAAAAATTCCTCGGAGGGCGGCATCTCCGCGGATGCATCCAGATCGACGACATAATTGAGAGTGCTGGACTGCATATCCTCGACACCAGCCCGCGCCTGCGCCCGGATGCGCGCCCAATCGAGGCGTTTCAACGGATAGATGGCGCCGCAGACATCCTTGTCGGCGGCCAGCAGGGCAAACACCTGCTCGGGCGAGAACCCGATGTCGGCGTCGATGAACAACAGATGGGTGGTCGTCGGCACGGCCAGGAATTGCTGCACGATGACGTTGCGGGCGCGGGTGATCAGGGCGTCGCCGCCGACCAGCTTGAAGGAAAGACTGATGCCGCTTTGCGCGCACGCCTGTTGCAGGCCAAGCAGGGAAATCGTGTAGAGGCTGGAGACATTGCCGCCAAAACAAGGCGTGGCGACCATAAGATGCGGAGGAGGGGAAACGATCGACATGAGATTGATCCGACAGGCCCGGCAAAAAAAACGGTTCGCCAGCTTACACGGATCGCTGGGGACTTCCCATGCGTTTCACTAAACAGACCTTCGCTGACCACCCATCGATGATCGCCACCCGCCGTTATTTGTGGTTCTTAAATATGGAAGGGACAACAAGCATGGTTTCCACGCCTAATACCAACTTTCGCTGATCGGAACCGATCAACGAAGCCCTCATGTGCCGGGCGGGTTTCTCCGAAACCCTGGGCTACGCTCGCATCAGCCCGCGGGCCCGGGGTGGGCCAGCCAGCCTGCAATGAGTCAGACGCATTGCAGGCTGGTATAAGTCAGCGTCGATGGGCTTTCTCGGGAATGACGAGGTATTTCCATTATTTTTGCGGAACGCCTGAATGAGGGCGTCGCTCGCTTCCGGTCTCGGGCATTGTCTTCTGTCATCATGGTTGTTCAGCGATACCATCCTTGTCTTCTTTGCAAGAAAAGACGTGTGGTACTTCGTGAATATAATATTCAAAAATCACAATAATACAATAGATAATTCTAATATTACACATAATTAAAAATAATATATGATATCTTAATAATAATTTATTACTTAAATGATTTTATCATTACGACAGTTACTGTATATGCGATAATTTTTGATTAACCATCAAGGCGCCAAGAACACCAAGGAAGATTATTGCGCTGCGCGCTTTGTTCTATCTCTGTGATCTCCGTGTCTCCGTGTCTCCGTGTCTCCGTGTTGACCATTGACAGAAGGTCAGCTTGTCCGGTTTAAGGATTGCCGATCTGTGCCAATGTTATAAGAAATACTGATAATAAAATTTTCCATATGGAAGATATGAACCACGGAGACACGGAGAACACAGAGAGGGCGTATTGTGCTTCGCACATTTTTCCTTCTTGGTGTTCTTGGTGTCTTGGTGGTTCATCAAAATTTCGATCGTACCGGAGGGCCGCATGGCGGGAGCAATCCCTTCACCCTGTCCCACGCTTTCGCGTCGGAGGCGGGCCAGAGAGGTTGTGAAAAATTAGTGGCATCCGCGCCGGTGTAGGGGCGAAGTCGAATGCGAGGATTCCCGCCGCTTTGCGGCGAACACCGGCACGGATGCCACTTTCGATTTAATTCTAAGGCCTCGGACGCCCACCCCACTCATCAATTTTCTCACACGCTCGGCGCGCCCGTATCCACTGAATGTCACTCGCGCCGGCCTGGAAATGTGATGCCAGCCGGTCGCTTCGTCTTCCTTTATCGGGCGCCGGGCGCCGGGAGAGAGGAGCGGAAGACGGCTGCCGATCCCAGCTCGTTTTCGATTTCCAGCAGCCGGTTGTATTTGGCGATACGCTCGCTGCGGCTGGCCGAGCCGGTTTTGATCTGGCCGCCGCCCATCGCCACCGCGAAATCGGCCATGAAGGTGTCCTCGGTTTCTCCCGAACGGTGCGAAATGACATAGCGCCATCCGGCTTCGCGGCACAGGCCGATGGTTTGGATCGTTTCGCTGACCGTGCCGATCTGGTTCAGTTTGATCAGCACGGCGTTGGCGGCCTTCGCGGCGATGCCACGGCGGACGAAGACCGGGTTGGTGACGAAGATGTCGTCGCCGACGATCTGGATGCGGTGGCCTTGCACCGCCGTCTGCTTGGCAAAGCCGGCCCAGTCGTTTTCATCCAGGCCATCCTCGATCGAGACGATGGGATAGGCGTCGAGCCAGTGGCCATAAAGCGCGATCATCTCATCACTGCTTTTGGCTCCCTGGCCGGACTTGGCAAGATTGTAGGTTCCCTTTTCGGTGAAGAAGGAACTGGCCGCCGGGTCGAGCGCGATGGCGATATCCTTGCCGGGTTTGAAGCCGGCCGCCTCGATGGCCTTGACGATGACCTCGCAGGCTTCCTCATTGCTCTTGAGGTTGGGGGCGAAGCCGCCCTCGTCGCCGACCGAGGTGGCGTACCCCTGTTTGGCCAGAATTTTGGCCAGCGCATGGAAGGTCTCGGCGCCGTAGCGCAGCGCCTCGGCGAAGGTCGGCGCGCCGATCGGCATGACCATGAATTCCTGAAAATCGACACTGTTGTCGGCGTGTTTGCCGCCGTTCAGGATATTCATCATCGGGACCGGCAGCCGGGTGGCGCCGGGACCACCGAGATAGGCGTAAAGCGGCAGCTTGGACGCCAGCGCCGCGGCGCGCGCCACCGCCATCGATACGCCAAGGATGGCGTTGGCCCCCAGCTTGGCCTTGTTGGGCGTGCCGTCGAGGGCCAGCAGCAGCGCGTCGATTTCAGCCTGTTTCGTCGGGTCGAGGCCGATCAGCCGGGGAGCGATGATGTCGTCGACATTGGCGACCGCCTTGCGCACCCCTTTGCCGCCGTAGCGTGATTTGTCGCCGTCCCGGAGTTCGACCGCTTCGTTCTCGCCGGTCGAGGCGCCGGATGGCACAGAGGCCGAAACCCGGTCGCCGCTGTCCAGGGTCAGGTGAACGCGGACGGTCGGATTGCCGCGTGAGTCGAGTATTTCTTGGGCGAAAAGAGAGGATATCCTGCTGCTCATGACGTTTCTCCGTGATTTGGGATGAAACGGCGGTGGCACCGCGCTTGAGCCATCGCCTG
The DNA here is from genome assembly GCA_031291415.1 of Telmatospirillum sp. GTDB lineage: Bacteria > Pseudomonadota > Alphaproteobacteria > Rhodospirillales > Magnetospirillaceae > Telmatospirillum. The sequence continues at coordinate 3,568 of JARLJB010000139.1, forward strand.
TCAGGCGTCGATTTCGTGTTTGACTTTTCCGTACTGGACGATCCGGACCTTTTCGAGGGTCACCAGGGTACTGACCAGCATGTCGCTGACGGCGTCGAGAAAGGCCTCGATCTTTTCCCGGATGTCGACGATTTCGACGACAAGGGGAAGGTTCGAGGACAGATCGAGAATTTTGGCGGTGTGCATTTTGCCGGAATGGCCAAAGCCCATCGGTCCCCGCAGGACGGTCGCCCCCGCCAGTTTGAGTTCGCGCGCCTTGATAACCAATGCCTCGTACAAGGGGGTCGTGCCGGCGCGTTCGGCTTCGCCCAGATAGATCCTGAGAAGCAAAGCGGCGTTTGGTAGAGTCATTGCGTATTCCTCCCTTGGCCCTTGTTCAGAAGACGACGCAGTCGTTTCCTCCCGGGCCATTAGCCGTTTACCAGGGTTGCCGAGACGGCTCCCAGCCAGGCCCCGACCAGGCACAGGACAACCGACAGGCCGATGTTGAGCCCGGCACTCAGCCATTCGCCCCCCTGCGCCAGGGTCAGGGTCTGCATGCTGAACGACGAAAAGGTGGTATATCCGCCGCAGATTCCGACCATGAAAAATTGGCGCCACTCGCCCGGAACATAAAGGCGGGCGTCCGGTGCTGTCAGAGTAGCGAAGAAGACGATGGCGAACGAGCCGGTAATATTGATGACGAGCGTTCCCCAGGGAAAGGTTTGGCCGACCCAGTTGGCGATGAGGCTCGAAAGCCAATAGCGGAGAGTTCCGCCGAGAGCGCTGCCGATGGCGATCAAAAAATATGTCATACCGTTTTCTCTACACCTCGAATCGAGCCGTGGCGCGGGCAGAAAAAAACCCGCCAAGTCAGCGGGTCGGCACGTTTTCCCGCCGCGCATTGCTACGCAGAAGGAGTCATCAGCCTTACGGCGATTTCGGGGAACTCCATCCCCATCGGTTTTAAGAAGGGTACGGAGTCCTGCGTCCCAGGTCAACAGTGCTGTGCTCCGCTAGCGCGAGCTGTTACTCGCATAATCTGAATGGAATAGGTTATATGAACTCTACCATAGGTAGAATTCCGATTTGAGGTGATCGCTTGACCATCTTACAGTCTCCCTTGTCTTTTCGTCGTGGGGGAGACCGTCATGCGCCCAGTAACCCTTGTGGTCATCGGCCTGATGGCCGGTCTGTGTCTTCTTTCCAGCAACCGGACGGCGATCGCTGGGGAGTCCGGCCTTAGGCCGTTCCCGCTTCCGCTTGCCGCGTCCAGCGCGCTGCCGTTCGACGTCGACGTCGAGCGCGTGCGCCAGCTCGACGCCGCCGGCAAGATCAGCGAGGCGCAGCGGGAATTCGATATTCTGGCGTGGCAGGTGTTCCTTGCGCTCAACTGGCCGGCCGACGCCGACGGTCATCCCGATCCCAAGAAGACGCTCGCCGATCGGACCAGCGATCGCGTGTGGGGGTTCTGGCGATCCTCCCACACGATCTTCCTTGACGACGGCGAGACGCCGCTGCCCTGGGGCGCTCCCGGCACCGACGGCAGAATGGGGGATCTTTTCCGGTCGAAAGCGGCGTGGCGCCAGCATCTCACCAGCGCTGACGAGAATTTCGAGGCTTTTTCCGGGCCGCTGGTCGATCAGAACGGCAAATGGGCGCGCTACGAGGTTCTCGTCAACCACGAGGAGTTCGACTATCTGTTCGAAAACCGCCTTTACAACCTTGACGGACAGGTCGCGTTCAGCCAGCAGGGCGCCGGCAACCGCGTCGAATTTCCAGCCAATGACGTGGCGCAAAAAAAGCATGGCGCCATCGAAATAAAACTGGCCTGGAAAGAGCTTGGCCCGAACGACGACCACAGCCGGTTCTTCGTCCGCCGTGTGCAGGCCACTCTGTCGGAACCGTCCTCGACCGGCCAGCCGCAGACCCGCGATTACGACGCCGGCCTGGTCGGCATGCATATCGCCATGCGCACGCGAAGCTCGCCGGAATGGGTGTGGGCGACGTTCGAGCAGATCGACAATGTCCGGGTGAACAACACCGCCGATGGCAGGCCGATCCATCCCAATTTTTTCAACCCGGACAGCAAACAGCCGGTGAATGTCTTACCGGCGAAAAACGCCGTGATCGACCCGGCGACCGGAATGCCGATTCCGGCGCCGGCCGGAACGACGCCGACCACCTGGATCGAAAGCTTGACCACCGATCCCGTGCAGGTCCAACGGATTGACGTTCCGGCGCAAAACGGCCTCAACGACTCCGATGCGGTTTTGGCGGCCGGGACCGCCGCTCTCAACCACGAGGTGCAGGCGGCGTTGCAGGGGGGCTCCTCGGTCTTTCAATATTATGAACTGATCGGCACGCAATGGCCGATCCATCCGTCGGCCCCGGCCTTTGCCGGCGGCAATGCCAGCGCCCCCGACAGTATCCGGCAAAAGACACCGGGCATGATGGTGCCGGTTTTCCTCATCAACACGACGATGGAAACTTATTTTCAGAAGGGAAGCCAACCGGCCGGCCCGCTGGAACAGGATGACCGCCTTGCCGACGGCTCGCCGCCGATCGACAAGACGCCGGTTGTCGGCACCGAAAGCTGCGTCGGCTGTCACTATTCGGCCGGCATGGCGATCGGCTTCAAACGGAATGCCGACGGGTCGTATCAGATCGATCCCGTCACCCATAAACGAATCCCGATCTTCGGCGAGAACGGCAATTTCGGGCTGACCGGCAACGCCGCGTTCAGTTGGCTTCTGCAAATCGAGGGACAAAGCGCGCCGGTCGACACCACGGCCGGGGCGGTCCCGGCCGCCGGCGGCAAACGCTTCACCAGGTCTCCGGCGCAGTTCCTCGACATCTTGCGGGTCAAGCCCGGTCAGGTCCAGTAGGGCACTATTCTCGATGAAAAAAGGATAAGACGATGGATTCGTCGCAATCTTCCTACCGTTTTGTGAGAACCGATGAATTCACGCCGAACAGCGCGAATGGCTGGGTGTCGTTCGGACCGGTATCGCTTTGCCGGCCGGCCGCGACCGGCCGGACCTTTACCATCACCGGCGTCAGTCCCGGCGACGGTTTTGCCGCTCCGGTACTGCAGCTGATCCTGCTGGGACCCAAGGCATTCCGCCTGCGTTTCAATCCGAAAGGCGACTACACGCACGATGGATCCTACGCGGTGGTCGATACCGATCTCGGGGCGTTCTCTCCGACCGTCGAGCGCAATGACCCGACCGGGCTCGTGCTCGACCTCGGCGGCATTACGCTCGACGTGCTGTTCGCGCCATTCACGCTGCGGGTTTTCCTGGGCGGCCAGTTGATCAGCAGCGACACCGATCGCGGCATCGTCTATCTGCCCGGCAACGTGACCGGCCGCGAAGCCGTGGCCTGCTTCAAGCAGTCGCCGGCCGAGGCCTATTACTTCGGTTTCGGCGAAAAGGGTGGCCCCAACCTGCCGATGAATGGCACCTCGCTGACCTTCTTCAACTACGACAACTACAAATATGACGGGGCGAACTCAGGGCCGACAGCGGTGGTTCCCGGCGATACGGCGCCCGGACCGCTCAATCCCAACGAGCCGCTTTACAACTCGATCCCGTTCCTGATCGAGGACAACCCGCGTCCGCTTGATGGCAACGGTCAGCCGACCGGCACGCCTTACGCCTACGGATTGTTGTTCGACAATGAAGCGCAGACCTATTTCAATATCGGCGCCAGTTCAGCCTCGGCCGGAGACATGTCCGGCCTCTACTATTTCGGCGCCCTCTACGGCGAAATCGATTATTACTTTTTGGCCGGCAGCGATGTCGCCGAGGTTCTTGGGCAATTCAAAACACTCGTCGGCCCGCCGGCCATGCCGCCGATGTGGGCGCTCGGCTATCACCAGGGCTGTTACGGTTACTTCAACCAGGACAAGGTGCTGGGGGCCGTCCAGGCTTATCGGCGGGCGGCGATCCCGCTCGACGGCATCCATATCGACGTCGATTTCCAGAACAATTACCGGACCTTCACCGCCAGTCCGGAAAAATTTCCGGGCGGCGGCGCGCCGACCTTCGCGGCGCTGGCGGCGCAGGGCGTCAAGGCCAGCACCAACATCACCGGCATCGTGACGATCCAACCGCTGGATGAAAGCGGCCAGTCTTCGCCCTATGACGTCCTCGACAGCGGCAAGGCGATCGGCGCCTTCATCGCCGATGTCCGGGCCGAGGATCCGACAGCGCCTCCGGCCGGTTTGTTCGTGACCAACGAAAGCTACGGCTGCAATTACGGGTCCAATCCCTATCCGTCGCCTGGGGCTCCCTATGACCCGAGCTGTGGCGGAACTCCGCTTGGCACCTACGGCTACTATGCCGATCTCGGCCGGCCGGAAATCCGCGCCTGGTGGGGCGGGCTTTATAAGCCGCTGCTGGACGCCGGGCTGGAAATGGTCTGGCAGGACATGACCGATCCGGCGACGCAGCGCAGCGTCTCCGACACCATGCCGTGGAAGACGCTGGCTCTCAATCTGATGATGTATGACTGGACCGCTGGCGGCATGGTGCCGGCCGCGCATATCCACAATGTTTTCGCGCTCAACCTGATCGCCGCGACCTATGACGGGCTGGTCAAGCTTCGCCAGGACAGCGGCGTCGACAAACGGCCATTCATCATCGCGCGGGGCGGCTATACCGGTGTGCATCGCTATGCCGCGAGCTGGACCGGAGATTCGGCGTCCGATTGGAATTTCCTGTCGATCCTGATCCCGGAAATTCTCAATTTCGGCCTGAGCGGCCAGTCGATGGCCGGTGCCGACGTCGGCGGCTTCGCGCTCAGTTCGGCCGGCGGCTACGCCAACGGAACCTTGAGCCCCAGCTATGTCGCCAACGGCGCCGTGGTGGGCGGCATCACCGATCCCGAATTGCTGGTCCGCTGGACGACGATGAGCGCGTTCTTCGGCTGGTTTCGCAATCACTATGACGGCTATAACAAACAGTTCCAGGAGCCCTACGGCTATGCCGAGCCGGTTCCCTCGATCTGCCGGAAATATATCGGTATCCGCTACAAGCTCCTGCAGTTGTTTTACGATCAGATGTACGAGGCGGCGCAGACCGGGCTACCGATCTGTCGTCCGATGTTTCTCAATGACGGTGCCGATCTTTCCACTTACCAGCATCTCGACGATCAGTTCATGGTCGGCCACGATCTGCTGGTCGCCCCCGTGGTCAACCGTGGGCAGGTGTCGCGTGACGTCTATCTGCCGGCTGGCAGCGACTGGTACGCCTATGCCGACACCGTGGCTCCTCTGCAAGGGCCATCTCCGGGCGGACAGTCGATCAACTGGTATGTGCCGCTCGACCTCGTGCCGCTCTATGTGCGGGCCGGCGCGATCATTCCACGGCGCGAGCTGGAACAATTCGTCGGCCAGCTGCCGGTCAATCCGATTTCGATCGATATCTACCCCGGGCCCGACAGCCTCCATATCCTTTATCTCGATGACAAGATCGGCATGACGGCGCAGTCGGCCGGGGCTTACCGGACCGTCCAGATATCGCAGAGCGTGCGAATTACCGACCGGCGGGTCCAGACCGTGCGGCTGCAACGCCTGCATGACCAGTTCACGCCGGTCGAGGACTTCTATTTCATCGGCTTCCTCGATTCGCCGGCGCCGTTGTCGGTCAGCATCGCCGGTGTCGCCGTGCCAATTCTGCAGGCGGCGACCGACGACGCGGCAGCGGCATTGCTGGCCGCATCGGCCGTCAATGCCGCCTATTACAACCAGAGCCTGCGGACGACCTTCGTCAAGCTTTTCGACCAGGCATCCGACATGTCGGTGGTCGGCACCTTTCCGCCACGCGGTTGACGCCGGCTTCACGCCAGGACGAGGATCGCTGGCGAATCATTCCGCGGGCGAGGTGATTGCATGCTGGCCGGTCGATTCGAGAACGGCTTGCCAGCAGTCGGATGCCAAATTGAGTTTCTTGCGTCGGCGGGTGACCAGATGCAGGGGCAAATGGACGTACCGGCCATAGAGCTTGCTGACCACCATGCTGGTTTTCCCGGCCATGGCGGCATGGATGGCGAATTGGCCGAGGAAGCCGCAGTAGATGCGGTCGTTGGCATTGGCGGGGACCGAACGGATCAGGTAGCTGGGATCGATGTATTTGGACGAATGGGTGACGCCGCGTTCCTTCAGATAATCGCCGATCTCACGGATCAGCAGGCCGGCGATGTCGCCCAGCACCGGGTTGCCCGAGGCGTCGGTCTGGCCTGACTCGGGGATCAGATGCTGTCCGGCGCCCTCGGCGACGACGATGACGGCATGGCCGCGTTCGAGCAACCGCTGTTCGAGCCAGGGCAGCAGGCCGTTCTCGCCGCGCAAGGCGAAGGTGGCCTCGGGGATCAGGACGCAGTTGACTTCCTTCAAGGCCAAGGTGGCCTGGGCGGCGATGAAGCCGGACTCGCGTCCCATCAGCTTGACGACGCCGATGCCGTTGGGAACGGCGATCGCCTCGGTATGGGCGCAGCGGATGGCATCGGCGGCTCTCTCGACGGCGGTGTCGAACCCGAAGGACGAGGTCACCAGATTGATGTCGTTGTCGATGGTTTTCGGCACGCCGATCACGGCGATCTTGGCGCCGCGGCGCTGCACCTCCTCGGTGATGCGCATGGCCGCCTTCATGGTGCCGTCGCCGCCGATGACGAACAGCTGATTGATGCGGTAGCGCTCAAGCGTGTCGACCACCTCGCCGATCGGCTGCACGCCGCGCGACGAACCGAGAATGGTGCCGCCGCACTGGTGGATGCCCGTCACATTGGCGGTCGTCAATTCCACCAGCTTGTGGCCGAACCGGGGAATGAATCCCTGCAGGCCGAAGCGAACGCCCAGCACGCTGGCCACGTGATAGTTGTGGTGCGCCTCCATGACGATCGCATGGATCACGTCGTTGAGGCCGGGGCAAAGCCCGCCGCAGGTGACGATCGCCGCCCTCACCTTGGAGGGCTCGAAATAGAGATTGGCCCGCGGGCCGGCCACCTGAAAATCGACATCGGTCTCCTCGCTGACGTCGTCAAGATCCTCGGGGCCGAGACGGATGCTGGCTGGGTGATCGTCGGAAATGAACCGGCCGAAGGGCAGGGGAGAGGCAATTGTCGGCGCACCTAGGGTGGCGATCGTGGCATCCAAAACACCGGACTTGGCATGACGTGACATGAATTCCTCCAACGGACGGCCCAGTGGCGAGTGACGATTGCAACAGAGAAACGGTTGCCACCTGGGGTGGACGTCATGATAGACGGCGTCACTGCGGGCCGCCAGTGCGTCCAATCCAGACGCCTGGCGCCTAGGCGTCTGGATAAGTTGGCTGTTCCCTTAGGCGTAGCCGACGTCAGGCCTCCTTATGCTTTCTGGCCGATTTCGAAATTGGCGAGGTTTTCCAGCGCCCGGACCATGCCGGAATGGTCCCAGGCCTTGCCGCCGTTGGCGGCGCAGCTGTTGAACAGTTCCTGGCAGGTGGCGGTGTTGGGCAGCGACAGGC
>JARLJB010000140.1 GCA_031291415.1 Telmatospirillum sp.
GAAATGGGGTCGCGTCAGCGCCCCCACACACCAGCCGCTTTGAGCGGCTCACGTTTACTGGGGCCGCGAAGGCGGCCCCAAATAGCCGCTTCGAGCGGCTCTTCAAATAAAGCCCCCGGCTTTGCCGGGGGATACTTACTTCACAACCTCAGACGCCCGCCCCACTCCTGGTTTAAGGACTCGTCCGTCGGATTCTAAGTAGTTTCCGAGTCTGACGTGAATCTCCGTCCGGTTCTATGGTCGGTCCAGATGCGATTGATGTGCTTCCCACCCCATTGCCGGTTCCTCGTGATTCGCTGAAGGAGACGAAAAATGGCGGTTGATATGACCCGTCCCGCTTTCATCCTGTCCCTTGGATCCGAATTCGACGACTTTCTGTTCGCGCCGCTCGGCGAGGATGGCAATGGAATGCGCCTTAGCGTGCTTTCCGCCCTGGCGCGACAGGATGTCGATCCGTGGCAAGAGGCCGCCAGACTGGCCCAGTTGCCGAAGGAAACCGCCGTTCAGAGATTGGTTTCGTTGATTGCCGGGCTGCCTGGCCGGTCGGCGACGGAACTTGGCGTGGCGGCGGAGCGTCTGATTGGGCTTTTGCCCCGCCAGACCGGACCCAACCGGGTTGCGGCCAGTGCCGTGGCCGGCGGCGTGAACCGTTCCCGGATGGTCGTCTCTGTGCTGCTGCTGGTCTTGCTGCTGGCTGCCCAATGCTGGCTGATCGGTCGACAGCCGAGGATGACGATCGACGGTCCGTCGATGCCGGCTTCCATCGTGGCGATGCAGCCGGTGTTACCGTTGAATTTTGGCCAGTGACGCGGAACCACTCAGAGTCGAAAGGACATGCGATGACCGACGACACCAAGACTCAGCCGACCATGACCCAGCGGCCCCAGCAGGAGACTCCGGAGCCGGCGGATCAACGGACACCAAAGACCCTGGAAAAAATGCCGGCTGGACCGATTTTGCATGCGGCCCGGGGGCGCAAGCCGCTTTTCGGCAATTGAAGAACAGGTCGCCGAAGTCGCGCCGGAGGCGTCTTGTTGTATCTCTAACCGACGGTGGAATATATCAGATGACAGACGCGGAAAAATAATCGTGAAAAAAAAGGGCTTTGGTCTATTGTCGACAGGCCAACACCCGGAGAACAAATGCCCAAAAGCTCCCCACCTCAGGCTGAGGAACCTCGGCCACGGCCGAGCGAAACCATATCTCCAGGAGAGTCCGCGGATTTCCTCGTCGTCGGTCTCGGTGCGTCGGCCGGTGGCCTGGACGCCTGCCGGAAATTCGTCGGTGCCTTGCCGGCCGGCAACGGCATGGCTTTCATCCTTGTACAACATCTCGATCCGACTCACGAAAGCATGATGGTGGATCTGTTGGCCAGTCACACCGTCATGCCGGTGTGTCAGGCGGCCGAAGGGATGTTGATCAAGCCGGACCATCTCTATGTCATTGCCCCGGGAACCTACCTGTCCGTCGGTAACGGAGTTCTTCATCTTTCGCAACCGCAAGTGCGTCATGGGGCGCGTCTGCCTTTCGACTTCCTGCTCCGCTCTCTGGCGGTCGAATATGGAGCGCGCGCCATTTGCGTGGTCCTTTCGGGAACCGGCGGTGACGGCAGCCTTGGGCTGAAAGCCGTGAAGGAGAAATGCGGACTGGTCATTGCGCAGGATCCCGACGAGGCCGATTTTGACGGCATGCCGCGCAGTGCCGTTCAGACGGGGGCGGTCGATCTGGTGCTTGCCGCCGAAAAGATTCCGGAAGCGCTGGCCAAGTATAGCCGAAGAATAAAGCTCGCCCACTTGCGGAATGGTCTGCGTTCGGAGGATAAGGAAAACAAGTGGCTGCCGGAAATCGTTGAGCTTCTTCGCACGAAGACTCTTCACGACTTCACACATTACAAACTGGGAACGCTGCAGCGACGGACCGAAAGACGAATGGCCATGGCGGCGATCGAAAGCGATGACATGGATCGCTATCTCGATCTACTGCGCAATGACGCCCGCGAACTTGAACTCCTTGCCAAGGATCTGTTGATCAATGTCACCAGTTTCTTTCGCGATCAGAAGGTGTTCGAGCTGCTGGCGACGAAAATCGTTCCCGAGTTGGTGAAAAACCACGTTCCCGATCATCCTCTTCGTATCTGGGTCGCCGGATGCAGCACCGGCGAGGAAACCTATTCGCTGGCCATGCTCTTTCAGGAACAGATCACGGCGGCGGGGCGCAACATCAAGCTGCAGGTCTTCGCGTCCGACGTCGATCCCGATGCCATCGCTGCCGCCCGGGAGGGCCTCTATCCGGAGGCGATCGAGGCCGACGTGTCGCCGACCCGGCTGGCCCACTTCTTCACGAAAGAAGACAACGGTTACCGGGTCGTGTCCGATTTGCGCGCCGTCGTGGTTTTCACGGTCCAGGATGTGCTGTCCGATCCGCCATTCTCGCGCCTCGATCTGGTTTCCTGCCGGAATCTGCTGATTTATTTACGTCCCGAGGCGCAGGCAAAGGTAATCGCGCTTTTTCACTTCGCTCTGCGTGAGGGCGGTATTCTTTTGCTTGGTAACGCGGAAACCACGGGCAATGCCGAAGGGCATTTCGAGGTGGTTGCCAAGTTGGAGCGGATCTATCGGCGGATCGGCCACTCCCGCTCAGGAGACCTTCGCTTTCCCATGAGCGTCGCCGACCGGACGTCAAGGCCGCGGGGGGCGGAGCAGACTGGGCCGCGTCCAGCGGCGCTGGCCGAACTCTGCCGACGGCTGATCGTGGAAAACTATGCGCCGGCAGCGGTGCTGATCAATCAAAAGGATGAATGTCTCTATAGTCTCGGGCCGACCGACAGCTATCTCCGGGTGGCGCCGGGTCATCCCGCCAACGACATCCTCGGCATGGCGCGCGACGGCGTACGGACCAAGTTGCGATCGGCGATCCAGCGGGCCCGCCAGGAGAAAACGCACATTGTCGTCACCGGCGGTCGGATCAGTCGGATTGACACGACGCTTTCCTTCAGCATTGTCGCGCAGCCGGTCGCCAATGATGGCGAAGAGTTGCTGCTGATATGTTTTCTTGAAGAGCCGAAACAGGAGCGTCGTCACGACCGTTTGCCGGCGCCGGGAGATGGCCAGCGGATCGTCGAGCTTGAGCAGGCCTTGGAAACCACGCGGGCGGAGCTGCAGGGGGCCATCCGTAACCTGGAGATTTCGGCTGAGGACCAAAAGGCGATCAATGAAGAAGCCTTGTCTGTCAATGAAGAGTATCAGGCAACGAACGAGGAGCTGCTGGCTTCAAAAGAAGAACTTCAGTCACTAAACGAAGAACTTACTGCACTGAATAGTCAGCTTCAGGAAACGTTGGAACGGCAGAGAACGACCGCGAACGATCTACAGAATGTTCTTTATAGTACAGATGTTGCGACGATATTCCTGGATGTTGATTTTTATATAAGATTCTTTACACCAGCCACAACGAAGCTCTTTCGTGTTATTCCCGGCGACGTCGGACGTCCGCTTGCCGATTTGAGTTCGCTGGCCGCCGACGGCACTCTTCTGACGGACGCCCGAACAGTGCTGCAAACTCTTGGGCCGATCGAGAGGGAGATCGAAGGACAAGGCGGCGCCTGGTACATCCGTCGCATACTGCCTTATCGCGCGCAGGATAATCGGGTCGAAGGTGTCGTCATTACTTTTGTCGATATCACCGAACGCCGGCAGACGGCCGAGGCGTTGGAAACGGCCGAGCGGCACGCGCAGCAGGCCAATTTCGCCAAGACGCGTTTTTTGGCCGCCGCCAGCCATGATCTCCGGCAGCCCTTGCAGACGCTTGCCCTCGTTCAAGGATTGTTGGCGAAATCGGTCGAGGGAGAGAAGGCGCAGAAGCTGGTGGCGCGCTTTGATGAGACGTTGGGCGCCATGTCGGGCATGCTGAACGCGTTGCTCGACATCAATCAGATCGAGGCCGGTAACGTCAGCCCTGAAATCGTCAGTTTTCCGTTAAACGACCTGCTGCAACGGGTGGCGAGTGAATTTTTATACCATGCGCAAGCGCAGGGGCTCGCCCTGCATGTCGTCGCCTGCGATCTGTCGGTGGAAAGCGATCCCCGTCTGCTTGAGCAGATGCTCCGCAATTTGCTGTCCAATGCCTTGAAATATACCAGGCATGGCAAGGTTCTGCTCGGTTGTCGCCGACATCCGGGGCACCTCAGCATTGAGGTCTGGGATACCGGGGTCGGTATCCCCGAAGAGGAATTCCAGGCGATCTTCGAAGAATACCATCAACTCGACAATGCCGTTCGCGAACAGAGCCGGGGCCTCGGTCTCGGTCTCTCGATCGTGCAGCGGCTGGGTGTCTTGCTGGGTCATCGGGTTTATATCCGGTCCCACCCAGGCAAGGGATCTGTTTTTTCTATCGACGTGACATTGCCTGGCGTCCAACGGGCGCCTCCATCCGATCCGTATCCCAACGGCCACGATGAGGTGATGGTTCCCGATCAGCGTCGCATCGGCGAAATTCTGGTCATTGAGGACGAGCCCGAGGTTTGCGAACTTCTTGCCCTTGTTCTCAAGGACGACGGCCATCGCACGGCGACCGCGTCCGACGGCGTCGCCGCGCTGGACCTGGTCACGCGGGGGATCATCCATCCGGATATTGTCCTTGCCGATTACAATCTGCCGAACGGCATGGACGGGCTGCAAGTCACCGGGAAACTCCGGGAGGTGCTGCGCCGCCAGGTTCCGGTCGTCATTCTGACCGGCGACATATCGATCGACACCTTACGTGATATTGCGCATCAGAACTGCGTCCAGCTCAACAAGCCGGTGAAGGTGGGCGAGCTGATGCAGGTCATCCAGCGCCTTCTTCCCCATGCGACGTCGGCGGTGCATGCGCCGGCTTTACCACAACCCGTCATGCCGAGCGTCGGGCCATCGGTGGTCTTCGTCGTCGACGATGACGGTATCATTCGCGAGACCATTCGCACGGTGCTTGAGGACGAGGGGCTGGTGGTCGAGGATTTCGAAACCTGCGAGGCCTTCCTTGACGCCTACCACCCGGGCCGCGACGCCTGCCTGTTGATCGACGCCTATCTTCCCGGCATGAAGGGGCTTGAATTGCTGCAACGGTTAAGGGCTGCCGGCGACCGGCTGCCGGCTATCATGATTACCGGCAACAGCGACGTGCCGATGGCTGTTCAAGCCATGAAGGCGGGGGCTTGCGACTTCATCGAGAAACCGATCGGCTGCGGCGAACTGCTGGCCAGCATCAAGCGTGCGCTGGAACAGGCGCACGATTCGAGCAAGCTGGTCGCCGCACGGGAAATCGCCGCGCACCATGTGGCGGCGCTGACGCCGAGACAACATCAGATCATGGACATGGTCCTGGCCGGGCATCCCAGCAAAAATATTGCCGCCGATCTTGGCATCAGCCAGCGCACCGTCGAGAACCATCGCGCGTCGATCATGAAGAAAACGCGCACGAAGTCTCTTCCCGCTCTGGCTCGGCTGGCCGTCGCCGCCGACCTTGATGGTGCCGACCATCTTTTAGGCGAATCCGATTCCCCATCGCAGACGGGAAAATCGTAAAGCGTGAGAGGGCCCGTTGACTTTCAGATGAGCTAGGAGGCAACAAATTGTCAGTGGCACCGGCGTCCCTGCCGGTACCACTCGTGTTTCATCCAGGACGGGTCGGCCGGTGCGCCGCTCCAATCACGTGCCTTTGACGGTGGCCAAGGCGGACAGTACGGCGGCCTGGACGTCGGGAGGCGAGATGCCGATGGCCCGCGTCATGGTCGTCAGCGCATTTCGCAATTCATAGACTTGGTCGAGAAGCGAGAGGACGATGGGCAAGACGTCTTCCGTGACGTCGAGCCGGCGTCGGAGATCATAGATCAGCCGAACCCTCGCCACGTCGATCTCGTCGAACAGCCAATCGTCACCGGTGGTTTCAGGCTGGACCCAACGGCAGTCGATCCAACCTGATAGTTCGACCGCGCCGAGATCCGGCCAGAGTGCAATGACGGCGTCGAATTTCATCATGTCACCTTCATCCCGGCCCGTGGATCAAAGGACTGTCGCGGGTTCCAGGTCTTGAGAAAGTCGTCGAGATCGGGGTCTGTCTCGGGCGCCAGGACGATCTTGAGTTCGACCCGTTGGTTGCCACCGCTGATACCGCGGCCCTTCAGCCGCAGGGAACGGCCGGTGCTTGAGTTGGGGGGAATGGTCAAGCTGACCGGTCCCTTGATCGTCGGGACGGCAACCTTGGCGCCGAGAATGGCCTCCTTGAAGGAGATCGGCAATTCGATCACCACATCGTTGCCCTCGCGGCGGAACAGGTGATGGGCCGCCACCGAGACTTCGATCAGGGCGTCGCCGGGGGGCTCATCACCTTGGCCGGCTTGGCCTTTGCCCTTGAGCCGGAGGATCTGGCCATTCTTGAGGCCCGCCGGAATCGTAACATCGAGCGTGCTGCCGTCGGGTAGTGTCAGACGGCGGACGGCACCATTTGCCGCATCGAGAAAACTGACTGCCAGAGCGTAATGGGCGTCTTCTCCACCCGCCGAAAATCCCCGGTGCCGATGGTCGCCAAACATGTGACCGAAAACACTGTCGAAGTCGTCTGCGTCAAAGGCGGCATCGGACCGGTATTTCGGGCGATTGGGGTCATCGCCGAAGTCGCGGTAATAGCGCCGCTCCGCCGGCTGTTCAGTGCCGGCCGCGTCAATTTCGCCGCGATCGAACCGCGCCCGCTTTTCCGGATCCGAAAGCAGGTCATAGGCGACGGATATCGCCTTGAAGGCTTCCTCGGCCGCCGGTTTCCCCGGGTTGAGGTCGGGATGATGGCGCTTGGCCAGCGTTCGGTAGGCGGTCCGGAGCTCGTCGGCCGTCGCCGTCTTTTCGACACCGAGAATTTGGTAGGGATCCTTCGTCACGGCAAGGTCCTCGTCCAGCGGAGCCGTCGCTCCATCAGCTGTTCATGGCTCCGTCGGCGTGGAAAAATCAGGGAGCGGCCGCCAGTTGCTCATTCTTGGCCGATATCTTTGATAGCAGGCCGTCGATGTTGCCTCCATTGGACTGCAGCACGGAGGCGTAATCCGCGCGGAACGTCTGGGCCATGCTAACTCCCACCGAAATGATGTCGACGACGCGCAAGCTTCCGTCCGTCGCCCGATGGACACGCCATTGCACGGAAACCGGTGAACTGGGCGGCCGGATGATCAGTGAATCGACCAGCCACGTCGCCTGGCCCTCCCGCGTGACCCCCCGGGTGTCGACCCGTTCGCCTTTGTAGTTCTTGAAACGTAAAGCCCAGGTCAACACCTGGGTGTCTTCGAACTCTTTCAAAAACGTCGTCTGCTGAACTGGAGTAGCCGTTTTCCAGTGTCGAACCAATGTGAATTTTCCGAGTTCGGGAATATCGAAAGCCGAGACGAAGAGCCGTCGAAAGCGGTCACTGCGTTCATTGGCGGAAATGTTCGAGGCGGCCACCGTCGCCAGCGCGGTCTGGGCCAACTCCTGCACGAATTTCTGGGCTTCCTGGTCGTCGTCGGCCCGGCCGGCGGTTGCGCCAAAAATGACGAACGACGCTGAAAGGATGAGGATAAGCGTCCGGTGAAATTTGATCGCAGCTCTCCTGATGAAACGCCGCCGGTCGCAAGCGAACCTATCGCCGATGTCGGCCTGGCAAGTGTCCAGGCATGCCTCACGTGGCGTACCCGAATTCAATCACCATAGCGAAGTCGCGGGCGACGAGGCAGGCTCGGATACTACTCAGAAGCGCTATTTTACCTCGGTGATGAAATTGTCGTGGGAGCGGCGGACCTTTTTCAATTTAACCAGCCAGTCTTTATCTTCCTCACGATATCCGAGCGGGAGGAGGGCGACGCTGCGAAGCCCACGCGGGCGCAAATTCAGAATTTCATCGACAGCGTTCGGATCAAAGCCCTCCATCGGGGTGCTGTCCACCTCTTCGAAGGCTGCGGCGATCAGGGCGACACCGAGCCCAATATAGGCCTGCCTTGCGGCATGCTGGAAGTTCACTTCGGGGCCGCGCGGCGGGTAACTGGTCAACAACATCTTTCGATAATCTTCCCAACCTTCGTTCGCGGTGCCGCGTTCGGAGTTGGTCAGGTCAAACATCATGTTGATGCGCGCAGGCGTGTAGTCGTCCCAAGCCGCGAACACCAATAGGTGAGAGCAATCAGTAATTTGGCCCTGTCCCCAGGCGACGGGCTTTATTTTCGCCCGCACATCCGGGTTTGTCACAACGATGATTTCGTAGGGCTGCAAGCCGCTGGATGTCGGCGCTAGACGTGCCGTTTCCAGAATGCGCTCGACCTTATCCTGAGGAACGGTTTTTGCGGCGTCCATCTTTTTGGTCGCATAGCGCCAATTGAGTTTTTGTATCAAATCCATCAAGAAAGCCCTTTGTTCACTGCGTTTCGGGGTCATTCGATTTCGCGGTCTGGGGCCGAGGGCCTGTCGTCAGTTACTTCAAAGGTTTGTCTGCTGGTATTTTGTCGTCGTCATCCCCGCTTTCGCGCATAGGCGCTAACTTAAGGTCATCACCCCGGACGAGCGACGCGCGGATCCTGGGTCCATGCTGGTGGCGAAGACCGCTGGATCCCGGTTCTCCGCTTCGCTGTGGCCGGGGTGAGGACTTTTGCGTAGC
>JARLJB010000141.1 GCA_031291415.1 Telmatospirillum sp.
CATAGGGAATCCCGAGGAAGACGTTGATGCCGTCCTCGATCCGACCGGAGATCGCGCCGCTGTCGAGATCGGCGCGGGCGACGGCCTGCGGCGCGCCGGCCGCCGCTGCGGCGGTCGAAAGCCAACCGATCAGCATAGCCGCGGCGATCCGAGGCACCCAAGCGACGAGCAGAGAGGCGCCGGAGTCGCGGCGTCTGGCCGCGCTCCGTTGATCAGCCGATAGCCGCATCGTCGCGCCTGTTCGCAGAACCGTGGTCACTTCTTGAACGCGTCGTCGAGCCAATCGAACACCACCTGGGACATCAGGGCGCGGTTTTCCATGATGACGTGGTTGGACGCGCCCTCGTCGAGCGGCGTGACCACCAGCTTCTTGTTGGGATTTGCCAGCTTTTCCAGACAGACCGCCTGCTGCCGTTTCGTCTCGGCGTTCTGGTACTCGCCCTCACCGACTAGTGACAGGGCCGGCACGGTCACCTTGGTGGGATCGAAGGTGAAGCCCTTGTTGGCGGCCACCAGACCCGGCACGTTGTCCATCGGCACGCCCCAGCGCCAGGCGACAAGCTTGGCTGTGTTGCCATGGAAGGACGAGAAGGTCGCGATCTTCTCCGGGGTTGCGGTGACCACCGGGGTCATGCTGGCGAACAGCGGTTCGGCGTCGACCACGCACGAGCTCATCACCACCGCCTTGATACGCGGGTCATGCTCAGCCGCCTGGGGGGCGAAGCCGCCGCCGCCAGAGATGCCGAAGGCGGCCAGTCTCGACTTGTCGACGTCCTTGCGGGCGGCGAGGAAATCGACGGCCTTCTGGATCGCATGATACATCTCCGGGCGGAAGGTCTTGCCTTCCAGCGGCAACAGGCCCTGGCCGGGCAGGTCGAGCGTCATGAAGTTGTAGCCGCGCTCGGCCGCCTGCGGCATGATGTAGAAGACCAGATCTTCGGCGAAGGTCTCGCCGCCGCCCAGCATCAGAAGCGTCTTGTGCGGCTTGCCATCCGCTGAACCTTTGCGGAAATAGCCGGGCAGCACCGTGCCCTCGAAGGGAATCTCGACATATTCGAGCGGCGGATCGAAGAGCTTGCCCGCCTCTTTCATGGCATTTCGGGATTTCGCGGCAGTGGCGCGCAGACGCGGATCGTCCGTCATCATCGCCAAGAGGCCGAAGCGGTAATAGTTGGAGGCGCGCAGAAGCTGCTCGCGGGCGCTGACGGCATGCCCCTCGGCCAGCGACGTCCTGCCCCGCGCCTCGGTCCGCTCGGCCGTCTTGATCCATTGCTCCTGCCAACTGGCGGCGTCGCCGTCCTTGATCTGAGCGACGGTGTAGAAGACCTCGCCGGTTTCCGCGCCGCCGTTGCTGATCGCGCCGAGCACCATCGACCCGAGGGTGAAGTCCATGTCGGTATCGGTGAAATGGTAGCGCACATAAGGCGCGTGCATGTCGAATTCCTTCGCGGGCGTCTGCGCTGCGGGTGTCCCTTCCTCCGCCAGAGCGGCTCCCGAGAGACAACAGGCAAACACGCAAGCCGACAGGACGGCGCGCGCTTTCAACGGGCTACGGTGTTTCATGAGGTCAATCCTTCGGAGCAAGGGAAACCGACGCGAACTCCGAGCGCCGACGTAGTCTGGAGCTCTGATCCGATCTGCGTCAGTATTCCTGCGCATTACTTGTTGCAAATCTATAATATTCGGGTCACGTGAAAAGTAAGTTGCGCAAAACCTCTAATTTTCCATCACTTTTGTCAGGGCAACTGACTGCAATATGGCCTGAAAGCTACGGTGTTGATTTCAGCGTCAGATTGACCCGTCTTTCAGATTGCGGTGACCCGGACAGGTCCGCAAAATTCGACGCTGTGGCCAAATTTGCATGTAGAGAATATGATCGGAGCAATATGGAACAATGGATCAATCTGACGCGGAATTTGACAGATCGAACCATCGGCCGAGCAGCTTTCCGTGACTGCCTGTCTGCCGAAAAACTGGACGCAGCAGCGAAGGACGTTCGGGTTTGACTGAACACCTCGGCTCAATCCGCCAGTGCCAAAAATAACAACCCCGCCAGTTGGCGGAGATTGTCGTGTCAGTGCGCCACCAATGCATCTATTGGCGCAAGAGGAATTAGCTTTTGCCAAGCGGCATAGGGACTTGCCGGCGCAAGCAAAGTGTACCGCCAAAGTGGCCTTCAGAGACAATTGCGCCCGTCGCCGGTCAAATCCGGCACCCGTCGGATCTCGTCGGCGAGGGGCAGGATGGCTGGCACCGCATGCCTTTGAACGCCCAGCACTCTTCGTTGTCGGACACAAAACACGAAAAGACAATAAACTCAATAGATTAGTGGCGGAGTCGGAGGGGTTCGAACCCTCGATACCCTTTTGGGGGTATGCTCATTTAGCAAACGAGTGCCTTCAGCCGCTCGGCCACGACTCCAGTGCCGGCTTGCGTAGCGGATCGCCCCCTTCGGGTCAACCGTCCA
>JARLJB010000142.1 GCA_031291415.1 Telmatospirillum sp.
GAACCATTGGCTCAAGACGCTCTCGGGTTGATGACGAAGCCAACGCCAAGCCAGTTGCTGCAAAATGCCGCGCACCCGCGGGCGCCCGGCCTTGCTGATGCCCTGGTCGCGATCGGTTCCGCCGCTTTGAAACGGCGTGCCGGTGATGCCGACAAATCCGGCCAGCGCCCGGCGATCTTCGGCGCCCATAGCGACAACGTCACCACCGTCAGGCCCGAACGGACCTTTTCGGCCGAGAACATCCGTGCGGGCGCAGCCATCGCTCCACCGAGCATCGCCACGGCGGTGGCGAACGGACAGGAAATGTGGTAACTCGGCTTGTGTGTCTTTACCCTTGGGATGAAGGAATCGCAATAATAATGACCTCCAGCCTAGATAGGATCATTCCTGCGGAAGTGAAGGACGATTCCTTCGCCAGTGCCCTGTATTTTCTGGCGAAAAACGCCAACATCAAGACAATACTGGAAATTGGCGCATCTTCGGGCGAGGGCAGCACCGAGGCGCTGACGCGCGGAATCGTCGAGAATGCCAACAAGCCGTCGCTGTATTCCATCGAGGTTTCAAAAACGCGGTTCGGAGCCTTGAAGGATCGGTACGCCCATATTCCGCAGGTACAGCCATTCAACGTATCATCGGTGCGCCTGGAGGACTTCCCTACGGAAAGCGCCGTGGCCGCCTTCTACCAGTCCCGGCATTCCTCCTTGAACCGCCATCCGTTGGATACCATCCTGGGATGGCTCAGGGAAGACATGTCCTATGTCGCCGTCAATGCTGTCCCTCAGGACGGGATCAACCTCATCAGGGCGCAAACAGGCATCAGCATCTTTGACTTCGTGTTGATCGACGGATCGGAATTCACCGGCGAAGCGGATTTGGGATTGGTCTACGGCGCGCCGATCATCGCCCTGGATGACATCAACGCATTCAAAAACATGCAGAATCACGAGAGACTACTTGCCGATAAGAACTACGAAATCTGCATCATGGATAAATTTTGTCGCAATGGATTTTCGGTGTTTCTCCGGCGGTGACTGAACCCGATCACTCCTCACCCAGCGGTTACTTTCGTGGTTATATCGCCGATCAAATTGGCGACGAGGGCCATTTTCTGGCGACACGTGGACCGGGATATCTTAAGCTAAAATGTGGGCGATCTGTCTGGTAAAAACGTGTTAGATAGGAGGGTGCATTGATTCTCAACGAAAATGAAATGAATACATTTACCAATCAAATCGCTATTTATATGAAAATATTAAAGGAAAATTATAACGTCAACTACCTCTCGATATCTCCGAATAAAAATTCGATATTTTACTTGGAAAACGACCTAAAATCCCCAATCGACCTTCATATTCCGTTGGATGCCGGAATTGGACGGGGAGTTTTGATACGCAAATCGTGGGATCTTCCCAAAATAAACTTCATAAAACTCGTAACTAGAGAAACAAAGTCTCCCTTATGCCTAGTTGACGTTGGGACAAATATTGGTCTTATCACGAGGGAATGTATTGGCAACGTCGAAAATATAAAAACAGCTTACGCCTATGAACCGCATCCCAGTAATTTCAGCCTGTTAAGCAAAAATTTTAGTGGAATTGAACGGATAAACATAAACCTGATTAACGCTGGGCTTGGGAAATCAAACGGAACGTTGAATTTCTACTTGGATCCAGATAACGCAGGAAATTATTCGTTAAATATAAATGCAATGCCAGCGAATATGGAATGCTCTTCAATTAAGGTTGAGATACTATCCGCCAATGAAGAAAAAGAAAAGTGGTTGCAGAATAATGAAGCAATAGTATATAAATCAGATACACAAGGGTATGACGAGATTATTGCAACATCGTATGATTTATCTTTTTGGGATCATGTTAAGTGTGGTATTTTTGAATTATGGAGGATTGACGGAAAGGAATATGATAGAGATAAATTTTGCACTATTTTAGATAAATTTACACACAGGGTTTTTGGAGCAAATCCGACACGAAACGTTTCCGTCAAAGAAGTCGATCAATATTTATATGGATGTGAAGGGGATTTCGACGATTTGTTAATTTGGAATGACTGACAAAAGATAGTCTATAGGGGAATAATTGGGAAGCGCAAGATGAATATATTATTGATGAGCATCAGCAATCCGTGGCGTGGGGCGTATCCCGATGCTGATTCATCCCGACGAACGCTTGATCTGACTCGGCATGGCTTGCCAAACAGCTTGAATCACTGAGGTTCCACCGGATGCGGGGGAACCATGTCAGGTCCGCTCAATATATCGGAGGCAATGGCCGAACAGGCAAGTCTGGGCGTGGCGAATGAGTTCAAGGACGCGAACCGTCAGCGCGATGATTTTAAATCGAAGCCGGACCGCTTCGATCTAGAATCATCCGGCTCTAGTCGTCACCCATCTTCAGGGCGGCAAGAAAAGCCGACTGCGGTATTTCCACCTTGCCGAACTGGCGCATGCGCTTTTTGCCTTCCTTCTGCTTTTCCAGCAGCTTCCGTTTGCGGCTGATGTCGCCGCCGTAGCACTTGGCCAGGACGTCCTTGCGCAGCGCCGACAAGGTCTCGCGGGCGACAACCCGCCCGCCGATCGCCGCCTGGATGGCGATCTGGAACATCTGGCGGGGAATCAGGTCCTTGAGCCGCGCGCAAATCGACCGTCCGCGCGCTTCGGCCTGCGCCTTATGGGCGATGAAGGCCAAAGCATCGACGGGCTCGCCATTGACGAGGATCGTCACCTTGACGAGATCGCTTTCCTGGTAGCTGTCGATGTCATAGTCGAAGCTGGCATAGCCACGGCTGATCGATTTCAGCCGGTCATAAAAGTCGAAGACGATTTCGTTGAGCGGCAGGCGATAGACGACCATGGCCCGGTTGCCGGCATAGGTCAGGTCGACTTGCATGCCGCGCCGTTCGGTGCACAGTTGCAAGATCGACCCGAGATATTCGTCCGGCACCATGATGGTAGCCTTGATCCAGGGCTCTTCGATCTTGGCGATCTTGGTCGTTTCCGGCATGTCGGACGGATTATGAAGCTCCAACCGGTCGCCGTTGGTCAATTCGATGCGGTAAACCACCGACGGCGCCGTGGTGATCAGATCAAGGTTGAACTCCCGCTCCAGGCGTTCCTGGATGATCTCAAGATGCAGAAGACCAAGGAAGCCACAGCGAAACCCGAATCCCAGGGCGGCCGAGGTCTCGGCCTCGTATTCGAAGCTGGCGTCGTTCAGGCGCAGCTTGGAAAGCGAATCGCGCAGATCCTCAAACTCGGCCGCGTCGACAGGGAACAGCCCGCAGAACACCACCGGGACATTCGGCTTGAAACCCGGCAGCGGCTTGTCCGCCGGCCGCCGTTCGTCGGTGATGGTGTCACCCACCTCGCAGTCGGCAACCGCCTTGATCGAAGCCTGGAGAAACCCGATCTCGCCCGGATAGAGCGCGTCGACCTGCACCAAATTGGGGGTGAAATAGCCCACGCCATCGACCTGGTAACTCGCCCCGGTGTTCATCATGCGAATTTTCTGGCCCCGGCGCAAAGCGCCGTTCTTGACGCGAACCAGGATGATGACGCCCAGATAGCTATCGTACCAACTGTCGACCAGCAGCGCCTGCAACGGCGCGTCGAGTTCGCCTGTCGGCGGCGGCAGTCGGGTTACCAGGGCTTCCAGCACATCATCAATGCCGATGCCGGTTTTTGCCGAGATCATCACGGCGTCGGAGGTATCAAGCCCGATGACGTCCTCGATCTGCTGCTTGACCCGTTCCGGTTCAGCCGCCGGCAAATCGATCTTGTTCAGCACCGGAACGATTTCGTGATTGTTCTCTAAGGCCTTGTAGACATTGGCCAATGTCTGCGCCTCGACACCCTGGCTGGCGTCGACCACCAGAAGCGATCCTTCGCAAGCGGCCAACGACCGACTGACTTCGTAGGCAAAGTCCACGTGGCCGGGGGTGTCCATCAGGTTCAGTTCATAGGTTTCGCCATCTTTGGCCTTGTAAGCCAGACGGACGGTCTGCGCCTTGATGGTGATGCCGCGCTCCCGTTCGATGTCCATCGAATCAAGGATCTGGTCGCGCATCTCCCGCTCCTCAATGCCGCCGCATTTTTGAATCAGACGGTCGGCGAGCGTCGACTTGCCATGGTCGATGTGGGCGATAATGGCGAAATTGCGGATGTGCCTGAGGTCGGTCATAGGTCTCAACAGTTGGAGTGTTTGCCGGAACATAGGGCACATGCCGGCCTGGAGCAACGGGGAAGCGCCAAAGAGATCACGCGCCCACAAGCAACCCGCAGCTATCGGGCGGGGTAGCACGGGTTACATTGCCGCCCCCTTGGCCGGCAATGTCGGAACAGTGACCTGGCGGGCAGTGGCGAACCGTCAGCCTTCGTCTTTTTTCGGCGCGTCCGGTACTGTAGAAAGTTTTTCCGCCGTCCGCGGGCGCCCTTGCATCATCCTGCCGTTTCGCTTGAGGACGACCCCGTCCGACGGTCCAGGCTCGCATTTGATGATCTTTCCGCCCTTGGAAAGAAAATCTTCCATCTTGGCATCCAACTCTGACTGAGCGGCGGCACGCCTGGAGGTTTCTCCGCCACTTTTCCGATAAAGGTTGGTCAACGTCCGACTGCTCCCAACAATGCCGCCCGGCGATATCCACACCGGCGTCTCAATCGAAAGGCACGCTAGCGCCGCCCCGTTCGATGACGTGAGGCTGCACCGGTGCCTTGAGCCAATCATTCCGCCGGCAGATATACCACCTTCGGAAAATTGAATTCATTAAAATAAGGGCAGAACGGCAAAATAAAAGACCCATTTCCGATAGTGATTAATCGGTTCGCGGGCGCAGATTTCCTGGAGCATGACCGGCGTTTGACGACGTCAATCCGGCCAACGGTTGTGCAGCCACAGCCACTGACCTGGCTGCGCGCGAATCCACCGCTCAACGGTGCTGTTGATACGCGCCATCACGTCATAAACGTCCTTTTGCGGATCACCGCTCACGGAAATGGCGATCGGCTCCTCCAGGGTGACGCGAAAATGGGCCCCCCCAAGCCGCTCGATACGGCCGGCGACGATGGGGCAGCCAAATTTGATGGCGAGTCGGGCGACGGCCGGCGCCGTCATCGCGTCACGACCCATGAACGGCACTGAGATACCGTCATTCATCTTCTGATCGACCAACATCCCCAGATGACCGCCGCGACGCATCACCGCGACAAGTTTGCGCCCGCCCTCGGCGCCTTTGGGAATGAAGCTTTCCGCCGCCACGCCGCGCCCTTTGCGGAACAGCCTCTCCACCCAGGGATTGTTGGCGGCCCGGTAAACCACGTGCACCGGCAGGCCCAGACGGAAGGCAACCGGCCCCGACAGCTCCCACCCGCCAAAATGCGCGGAAACCAGAAATCCCGGCAAGCCATCGTCACGCAAGGCGCTGACATGCTGCCCGCCAATGATCTCCAGCCGTTCGGCGGCGATCTGCTTCAGATGGGGAAATTCGGTCACCACGCGCCCGACATTGTCCCAGACCTGCAGAAGAATGACCTCGATTTCGCTGTCGTTCTTCTCGGGGAACGCCCGGTGCAGGTTTCGCCTGGCTTTCCTGCTGACCTTCAAATGCGGCCCGATGCTGCGGCCGAGCCAGCCGCCGGACGCCGACGCCCAATCCAAGGGAAGTGACGCAAAGAGTCCCCAGGCCAGGTAGACGCCGCAGGCCTCTGCCCAATGCCGAACATCACGACGGCTAGGAACGACGAGCATCGTTCCCCCGACCGTTGGCAACGCTGGAGAAGAAACCTGACGGCATGCGTTCCCCAATTCGTTGACATTCGAAGGCGAGGTCCCAGGCCTCGACGCGCAGTTCGCTCCACAGATCGCCCGATCGATCGTCTGTAAAGACGGCCCGCCAGCCGGAAACGAACCTGACTTAGGGCTGTCCCGCCTGGGAAGAAATATCAACTAACAATGTGACAGGCCGATATGACATTGCAAGGCAATTGACGGACCGGGCCGGGGCAATCGGGGGAATCCCTCTTGCCCGGCGCCCCGGTTCGAGCGGCTTGGATTTTCAAGACAGACTCTCTATTGTGCGTCCGTTCGATCGAATGAGACCTTCCGTCTCCGGAATGCGCTTTTGCAGGACGGACGCGATCCAATGCCGAATGGACTAGTCCTTTCGACTGTCTCTATCTTTTTTGTTATGCACCGGTCGGTCCGGCAGAAGACATCAGTGCATTGGACCATCTGGAGCGCACGAATCATGGCCCGCAGAAAAACAAAATCCGAGAGTGAGTTTGTTCTATTCGACGTCCTCTATGAAGACGGATCCCGCAGATCCAATCGCCGTGTGCCCAGCACCGAGCTCGGCGGACTTGACGGCGACGAACCGGCTCTGGCCATCATCGAAGCGCAGGACCGGGAGATCGGTGCGGTGTCCGGCCAGCCGCGCCCGGCCATCAAGTCGCTGACCCGCTCTCCAGTACGCTAAACCCGCCGCGCCTCTTCGTCATCGGACGCACTCCAGTCCCCTGACGTCAAGTTGATCGACGTAAATGTCTTTCGTTCCCCCGGGAGTACGGTAAGATTCGCGTGACGCGACACCGGGGGGTGGCGATGACATATGTCTTTCAGTTCGGCGATGTCTGGCGCAGCATTGACGAATTGCTCTGGGGTGGTCTGCTCACCATCGAGTTATCGCTTGGCGGTTTGCTGTTCGGACTGGCTCTCGCCGTCCTTTCTGCCTATGCGCGAATGACGTGGCCGCGTGTCGCGACACCGGTGGTCGGCGCCTACGTCGAAGCGATCCGCAACACGCCGCTCCTCGTCCAGGTCTTTCTGATTTTCTTCGGCCTGCCGGCATTGGGCGTCCGGCTTTCGGCGGACCAGGCGGCCTTGTTCGCTCTTTCGGTCAATTTCGGCGCCTATGCGACCGAAATTCTGCGCTCCGGCCTTGAGAGCGTGCCGGCTGGACAAGTTGAAGCCGGACTGGCGCTCGGCCTGAAACGCTGGCAGGTCTTCGTCAAGGTCGAGATGTTCCAGGCTATGCGCGTTGTTTTCCCGGCGCTCAGCAGCCAGTTCATCCTGCTCTTGCTGGGATCTTCCATCGTCTCGGCCATTGCCGCGCGCGAAATGACGGCCGCGGCCAACGATGTGCAGTCGAGAACCTTCCGCAGCTTCGAGGTCTATCTGGTCGTTACCGCCTTCTACTTCGTTATCGCGACAGTGTTCTCGACCATGCTCGAAGCAGTCGACCGGCTGGTTTTCCGGCGCCAGGATCGTCCGAGGGAAGTGTCATGAACCGGGTTTTCTCCCTCAACGATCTCACTTACATCCTGCTGGCGACCCGCTGGACAGTGTTGTTGTCGCTGATCGCCTTCGCTGGCGGCGCTTTTCTCGGTTTGATCGTCGCTTTAGGGCGAGTATCCGAACGCCGGTCGTTTCGTTTCGCCTGCGCAACCTATATTCGCCTGTTCCAGAACACGCCACTGCTGATGCAGTTGTTTCTGGTTTACTTCGGCGTCAACATCGTCGGTCTCAACATCGACCCGCTGGCGGCGGCGGCGGCCGGCCTCATCCTCAATGCGGCTGCCTTCCTGGGCGAAATCTGGCGCGGCTGCATTCAAGCGATTCCCCCCGGCCAGGATGAAGCCGGGCGGGCCATCGGCCTGTCGTCGTGGCATCGCATGTGGTTGATCGTTCTGCCGCAGGCGTTGCGGATCGCCATCGCGCCGACAGTCGGCTTCCTCGTGCAGATCATCAAAAATACGTCGCTGGCATCGATTATCGGTTTCACGGAACTGACGCGCAGTGGCCAGATCACCAACAACGCCACCTTTCGACCATTTCTTATCTTCGGCATCGTTGCACTGCTCTACTTCGTCCAATGCTGGCCATTGTCCTACTGGAGCAGGAAGCTGGAACTACGCCTCGGGACCGACGGCAAGGGAACCTAGTGCATTGACGCAAACTGAAGATTCAGTTTGCGTCAATGCACTAGGTTTAACAATAGCCCTCGCCGGGCGGGGCCCTCCGGCCCCTTGGCCGCCGCCTCAACGGCGGCTGGAAAGGAGAAACAGCGCCCATTGAGGGCGCGGCCAAGGGCCCGGAGGGCCCGCCCGGCGAGGGCAGAAAGAAGCTAGTGCATTGACGCATCTGAATGCGTCAATGCACTAGGGCGGAAAAAATAACGACGGGTTGGAAACACCAGAAAAGGGAATCGATCCATGCTGCAACCAAGCTTTCGGACCATCGCCAGGAAGGTCATCCTGGCCTTTGCCGTTTTCGCCTTCACCGCAGCGCCGGCCTTGGCGCAAACGGTCGACGACATCTTGAAAAAGGGGAAGCTCACCGTCGGAATGCTGGTCGACCTTCCCCCCTTCGGCCTGATGACCGATGGCAAACCGGATGGCTATGACGCCGACGTCGCCAAGCTGATGGCGAAATATCTGGGCGTCGATCTCGAAATCGTCCCGGTGACCGGCCCCAACCGCATCCCTTACCTGCTGACCGGCAAGGTCGACATGTTGACCGCCACCTTCGGCATCACGCCCGAGCGGGCCAAGCAGGTTCAGTTCTCGATTCCCTACAGCACCATCGAGATTCAGCTTCTCGGCCCGAAAGACACGAAAATCACGTCGTTCGACGACATCGCCAACAAGAAGGTCTCGGTGGCACGGGCCAGTTCGCAAGACACAGCGCTCACCGCCCAGGCTCCGAAGTCCACCACCATCCTGCGCTTCGACGACGACGCGTCGGCCGGCCAGGCCTATCTGTCGGGACAGGCCGATCTGATCGGCTCGAACAACGTCACCGCCCTGCAATTGGCCGCCACCAATCCGCCCAAGGGTCTCGAGAAGAAACTGGCGTTGCGCAGCCAGTACCAAGGCATCACCTTGCGCCGCGGGTCCGACGATCTGCGGCAATGGGTCAACACCTTCCTCTTCTTCATCAAGAACAATGGCGAGCTCGACGCCATCAATCAGAAGTGGTTCCACGAACCCCTGCCACCCCTGCCCGTCTTCTGATATCCGAACGGGCGTGATGCGCCAGTGGTAAAGATCTGGCGAATGAGTCCTTAAGCCAGGAGTGGGGGCGGGCAGGAGAGGCTGTGAAAAATTAGTGGCACCGGCCCTCCGCGCCGGTGTAGGGGAGCAGTCGAATACAAGGATTTCCGCCGCTTTGCGGCGAACACCGGCACGGTGGCCGGTGCCACTTTCGATTTAATTCTAAGGCCTCGGATGCCCGCCCCACTCGTCAAATGTTAAAGTCCAACCGCCAGAGGTCGCGTCACGCTCTCGGTTGCGGCCCCGCGCACGACCATGACGCCGGTCCATCTTGTCTTTCCTGTTGCGCCGCACCACCTGACCCAGATGGACGCCGCCGCTGGACCGGCTGACCGGGCTGGCGTACAATCATGATGCGCAAGACAAGGAGCTCGCCATGGAAAACATCGGCGACGCGAGGACGGGACCTGAAACGCGGACCACCCCTCCGACCAGCGCTGTCCCGCCTTTGCTGGACATTACTCATCGACGCAACCGCCTTGCCGGCCTTTGGGCGGCAGAGCTTCTGGGACTGATTGGCTACGCCGCTCAGGACTATGCCCGTTCGGTGATGCACCCTGGGCACAGTCAGGAGCAGCCACATGGCGACGACCAGGACAAAGTCGTCGGCAAGCTGGCAGAAGATCTTGCTGGCCAAGTCAGCGAAAGCGAGATCCGCCAGAAGATGACCTATTTTTTGCAGGAAGCCTGGCGGCAAGCCAAAGGCGGCAAAAACAATTGACCCAGCCGGCGTGTTTGACACATGCCGCGGGTCAGCGCCCCTTCCCCACCGCTCGCCACCGAGCGGCAGGGAAGCTCTGGGATGCTAAGCCCGCAAGACGCCGCCGGTAGCCTTGCCGACGGCGGCCACCACTTTATTGGCGATCGCCTCGATTTCCGCATCGGTCGGCGTCCGCTCGGTCGGCTGCAACGTTACCTGGATGGCCAAGCTCTTCTTGTCGTCCCCGACATGCGGCCCTTCGTAGAGATCGAACAGCAAGACATCGCTGATCAAGGTCTTGTCAGCGCCCTTGGCGGCGCGCAACACCGCTTCGGCACTGACCGTC
The DNA here is from genome assembly GCA_031291415.1 of Telmatospirillum sp. GTDB lineage: Bacteria > Pseudomonadota > Alphaproteobacteria > Rhodospirillales > Magnetospirillaceae > Telmatospirillum. Next base: position 10,108 of record JARLJB010000142.1, read on the forward strand.
CGATCGACGATGAAGGCGAAATCCCGCTCAATGGCATGGAAAGGCGACGCCTTGAGGAGCGGCTTGGCTTTGGTCGCGCGGACCTTGGGCAAGGGAACCGCATCAAGGAATAGTTCGAAGGCGACCACCACCCCTTTGATGCCGAGCGTTGCCAGAACGCGAGGATGAATCTCGCCGAATGCCGCGATCACCTTGGGGCCAAGTTTGAGACTGCCCGACCGCCCGGGATGATACCAGGCAGGAGCTTCCGCGACGACCTGCAGGCCATCGGCCGGACCACCAGCGGCGGCAATTGCACCCACCGCATCGGCCTTGGCGTCGAATGCATCGACCGGACGGGCCTGCTCGGCCCAATGACGCCCAATTGCCCGGCCGGTTCGCAGGCCTCCCGCGACCAGCCGCTGTTCTCCGGGCTGATCGCCGTTGAATTCCGGCCCCACCTCGAACAAGGCCAGGTCCTTGAATCCCCGATCGGCGTTACGGCCGGCCGCCAACACCAGATTGGCCAACACCGACGGACGCAAGGCGTCGAGATCGGCCGAGATTGGATTGGCGAGCTTGAGCTCGGCTTTGCCACCGCCGAAAAGCTCCGCCACCGCCGACGGCAGGAACGACCAGGTGACGGTTTCAACCAAACCGCGCGCCGCCAGACCGCGGCGCACCCAGTTGGTTTGCCGTTGTTGTTGCGTGAGCACCGGCCGCACCACCGCCGGACGCGGCATCGAGAGCGCCGGAATATGTCCGTAGCCATGAATACGGATCACTTCCTCGACCAGGTCATGCTCGCCGGTCAAATCAGCCCGCCAGGACGGTGGAACGACGGCGTAGGAGTCACCTGCCTTGGTCACCCGGCAACCGAGCGCCTCAAGAGTGGCGACCATTTCGGCTTCCTCCACCGTGACGCCCCCGAGAAGCGCCACGCGATGCGGACGGAAAACGATACTCCGGTCATCGACAGGCAATTGCCCGACCACCACCGGTTCCGACGCCTCGCCGCCACAGACTTCGATGATCATGCGGGTGGCCAATTCCATACCGGAGATCACGAAGGCCGGATCGACACCACGTTCGAAACGATAGCGGGCGTCCGAGTCGATAGCCAGCTTGCGGCCGGTCGCCGCCGTCCGCATCGGATCGAACAGGGCGGTTTCCAGAAATACATCGGTGGTTTGCGCAGTGACGCCGGTCGGCTCTCCGCCGATGACGCCACCCAGAGACTGGACCCCGGCGCTATCGGCGAGCACCGTCATCTGGTCGTCCAGCGTATAGGTTTTGCCGTTGAGCGCCGCCAGGGTTTCGCCCGGCCGGGCCAACCGGGCTTCGATATTGCCCGACAGCTTGGCGATATCGAAGACATGCAACGGCCGGTTAAGATCGATGGTGAAATAATTGGTGATATCGACCAGCGCGGAGATCGGCCGCAGGCCGACGGCCGTCAGCCAGTTCTTCAGCCAGACGGGACTTTCACCGTTCTGCACGCCGCGAATGGTCCGTCCGGCAAACAGTGGGCAAGCCGCAGCCGCCGACGGAGGGAAGGACAGGCTGACGCCGACAGGACTCGGGAATCCGCTTTTCACCGGCTCGACAGTCAATGCCTTCAGTTTCCCGACGCCGACCGCCGCCAGATCGCGGGCGATCCCGCGTACGCCCAGGCAATCGGCGCGATTCGGCGTGATCGCCACGTCGATGACGGGATCGAAGGAAAGAACCTTGGTCAAGGGTTCACCGACCGGCGTGTCGGCCGGCAATTCGATAATGCCGGAATGATCCTCGCCCAGCATCAGCTCGCGCCAGGAACACATCATCGCCTGCGACTCGACGCCGCGCACGTTACCTTTTTTCAAAGCCTCGCCGGTGGCAGGGACCACCACGCCGGGCGTCGCCACCACGACCTTGAGACCAGCCCGCGCGTTCGGGGCGCCACAAACCACCTGAAGCGTTTCCCGTCCGATCGAGACCTTGCACAATTGCAACCGGTCGGCATTGGGATGTTTTCCGGCTTCCAGCACATGACCGGTGACGAATCCGGACAGGCGGGCGGCGGGATCCTCCAGCGACTCGACCTCGAGACCAAGCATGGTCAACCGCTCGGAAATGCTTTCGACGCTGGCGGTCGTATCGAGGTGGCGTTTCAGCCAAGACAGGGTGAATTTCATCGGGCGAGTCCTCCGGAAAGCGTCGGCACGTCAAGCGGCACGAAACCGTAGTGCTTGAGCCAGCGCAGATCCGAATCGAAAAAGGTGCGCAGGTCGGGAATGCCGTATTTCAGCATGGCGATCCGTTCGATCCCCATACCGAAGGCGAAGCCCTGATACTCGTCGGGGTCAATCCCGCAAGCCTTCAGGACATTGGGATGCACCATGCCGCATCCCAGGATTTCCAGCCAATCGGCGCCAGCGCCGATCTTCAGTTCACCGTCCGCCCGCGAACAGCCGATATCGACCTCAGCCGACGGCTCGGTGAACGGAAAGAATGACGGTCGAAACCGGACCGGCACGTCGTCGACCTCGAAGTAGGTCTTCACGAATTCGATCAGGCAGCCCTTCAGATGGCTCATGTTGGTGGTCTTGTCGATGACCAGCCCCTCGACCTGATGAAACATCGGCGTATGGGTCATGTCGGAGTCGCAGCGATAGGTGCGCCCGGGAGCGATCACTCGAATCGGCGGCTTTTGCGTCAACATGGTCCGCACCTGCACCGGCGAGGTGTGGGTCCGCAGGAGATTGCGTGTCCCATCGGCTTTTTGCGGCAGGAAGAACGTGTCGTGCATCAGTCGCGCCGGATGTTCCGGCGGAAAGTTGAGGGCGGTGAAATTATGAAAGTCGTCTTCGATATCCGGTCCCTCGGCGACGGCGAAGCCCATCTGGCCGAAAATCGCCACCACTTCGTCGATGGTCTGGCTGACCGGATGGATGCGCCCTTGCGATTCGGGACGTACCGGCAAGGTGACGTCGATCCGCTCGCGGGCCAACCGCTCGTCAAGCGCCGCCTCTTCCAGTTCGGCCTTGCGCAGCTCGATCGCCTCGGACACCGCCATCTTGGCCGTGTTGAGCCGGGCTCCGGCCTCCTTGCGGCTATCGGGAGAAACGCTGCCCAACTGCCCCATGAGCGCCGAGATGCTGCCCTTCTTGCCAAGAGTGGCGACGCGGATGCGGTCGAGCTCGTCAAGGCCTGCCGCTTTCGACACCGCCTGCAGCGACTGGGCCACCAGAGGCTCGACGTCCTTCAGGATCTCTTCCAAATTGGCCATCGTTGATTCCAACTTTCAGACAAGCAAAAAGGGGCCGTCCGCAGACGACCCCCCTTAATCGATATCCTGCCGGTCCTAAGACGGTTCGGCGGGAACGGCCTCACGCCGCCTTGAGGGCCTGCGTGGCCTGTTCGACCAGCGACTTAAAGACGGCCGGCTCGCGAATCGCGATATCGGACAGGACCTTACGGTCGAGTTCGATCCCGGCCCGCTTCAGGCCGCTCATGAAACGGCTGTAGGTCAGGCCGTTCTGACGGGCGCCGGCGTTGATACGCTGGATCCACAAAGCACGGAAGTTCCGCTTCCTGACCCGACGGTCGCGATAGGCATAACGAAGCGCCTTTTCGACCTTTTCGATCGCAATGCGGAAATTGGTGCTGGAACGGCCACGATAGCCCTTGGCCAACTTGATAATTTTGCGGTGACGGGCGTGCGTCGTGACGCCCCGTTTAACGCGCGCCATGGTTTAAGCTCCGTAAGGCAGGTAGAAACGTTTGACGTTCGGGGTATCCACCTCGGCGATGATGAAAGTGCCACGATTCTGGCGCTTCATCTTCGATGTCTTGGCGGACAAGCAGTGGCGCTTGAACGGCACGTTCGCCCGGACCTTGCCGGTACCTGTGAGCCGAAACCGCTTTTTGGCGGAGCTCTTCGTCTTCATTTTGGGCATTTTCGCTTCCTTATAGCAGAAAATGTGAGCGATTCGTGGATGGCGGGGCATGCCCTATCGATAGCCTCGACCATCCGATGGAAGGGCAGGTTATAATCTGGCGACTAGCCGATTGCAAGGGTCGGCGCGTCAAAATCCCATCGGACAAAGGCGCTCCCCGGGTTCGGCACACTATGCCGTAACGCGATAGAGTCTTGGCGTCATGCCGAACCGGCGGCGAAAGCACCGAATGAAATGACTGGGGCTGGAAAAACCGGTCAGAAAGCCGATTTCGGCAACACTCATCGTGTCACGATGCCGGTCGGCGAGATAGTCCCGGGCCCTGTCCAGCCGCACCCCCATCAGCTCCGCGCTGAAGCTGCTGCCCGCCTCGGCGAATAATATATGGACAGATCGTTTCGAAATCCCCAGCCCGATCGCCAGCGCCTCGGGAGTACAGCCCGGATCCTGCAAATGATGCCGGAGAAACAACCGCGCCCGATGCAAGGTCGCCTGCCGGTGGGGGCGAACCAGAGAATCCCGGGTGCGGCCGCAGGCCAGGGCGGTCAATACGGCCAACTGTTCGGCCACCGCTTCGGGAGGCACGACAAGATCGGCCAAGGACTCTCGCGTCAGGGCTCCCATGAAGGCTCGTAGCGCCGCGCCCCACCCCTCTGATTGGGAAAAGAGGCGGATACCGAGGTGGTCCATCGGATCCAGCGAGTCTCCCATCCAGCCACCGGGCATGATGACGATGGAGATTTCGCAGCCATTGTCGGATTTGACGCAGAACTCACCGCCGCTGGCGACCAAAAGACATTGCCCTTGATGGACGCTGATTTGGTCGACCTCGGTCGTTATTTCAAATGTTCCGTCGCGCACAAAAACCAACCCAAACCGAACCGGACGATCCTTCGACCGCAGGCTCGGATCGCACTTTATGTCAAACCAATTCGCATACGAATAGCTTAGCTCGACGGAACCAAGTCTGTATTGCTCGGCCCATGCTTTGAATGGCGTAGAATTAAAATTCCGACCGCGTGCTTCAATTGGAAATACAACTTCTGAAAATATTTTCAGGTACGATAAAGATGATTTTTCCGGAACCGCATCATCTATCGAAAACCGTCGATACGGATTCGACATGTTATCACTCTTTCGGTTAGACACTTGTTTCCCAACAAATCTACTGATGGCGCAAAAAAGATAGCACAGCAGCGCATACCCGCGGATTTAGTAGACCAACGTCATAACCGGATCGCTATAATTCATAGCTTTCTCTTCAGCGGTCTGTGCTGGAGCGGGCGTGCTTATTTTGCAAGGGAGCGCCGTCCAACAAGCGACGATGGAAGACGCACCACAAGAGAAAGAAACAGGGGCACACGGAGGTATTATGACTCGCTTTTCCTTTTCATCGATCCGTTCGATACAACTAAAAATTGCCTCTATTTCAGGATTGTGCTTGGCATCTACGATAGTCATTCTTGTCGGATATAGCTTATTCACGGCGCAATCCACGCATCATTACGTCACGCAGGAAACCACGCAACTCGCTGACGATCTCAACAAAAAGGCACTGTTGAACAGAGCGACGACCGTCGCCGCCACCATCAAGGGGCAGCTTGACGTCGGATTCGATGCGGCACGCACGATGGCACACACCTTCGCGGTGCTGGCCGATGACAACAGCGGCGGCACGCCCGTTACCATCCGGCGGGCCCAGTTCAATGTGGTGCTGCGCAACGTTCTGGAAGAGAACAAGAACTTCAATGGCACCTATTCCGCCTGGGAACCGGACAGCCTGGATGGCAATGACAAAGCTTTTAAAAGTCACCATCAATATATGGGGTCCGATGACACCGGCCGCTTCCTGCCCTATTGGACGCGAACCGCCGACGGAACGGTGGCGCTGCAGCCACTGGTCGAATATGACAGTCAGGACAGGCATCCAAACGGGTTGGTCAAGGGCGCTTGGTATATCAATCCCCGCACCACCCGCAAGGAAAACATCCTTGGTCCGCTGCCCTATATCGTTCAGGGCAAGTCGGTGTTCCTGGCAACCATGTCGGCGCCCATCGTCATCGACGGCAAGTTCCGCGGCGTCGCCGGCGCCGACTACAATTTGGATTTCGTGCAGAAATTGGCGGAGCAGGTCAATGCCGCGGTCTTCGGCGGCACGGGCAAGGTCGCCATCATCAGCGATACCGGCTTGATCGTGGCCGACAGCGCGAACGCCAGCCTCATCGGCAAGAAGGCGGTGGAGGCGGATGCGCGTTGGACCGACATCCTGACTGTCACAGAGGGCGGCAAACCGACAATCCAGGACGATCCGAAATCTCCGAATATCGACACCTATGCGCCGATCAACATCGGCATGACCACCACTCCCTGGTCGGTCATCATTTCAGTTCCGCGCGACGTGGTTTTAGCCCCGGTCCAGAAGCTGGGAACGGCTTTGAGCGCGCAGGCGACGTCGAGCACGCTTTGGCAGATCGTCGCCGGTCTGGTGGTAGCCGTCGGCGCCATATTCCTCATCATCGTTGCCGCCCGCGGCGTGGCTCGCCCCATTCGCCGGTGCGCTGATTTCGCCGACGGCATCGCCAACGAGGACTTCAACCAATCGCTGGAGATCGAACAGGCCGATGAAGTCGGCATCCTGGCGACGGCCTTGCGCAAGATGCAAACCGATTTGAAGCGCGCCATCGCCCAGCGCGCCGAGGATCAGGCGAAGGCCGAGGCCGACCGGCGAGCCGCGATGCACGCCATGGCCGAGACATTCGAGTCTTCGGTCGGCGTCGTGGTCAACAGCGTCACCTCGTCCGCGACGCAGTTGCAATCGACCGCCCAGTCGATGTCGGCCAATGCCGAACAAACCAATCGACAGGCGACCAACGTCGCCACGGCCGCCGAGGAAACGACGTCGAGCGTCCAGACCGTGGCGAGCGCCGCTGAGGAACTGTCGTCGTCCATCCGGGAAATCGGACGCCAGGTTGAACAATCCAGCCGCGTTTCGCAGACCGCCTCGGAAGAGGCCAGCCGCACCAACCAGACGGTTCAGGGTCTGGCGGAAAGCTCCGCCAGAATTGGCGAAGTGGTTAAGCTGATCAACGATATCGCCAGTCAGACCAACCTGCTGGCCCTGAACGCCACGATCGAAGCGGCGCGCGCCGGCGACGCCGGAAAAGGTTTCGCCGTCGTGGCCGGCGAAGTCAAAGGGCTGGCGAACCAGACCGCGAAGGCCACCGAGGAAATCGGCGCCCAGATCGGGGCTGTTCAGGCGGCGACCCATGACGCGGTCCAGGCGATTGGCGGCATCGTCAACCGGATCGAGGAGATCAACCAGATCGCCGCGACCATTGCCTCGGCAGTGGAGGAGCAATCGGCCGCCACTCAGGAAATTGCCCGGAACGTCCAACAGGCCGCGCAAGGCACGCAGGAAGTTTCGGTCAATATCGATGGCGTGACACGGGCGTCGGCGGAAACCGGTTCGTCGGCCAACCAGGTGCTGTCGTCGGCCCAGACCCTATCGAAGGAGGCAAGCGACCTTCGCGACGTGGTCGGCAAATTCTTGCAAAACGTCCGGGCGGCATAGAGCCGGATGATTTTTGACGGGATCCCAGAGCGATCCCGTCAAAAATCTGAATCCGCCTCTATCTCAATAAAGTAGAGCGACGTGCGTCAAATCTGACGGGCTCTCCTGGCGAACAACAAAACACCCTCCGCATGACGCAGGAGGGTGTTTTCATTTTGACCGCCGCTCAAGGCTGACGAGCGCGATGCGATCGCATCGCGCTCCAAAGCAAATCACGCGCTAACGCGGCGCCATCACCATGACCATCTGGCGACCTTCCATTTTGGGGTATTGCTCCACCTTGGCAAGGTCGTCGAGGTGTTCCCGCACACGATCGAGCACTTTCATGCCGAGATCCTGGTGCGCCATCTCACGTCCGCGGAATCGCAAGGTCACCTTGACCTTGTCGCCCTCTTCGAGAAACTTCCGCATGGCGCGCATCTTCACGTCATAGTCGTTATCATCGATGTTTGGGCGAAGCTTGATCTCTTTGACCTCGATTACCTTCTGCTTCTTGCGCGCTTCGGCCTTCTTTTTCTGGGCTTCGTACTTGTATTTTCCGTAGTCCAGAATCTTACAGACCGGCGGCTCGGCATTAGGCGACACTTCGACGAGGTCCAAACCGACCTCAACCGCCATATCGAGACCTTCACGGAGGGAAACGACCCCGACCATTTCCCCATCGGCGTCAACCAGCCGGATCGTACGGGAGTCGATTTCGTTGTTGATGCGCGGACCATCCTGGTCCTTCTGCGCAGGTGCGGGTGGCTTGACTATGTAAACTCTCCCTGTCTATGCGGAAACAGAACAGGCGCGATACGCCCCATGGCCAACGCGCCCCGTTCCGGCTTTGTGCGAAATCAGGCGCCCGGCGGGAGCGCCTCGGTGGTTAGTTTAACAACAGCGTCTTCCAGCGCAAGAAGTTCTTGGGCACTTCCGCCCAAACGACGCACGGCCACGGCCCCCGTCTCGCTCTCGCGCTTGCCAACCACAAGAATTGCCGGCACTTTTGCCAGGGAATGCTCGCGCACCTTGTAGTTGATTTTTTCGTTCCTAAGGTCCAGTTCGGCCCGCAAACCCGCCGCTTTCAGGCGGGCGAGGACGGTTTTGGCATAATCGTCGGCATCGTTGGTGATGGTCGCCACCACCACCTGGACCGGCGCCAGCCAGAGCGGGAACCGGCCGGCATGATGTTCGATCAGAATGCCGAGGAACCGCTCGAACGACCCGAGAACCGCCCGATGCAGCATGACCGGCCGCTTTTTCTGACCATCCTCGGCGACATAAGAGGCATCAAGGCGTTCGGGCAGAACGAAATCGACCTGCAGCGTTCCGCATTGCCAATCGCGGCCGATGGCGTCGCGCAGCACGAATTCCAGTTTTGGACCGTAGAAGGCGCCTTCCCCAGGATTGCGGGTGGTCTCGAGACCGGCCGCCTTGGAGGCTTCCAGCAACGCGCCCTCGGCCTTGTCCCAAATGGCATCGGAACCGGCCCGGGTCGCCGGACGATCAGAAAATTTGACCCGCACGTCTTCGAATCCGAAATCCTTGTAAACCGACTTCAGAAGTTCGCAGAACGCCACGGTCTCCGACGTGATTTGGTCTTCGGTACAGAAGATGTGGGCGTCGTCCTGGGTGAAGGCGCGCACCCGCATGATGCCATGCATGGCACCCGACGGCTCGTAACGATGGCAGGCACCGAATTCAGCCATGCGCAACGGCAGATCGCGATAGCTGCGGATGTCGGAGCGGAAGATCTGCACATGGCAGGGACAGTTCATCGGTTTGATCGCCAGCGTCCGCTCATCGGGCGTCTGCACGGTGAACATATTAGCGCCGAACTTGTCCCAGTGCCCCGAGGCTTCCCACAGCGAACGGTCGACCAACTGGGGGGTTTTCACCTCGACATAGCCGCTGGCTTCCAGCTTGCGGCGGATGTAGTTCTCGACAACGCGCCAAAGGGTCCAGCCTTTGGGATGCCAGAACACGGCGCCGACCGCCTCTTCCTGCTGATGGAACAGGTCCATCTCGCGGCCCAGCCGGCGATGATCGCGCTTCTCGGCCTCCTCAAGCATGGTGAGATAGGCCTTCAACTCTTTCTCATCGAACCATGCGGTGCCGTAAATGCGCTGCAGCATTTCGTTCTTCGAATCGCCGCGCCAATAGGCGCCGGCCACCTTCATCAACTTGAAGGCCTTGCCCAGCTTGCCGGTCGACGGCAGATGCGGGCCGCGACAGAGATCGATGAACTTGCCCTGACGATAAAGCCCGATCGCCTGGTCAGCAGGAATCGAGGCGATAAGCTCGGCCTTGTATTTCTCGCCCAGTTTCTGGAAAAAGGCGACGGCCTCGTCACGGGTCCATTCCTCGCGGGTGATCGTCTCGTCACGGGCGACGATCTCGTGCATCCGCGCCTCGATCTTCTCGAGATCTTCCGGCGTGAAGGGAGTGGAACGGGCGAAATCGTAATAGAAACCGTTCTCGATCGACGGGCCGATGGTGACCTGCGCCTCGGGATAGATTTCCTTGACCGCCTCGGCCATCACATGGGCGGCGTCGTGGCGCAAAAGCTCAAGCGCATCCGCGTCCCGCTGCGTGACGATGGCAATCTTGGCGTCGGTCGCGATGACGGTGGCCAGATCTTTCATCTGACCGTCTATGCGCAGAGCCAGAGCCGATTTGGCCAGGCCGGGGCCGATGTCGCGGGCGATGTCGCTACCGGACACCGGACCATCGTAGTTCCGCACGCTTCCATCGGGCAAGGTAATGGCAACCATGGATTTCGCACTCGTTCTTCAAAAAGATGAACGGAGGACAATAAGCGGATCACCCGTCAAGTCAAGCCACCCTCCTGACAATCCTGCTGCGCAAACTCAGCCGTCGGGATTGTCCAAGGCCGCCGACTGGGAACATCCCGAGCGCTCGGCGGCTTTCATCAAATGGCCGACGAAACAGGACGGATTGGGCGAAGGCTGCCATGCCGTCGCGGTATTACTGTCGACGCGCTCCCGGAACTACAGGTTAACGCCCCTGGACCACCGGCCAAAGCGAACGTCTCAGCATAGCGGCGGAACTTGGCGTCGGTTGATTGTTATCGCCGGGATACACGACGGACAGATTGCCTGTCGTTGGATCCTGCGGGATTCGGCTGCCCGTCACCACCGATTCCGGCGGCGACGGCGACGAGGCGGCACCCGGAGCAGCAGGCATCTCCGTGCAGGCAGCCAGAAAGAACCCGATGGTCGCCAATGGAAGGATCGACAAACGCATCATAACCTCCAGCGAAAAGGGCAGACCCATGATAGCATAGGTGCCGCCGTCGATGGGACGAACAGAGGACATCGATGGCGGATCCGTTACCCCCGTGATTGCGAGAGACAGAAAAGAATGTCCATCCATCAGGCGGCTGCCACCGGATTTGCCAGCCAGGCCGAAACCTATCAGCGCGGTCGCCCCGACTATCCCGTCGCCATCGAAGCCTGGCTGCGAGAGAAACTTGGATTGCGGCAAGGACGTCACGTCCTCGATTTGGGGGCCGGCACCGGAAAGTTCACCAAGCGGCTGGTCGCCACCGGCGCCGACGTCGTCGCTGTCGAACCGGTCGCCGAAATGCGCGGACAGTTCACCAGGTCATTGCCCGATGTGCCGGTGTTGGCCGGCTCCGCCGATGCGATTCCCCTGCCCGCCAACAGCCTTGACGCGGTGGTCTGCGCCCAGTCGTTCCACTGGTTCGCCACACGGGAAACATTGGCCGAGATTCACCGTATTCTGCGGCCGGACGGAATGCTGGGGCTGGTCTGGAACGTTCGCGACGAAAGTGTTCCCTGGGTCCAGGCAATCACCGACATCCTGCGGCCCTACGAAGGAGATGCGCCTCGTTTCGCCAACGGCGACTGGAAGAAACCTTTCCCTGCACCGGGGTTCACGCCGCTCGAAGAAAGTCGTTTCCCGCACACTCACCAGGGCCCGGCTGAGCAGGTGATCATCGAACGCATGCTATCGGTCAGTTTCATCGCAGCGCTGGCGCCCGACCAGCGAAGCACGGTGGAAGCGGCGTTACGCCGCCTGATCGCCAGCACCACCGATCTCGCCGGCCACGGTGAAATCCTTTTCCCTTACCGGACTTCGGCCTTCGCCTGCCGCCGGCTGGCCGGCTGACGACCGCAGCCGAGACAGACATGCCCGACGCTCTCTTCGTCACCGCCGTCGCCGCGCTTCTTGCCGCTCCCGGACCAACCAATGCGCTGCTCGCCCGCGCCGGTGCCACGGCCGGATTGCGACACTCGTTGCGTCTCGTGCCGATCGCTCTTTGTGCCTATCTGACGGCGATTCTCGCCTGGGGATGCCTGCTCGCTCCGGCGGCGACCGTCTGGCCCCAGCTTCCCGCGGTGATGCGGGTTCTTTGCTCGTTGCTGCTCGGCCTCACCGCACTGCGGCTATGGCGGGCAGCCGACGCGCCATTGTCCGATCCCGGCAAGGACGCCAAAGCCGGAACCTTGGGGCTGGCCACATTGCTCAATCCCAAATGCCTGCTGTTCGCCGGGGGAATCTTCCCGCGGACCGCCTTCAGCGACCCGTCGACGTTCCTGATCGCCGCCGCCGCATTCACCCTCTTGCTACTGCCCACCGCGGTTGCCTGGATTGCCTTTGGCGCCTTCCTGTTCGGCCGACGGTCGAACTGGGGACCGGCAGTCGCCCACCGTCTGGCCGCGCTGCTGCTCGCCTTCTTCTCGGCGACCATCGGCCTCTCCGCCGTCATCTGACGCGGGTTATACTGCAGCCGGTTCCCGCAAGGCAGCCGGCCCGGCGGCCAGGGCGGCCAGGACCTCGTCGACGGCAAGGGTGGAAAGATCGTCCTTGCGCAATACGGCGACCCGCCCGCGTGGCGCGCACAAGGCAGGATCCGAATCGGCCGAGAAGAGCACCACGGCGGGACATCCGGCGGCGGCAATCAGATGCATGGGGCCGGTATCGTTCCCGACCGCGCCGACTGCCCGGCGGGCCAGGACGATAACATCGGTAAAACTGGTCTGACCGGACAATGAACGGGCCGTTGGACAGTCCGTGGTCACCACCTTGATCTGATCGTCGTCATCACGGGTGCCCAACACCAGCGGAACGACACCTTGCAAGGCGAGATGGTTGGCAACGGCGGCGAAACGATCAGCCGGCCAGCGCTTGAACGGGCGATGGGGCGCCCCTCCCGGCACTATCAAGGCATAGCGCTCGGGCAGATTGAACCGCGCGACATCGGCCGTCGCCCAGGAGAGGTCGGCCGGCGGCGTCGAGGGGATGCCCGCCATGACCAATTGCTCGGCTTGGCGTTCGATGGTGTGCATCAGATCACGGTCGGGATTGGCGTGCGGATGCGAACAGCTGTTGGCGATGCCGGACCACGGAGGATCGCCCATGATATGGAAATAGCTGGAGCTGCGGTCCGAGGTCTGCAGATCGTAGACCATGTCGAACTTCACCGACCGCAGCATCTTGCGAAGCCGGATCAGACCGGCGACCTCCCATGGGCGCGGCCGGCTGTCCGTCCAAACCTCGTCGAAATAAGGGCTCTGTCCGGCCAAGGCGGCGAACGGCTTGGTCGTCAGCAACGTGATCCGCGCCGCCGGATGATGGGCGCGGATAGCCGCGAACGGCCCCATGGCTTGAACGAAATCGCCCAACGCCGAGAGCTTGATTACAAGGATGCGCTGTTGCCCGCCCATGCCGCCACGCTTTCCGAAGCGTCCGCAGACTGTCCCAGCAGTTCGGCGTAGACGCCAAGCGTGCGGGCACACATCAGTTCGCGGGAAAAGTTGTCTCGAACAAATTTGATGGCCAGAGCGGCACGCTTTTCGCGCTCCGCCGGACCGATCGCCAACGCCGCATCGAGCGCGGTCGCCAACGCCGCCGGATCGTTCGGCGGTACGAGTGTGCCGGTCCGACCGTCGAGGACGTTCTCGCGCGCCGCGCCGTTGTTGGTCGCCACCACCGGCCGGCCCATGGCCTGGCCTTCGACGATAACGCGGCCGAAGGCTTCCGGATCGGTGGACGCCGACACCACGACGTCGGTCAGCATGTAGGCGGCCGGCATGTCGTTGCAGTCGCCGACGATATGCACGACGTCGGTCAAGCCACGCCGTTCGACCAGCGCCTTCAACTCGTCGGTATAGGATTCCCGGCCCTGATCCGACCCAACCAGAAGACAGCGCACATCGCGCCGTCCCAGCATGGCCAGCGCCTCGATAAGGACGCCCTGTCCCTTCCAGCGAGTCAGCCGGCCTGGCAACATGATCACCGGATAGCCGTCGGGAAGACGCCAGCGCTGCGCCAGTTGGATGATCCGTTCCTGGCTGATGTGGGTCGGATCGAAGCGCGACAGATCGACACCGCGATGCACCACACGGATCTTGGACGGGTTGGTCTTGTAGACCGCCTGAATGTGATCGGCGATGAAATGGCTGATGGCGATGACCCGCTCGCCCTTCGTCATGATGGCGTTATAGGCGTTCTTCAGCCCCAGCAAACCAAGATTGTAGGTGCCGTGGAACGTGGTCAAAAAATGGGTTCCACTGTTTTTCGCCGCGTAATAGGCGCTCCAGGCCGGCGCCCGGGACCGCGCATGCACGATATCGACACCGTAGCTCTGGATCACGTCTTCGAGGCGGCCGACATTGGCCCGCATGACCAGGGGATTCTTGCTGTGCAGCGGAAGTTGGATGTGTTTGACTCCCAGGCGATCCAACTCGCGCACCATATGACCGCCGTTCGACGCCACCAACGCCGTCCAGCCCGCTTCGACCAAAGCACCGGCGAGATCGATGGTTCCTCGTTCGACACCGCCGGTTACCAGCGACGGCAGAACTTGAAGAACCACGTTCTGGCGCCCCGGCGGAACGGCAGATGGAGTTTTTTCTTCTGAAGACATACCAAACTTGGAAAGTGTGAGAATGACGCAAAGCGCTGAAACGGCCGCAGCCGCTGGAACGGGCGGGATATTAGCACGGGCCGACGGCTCGACAATCGCATACAACAGGTTGACAGGAAAAAACCCGGGGATTGTTTTCTTGCATGGGTTCCGGTCCGACCGAACTGGAAACAAGGCGATGGCCCTCGAGGCCTTCTGCCGGAGCCGCGGTCAGGCCTTCGTCCGCTTCGACGCGATGGGCCATGGCGAAAGCTCAGGACACTTCGAAGACGGCTCGATCGGCCGCTGGGCCGACGACGCGGTCGCCGTCCTCGATGCGTTGACCGAAGGCCCTCAGATTCTTGTCGGATCGAGCATGGGCGGCTGGCTGATGCTGTTGGCCGCCCTGGAACGCCGCTCCAGGATCGCCGGGCTGCTGGGACTGGCCGCGGCACCGGATTTTACCGAGGAATTGATTTTCGCTGCTCTGTCGGACCAGCAAAAACAAACGCTGCTGCGCCACGGATCGGTGATGGTCGATGAGGGCGACGGCATGGAGCCATACTCCGTCACCCGCCGGCTGATCGAAGACGGGCGGCAACATCTGCTGCTGCAGGCGCCGATCAATCTCACCTGCCCGATCCGCCTGATTCACGGGCAGCGGGACGACAGTGTTCCCTGGCGGACGGCGTTGCGGTTGCAGGCCGACCTGGCCTCCGACGACGTCGCGGTGACGCTCGTCAAATCGTCGGGCCATCGTTTGAGCGAAGCGGCCGACCTTGAGCGGATGACGGCTGTTCTCGAGGCGTTGCTGCGAACCATTGAGGGGGGCCGGTAGGAGGAGTCAGCCCCCGTGACTTCCGGCCAGTGCCCGCAGCCCCTCGCGATAGGTTGGGAATGTCAGAGAGACACCGAGTTCCCCGCGGATGCGATCGTTGCGGACCCGGCGGTTGTCGGCCCAGAAGCTTTGCGCCATCGGTGACAGACTGGCGCTGTCGAAAGGACACTCGGGCGGAACGGCCGCCCCGAGAAGGTCGCAGGCGAAGGCGATCACATCCTGCGGCGGCGCGGCTTCGTCGTCGCAGACATTGTAAAGAGCGCCCGGTCGCGGCTTGGCCATCGAGGCCCGCAACACCGTCGCGATGTCCTCGACGTGGATACGACTGAAGACCTGCCCAGGCTTGACGATCCGCCGGGCCCGCCCGGACCGCACCTCGTCAAGGGCATTGCGCCCAGGCCCATAGATGCCGGCCAGCCGGAAGACATGGACCGGCACCTGATGCAGCCGATAGAGCTCCCGCCACCCGGCCTCGGCGCCGACCCGACGCCAGGCCCGTGGAGAAAGCGGGCGCAATGCGGAGTCCTCATCGACCCATTCGCCGCCATAGTCGCCATAGACCCCGGTCGTCGACAGATAGCCGACCCAGGAAAGCGTCGGCGTCACGGCACGAATCGCCGAACGCGCCAGATCGAGGACAGCATCGCCCTGCTCGTCGGGCGGTACCGAGCTCAGGATATGGCTCGCCCCGTCGAGCGCCCCGGCCGGCAGCGGATGCTGACGGTCGAACAGAAAAGTTTCCACGCCCAGCTCCGTCAGCCGAGCCAAATGAGCCTGGTCGCGCGCCGTGCCGGCGACCCGCCAACCGTCTGCCAGACAACGGCGGACGAGCACTTCGGCGCTATAGCCCAGACCGAAACAGAAAAGCCGGGAGCTCATGGGGATCCTTGCATTCCGGGGGATTCCGTTGGACTGTACCGCCGTTGCCCAACCAGGAACAAGACATGCTGAAACGCCTTCTCCTCGCTATCATGCTGACGACCCTCTCGCTGGCTCCCGGATTGGCCGCCGACAAGAGCACGCCCAAGCAGACGCCGCAGGCCGCCACCAAGGACAAACCCGCCGCCAATGCCGGCGAGGGCATCGATGATTTCAGGCAGTACAAGCACTGTATCGCCCTGGCCCGGCAAAAACCGGACGAAGGCTGGGAGGAAGCCCTGGCGTGGACGAGTCTCGGCGGCGGCGAACCGGCCCGCCACTGCGCCGCCATCGCCCTGATCGGTTTGCGCCAGTATGAGGAAGGGGCTCGCCGGCTGGAAGATCTGGCGGCCGGCAGCCACTCCGACGTCAAACTCCGGGCGGGCATGCTGGCGCAGGCCGGACAGGCCTGGCTTCTCGCCGAAAATCCCGAGCGCGCCAACGCGGCCCAGACGGCGGCCCTGAAATTGGTTCCCGGAGCGCCGGATCTGTTGGTCGACCGCGCCCAAAGCCTTGCCGCCGCCAAAAATTACCGGGAAGCGCTGGCCGATCTCAATCAGGCGCTGGCCACCGCGCCCAACCGGGTCGACGCTCTGACCTTCCGGTCCACCGCCAAGCGCTTCCTCGACGACAGCAAGGGAGCGCAGGCCGACGTTGCGCAGGCACTGAAGATCGATCCGCTGTACCAGGATGCCTGGCTTGAACAGGGAATTCTGAAACGACTGGGTGGCGACGACGTGGGCGCCAGGCAAGCCTGGCTCAAGGTTTTGGAAATCGCCCCGAGTTCGACCGCGGCCGACATGGCGCGACGAAATATCGAAATCCTGGACGTCAAGGATCACTGATGGTATTTATCTCTCCATGAGTAATCAGACTGCCATGCAAGCGCTTCTGCGACTTCTTGGCCCGGCCTCCCTTGGAGACCGGGACATTGTCGTCGGCGTTTCGTCTTTGGAGTCTGCTACTCATGGAATCTCCGCGTTCCGGTTATAAGTCACCCATCTTCAGGCCAGCCCCCTTCAGCCGCGCAAAACGGCTGATGCTTTTGCGCGTCCGTCATCTGGCGCGACTTTGACGCTGCTCCAGCGGCAACCGACCTTTTCTCTCCTGGAGTAACGACAATGAACAGCATGCCTTTTGATAAGTATCGTCCCTTTTCCCCGGTATCCCTGACTGATCGGCAGTGGCCGAGCCGCAGCATCACGCAGGCCCCGGCCTGGTGCAGCGTCGATCTGCGCGACGGCAACCAGGCTCTGATCGAGCCGATGTCGCCGGACGCTAAGCAGAAGATGTTCGACCTGCTGGTGGAAATGGGCTTCAAGGAAATCGAGGTCGGCTTTCCCGCCGCCTCGCAGACCGATTTCGACTTTCTGCGTCAATTGATCGACCAGGGCAAAATCCCCGGCGACGTGACCATTCAAGTGCTGACGCAATCGCGCGAGCATCTGATCCGCCGCACGTTCGAGGCCGTCCGCGGTGCCAAGAAGGTCATCATGCATCTCTACAACTCGACCTCCGAGCTGCAGCGACGAGTGGTTTTCGGCGCCGACCGCGCCGCCGTCACCGATATCGCCGTCACCGGCACGGCCTTGATCAAGACCTTGACGGCGGAGATGACGGGCACCGACATCGTCTTTCAGTATTCGCCGGAGAGCTTCACCGGTACGGAACTCGATTTCGCGGTGGAGATCACCGAGGCCGTCATGGCCACCTGGCAGCCGACGCCCGGTCGCCGCATGATCGTCAATCTGCCGGCCACCGTCGAGATGGCGTCCCCCAACATCTATGCCGACCAGATCGAATGGTTCTGCCGCAACGTCAGAGATCGGGATTCTCTGATCGTCAGCGTCCATCCGCATAACGACCGCGGCACCGCCGTCGCCGCCGCCGAATTGGCGGTCATGGCCGGCGCCGATCGCGTCGAAGGCACCTTGTTCGGCAATGGCGAGCGAACCGGCAATGTCGACATCGTGACGCTGGCGATGAACATGATGACGCAGGGTGTCGATCCGAAGCTGGCGTTGTCGGACATCAACAAGATCATCGAGACGTCCGAGGCCTGTACCCAGATACCGGTACATCCCCGCCACCCCTATGCCGGCGCTTTGGTCTTCACCGCCTTTTCCGGGTCGCACCAGGACGCTATCAAGAAAGGTCTGGCGGCGCTCCGCCTGTCGGGCAGCAATGTCTGGGAGGTTCCTTATCTGCCGGTCGACCCGGCCGACCTGGGACGCAGCTACGAGGCCGTCATCCGTATCAACAGTCAGTCCGGCAAGGGTGGCGTCGCTTATATCCTGGAACAGGAATATGGATTGACCCTGCCGCGCGCCGTGCAGGTGGAACTTGCCCAGGTCGTGCAGAAGACCGCCGACGCCACCGGCAAGGAGCTGTCGGCCAAGGTGATTTGGCAGCATTTCGAGAACGAATTTCTCAAGGCCGACACGCCCTTTGGCCTGGTCCGCCACCATTTCGAGAATTTGGGCGACAACGGCGAGATGGCCGTGACGATAAGCGATGGCACCGGCGAGCACGCCTTGCGGGGCCGCGGCAACGGCCCGATCGACGCCTTCATCGCCGCATTGAAAAGCAGCGGCATCGGCATCCATCTGGTCGACTATTCCGAACATGCCATCGGACGCGGCGCCAACGCCAAGGCGGTCGCCTATGTCGAGATTGCGGCAAAGGACGGCAGCGTGACCGGCGTCGGCATGGACGAGGATATCGTCACCGCCTCCTTGCGTGCTGTGCTGTCGGCGCTCAACCGGCGGGAACGGCATTAAGCGCTTAGAGTTCCGCACCGGTGGCGTCGCCGACGCGCCTTGGATGAAACAGGAGTGGCACCGGCGTCTCTGCCGGTGTTCCGCCGCCAGGCGGACCCTTTCCGGCTCCCGCCGGAACACCGGCAGGGACGCCGGTGCTACTGACAATTTGTTTCATCCTAGCGAATCCTGCTGGGATTATGCTCCGGATGAAACCAAGGACGTTGGCCTTCCCTATGAGGGTCAACGTCCTTGGCGACTCTACATCTAGCGTTAAGCTTATCTTACAGACCCAATAAAGGGTGGAATTGGTGCCACGGTCGACTTATCTTGTCTTCTGGCACACTCACATGGAGATATGCCTAGCGTGGGTCGCATGACTTGTTTCCCACCACCTGTCGGCACTGTGGTCCGCCTCAAGGCGGAAAACCGCCCCCTCCCTGCATCCCTAAATCAGCCCGGTGTCGTTCTACTCCGAGCCTCCCGCCAAGCCTCCCCTCGTGGAGGCTTTTTGTTTGTTCCTACCTTAAGGAGCTGTTCATGGCCAAGCGTCCCCGTCAAGCCGCCCAGCCCAAATCCGAATCCAATGTCCACCCTCTTTACGGCAGAGCCGCCCAAGGAAGATGGGATCCCCTTGGTGAAGAACAGCGAGATCAGAGCTACGTCAAAAAGGTCCGGCCGCAGAGCGACAATCAGCGCGAACTGCTGGAAGCCCTTGAGGAACGAAACCTAACCCTGGCCCTTGGCCCCGCCGGCACCGGCAAAACCTATCTGGCCATTTCGGCGGCCGTCGAAGCCTTGGACGAAGGACGCGTCGGGCGCATCGTCTTATCCCGACCGGCGGTGGAGGCCGGCGAAAGCCTGGGTTTTCTGCCCGGCGACCTGCAGGAAAAGATGGCGCCTTATCTGCGACCGCTTTACGACGCCTTGTCCGACCGTCTGGGTGGCAAACGGCTGCGCGGCTGCCTGGCCGACGGATCGATCGAGATCGCACCGGTGGCCTATATGCGCGGGCGGACGCTCAACAATGCCTTCGTGGTCATCGATGAAGCCCAGAACTGCACCTATGGCCAAATCAAGATGCTGCTGACCCGCCTGGGCTGGCATTCGACCATGGTGCTGACCGGCGACCCCGACCAGACCGATCTTCTGCCAGGTATGTCGGGCCTGTCCGACATCGCCGAACGCCTGTCGGTATTGCCCGAGGTCGCCGTGGTCTATCTTGACGAGCACGACATCGTCCGCCATCCCCTGGTCGGAGCGATGCTGACGGTCCTGTAACGCAAGGCCGACCAGGACAAAAAAGCCGATCCAAACGGAAGGGACAGCGCTCCCTTCCGTTTAGTTGTCCGGATTAACCAAACCGCCGGGGCTTCTCTCGATCGTTCCAGAGCAGTCAAAATTTCTCAAACCATAGGGACACCGGAGGCAAGCGGCGGCCCGGATGCTCGCGCAGGGCCAAGGCGGTCTATTCATTGGCCAGCCGGTATCAGTGGGTTCCGATCATGTAACACATGAATGACGTCGGCTCATCCGCACGCAAAAATCAAAAATGGAGCCGATGAATTGGTGAGGAGACAAAATGCCTGTACCGCCCGCGACCAGCGAGCCGTCCCAGCGACCGAGGACGCTGGCGTTCGTGTTGATTCCCGAGTT
Source organism: Telmatospirillum sp. (assembly GCA_031291415.1). GTDB lineage: Bacteria > Pseudomonadota > Alphaproteobacteria > Rhodospirillales > Magnetospirillaceae > Telmatospirillum. The sequence goes on from JARLJB010000142.1 coordinate 30,647, forward strand.
CAGCCTTGTGACCTTCGCTTGCGCGATCGAGGCGTTCCGCATGGCCAACGACCGTTCGGACGGCCCACTGTTCACTTGGAAGCTGCTCGGCATCCAGAAGAAGGAGGTTCAAGCCAACTGTGGTCTCCGGTTCACTGCCGACGATGTCATCGGAACTGAGGACCACTGGGACATCGTCTTCATCGTCTCAAGCCTGACATCGGTCAATTTCGATGACCCGAAGCTGTCGGCCTGGCTGCGACGGATGGCCCGCGACGGCGTAGCCATCGCGCCACTCGGCGCGGCGACGGTTCTGGCGGCCCGTCTCGGCCTCCTCGACGATCATCAATGCGTGACCCATTGGCGGCTTTATGGAGACTTCCTCGAGCGCTTTCCCAGAGTCCATCTCGGCCGCGGCCTTTACTGCGTAGACCGCAAGCGCCTGACCTGTGCCGGTGGATTTGCCGCCATGGATCTCGGCCTCACCATCGTGTCCTCGATCGTCGACGCGCCGCTGGCGGCGGAGTTGGCGGAAATCTCGATGATTTCACGGATACGCGGTCCGACCGAAAACCAGCGGATGTCGATCCAATGGCGCTATGGAGTCAATGACAAGCGAATCGCCCTGGCGATCGAGCTCATGGAGAAATACATCGAGGAACCGCTGACACTCGGCGATATCGCGGAAAGAACCGGCGTATCGATCCGTCAAATGGAACGCCTGTTCGAGCGGTACCTCGGGAAAAGCCCGCAGCGCCATTACGTCGAGACGCGCCTGCACCATGGCCACCAGTTGCTGACCGACACCAACGAATCGATCCTCACCGTGGCGCTCAAGTGCGGCTTTTCCGACGCAGCCCATTTCACACGCCAATTCAAAGCTCTTTTCGCCAGCACACCGGCCGCCACCCGAACGCTGTGGCGAGCGCGCTTCACCCTTCCGTTTCACGAGGATGATCCGGACATCTGACCATCTTGGCGGATTTGTTCAAAGGAGTGACGCATCAGAGCAAGAGCCGTCCGCCGCCGCAGGACTACGATCTCCATCATGAGTTGATCGACGTTGGACAGGTGACTTTTCCCGGAACTGCCGAACAGGCTTACAGGAAAGGACAAACCAGTGGCTTCCACAGATTTTGCCAAAGTCGAAAGCCTTCAGCCACGCACCTGTTGCGTGCCACGATGAACGCCGTTATTTCTCAGGCCGACCGGGAAACGATCGGTCACCATCGGCCTCGCGTCAAAAGTGCCGCCAGACGTCGCCCCCTCAACTGGCTGCCGCCCCTGTTCATCGTTCCGGCCGTCGCCCTGGTGTTCCTCGTCACCATCTACCCGGTATTCGATGCCGCCGTCCTCAGCCTTTTCGAGACGCAATATGCTGAGAAGGTTCAATTCGTCGGGTTCGACAATTTCATCCATCTGGCAACCGACCCCCTGATCGCCAACGCTTTGTCGCGTTCGCTCGTCTATACCCTGGGCTCTCTGGCCGTTGTACTGCCACTTAGCCTGGGGTTGGCGCTGCTTCTCAACGAAGAGTTCCCGCTTCGCGGACTGGCGCGAACGGTCATCGTCCTGCCGTGGGTGGTCTCGCAGACCGTCGTCGCCCTTTTGTGGGCCTGGCTGCTCAACGCCGACTTCGGTCCCGTCACCTACCTCGCCCAAACGCTTCTCGGCTATCGTCCGTTGTTTCTGGCGTCGCCAACGGCGGCCATGGCCTCGACCATCGTCGTCAATGTGTGGGCGAGCTATCCGCAGGCAACCTTGCTGCTGCTCGCCGCTCTGCAGACGATTCCCAATGAACTTTACGACGCGGCGAAGATCGACGGCACGCGGAGTCTGCAGGCGCTGCGCTACGTCACCTTGCCCTTGATCAAACCGACCATCGCCGTCGTGTTGATCCAGTTGACGCTGCTCTATTTCAACATGGTCACCTTGATCTACACGCTGACCGGCGGTGGACCGATGGGCGGGACGGAGACGCTGTCGCTGCGCGTCCTCAAGACGAGCTTCGAGGACTGGAACCTGGGACAAGGCGCGGCCCTCGGACTGGTCATCACGGTTGTCAATTTCGCCTTCAGTCTCATCTACGTCCTGGCCTTGAGGTCACGCCATGCACGCTAACCTGTCGCGCCGGTCGCTTCTCGCCCTCGCCGCGCTGGCGGCCTGCATGTTCGCCATCGGCCCGCTGCTTTGGGGCCTGTCCACCGCGCTGAAACCGCTGGCGCAAATCTTCGCCTATCCGCCGAAACTTTTCCCCTGGCCGGTCAGCCTGGAAAATTTCGAACGTGTCTGGACGGAATCATATTTCCCCACTTATTTCCTCAACAGCATCCTGGTCACAGCGATCAGCGTCGTCGTCAGCCTGGCCTTGAGCGTACACGCCGCCTACGGCTTGGCGCGCTTCCATTTCCGCGGCAAGACGGCGCTTCTTATGGGGCTTCTGGCGACATCGATGATTCCGGGCGTCGCCATCCTGGTGCCGCTTTACAACCTTTCGGTGGGGACCGGTCTCTACAATTCGCTGACCGGCCTCGTCATCGTCTATTCGGCATGGAACGTTCCACTGCTGGTCTGGCTGCTCAAAGGTTTCTTCGAGAGCATTCCGATCGAGCTTGAGGAGGCCGCCCTCGTCGACGGTTGCGGTCGGATGCGGGCCTTCTATCTGGTCGTGATGCCGATGGTCGCACCCGGTCTGCTGGCTGGCGCAATCATGACCATGATGTTCGTCTGGAACGACTTTCTGATCGGTTTCACCCTGACCATCAGCGAAAGCCAGCGGCTGCTGCCGGTCGGTCTGTTCGCCTACATCTCCAACGTCGGCATCGACTGGGGCCAACTGACTGCCGCCGCGATTTTCGCCCTGCTGCCGGTCGTCTTCGCCTTCCTGGTCATGCAGAAGTGGCTGGTCCAGGGGCTCACGGCAGGCGCGGTAAAAGGATAACAAAACCGGACGGGAGGAAACGCCATGCACAAGACCTTGATGTCTCTTGTCGCCATTGCCATCGGCTTCGGATGGCTGGGCACGGCACAGGCAGAACAACCGATAGCGCTGAAATTCTGGACATTCCTGCCGGTACAAGGCAGCGATCCGCGTTCGACTGCCCTTAAGGGCGTCATCGACGGATTCAACAAGTCGCAGTCGAAATACGAGGTCAGCGTCGAATCCATCAATTATGCCCGCATCGACAATACCGTCATCCAGTCGACGGCCGCCGGGCAGGGGCCGGACATTCTCAATGTCTACACCGATCAATTGTCGATGCATGCGGCGGCAAAGACGATCGTCCCGCTCGATTCCTACCTTGCCGCGATGTCGCCGGCCGAGGTCGAAGATTTTCTCATCAGTCCGAACGCCCTTCGAATCGGGGGCCATGTCATGGCCCTTCCCTGGGAAATGCGAGTCTGGCTGCTTGGCTACCGCAAGGATCTGCTCGACAACGCCCACCAGAAGGTTCCGGCGACCCTCGACGAGGTTGCCAACGCCGCGGCGGTCGTCAGCACGGACCAGGTGATGGGATTCGGCATGGGGGCATCGACGGCCGGACTGGGCGCCCAGGCGATGGAGACTTTTGCTCCGATCTTCTGGGGAGCCGGGGGCCAGATGTTCGATGACAAAGGCAACACCACCATCAACAGCGAGGCCGGCGTCAAGACGCTGAGCTGGCTCGGCGACCTGGTAAAACGGAACGCCATGAAGTCGACAGTGGTCAGTATGGGCGCCGAGGACATTCAGACGGCCTTTCGCGCCGGCACGGTCGGTATGCAGATCGTTGGCAGCTACCGGGTTGGCGCCACTCGCAACAGTCCGACGACCGGAGACAATTTCCAAACCACGCCGATCCCCGGCTGGACGGCGGACAAACCGATGCCAGCCCGTCTGGCCAGCCAGACGCTGACTATCGGAACGACATCGAAGCACAAGGACGGCGCCTGGGAATTCATCAAATATTACCTCGGCACGCCCTCGCAGATCGAATTCGCCAAGGCCGGGGTTCTTCCCAGCAAGGCGAGCAGTTACCAGGATCCATTTTTCGGCGAAAGTTCGCAGGGCAAGGAAATCCGTGGCTGGGCGGACTATGCCCGACAGCGGGGGCGGATGGAGATGACCCCGAGAGACTTTTCGCGCCTGTCCGAGGAACTCGCCAAAGCCATCCAGAAAGTCATCCTTGAGGGCATGGATCCGAAAGCCGCGCTCGATGCCGCCGCGACCGCCTACAACGGCCAACGGCATTGATTTTCCCCTTTGAACATGTGCGACCAGACAAGAGGAGACCATCAGCATGGATATGGAAATCCACAGCGAATCGGACGTCGTTGTGGCGGGTGGCGGCCCGTCGGGATTAATTGCCGCCTTGGCGGCGGCGCGCGCCGGCGCACGGACTCTTCTGGTCGAACAGTATGGGTTCCTTGGCGGCATGGCGACGGTCGCGTCAGTCGGTCCATTCTCGCCGTTCCACTATGACGATCAGCAGATCACCATGGGGATTCCCCAGGAGCTCGTGCAACGGCTGATCGCCGCCGGCGGCAGCACCGGACATCTGAAATGCGTGCCGGAATATGGCTCGGGTTCCTACATGGCCTATTTCGACCGCGAGGTCTACAAGATGATCGCCTTCCAGATGATGGAAGAGGCCGGGGTAAGGCTTCTTCTTCACACCTTCATTGGAGGGACGGTGACCGAGGGCAACCGGGTGACTGGTCTCCAGGTCTGCAACAAATCGGGATTCCAGCAGGTTCTGGGCAAGGTTGTCGTCGACGCGACCGGCGACGGCGACGTGGCGGCCAGGGCCGGTGCGGAATTCAAATGGGGCCGGGATTCCGATCATCTCGGGCAACCGATGACGATGTTCTTCGAAATGGCGAATGTCGATACGGGCGCCCTCAAGAGCTACATCGACACCCATCCCGACGATGTCGAATGGGCCTCTGAACTTCATGCCGGCCAGCCGCTGCCCAAGGCGTTCAACCAGCGTTACTTCGTGGTCCAGGGCTTCACGAACTTCGTCAAGAAGGCGCGCGAGGCCGGCGAACTCCATCTGGGCCGCGACACCGTGCTGCTGCAAAGCACCATGCGGGACGGGACGATCGTCTTCAATTCGACCCGCGTCGGAAAGCTGCGCGGCACCGACGTCAACGATTTCACCGAGGCCGAGATCGAAGGGCGCAAACAGGCGATGTCTCTCGCCGCCTTCGCCAAGAAATACCTTCCGGGATTCGCCGACGCCTACGTCTGTTCGACCGGGGCGCAGATCGGTGTGCGAGAGAGCCGTCACGTGGTCGGCGAATATCTTCTGACCCCGGACGACGTGGCCAGCGGACGGCGGTTTCCCGATGTCGTGGCACGCGGCTTCTTCCCGATCGACGTTCATGATCCAACCGGCGGCAAGGGTTATCAGGCCGGCGGCAGCACCTGGATCAAGCCCAAGGGTCCCTATGACATTCCTTTGCGCTGCCTGATTCCCAAGGCGATCGACGGACTGGTGATGACCGGACGCAACATTTCGGCCTCACACGAAGCGCATGGATCGCTGCGAGTCCAGGGCACGGCCTTCGCCATTGGCCAAGCTTCCGGCGCGGCGGCTGCCGTCGCGGCCAAAGACGATTGCCAACCCCGCGACGTCGACGTTGGGAAAGTTCAGCGGATTCTGATCGATCAGAAGGCCAATCTCGATATCGACCAGTCGAATTCCTTCAAGGCCGGCCGATCGGCGACAGCGTAGGGGCACGTTTCATCCTGGCTGAAACGTGCCATCCAGATGAGTTCGGGACTTGGGATAGGAGGCGCGGCCTTGGCTTTTCGGGCCAAGGCCGTTTCACCGTTCGTCGCATATCCGCTTCTCCAGTCACTCGTCACCGGCCGGACCAAGTCAAAACCGGCGAACACGTCCGCGTGACGGAAGCGGGTTTCAGTAGCCGAGAGGTCCCTTGCTCGGTCCGGCGGCGCAGGGGTTGCTCTCCACGGCCGTTCCGGGCAGGGTCTTGGCGGAAAGCGCGCGCTCGAACAGGACATTCTGGCTGACGCTGGCGGCATAGGTGCTGGTAGCGGTGGCACCCAGGACGAAAATGGCGGCGGCGGCGGTCAGGAAACGGCTGGAATTTTTCGCGGTTGTCATCTTGGTTCTCCATCGGTTTGGGGCGATGACAAGACCATATCTCACACGATAAATCGTGTGAAACGGATATAACTCATCTTAAAAATCGATTCACTCGATAATTCGCCACGGCGTTCCGGAGTGGCGTTCAAGGACGCGCTTCAATAGCCGCAAAGCTTGTGGGGGCCGATATCGAGATGTAGATGGTCGTGATGCTCGGCATTGTGGTTGGGCGTCAAAACGACGGCGAAAACCTTGCAGGCGCCTTGCGCCACCTCATGGAGAAACGTGCTCTTGGCTCCCGGAACGCGCCAGTCCCGCCGTACCGAGATGACGGTGCCGTCAGCCAGTTCAAAACCGGTTATGTCGATCGCTTTGCCATAGGCGTGCTGCGACATTCTTTCTGGCCGACCGCCGATTTCGCCCCGGCAATTGTAACTGCCGGCATTGGACATCTTGCGGACCGTCTGCCCGAAATTGCGCGCTGCCGCCGGCTGCACCACCTTGGTTTCGAAGTCCCAGACGGTTTCCTCCATCGGGCAGGAAAGCAAGGTCGCGCGATTCCAGTCGATCGCCGAATGCTGAACCCGAACCGCCTGCGTGATGCCGCATCCCTCCGGCGTCTTCCAGTCCTTCACCCGTTCATAGATGATATGCCGTTGGTCGAGAGTTTTCAGGCAAACGGCCGCTTGGTCGAGGGATGGCGGCGGCGATGACGGTCGGGCCGAGGTGCAGGCTGCCAAACCACAGGCGCCAAGCCCGATCATCAGCAATCGCACGCACCACCGCCGCAAATCTATTCCCCTGTACCAGAGCCGAATGCTTTTTGGCGAAATCCGCCTCTGCTCAATAAATTAGAGAGAGATTCAGATATAAGATCGCACGAGTTCTGATTTGATTTTATATCATCGTGCTCACGCCGCGCTACAATTCCAGTGAATACCACTTTTCACGATATTTCGACTGGGAAGTTCGGGATCGGCGGCACAAGGGAATCGACCGGGACCTCCGACGAGGTCCCATGGCATCACTCCCCCAGCAGATGCAAGACAAGCTGCCGCGGGTGGGGCCGGTGGCGGTGTTCGAAGAGATAGATCCCTTGCCAGGTGCCGAGCGCCAGGCACCCGGCCAACAGGGGGATCGACAGATGGCTGGCGGTCAGCGCCGCCCGGATATGGGCCGGCATATCGTCCGGCCCCTCGTCCTGATGCAGGTAAAGTCGCGTGTCCTCGGCAACCAGCCGATGGAAAAAGGCATCGAGATCGTGCCTGACCGCCGGATCGGCGTTTTCCTGAATCACCAGACTGGCCGAGGTATGGCGGATGAAAAGCGTCAACAGCCCCTCGCCGATCGCCTGCGCCTCGGCCCAACTCCGCACACCTTCGGTGATCTCGTGCAGGCCGGCCCCGGGGGTGTTGACCGTCAGAACCGTCGTGACTTGGCGCATCTCAAGCGGTCCTCTTCCGTCAAAGCCGCCGGCACGGATCAGGCATAGGCGGCGGGATCGGTCAATCCGGCCTCGGAAAATCCCTTGAGGCGCAACTTACAGGCGTCGCAATGCCCGCAGGCCAGACCGGCATCGGTCGGATCATAGCAGCTTGTGGTCAATCCATAGTCGACGCCCAACTTGCGGCCGGTCCGGATGATGTCGGCCTTCGACAGCCGGAGCAGCGGCGTATGAATGGTCAGCCGCCGGCCATCGCCGACGGCCGCTTTGGTCGCCAGATTGGCCATTGTCTCGAAAGCCGCGATGAAGTCCGGACGGCAATCGGGATAACCCGAGTAGTCGATGGCGTTGACCCCGATGAAAATGTCCTGCGCCTGTTCCACTTCCGCCAAAGCCAATGCGAACGAGAGAAAGATCGTGTTGCGGGCCGGCACATAGGTGACCGGAATCCCCTCGGCCATTGCCCCCTCGTCGCGGTCCTTCGGCACGGCGATATCGGCGGTCAACGCCGAACCGCCAAAGGCCCGCAGATCGATATCGACCACCATATGCCGCGCGGCGCCCAACGCCTTGGCGACCCGGGCGGCGGCGTCCAATTCATGCTGATGCCGCTGGCCGTAACGGAAAGACAGCGCCAGCGGCAGAAAACCCTGGTCACGGGCGATCGCCAGGCAGGTCGAGGAATCGAGGCCCCCCGAAAGGAGGATGACGGCTTTGGGCTGCTGAGACATGAGCAAAAACTCGAAAAAAAGATGGATCGGATAACGCTTGGGGCCGGAAGACTAGAGATATCGGGATGGGCTGGAGTATTGACACAAACGAAAGAGTCTTTGTCTCCCCCACCCCACCCCTCCCCACAAGGGGGAGGGAGCCTAAAGTTTTACTCCCCTCCCCTCGATGGGGAGGGGGGTGGAACGGCGAACCGTCCGGATTCTGCTCAATGCACTATTGGGCCATCCGGGCGATCGTCGCCGTGGTGCTGTGACCGGGAGCCAATTCGGCAAGCACCACTTTGCCGCCCCAGCCCTGGACCAGGTCGGCACCGACCACCTGATCGACGGTGTAGTCGGCGCCCTTGACCAAAACATCCGGGTGCAGCGCGGCGATCAGTTCGCGCGGCGTGTCCTCCTCGAAGATCACCACCAGATCGACGGCGGCCAAGGACGCCAGCACCGTGGCCCGCGACACCTCAGATTGTACCGGGCGGCTGTCCCCCTTCAATCTCTTGACCGATTGGTCGCTGTTCAGTCCGACCACCAGACGATCGCAATGGAGGCGCGCCTGATTGAGCAAAGAAATATGACCGGGATGCAGAAGATCGAAACAACCATTGGTGAAACCGACCTTCTGGCCTTTGTGCCGCCACCGCGCCACCTGATCGGCAGCGGTTTCGCGGGTCGCCACTTTCATATCGCCGGCATTGCGATCGGAATGATGCAACGACGCCACCAGATCCGAAGCATAGACCACCGCCGTGCCCACCTTGCCGACGACGATTCCTGCCGCGACATTGGCCAGACGCGCCGCCAGTGCCAAAGGGGTTCCGGTGGCGATGGCCGCCGCCATGGCCGCGACGACCGTATCGCCGGCGCCGGACACGTCGAAAACCTCGCGAGCCTCGGCCGGCAAATGATGCACCTCGCCGTCGCGGGTCACCAGGGTCATGCCATCCTGGCTCCGCGTCACCAGCACATTGCCGATGCCGCAGTCGTCGATCAGCCGCCGGGCGGCAGCGACGATCGCCTCGTCGCCGTCCACCGGCAGGCTCGTCGCTTCCTGCAATTCCTTGCGATTCGGCGTGACCAGGGTGGCCCCGGCGTAGACCGAATAGTCGGCCCCCTTGGGATCGACCACCACGGAGCAACCGGCCGCCGTGGCCAGGTCGATCACCGTACGGACAATGGACTTGCTCAACACGCCTTTGCCATAATCGGACAGGACGACGGCGCCGACCTTCGATATCAGCGCTGTCACCTTCGATACCAACGCCTCCTGGCTTGCCCCCGACAAAGCCACGGTGGTCTCGCGGTCGGCCCGCAGCAATTGCTGGCTGCCGGCAGAGAAGCGCGTCTTGATGGTGGTTTGCCGTCCGTCTTCGATGACCAGCGCCGGATCGACTTCGGAATGCAAGCCGACAAGGCGCGTCACTTCGCGCCCGGCCATGTCGTCGCCGACCAGCGAAACGAAGTGCGTTACCGCGCCAAGCGCACCGAGGTTGCGCACGACATTGCCGGCACCGCCCAGCATGGCCGTTTCCCGGCGGACCCGGAGCACCGGAATCGGCGCCTCCGGCGAGATGCGATCGACATCGCCATAGACAAACTGGTCCAGCATGACGTCGCCGATGCAAAGGATTTGCGCCTGTTTGAAGGCACTGACACGGGTGGCAAGAACTGAATGGTCGGTCATGTCTCTCGATTCCGACTGAAACGATTGGGGTTGTTAAGGACCTGCCGCGAAATAATCGCTCCAGGTCCTTTGGTTTCATACGACGCCTCTGCTCCGCTTCCGGCGGGCTCAGACGCCGCTCGGGCTCAAGGACCTGGCGCGAAATAGTCGCCCCAGGTCCTTTGGTTGCATACGACGCCTCCGCTCCGCTTCCGGCGGGCTCAGACGCCGCTCGGGCTTAAGGGCGTGGACCGGTAATTTCGCCCCACGCCCTATCGCAATGACGATCCGGTTGCAAGAGGAATGGCAGAGAGACAGAGGGAGACAGGCTTCAGGTTGACAGGAAACGCCGCTCCGCCCCCTCCAGCACCAGTGCGGTCAGACGTCCGGTATAGCAGGCGCCGGTATCGATACCGATGCGGTTTCCGCGCACGTCGGGAACGGAAACGATACTGTGGCCATGAACGACCATTTTCCCATGGTCATAGGACGAATACAGAAAAGGATCACGGATCCACAGCAAGTCGGCCGGATTCTGCTCGTCGAGAATGAGACCGGGACGCAGGCCGGCATGAACGAACAGATAGTCGCCCTCGACATGCCACAGCGGGAGAGACCGCAAGAAATGCCGATGCGTCGAGGGCATCGTGTGTTTCATCAAGGTCTGGAGCGCCCGCAGGTCGCCGGGGCGGCAGGCGTTTGTGCCGGCATAGCTTTCAACCGTCGACCACCCCCCATTGGCCAACCAGAGCGGGCCGCACGACGAGTCCTCGAGAAAATCAAGCAGAGCATCTTCATGGTTGCCGCAAAGACATAACCAGCGAATCCCGTGGGCGGCACGCGGAGGACCGGCCAGCAGCATCTCGACCACTGCCGAACCGTTCGCCCCACGATCGAGATAGTCGCCCAGGAAGACCAGGAGATGGCGCGACGCCTGCGATGTCCCGATATCTTCATCGATCATTGCGAGCAGGCGGCGCAATAGATCGTCCCGGCCGTGGATGTCACCGATGGCATAGATCCGCACCCCATCGGGGGTCCGCGCCGGAAGTGCCGTTCGATGATACGAAAATTCGCTCATTTCTCCTCTGGTTGAGCCAAATGTGCGATGCTATCTCTAGATCGGGTTGATGTTTGACCGATGCAAGTCGTCTGCCGACAGTTGGGGTGAAAGGCGTACTGATGAATATTCCGGTTCCGGGAGGAGACGGACCCGAGGTCGTCACCCAGGAAAGTCTGATGTTGGGAGCGGCGGAACGAATCAGCCGCATCCGCGACGGCCGGATGGCTGTTCACATCCATCTTTCCCGACTGCGTCCTCAGAATCGCCAGGAAGGTCATGTTCGCATCGCGCTCCGCATGCTGGAACCGGTCGTCAACGCCTACCGCGGCCAAATGTTTCTGCTCGGAACGACGGATATCGTCTTCACTCTGAAGGATCCGGCGGTTACCGACGTCGAGAACATGATCTACAAACTCCGCGCGTTGTTCTCCAAGGACCCGCTGACCTTCAACGACACCGGCGATGGACGCGACAATTTTTGTACATGGTACGACCTGCAGAACGGCGACGACTACCAGGACTTCCTTGTCATGGCGCGCGATGCCACCGCCGAGGCGCGCCGGCGGACCCGCGAAAAGACCGCCACGAAATCGACGCCGCGCTCGATCGACGCCAAGGCTCTGGCCGAGGTTCTCCACCGCTTGGCCGACATCGACGTCGCGCAATTGATCCGCCGCCAATCGTCGATCGTCATTACCAAAGAATCCAAGGCCGTCGTGCTGTTTCAGGAATTCTTCTTCGGCATGGCGGACTTGCAGAGAGCCATGACCCCCGAAGCCAATCTGATGGGGAACCGCTGGTTGTTCCAGCATTTGAGCCAAACCCTCGACCGCCGTTTGCTTGCAGCCTTGGTGACAACCCCACTGGTCCATCCACCGAAGGCCTACAGCCTCAACCTCAACCTCAGTACGGTAAACAGCCGCGCCTTCGATGATTTCGAAGCCAGGATGGCGCGGCGAGCCCACATATTCGTCGAGTTGCAGGTTCTTGACATCCTGGCCGATAGTCGAGGGTTCTATAGCGCCTGCGCGCGGCTGCGCGAGCGGGGACATACCGTGGTCATCGATGGCCTGTCGGAATGGACGATGCAGTTCATGGACGTCGGGCAGTTCGAGGCCGACCTGTACAAAGTCACCTGGAGCCCCGACCTCTCGGAAGGGGAGCACCGCGATGCCATGGCCGTCGCCATCGCATCAATCGGCCGCGACAGGATGCTGTTGGCCCGCTGCGATTCGGAAGCGGCGATCAACTGGGGCCTGAACCGCGGCATCGAGCGGTTCCAAGGACGTTATGTCGATACCATGCTGGCTGCCTACACCATGCAGATGTGCGACAAGGCAAGCGCCTGCACGCTCGGGCAATGTACGACCCGCCATGCGGCCATCACCGGCCGACGGCGTGAGGAGTGCGGCAACAATGACATGCTCGACTCGTCGCCGATAATGGTCGCGCCAAAAGTCCGCAATCGCCAGGGAGACCCGTCGTGACCCTGCCCTATGACCGCCCGGTGAGCGAACGGCAAAAGGAAATCGCGCAGTATCTGCCGGCGGGCGAGACGCTGTTGCTCGAATATCTCCACAAATTGGAGCGCCATCGCCAGGGCCGGCGCGCCGTTCTCGTACGACTGTCGAGCCTGCTGCCGATCAATCGTCGGGACCAGCATATCCGGATCGCCGTCGCCACCTTCGACCCGCTGATCAAGCAGCTCAAAGGCCAGATCTTTGCGCTGAACAACGCCGATCTGATCTTTGTCTTCAAAGAAATGGCTCTGCATGACGTGGAAGGGGTCATCGTCAAGCTGCGCTTCATGTTCAGCGATGACCCGGCGATGGTCGATGAAGGCGTCGGCAACAAGCCGGGATTCTTCGAGTGGTTCCTTCTCGAACGCGACTATGACAGCCTGTTACACATGGCCCAACGGTTGGCCAGCGACGAGGATCAGCGGCGCACCCAGGAATCCGCCAAACCGGCCGTCGGTCAGACCGTACGCCGCCAGCCAACCCGGGGTGACGCCCTGACGGCGGAGATGCTGGGAAAACTGGAAGACGCGCTGAGCCGCGCCGACCTCGCCAATATGTTAAGACGCCAAGCGGTCTGCGCCATCATCGGCCAGACGGAACCGCAACCGGTCTTCTACGAACTTTTCATTTCCATCGCCGACCTGCGCGAGACCCTGCTGCCCAACGTCAACTTAGCCTCCAGCCCATGGCTTTTCCAACAGTTGACCGAAACCTTGGACCGCCGCGTACTTTCGCTGCTCAACAAACACGACGACCGGACGGTGGCCGGCGACATCAGTATCAATCTTAATATCCAGACTCTGCTGTCCCCCGATTTTCTGGTCTTCGACGACAATATCAAGACCAGTATGCGCGGGACCCAGGTGCTCGAACTGCAGAAGGTCGACATTTTCGCCGACCTTGGATCCTTCCTGTTCGCCAGGGATTTTGCCCACGACCGCGGCTACCGTATCTGTATCGATGGGGTGAACATGGAATCCCTGCCTTTCGTCGATCGGACGCGACTCGGCATCGATCTCGTCAAGATCGTCTGGGACCCGGCGATGACCGCCGGCACGCTGCCCAATGGCGCGCCGATCGAGGACTACATCCACCGTTGTGGTCCGTCGCGCTCCATTCTCTGCCGTTGCGACGGACAGGAAGCCATCGATTTTGGACAGTCGGTCGGGATCACCCTGTTCCAGGGACGCCATGTCGAGGGGCTTCTCGCCACCAGCCAAAAACAACGCGGCCTGTTCTCGGGCCGCCGCTAAAACGGCTTAAGCGCCAGGTTTGACGAAACGGCACCGTTTCGACAGACTCTGGTGATCCAGGCCGCTCCGGGCCATATTCGAACGCATGACACCCGCAGCCATCGAAGTCGAGCATCTGACCAAGCGCTACAACGATGTCGTTGCCGTCAACGATATCGGTTTTTGCGTCCGCAAAGGTGGAACCACGGCGCTGCTCGGCGGCAATGGGGCCGGCAAGACCACCACACTGTCGATGCTTTTAGGCATCTTGCTGCCAAGCTCGGGGCGGATCACGATGCTGGGAGAAAACATGCTCACCCATCGGCATCGTGTTCTGCCGCGGGTCAATTTTTCCTCCCCTTATGTCGATCTCCCCCACCGCTTGACCGTCCGGGAAAATCTCACGGTCTACGCGCACCTCTATGGGGTTGCCGGCGTGCGGGGGCGGATCGCCACCCTGGCCCGCCAGTTCGACCTCGAAGACCTGCTTTCCAGGCCGGCCGGGAAATTGTCGGCCGGTCAGAAGACGCGGGTTGCCCTGGCCAAGGCTCTCCTCAACGAGCCGGAGCTGCTGCTGCTCGACGAGCCGACCGCCTCGCTCGACCCTGATACCGCCGATTGGGTCCGCGGCATGTTCCGCGACTACCAACGACAGACCGGAGCAACCCTGCTGCTCGCCTCTCACAACATGAGCGAAGTCGAACGGCTGTGCGACGACGTTCTGGTGATGAAGAACGGCGGAATCGTCGACGCCGGCTCGCCACAAACGCTGCTCGCCCGCTACGGCCGCGACACTCTCGAAGAGGTCTTTCTCGACATCGCCCGTGATCGGCGCGATGGCGGAACGGTTCGCCGATGACCGGCCGGACACCCTCGCGGAACGCACCGCTTTTTTCCTGGCGGCGGGTCTATGCCATCGTGCTGCGCCATGTCTATCTGATGCGCGGGTCTTGGACCCGGCTGGCCGAAACCATCTATTGGCCGCTGATCAACGTGGTCGTCTGGGGATTCATCACTCAATTCATGGCCGGCCACAGCGATTGGGTCAGCCGCGCTGCGGGCGTCTTTCTCGGCGCCATCATGCTGTGGGACGTGATGTTTCGCAGCAACCTTGGTGTTGCGCTCTCATTTCTCGAAGAAATGTGGTCACGCAATCTCGGCCATCTGTCGGTGAGCCCGCTTCGCCCGCTGGAACTGGTCACCGCCATGCTGCTGATGAGCCTGATCCGCCTGCTGGTCGGCATGCTGCCGGTGGCGCTGTTGACGATTCCGCTCTATCACTATTCGATCTTCACCCTCGGTCTGCCCCTGCTTGCCTTCTTCATCAATCTCATGGTCTCGGGCTGGGCGGTCGGCCTGGCGGTTTCGGCGATGGTGCTCCGCTATGGTTTGGGCGCCGAAAGTCTGGCTTGGGTGCTCATTTTTGCGGTGGCTCCTCTCTGCGGCATATATTATCCAGTCAGCGTGCTGCCCGACTGGCTGCAAACCATCGCATGGTGGCTGCCGGCCTCGCACGTGTTCGAAGGCATGCGCTCGGTGATGTTTGACCAGGGGTTTCCCTTGGCCGAACTGGTCGCTGCGGCTGTACTCAATTTGCTGTATCTGACGGGAGCTGTTCTGTTGTTCCTGCGTATCTATCATGTCGCCCGCGTCAAGGGCCTGTTCCTGGGAATGGGCGAATGACACTGCTGACGCGAATAACCGGCCCCTGCCGCTCACGCTGCCGTTGGCCCAGTCCCCTTTGTCGCAAGCCGAACTGCCCCTTGAAGGCGGAAATGACCGAGGCCGGCGGCGGCGGCATCTCCGTCGACACGGGACACTCCGGACGGCTTTCCTTCTTCGACGGCCTTCGGCTGGCGATCGGCTGTCTGACACGCCTGCCGATTGCCGTTCCCTCGTTATCGGCCGGTGGTTCGCTGGCCGGCGCCATGCATTTGTTCCCCCTGGTCGGCGTGCTGGTCGGCGCCATCGGCTCGGCCGTCTACGGTCTGGCGGCCATCGGCCTGCCACCCGCCCTGGCGGCTCTGTTGGCCGTCGCCGCGACGGCCCTCGCAACTGGTGCCATGCACGAAGACGGTTTGTCCGATGTCGCCGACGGCTTCGGTGGTGGTGCCGACCGCGACCGTAAGCTGGCGATCATGAAGGACAGCCGACTGGGCAGCTATGGCGCTCTTGCACTGGTTCTCGGTCTCTCTCTTAGGGTCGGCGCATTGGCGAGCCTGGGCGCGCCGGCCGCTGTCGCCGGTGCCTTGATCGCCAGCCACGCCCTGGGCCGGGCCGCCATTCCTCTTGTCATGCAAGGATTGATGCCTGTTCGTACGGGCGGCCTGGGCGCCACCGCCGGACAACCGTCGCCGAGCACGGCCGGCATTGCCGCGACTCTCGCCCTGATCATCGTCGCCATGGTCTTGCCGGCCGGCGCCGCCTTTGCCGCCGCGCTGGCCGCCACCGCGGCGACCTTCGTCCTGGGCGCCGTGGCCTGGCGGCAAATCGGCGGCCAGACGGGCGATGTGCTGGGGGCCGTCGAACAGGTTTCGGAGATCGCCGCATTGCTGGCGATCGTCGCTTTGCAATGAGGATGCCGTCATGATCAATCCCGCCAAATGTCGCTGGTGGTGGTTGCGCCATGCTCCGGTTCCCGATCCGGAAGGCCGGATTTCCGGCCGCCTGGATTTGGCCTGCGACACCTCGGACAACGAATGGTTCGCCGTTCTGGCCAATCGTCTGCCACGCAATGCCGTTCTTGTGGAAAGCGGCCTGATCCGCTGTGCTCAAACCACTGGCGCCCTGGAAGGCGCCGGCCTGCCGTTGCCGCCAGCCCAGATCGAAGCCGATTTGGCCGAGCAGGATTTTGGCCGGTGGCAGGGCAAGACCTGGGGGGTGCTGGCCGCCATCCAGGATCCCGATCTACCGGCCTTCTGGCAGAATCCGGCCACAGCGACGCCGCCCGGCGGCGAAAGCTTTGCCACCGTCGTCGAACGCGTCCGGGCCGTCGTCGAACGATTGTCGAGTGACTTTTCCGGCCGCGACATCGTGGCCGTCGCCCACGCCGGAACCATTCGTGCGGCGCTGGCCGTCGCTCTCGACATTCCGCCGGAATCCGCCCTGTCCTTCGTCGTCGAACCGCTGTCGCTGACCCGGATCGACGCCATGGACGCCGGGTGGCGGGTCGTCGGCGTGAACTGGCTGCCGACATGAGGCGACGCCTCGGGAAGCGCCTCCACCGGCGACTGGCCGACAGCCTTTCCGACGTTTTCCGCTCATCACATGTCGTGCTTGGGCTTCCCCCCTCGGCCATGCTGTGCTAAAAGCCCCAACCATGAATTTCCTCGACTTTGAAAAGCCCATCGCCGAGCTTGAGGGCAAGATCGAGGAGTTGCGTCATTTGAGCGACTCCGACGAGATCAACATCGCTGAAGAGATCAATCGTCTTCAGGCGAAGGTCGACAAGCTGCTGCGCGCCACTTACGCCAAGCTGACGCCCTGGCAGAAAACCCAGGTGGCGCGTCATCCCGACCGGCCGCATCTGTCCGATTATGTTGCCCGCCTGATCAGCGACTTCACACCGCTGGCCGGTGACCGGAGCTTCGGCGAAGACCAGGCGATCATCGGCGGCCTTGGACGCTTCCGTGGGCAATCGGTGATGGTGATCGGCCATGAAAAAGGCCACGACACCGAATCACGCGTGCGCCACAATTTCGGCATGGCCAAGCCGGAGGGTTACCGCAAGGCGCGGCGGCTGATGACAATGGCCAATCAGTTCCGCATTCCCGTCATCACCCTGATCGACACCGCCGGCGCCTATCCCGGCGTCGATGCCGAAGCCCGCGGCCAGGCGGAAGCCATCGCCCGATCGATCGAGACCTGCCTCGATATCCGTGTGCCATTGGTTTCTGTCGTTATCGGCGAAGGCGGATCGGGCGGCGCCATCGCGCTGGCCGCCGGCAATGTGGTGCTGATGCTGGAACACTCGATCTATTCAGTGATCAGCCCCGAGGGTTGCGCCTCGATTCTCTGGCGTAGTGGTGACGCGGCGAAAGATGCCGCCGAAGCTCTCCGCCTGACGGCGCAGGATCTGCTCAAGCTCGAAGTCATCGACGGCATCGTTCCCGAGCCACTGGGCGGTGCTCACCGCAATCCGGAACAGACCATTGCGACCCTGAGCGAGCACCTGGAACGGGCCTTCGCCAATCTTTCCCTGTTGGATGGCGGTATCCTGCGGGCGCGTCGCCGCGAGAAATTCCTCGAAATGGGCAAAGTCGGCCTCGCCTGACGGCATCAGGCTCTCGTTTATAGTTATGTCCCTCGGCCCTGCGCGCGCCTCCTTAGCGCTTGGCCGCTCTCAACTTGCATTGATCGCCCCATTCCATCGGCGGTCGGGGATCGCCATATCAGAGCGGACCCCGACTAATGAAAATGGAGTGGAAATCTCATGCCAGCCTTGTCGCGTCGTCATTTCGTGGCGCTTGCCTCCGCCGGATCCGCCGTTGCCGCCAGCGGCCTGATCCTGCCGCGACGAGCATTGGCCGCGGCCCCGTTTCTGCAACCACCGCTGCCGTTTGCCGACAACGCCCTGGCGCCGGTAATCTCGGCTCAGACGATCCAGTTCCATTATGGCAAGCATCACGCCGGCTATTTCACGCAGCTCAATCAACTGGTGGCCAACACGCCGTGGGCCACAGCGACGCTTGAGGAGATCATCGTCAAATCGGCCGGTGGCGAAGATCCGCGGATCTTCAACAACGCCGCCCAGGCAGCCAACCACAGCTTCTACTGGGACGGACTGAAGCCCGGTGGCGGCCAACCAAGCGGCGTTCTGGCTGAGGCCATCGAACGCGACTTTGGCGACTTTGCAAAATTCAAGGATGGCTTCGTCTCGCATGCTGTCGGCCTGTTCGGCAGCGGTTGGGCCTGGTTGATCGAAGACGGCGGCAAGCTCGCCTTCTTCGACGCCGGCAACGCCGGAACGCCGCTTGCCCACGGCAAACGGCCGCTGGCCGTCGTCGACGTCTGGGAACACGCCTACTATCTCGATTACCAGAACCGCCGCGCCGACCATGTGCGGGCGGTGGTGGATCAATTGATCAACTGGGATGTCGTCCGCGACCGCCTGTCGGCGTAACGCGGCTCAGGTCTGCAGTCAGTGAGGGCGTGATGCGTTAGAGCGGCATCACGCCCTCGTTTGCATTTATGTCCCTCGCCGGGCGCGGGCATCCGCCTGGGGGAATCGGCAATCCGCAACCTTTCGGTGAAAGAACCACCACCGACGGCCGGGCCGGTCTGGAAAGAAAGAGAAATATCTCATATACTAGTAAGCACAATGGATCGGCGTTCTGCTTGGGACATGTTGACACAGGCAGACCGGTCGAAAGGCGCCATCCCGGGGGACAATGACTCTTTCGTCCGAAAAACAGGAATGGTTCGGCAAAACCGCCGAGACGCTTTCGACAACCGGTTCAAAAAACGAGGAGAGGAGTTCAGGAATGCCCAACGTTCAATTCAATCACTCTCGCCGGACCATGCTGGCGGCCATGGGCGCCGCATTCGTCATGCCGGTGTGGGCGGCGGCGGCCGGCGCCGCTGAACCTTCCGGCGACACCGCGGCCGTCGCCAAGGCGTCCGAGGCTCTGCGCGGGGCCATGGTGGCCGGAGACAAGAAGGCCTTGACGGCTCTGGTCTACGACCAGCTCAGCTATGGACATTCCGACGGACATCTCGACACCAAGACATCCTTCATCGACAGTCTGGCCGGTAAAAATGCCTTCAAGTCGCTTGCCCTTTCCGACCAGACGATAGAGGTCGTCGGGAACAACGCCATTGTCCGCCATGTGTTCGACGGCGTGAACAACATGCCCGATGGAACGACGACGACCGCCCACATCAAGGTCCTGCAGGTGTGGAAGAAGGAAAAAGGCGCTTGGAGACTGTTGGCCCGTCAAAGCTGCCCGCTCAAGTCCTGACCAACAAGTGATACCAAGTCTCGATGAGGTGACTCATCGAGACTTGGTTGGCGCGCCGTCGCCTTGATTTTCCGTGCAAAATCGAAGACACGGAATCTTGCCCTAATCTCGCCACACTCGATCCCTAGTCTCCTCTCATCAGCGGATGCGGTGCTGACACTCCGCCCAACCGACACCCCCCCTGCCGGCGGCGGCGCACCACAGTTTCACCAAGTCCGTGGATACTGTACCGGTTGGAGGCCGTGCGAACTCCATCCGGAACAGACGGTCCCGATGACGAACCCTGGTGCCTCCCCACACACCCAGGATCTTCGGCACATTGGGCATTTGGGCAAAACCGCCGATCGAGGCTCCCCCACCGCCTCATCGCCGGCCAACCCCAGATCAGGCGGCCGTTCCCCACACCGGCCGCGAAAGCCGGGCCGCCCCCATCGGCCCGGCTTTCTCTTTTTCCGAACCTGATGCGAAGACACAAAAAGCGACATTTCCTGTGTGAATACGCCTAATTTTTAGGCAAAATCTTTTGAAGCCTCTTTTTTGTGCTGAAATGTCAACTGCTCCATTCGAATCCGGTTCCATAGTGACCAGCCTCACGGACCGGCACGGAGCAATGACCTCATGGCGAGGTATCGTCACAGACTGGGAACGGAAAACTTCGTCTTCGACGATCTGAAGGCCGTCATGGCCTCTGCCTCGCCGCGCCGGTCGGGAGACGAGCTGGCCGGACTGGCCGCCCGCTCGGATGCCGAACGCATAGCAGCGCGCCGGGTTCTGTCGGAAACGCCGCTGACACGCTTCCTTGACGATCCGCTGATCCCCTACGAGACCGACGAGGTGACGCGACTGATCATGGACGACCATGACAGCGCCGCCTTCCGGCCGGTGGCAACCATGACGGTGGGAGACTTCCGCGACTGGCTGCTCTCCTACCAGGCCGATGTCGCGGCCTTGGCCCGACTGGCACCGGGATTGACGCCGGAAATGGCGGCAGCGGTCAGCAAAATCATGCGCAACCAGGATCTGGTCGCCGTCGCCGCCAAATGCCGGGTAATCACCGCCTTCCGCACGACAATCGGCCTCGAAGGCCGGCTGTCGTCGCGTCTGCAACCCAATCATCCGACCGACGACCCCGCCGGAATCGCCGCCTCGATTCTGGACGGCCTGCTGTTCGGCATGGGGGACGCGGTGATCGGCATCAATCCGGCTTCCGACAGCCTGTCGGCCTGCACGACGCTACTATCCATGCTCGATGAGGTGCGTCGACGCTACGACATTCCAGCCCAGTCCTGCGTGCTCGCCCACGTCACCACCACCCTGCAGGCTATCGAAAAGGGCGCGCCGGTCGATCTGGTCTTCCAGTCCATCGCCGGAACCGAGGCCGCCAACGCCGGTTTCGGCGTCAACCTCGCGGTGCTGAAAGAGGCCAGGGACGCCGCCCTGTCGCTCGGACGGGGAACGGTTGGCGACAATGTGATGTACTTCGAAACCGGCCAGGGCAGCGCTCTTTCGGCCGATGCCAATCATGGCGTCGACCAACAGACCGTCGAGGCCAGGGCCTATGCCGTGGCGCGAGCCTTCGATCCGCTTCTGGTCAATACGGTGGTCGGCTTTATCGGCCCGGAATATCTCTACGACGCCAAGCAGATCATCCGCGCCGGATTGGAAGACCACTTCTGCGGCAAGCTTCTCGGCCTGCCGATGGGCGTCGACGTCTGCTACACCAACCATGCCGAGGCCGACCAGGACGACATGGATGTCCTGATGACGCTGCTCATCGTCGCCGGCGTGAACTTCCTGATCGCCCTGCCCGGCGCCGACGACGTCATGCTGAATTACCAAAGCCTGTCCTATCACGACGTCCTTGGCCTGCGTCATCTGTTGGATCGCCATCCCGCCCCGGAATTCGAGGCTTGGCTCGACCACATGGGGATGCTTGACGGCGAGCGCCGCGTCGCGCCCTTGCCGCCCGGCAGTCCGGCCATGTTGCGTCTGTTGGGGAGCTGACGCCATGTCCGTACCGCTCGATCCCTGGTCCCGCCTGCGCCATGCCACGCGCGCCCGCATCGGTCTCGGCCGCAGCGGTGACGCCTTGCCGACGGAGGCTCTGCTCGATTTTCAACAAGCCCATGCCCTGGCCCGTGATGCCGTGCATAGCGCGGTGGATTTTCCGGCGCTGACGGCGGATCTGGCGCCTTTGACCTGCCTGCATGTAGCCAGTCAGGCGGCCGACCGCTCGATCTATCTGCGTCGTCCAGATCTTGGCCGCCGTCTGGCGGCGGACGCCGATCTGCCGCGTGGCGACTGGGACGCGGTGTTCGTCATTGCCGACGGACTGTCTGCATCCGCCGTCATGGACCAGGCGGCCCCGACCTTGCGAGCCTGCCTTGCCCGACTGCCGGGATGGAAGCTGGCGCCGGTGGTTCTCGCTTCGCAGGCCCGCGTCGCGCTGGGCGACGATATCGGCGAACGCATGGGAGCCAGGCTCTCTGTCGTCCTGATCGGCGAACGTCCCGGCCTGTCGGTGGCCAACAGCCTGGGCATCTACCTGACCTGGGAGCCCCGGGTCGGCCGCAAGGATTCCGAACGAAACTGCCTGTCGAATATCCACGCCGACGGCCTCAGCCATGAGGTCGCGGCAGAAAAACTGACTTGGTTGATGACCGAAGCGGTGCGCCGGCGCCTGACCGGCGTGGCTCTGAAGGAGAATGCCGACGCCCTGCCGACGGCCTCTCGGGATGACCGCGTCATCGTCGGTCTCTGTGACGAATGAGGAGAATTCCATGTCGGACACAAGTAACTCTGGACTGAAGAAAAGTCTGAGCGGCCTGCATCTCTGGGGTATTGCCGTCGGTCTGGTGATTTCCGGCGAATATTTCGGCTGGAGTTATGGCTGGGCGCAGGCGGGAACGCTTGGCTTCCTGCTGACCACCATCTTCATCGCCGTGATGTACACCACCTTCATCTTCAGCTTCACGGAATTGACCACCGCCATTCCCCATGCCGGCGGTCCCTTCGCCTACAGCTATTGCGCCTTCGGGCCGCTCGGAGGATTCGTCGCCGGCTTTGCCACACTGATCGAATTCGTTTTCGCGCCACCCGCCATCGCACTGGCCATCGGCGCCTATCTCAATGTGCAGTTTCCCGGGCTCGACCCGAAGCTCGCAGCCGTCGGCGCCTATGTCGTTTTCATGGGTCTCAACATCGCCGGGGTGACTATCGCCGCCACATTCGAGCTGCTCGTCACCATTCTGGCGATCATCGAGCTCCTGGTCTTCATGGGCGTCGTTTCCCCCGGCTTCTCCTGGAGCTCATTCGTCGACAAGGGATGGGCCGGCGGCAATGCCTTCTCATCGTCCAGCATCGGCGGCATCGTCGCGGCAATTCCGTTTGCCATCTGGTTCTTCCTGGCCATCGAGGGAGCGGCCATGGCCGCCGAGGAAGCCAAGGATCCCAAGCGGACCGTACCGATGGCCTATATCGCCGGCATTCTTACCCTCGTCGTCCTGGCTTTTGGTACCATGGTCTTCGCCGGTGCCGTCGGCGACTGGAGTGCCTTGTCCAACATCAACGACCCGCTGCCGCAAGCCATGAAGCTGGTGGTCGGCGAAAACAGCGGCTGGTTGCATATGCTGGTGTGGATCGGCCTCTTCGGTCTGATCGCTTCGTTCCATGGCATCATCATGGGCTATTCGCGCCAGATCTTCGCCTTGGCCCGCGCCGGATTCCTGCCGCCATTCCTGGCCCGCGTGCATCCACGCCGCAAGACGCCGCATTGGGCCATCCTGGCTGGCGGCGTGGTCGGCATCGCCGCCATCTATTCCGACGACCTGCTGTCCTTCGGCGGACAGCCGCTGACCGCCAATATCGTCACCATGTCCGTATTCGGCGCCATCGTCATGTACATCATGAGCATGGCCAGCCTGTTCCGCCTGCGAAAGAACGAACCGGCGCTCGATCGTCCCTTCCGGGCACCGTTTTATCCGATCTTTCCAAGCATTGCCCTGGTCACCGCGACGCTCTCCCTGGTGACGATGATCTACTTCAATCTCCTGGTGTTCGGCATTTTCGTCGCCCTGTTCGCCGTGGCTTGGCTGTTCTACCGCTTCACGGCAAGCTTGCGCGACTCCGCCGAAGCCGACGAGATCCTGGGTGGCGCCCCGGCGGAAGCCTCGGGAATGGCCAAGTAGCAGACGGCACGATACTTGCTGTTCTCATTGGGTAAGGGGCGGACTTCCGTCCGCCTTCCCTTGTTCTTCAAGGGAGGAGAAGACGCCGATGACGGGATTCGGATCAAATTCTGGGCAGATGCCGCCCAGATCTTGTTCACCGCCCCGCCGCCGGAACATCCTGGCGGCGGCGGCCAATGGCGTCGGCCGTTTCATCGCCCGCTGGGGTGGCGACGCCGACCGGGTTCTTGGGCGTGCCGGCATTGATGCCGACACCGTCTTGCATCCGAAGGCAGCGCTCGACCTTGGCCGCTATGTAACCATGATGGAGCTGGCGGCGGCGGAAACCGGCAACGACAATTTCGGCCTCTGGTATGGACAGGAGTTCACGCCCGAGATGCTTGGATTGATCGGCGAGATCGCCATAGCGTCCCCCACCTTGGGAAGCGCCGTAGAAAACCTCGCCCTGTTGTTTCCCTACCACCAGCACGCCACCGAGACCCGGCTGCGGGTTGAAGGCGATCTTTTACATCTGGAATACCGGATTCTCGATGGCCAGATCGTCGAGCGGCGCCAGGATGCCGAACTGACGATGGGAATGTACGCCAATGTCTTCCGTCATTGCCTGGGACAGTCCTGGGAGCCCGAAGAGGTCTTTTTCGAACATCCCACCCCGGAGGGCTGGCGCGATCACGAGCAGGCATTTCGCGCCCCGATCCATTTTGGCCAGCGCACCAATGCCCTGGTCTTTCGCGACAAGGACCTGGGCCGGCCGATGCCGAAGGCCGATCTGACCCGTCTGGTCCGGCTGCGCGAAGAATTGCTGCGGATTGCCGGTGGCACCGGACAACCTTCGTTTCTCAACCGGATCCAAGGTGAAATCCGCAGCCGTCTGCCCGAGGGCAATCCTCACATCGAAGATGTCGCCCAATCTCTGGGGCAGGCCCGCTGGACCCTGCAGCGGCGCCTCTCCGATCAGGGCCTGAGCTTTTCCGACCTTGTCGACGGCGTACGCCGCGACCTCGCCAGACTGCACTTGCGACAACGGCACATCCCGGTCGCCGATATCGGGTTCATACTGGGCTATTCGGAAGTCAGCGCCTTCAGCCGCGCCTGCCGCCGCTGGTTCGGCACGTCGCCCCAGAAAATTCGCCAAAGCGACGTCGTCAGCACCGGCCGATAATAACAAGTCTCGATGAGGATGACTCATCGAGACTTGGTTGGCCCACCCTCGGGCCCGCGAGCTTATGCGAGCGTAGCCTAGGGTTTCGGAGAAACCCGCCCGGCGTTTGAGGGGGCAGTGATCGGTTCCGATCACTGCACCTTGGTATAAGACGTCTCAGCGCATCGTTCTGACGCCGCGTGACGCCCGCAAGGCGGTTTTCCGGCGCGATTGCGGCGTTTCCTCTTCGAACAGATTGGCCAGTTGCTGCAGCATGGTCCCGCCCAGGTCCTCGGCGTCCATGATGGTGACGGCGCGGCGGTAATAGCGGGTGACGTCGTGACCGATGCCGATGGCCACCAGTTCAACCGGCGACACACTTTCTATCCAGCCGATCACCTCGCGCAAATGGCGTTCGAGATAGCTGCCGACATTGACCGAAAGGGTCGAATCATCGACCGGCGCGCCATCGGAAATGACCATCAGAATGCGGCGCTGCTCCGACCTGGCGATCAGCCGGCCGTGCGCCCACAGCAGAGCCTCGCCGTCGATGTTCTCCTTCAGGATGCCTTCCCGCAGCATCAATCCGAGATTCTTGCGGGCCCGCCGCCAGGGCATGTCGGCCGCCTTGTAGATGATATGGCGAAGATCGTTGAGACGCCCCGGATTGGCCGGTTTTCCGGCGGCGACCCATTTCTCGCGCGACTGCCCGCCCTTCCAGGCGCGGGTCGTGAATCCCAGCAGCTCGACCTTGACGCCGCACCGCTCAAGGGTCCGTGCCAGAATATCGGCGCTCATCGCGGCGACGGTAATCGGCCGGCCGCGCATCGAACCGGAATTGTCGATCAGCAGCGACACCACCGTATCGCGGAAATCGGTGTCCTTTTCCTGCTTGAAGGACAGGCTGTGCATCGGGTTGACCACGACGCGGGCCAGGCGCCCGGCATCGAGCAGACCTTCTTCCAGGTCGAACTCCCAGGCTCTGGTCTGCTTGGCCATCAGGCGCCGCTGCAGGCGATTGGCCAAACGGCTGACCACGCCTTGCAAATGCAATAGTTGCTGGTCGAGTTGATGCCGCAACCGCTGCAGTTCGTCGGCATCGCAAAGATCGTTGGCGTCGATCACCTGGTCGAAGGCCGTCTGGTAGGAAACGTAGGGCTTTTCCTGCGGATCGTTACGTCCGCCATGATCGCCCATACGGTGGCTGGACGGCCCTCCGGGCTCCTCGCTGCCGTGCCCCGGCACCAGCATCGGATCGCCGGCCTCGCCTTCGCCTTCCTGGGCCGCCATGCTTTCGGCGTCGCCGGTCGCCGCATCGCCCGTTCCGTCGGCCGAACCGGCACCGCTTTCCGAGCTCTGAGACTGTTCCTGGGGGCCCGATTGGGCCCCTTGCGCATCCTCACCCTCATCGGATTCGCGATCCTCTGCCGGTTCCTCGTCGATCGCCTCGATATCGAGGGCGGCGATAAGGTCCCGCAGAGCCCGGGCGAATTTTTCCTGGTCGCCCAGGGTATCGGACAAGTTGGGAAATCTGGCACCGGCCTTCTCTTCGACGAAGGAACGCCACAGATCGACAGCCTGCCGGGCCGACGGAGGTACCGCCTGACCGGTGAACCGCTCGCGGGCGATCAATCGCACCGCTTCGGAGAGCGGCACCTGATCGCGCTGGGCAATGGCGGCATACCCCTCGCTGCGGTAACGCGCCTCAAGCGCCGCCGACAAATTGCCGGCGACCCCCTTCATCATCCGCGCGCCAAGGGCTTCGACCCGGGCCTGGGCAACGGCATTGTAGATGTCCTTTGCCTCCTGCCCATGCGGCATGCGGCGGTTGTGCACGACCTCGTCGTGGAACCGCAGCCGGAGCGCCACCGCGTCGGCGGAACCGCGCAGGCGGGCCAGGTCTTCCTCCTGCATCTTGCGTGGCGGGACGGGAAGCCGAACCTGGTTGCCGCGAACCGCCGGCGCCCCCGGGGCATAGGAAACCTGCACGTCCTCGCGACCGGCCAGAGCGCGCAGCGCCGCCGTTGTCGTTCTTTTCACCAACTCGGCAGGTGCCTCGTCCTGACTGCCGAACAGGTGTTTGTCGCCGCCGCCCTTGTCCATCGGCATTTGCTAGCTCAGGGCCACGCGGGCCATGGTCTCCGGAAGTTCGATCCCGAAACAGCGCTGGTAGTATTCCGCCACCACCGAGCGTTCGGTTTCGTCGCACTTGTTGAGGAAGGTCAGACGGAAGGCGAAGCCGGTATCGGCGAAAATTTCAGTATTCTCCGCCCAGGTCAGCACGGTCCTCGGGCTCATGACGGTCGAAATATCGCCGTTGATGAAGCCTTGCCGGGTCAGTTCGGCGACCCGCACCATATTGCCCACCATCTCGCGGCCTTCGCGGTTGTCGAAGGCCGGCAGCTTGGCCAGCACGATCCGCATTTCGACATCATGATCGAGATAGTTGAGGGTCGCCACGATGTTCCAACGGTCCATCTGGCCCTGGTTGATCTGCTGTGTGCCGTGATAAAGCCCGGTGGTATCGCCCAGCCCGATGGTATTGGCCGTGGCGAACAGCCGGAACGACGGGTGGGGACGAATGACCCGGCTTTGATCGAGCAGAGTAAGCTTGCCCTCGACCTCGAGAATTCGCTGGATGACGAACATGACATCGGGACGCCCGGCGTCATATTCATCGAAGACCAGCGCCGTGGCGTGCTGCAGCGCCCAGGGCAAAATCCCCTCGCGGAACTCGGTGATCTGCTGTCCGTCTCTGACGACGATGGCATCTTTGCCGATCAAATCGATACGGCTCACATGACTGTCGAGGTTGACGCGGATACAGGGCCAGTTGAGGCGCGCCGCCACCTGTTCGATGTGGGTCGATTTGCCGGTGCCGTGATAGCCCTGAACCATGACTCTTCGGTTGAAGGCGAACCCGGCCAGGATGGCCAGCGTCGTATCATGGTCGAAACAATAGGTGTCGTCGCGTTCCGGAACATATTCGCTTGAGGCGGAATAGGCCGGCACCGACATGTCGGTGTCCAGCCCGAACGTCTGACGCACCGAAATCTGGATGTCGGGCGTTGCCAGGAGGCCGTCCGAAGTCAAGGTGGCGGGTTGATTCATGGAAACACTGCTTTCGACGTGACTAGGGCGTTGCGCCCGACCGATTATGACAGATTTAGGCTCTCACGGAGAGTTTTGTAAGCCTGGCCGATCTGTTTGAATCGTTCTTCAGCGGCTTTGTCGCCGCCATTGGCGTCAGGATGGTGCAATTTGCACAATTCCTTGTAGCGGGCCTTCAGTTTTTCGGCGGTCACCGGCCAGGTCAGGTTCATCACCCGCATCGCCATCAACTCGGCCGTCGGCTTGCCGCCCCCATGGTCTGACGGCGGCCGGCGCATGTCGTCACCGAAAAGGTCGAAGCTGTCCTTGACGCGCTCGGGATCGAATCGGAAGCGTCCGCCCGACAACGTGCCGAGCGGCCAGGTCGGCCGTTGCCAAGTGGTGTCCATCCGCAGCATCCGCTCGATTTCTTCGGGCTTCAATCCGGCGTAATAGTCCCATGAGGCATTGTATTGGCGCACATGCTCAAGGCAGAACCAATAATAGTCATGCAACATGTGGGGAGATTTGGGGGCCCGGTATTCGCCCGGCCCTTCGCAGCCGGGATGGTCACACGACCGCTGCTCGGCGCTAGTGTTCTGTTTGCCTTTTGGCGGCCAAAATTTACGTGTATGCCCGTTCATAATTGCCCACTATGAGCGCAAGCGGAAAAGCTGGCAATATTCTCCCCCGTCGCGGCACCCATCCACCGCAACCGGTGAACCTCGCCACGAAAGGACCAAGAGGCATGCAAGTCAGGAACACCATACGAACGAAATTGACCGAGGGGCTGGCTCCCCAGCACCTCGATGTCGAGGACCAGTCCCAACGGCACAAGGGGCATGCCGGCGCCAATCCCGACGGGGAAAGTCATTTTCACGTGGAAATCGTCTCGGCGGCCTTCGAAGGAAAGTCAGCGATTGCCCGCCAGCGCATGGTCTACGATTTGCTGGCCGAGGAACTCAAGACACGGGTGCATGCCTTGTCCTTGCGCCTGCTGACTCCCGGCGAAGCCGGACCGACCGACGCCTGACGCCCCGTCCCGGCAGCGACCGAACGGCCCCCCCATCAGCCAAAGGAAACAAGTCGACCGGATTGCTCTGGTGGAGCGCAAGAGCCCCTTTGCATTCGGTTAAGACTAATGCATAATATTAATTACCATCCGTTTACACTAATAAAAAATTCGTTAACGGATCGGCATAATCTTCCGGAATCGGAAGTGCCACTTGAGGGAAGAATGGGACATTGCGATGGTTGTCAGCTCACTGCGCAATCGAAATGTAACCATCGGGGGCCGTCGGACGAGCATGAAGCTCGAGCCCGGCATGTGGGATGCCCTTGATGAAATCTGCCATCGGGAAAGTACTGCAATTCACGAGATTTGCACCCGAATCGCCAAAGACCACAAAGGCTACAATCTGACGGCCGCAACGCGGGCATTCATCCTTGCCTATTACCGCGCCGCCGCGACCGAGGACGGCCATTTGGCGGCCGGCCATGGAGTAAGGCCCGACCGCCGAACGAAGTCGCTGGCCGAACAGAAACTTTCGGCCCGCATCACGGTTCGCCCCCAGGTCAATAGCTCGCCCATCACCAGGCGTTTGACCGGTAGCTGACCGCAAGCAGGCGGATGTGCTTCCCTTCGGCGAAAGCCAAGGGCCAGGATAGTGTTGTGAAAACCGCACGTGACGGAACGTAGAGTCATGTGCGGTTCTCTTGACGTTTTTCTGGCTCGAAGACGCCGGCACCGCTTCAGTGGGACTGAGCGTCCCTGCTCGTCGCGCCGCGAGCAGCGGCGGTCCTTCCCGCATCGTCAGGGACGACTCGCCAATCCGCTAGATGCGCGATGACTTTATTGGGATAGAGGCGGATTCAGATTTTTGACGGTATCGCTCTGCGATTCCGTCAAAAATCATCCGGCTCTAGGAATTTTCCTGTGGGCCGGCGTCGGATGGTGGTGTCAGCCTGATCGAGATAATCTGGTTGCGCACCCGGCGCAGGACCTCGAAACGAAAACCATAGAATAGAAACACCTGGTTCACTTCCGGGATCATCCGCGATTCATGCAGCAAGAGACCGGCGATGGTGGCGGCATGCTCATCGGGCAGGCGCCAGTCATATTCCCGGTTGAGATCGCGGATCGTCACGTCGCCATTGACGATGCAAGTCCCGTCCGGCTGCGGCCGCACGCCGGCCACCTGGACGTCATGCTCATCGGAAATCTCACCGACGATTTCCTCGATGATGTCCTCAAGCGTCACGACGCCCAGCAGCGTCCCATACTCGTCGACCACCAGGGCGAAATGTTCGCGCCGTTTGCGAAAAGCCTGCAGTTGATCAATCAGCGTCGTCGAATCCGGGATGAACCAGGGCGGAGTCGCCAATCCGACGATATCGATTTCATCGAGATCGCCGGTGTGGTTGCGGACCGCCCGCAACAGATCCTTGGAATGAATGACGCCGACAATATTGTCGTGATCTCCCTTCCACAACGGCAGCCGGGTATAGGGCGAGGCGGTCACCTGGTCCAGAATCACCGACATCGGAAGCGCGGCGTTGATCGTCACTAGATTCTTGCGATGGTTCATGATCTCGCCGACTTCGACATCGCCAAGATCGAGAATCGAACGCAGCATCTTGCGCTCGTGCTTGACGTCGTCCTCAACGGTATGGATGTCGATGGCGCCGCGCAGCTCCGCCATCGTCTCGTCGATTCCGACCTCCGAGTTCAAAGGCACACCGATCAGCCGGAGAAGCCCGTTGACGAAGGCTTGAACGGCCAGAATCGGCGGGCCGAACAGCCAGGCGATCGCCCGCATGATCGGCGCCAGCGCCAGCGCCAACGTATTGGCCTGATGGATGGCGATGGTCTTCGGCAGAATTTCGCAAAAAACCAGGACGATCACCGTCATGAAAACGGTACCGTAGGCAACACCGGCATCGCCGAACATGGCGATCGCCACCGACGTCGCCAACGCCGACGCCAGAATTTGTACCAGCGTATTGCCAAGCAGAATCGACCCCAACAGGCGTTCCTTACGATTCTGCAAACGGTTGACCAGGGCGGCGCGACTGTCACCCTCGACTTCCAACTGGTGCATGAGCGGCTTGGACACCACGGTCAGCGAGGTCTCGGAGCAGCTGAAGAAGAACAGCAACAGCAGCAGAACGACAATCGCAACGATGTTGAGAATCATAGCGAAGTGCCCCGAACACGAAGGATAGCCGCGGCAAGGACGCTCTTCACCGCCTCGGCCGGCACATCAGGCGATAAAAATGCCTGTCCGATGCCGTGGGCGAGAACGAAGGTCACGCGACCATCCTTGACCTTCTTGTCTTTGCCGAAGTGCGCCACCAGACGATCGGCGTCCCAGGACCGATCGGGCAGCGGCGGCAGATCGACCGGCATGGTCAGCGCTGACAGATGCCGCAGCAGACGGTCGCGATCGGCGGGCGGACACAGCCCTAGTTCCACCGACAGATCGAACGCCAGACGCAGGCCGATCGACACAGCCTCGCCATGCAGCAGCAGCTCGCCATATCCGCCTTCCGCCTCAAGGGCATGCGCAAAGGTATGGCCGAGATTGAGCAGTCCGCGCTGCCCCGACTCCCGTTCGTCGCCGCCAACGATCCGCGCCTTGGCCCGACAGCAGGTTTCCACCGCCCGGACGCTGGCCGAGCGATTCCCCGCCAGCAAAGCGGCGGCGTTGATCTCCAGCCAGTCGAAGAAAGCCGGTTCGTCGATCAGACCATATTTCACGACCTCGGCATAACCGGCCTTCAGTTCGCGGGGCGGCAGTGTCGCCAACACATCGACGTCGGCCAGAACCAGGCGCGGCTGATAGAAACTACCGACCAAATTCTTTCCCTGACGGGTATTGACCGCTGTTTTGCCGCCAACGGAACTGTCGACCTGCGACAACAAGGTGGTTGGAATCTGCACAAAGGGAACGCCCCGCAACAGGACGCTGGCGGCGAACCCGGTTAAGTCTCCAATGACGCCACCGCCGAAGGCAACCACCGTCGTGGAACGTTCGCACCGCGCCTCAAGCATGGCATCGAGCAGGCTTTCCAGATGAGCGAAGCTCTTGGTTTGCTCGCCGGCCGGCAGGACGACGCCGTGGTTTTCGATGCCGGCCGCGTCAAGGGACTCCTTCAATGCTTCGAGATGCAACCCCTCCAAGGTCTCATCGGTCACGACGAAGACCCGGCGGCTGGGCAACAGCGGAAGCATCAGAGTGCCGGCCACGGCCAGCAAACCTGGTCCGACATGGATATCGTAAGAGCGGTCGCCAAGGGCGACGGTAATTGGTGCGATCATGATCGGCGGATCTCGTAGCTTCTTATGTTTGAGACGGCAGGGCGGCGGTTTCCAGATAGTTGGTGAGGGCTGCCAACACTCTGTCGACGGTCACTTCGGGCGGACGGTCGACCGTATCGACGGCGATATCGGCCAGGGCGTAAGTCGGGTAGCGTTTTTCGATCAGCCCTTGCAGGATTCCCCGGGTATCGCCCCTCAGCAGCGGCCGATGGTCACGGCCGATGGTTCGTTTGACCAACAGATCGAGGTCGGCCCGTAACCAGATCGAAATGCCCTTGTCGGCGATCAGCCGGCGCGTCTCACCGTCCATGAAGGCGCCGCCGCCGGTGGCCAGAACGCAAGGCGCCCCCTCCAGCAGGCGTCCGACCACCCGGCGTTCGCCGGCTCGGAACTCCGGCTCGCCGAAACGAGAGAAGATTTCACTGATCGAACATCCAGCGGCGGCCTCGATTTCGTTGTCGGCGTCGGCGAAAGGCAGTTTCAACTTTTGCGCTAAGCGCCGCCCGACGCAACTTTTGCCGGCTCCCATCAGTCCGACCAACACGATCGAACGCGATATCTTGTCTGCAGTAATAACCATCATCAGCCGATCCAGCGGTTGGACCCGGTTCGATAAAACGGGCAATTCTTCCTCAAGGATCGCCCACGGGGAACCATCGGGCAAGATTGAACTCCCGTTCCTGGACCGATAAACTTTCGGAGACTTGACATAATCCGACCCTGGCGTTCCGTTTCCGAAATTCGAGCCACTTTGACCCAGCATCGACCGAATTGTGAAAACGATCAAAACACTAGGTTTATCAATAGACTAATGGTGCTCCATGTTTCTGAAATCCCGAAAATCACCGGTGGTAAAGTGATCGGAATTTCAAAAACGCACCACCGGCGCTCCCCCTCGGACCTAGTATGCCCATCGCCCTGGCCTTTCCCACAAGGGCAAATGCCATGATAGGAATCGCAGTCCGCGCTGACGGCGACTCTTTCGCCTGACGAATTATTAAAAGATAATGGTTTCCGTGTTCGCCGGACGACCGCTTCAGGCATCATCACGGCAAGTACCTTTCGATAAGGCAGGTTTACATCAATGAGCAGTCTGGTTCGCATCGTCACCGTCATGGTTCTGGTCGTCGTCGTCGGCGGGATTGTGGCACTGTCCATGTGGGACATCCCGGCACCGACGACCAAAATCGAAAAGGTCATCCCGGATGAGCGCTTCCAGCGCTGAACGGCGCCTGTCGCCAACGATTTTTGGCCTTCTGTGGTTGCTGGCCGGTCTTCTGGCCGCCCCGTCCGCTTGCCTTGCGGCGGCCGACCAGGGAGCGCCGACGCCACTGATTCCGACGCCTCTCCTCCCGACAGGACCTGGCGCGCCAATTCAGTCTTCGCCGCAACCGCTGTCGCCGTTGCAACAGGTGCCGGCGCCGTCTGCCGCGCCGCTTCGCGAGATTCCGCAGGAATCGGCCGGACCGCGCGGTGACCGTATCGAGGTCCACGACCTCAGTGCCCCCGACGGCAGTGCCGTCGGAGTGCTCGACGAGGCGCACGGTGGCTTTGGCTCGGATATGTGGGCCGGGGCCTCGCTCGGCATCGTTCAGAAGGTCATGCCCCTGTTGCCCGGAGCCTCGCCCTGGCGCTCCGTCCAGCGATTGCAGCGAAAGCTGCTGTTGTCAGCCGCCGCCGTTCCCGCCGGAAAGTCGGTGGGCGAATCGCTGATCAAGCTGCGCGCCGACAAATTGTGGGCGATGGGTGACGCCGAAGGTCTGGCCGCCCTGCTCAAAGGCGTGCCCGACCAGTTGATGACGCCCGATCTGCGCCATATGGAAATTGACGCCGCCCTGATTGCCGGTGAAATCCCGACGGCCTGCCAACAGGGTACGGTACTTCGGCAGCGGGCCCCCGACGATATCTTTACCGCCAAATTGCAGATCTTTTGTCAGTTCAACGCCGGCAAGGCGAACGAAGCGGGCCTTGGCGTCGATCTGCTGCGCGAGCAGAAGATTCAGGACGCCGCCTTCTTCGCCGCCGCCGACGCCCTGGCCGGCATCGCTCCTGGAAAGCTCGACAGTTTCGCCAATCCATCGCCGCTGACGCTGGCCATGGCGCGCGCCGCCAAACTGGCCCTGCCCGAATCGATCGTCACCGCCTCGCTTTCGGCGCCCTTGCTCCGCGCCGTCGCCACCAATCCGACGGCAACCCTGGAAGCCCGCCTCAGTTCGGGCGAACGGGCCGAGGTACTGGGTGCGCTCGACACCGAATTTCTCCGGCAGTTGTTCGAACAGGTGACGTTCACGCCGCAGGAACTGAACGGCCCGGTGAACGCCGCCGGTACAGACAAGGGGATTCGCAGCCGCGCGCTGCTGTTCCGTGCCGCCCAGCAGCAGACACAAGCCGTCGCCAAGATGGAAATCATCGCCAAGGCACTGAGCCTGGCCGGCGATGGACAGGCCTATTTCGCCGCCGCCAGACTTTACGCGCCGCAAATCACCGCCTTGCGGCCAAGCCCCGAGTTGGCGAGCTTCGCCCCGGCGGCGGTTCGCTCCCTGCTGGCCGCCGGCCGGCCGGATGCGGTGGCGCCCTGGGTGGCGCTGGCGCGCAGTTCCGGTGAATCGTCGGCGGCATCCGTCACCGCCGGGCTATGGCCGATCCTGCGTCTGGCCGGCGAGGAACACGGACCGGCCATTCCGCAGACGATCCTCGCGGCATGGCGCAAAGGCCGCGCGGATCTGCCGCCGGCAATGGCCGAACGGCGGATTCTGATCGGCTACGGCCTGTTGGCCGCTTTGGGCGACAAGGTACCGGCCGACGATTGGCTTGCCCTTTACGACGGCCCGCAGATCGCATCAGCGGCCGTCGCCCCGCCGCCCCGACACGCCCTGCTGTGGCATGGCCTGCGCACGGCAGCCGAGGATCTGCGTCTTGGCGAAAGCGTCCTGTTCAGCCTGGCCCTTCTGGGTGATGGTGGCTTCACGCAAACCGATCCCACCGATCTCTACCGCGCGGTCGCCACCCTGCGTCTGATCGGCCTGGACAGCGATGCCCGGGCTCTCGCCGTCGAAGCGGCGATCGCCAATGGCGTCTGAGGGCGACCGCCACGTCGAGGCGTTCCTCGAGATGATGGCGGCGGAACGGAGCGCCGCCGCCAATACCTTGGACGCCTATGGCCGGGATTTAGCCGATTTCGGCGAATTCCTCGCCGGTTGCGGACTGGCGGTCCATCAAGCCGATGCAGACCGGCTGCGCGACTATATCGCCGCCATGCGCCAGAGCGGTCTGGCCGCCCGGACGGCGGCAAGGCGTTTGTCGACGCTCCGTCAGTTCCATCGCTTTCTGTTTTCCGAAGGAGTCCGCTCCGACGACCCCAGCCAAACCATCGACAGCCCGCGGTTGGGACGGCCTTTGCCGAAATATCTGTCAGAGGACGACGTCGACCGGCTGATCGACGCGGCCCGCCGACGCACCGGCGTCGCCGGCCGACGTTGCCTGGCGATGATGGAACTACTCTATGCCGCCGGCCTCAGGGTGTCGGAATTGGTCGGCCTGCCGGTGAGCGCCGTGGCCCGCGATCCCGAGACACTGATGGTCCGCGGCAAGGGATCCAAGGAACGGATAATCCCGATCGGTCAGCCGGCCCGTCTGGCGCTGGCCGCCTGGCTCGAGGTCAGGCAGCCGAAAACCAGCCGCTGGCTGTTTCCCGGCGAAAATTCAGGCGACCATCTAACCCGCAGCGCCTTTGCCAAGCAACTGGACGATCTCGCCATCGAGGCCGGACTCTCGCCGTCACGGGTGTCGCCGCATGTGTTGCGTCATTCCTTCGCCAGTCATCTGTTGGCGCATGGCGCCGACCTGCGCAGCGTTCAGCAGATGCTGGGCCACGCCGACATCGCCACGACGCAGATCTACACTCATGTTTTGGATGAACGCCTGCGGGCACTGGTGAACGATCA
Source organism: Telmatospirillum sp. (assembly GCA_031291415.1). Lineage (GTDB taxonomy): Bacteria > Pseudomonadota > Alphaproteobacteria > Rhodospirillales > Magnetospirillaceae > Telmatospirillum. The sequence continues at coordinate 67,011 of JARLJB010000142.1, forward strand.
CCATCCCTTGGCCAAAAAGAAAACCTGACGGAGTGCGGCCGTCGATGTCGTCAGAAAACCGCCAGCGACCGGATGAAAATGCTTCCGCCCCAGCTATGACCAAGGCTTTCCTCGGCAGCCAGGCGGATGCAGTCTTTCGCCGTTCGCGCGCCGCCATGCGCCGATTGCAGGAATTCGGCCGGTTTGGTCTGCAACTGCGGGCCGGCCTTGGCGGCGATGTCCTTGAGCCGGTCTCTCACCTGCGAAAGCGCGTGATGGTCGGCGGACTGGAAGTAGGCATCGACCAGAACCCGTTGCCAGCGTCCGGTTTCATGGTTCTGCACCGAGACGACGACTCGCGGCAACGCCAGGGCGTCGTCCGGCAGCTTCGCCTGCGTCTCGTTGGGGCTGAGGCTGTGGCGCTGTTCCTCGCGATGTCCACCAAGTGAAATATCGCGGGCGGAAGCCTCGGATACCGACGCGCCAAGACCGAAAAGCATGGCGGCCAGAAACAGACTGGTCGTCAATGGTGCTGAAAAGGTCTTTTGAGAGCTAACGGACATCGCCATCGCCTGTGGTTAATAGTTCTTTAGTATTTTCGACTCTACAGATCTAAAATTTGAAGATCAATATTAATAAGTCTTTATAATATTGCGTAAAATTTTATCTAAATAGTGGCATTAGAATCCGAGCAGAGCGCGGATCTCGTCGGCCGTCCGCCCTGCCCCGCGCAGCGTTCGCAGGCTGGTGGCGCGGTCGCGTTTGGCCAGACGCCGACCGGTCTCATCGGTCAGCAGGCGATGGTGGCACCACTCCGGCACCGGCAGGTCCAGCAGGGCTTGCAGCAGGCGGTGAATATGGGTGGCGGCGAACAGGTCGGCTCCCCTGGTCACCACCGTCACGCCTTGCAAAGCGTCGTCGACCGTCACCGCCAGATGATAGCTGGCCGGCGTATCCTTGCGGGCCAGCACGACATCGCCCCAGCGGCCGGGATCCGCCTGCACCGACCCGGCGATCCGATCGTGCCAGGCGAGCGAACCGGTCATGGCGATGGCCTTGTCCATATCGAGGCGGAGCGCGAAGGGCGCGCCGGCCGCTAAGCGTTCGGCCCGAATTTCGGGGGCCAGGGATCGGCAGAGGCCGGGATAGCGCGGTCCATCCGGACCTTGCGGCGCGCCGCCGGCCCGTTCAATTTCATGGGCTATATCACCGCGCGTGCAAAAGCACGGATAAAGCAACTCCATCGCCTGCAAGCGGGCCAACGCCGCGGCATAGTCGTCCAGATGCTGGGATTGCCGCCGCACTGGGCGTTCCCAATCAAGCCCCAGCCAGGCGAGGTCGGTCTCGATGCCGGCAATGAACGGCTCGCGACAGCGGCCGGTGTCGATATCTTCGATCCGCAAGAGGAACCGTCCGCCCGCCCGCTTGGCGATGGCCGCGGCAACAAGGGCGGAATAGGCGTGACCGAGATGGAGTTCGCCGGTTGGGCTTGGGGCGAATCGTGTAACCGTCGACATGATGAAGTGACAATAGTACCAATTTCCGGTGATCGGAACCGATCACCGGACCCTCGCCGGGCGCCGGCATCCGCCGGCTTGGCTACGCGCCGACGGTGGCGCGGGCGCGCAATGCGCCAACCAAGTCTCGATGAGAAGATCTCATCGAGACTTGGTATAACATCGTTTTTCGGTTACGACTTTAATGGACGCGCGGTTTGCGCGCCGCTTTCGGCGAGGATCCCCGATGGCACTTCCCCCTTTGAGCGGCCCGTCGGCCGGTGCGACCTCGGGAAAACCGGCCAAACAACTGGTCGTCTTTCTCCATGGCGTCGGCTCCGACGGCGATGACCTGATCGCCTTGGCTCCTTATTTTGCCCATTGGTTGCCCGATGCCGATTTTCTGTCGCCGCACGCACCGCAGGCTTTCGACATGGCTGACGTCGGCCGCCAATGGTTCAGCTTCCAGGACCGTAGTCCGGAAGCCATCCTGGCCGGAACGCGCGGCGCCGCCCCTGGTCTCAACGCCTATCTGGATGCCGAGCTGCAGGCGCGGCGGTTGGCTGACCGCGACCTGGCCCTGGTCGGTTTTTCACAAGGCACGATGATGGCGCTGCATGTTGCGCTTCGCCGGCCCGCTGCCTGCGCCGCGGTGATCGGCTATTCCGGTCTGTTGGCCTCGCCCGACCTGTTGCCTGTCGAAATGACCGCCCGTCCGCCGGTTCTTCTGGTGCATGGCGAAAGAGACGATGTCGTTCCCTGCGCCTTCATGCCGCTTGCCGAGAAAGCCCTGTCGTTGATGGGCGTCGCGGTGGACAGCCTGACGTGCCCGAACCTTGGCCATTCGATCAATGACGACGGCTTGATGGCCGGAATCCGCTTCGCCGCCCGGGCATTCGGCATCGGCATGCCGTTGGCCGGGAAGCCCGACGACAGGGACTGAACCCGACGCTTTCATGGAATTGTTATACTTGCTTGGGCGACGTTTCTGGTAGATACCCTAGATATGGTATCTGGCGGGGTACGCCGGATATGGTAACCGCAACCAAGTGAGGGGGGCGGATTTGTCGCTGGCGCTTGAGAGTTGTCCGGCTCTGGTCTTGAACGCGGACTTCAGACCTTTAAGCTATTATCCGTTATCTCTGTGGCCATGGCAGGAAGCGGTAAAGGCGGTTGTTGCCGATCGGGTCAACGTCATTTCCGTTTATAACCGCTCCATCCGGTCGCCGTCCTCGACCATGGCGCTTCCCAGCGTCATCTCCCTCAAAGAATATATTCCGACCAAGCGGCGCCCGGCGTTCACCCGGTTCAACGTCTTTCTGCGCGACCGCTTCACCTGCCAATACTGCGGCCAGTCGCTGCCGACCCACGACCTGACGTTCGACCATGTGATACCGCGGTCGAAAGGCGGCCACACCACCTGGGAAAACGTCGTCACCGCCTGCTCGCCCTGCAATCTGGTGAAAGGCAGCCGCCTGCCGCGCGAGGCGAAGATGTTCCCATTGGTCAAACCCCTGGCGCCCACCAACTTCCTGTTGCAGGAACACGGACGGGCCTTCCCGCCGAACTATCTGCACGAAAGCTGGCGGGATTTTCTCTACTGGGATACCGAACTCGACCCGGTTTAGAAACGCTCCGACAGCCAGATCGCCAGGCGGGTCCCGGTTTTGATCGCCGAGCACAACAGCGGATAAGCCGGTGTTTGTTCCGCCCCGTTGGCCAGACCGATATCGCGGTGATGCAGCTCTTCGGTGCGAAATTCGGCGACCGTGTTCTTAAGATCGGCCTCGTCGTCGCCCAACTGCTCCAACTGAGCGGCATAGTGTCCTTCGATCGTCTCCTCGACGGCAACGGTACAGGCCATCGCGGCTTTTTCGCCAAGCAGCGCTGTTCCAGCCCCCAGGGCAAACCCGGCCAGGTGCCAAAGCGGATGCAGCAGGGTTGGACGCACGCGACGCTGGCTGACCAGCGCGCTGAACGTATCGAGGTGATGACGTTCCTGCTCCTCCATCTGCCGCAGGGCTTCGCCGCAGCTTGCCCGGCGGCCGAGAACCGCCCGCTGCCCCTGGTAGATCCGGACGGCGCCGAATTCGCCGGCGTGATCGACGCGCAGCATCCGTTCGAGAAGCTGGCGCGGCGCCGGGTCGCCCGGCATCAGCCGCTCGGCGGTGGTAGCCCCTTCGGTATCAGGCCTCGTCACGTCACTCATTTTTCCTCCTTCAGCCGCCGGATCGACCAGCCGGAGAAGACGGCCAGGCAGAAGGCGAACATGCCATTGTAGCCGGCCATCGAAATGCCGAACACCGACCAGGGAACGCGGTCGCAGGGGACCGGCGGCGGACCGGCCAGCATCGCCTGCAGGGCCTCGGCGCTGTTGGCCTGGGGATTGGCGCCGCCGACACACGCCGATTCCCACCAGTGATGCTCGACACCGACCTGGTAGAAGGCGATACCGGAATCGACCAGGAAGGCCAGGCCGCAGAGGGCGATCAACACCAGCTTGCCCTTTAGCGGAACCTTCGGCGACAGGGCGATGAGGGCAAGGACGCCAGCCACCACATAGGGAATCCGTTGATAGATGCACAAGATGCAAGGCGGCAGCCCGAACCCGTATTGGGTGGTGAGTGCCGTCGCCATGGCGCCGAGACAGGCCAACAACAGCAAGATCGGATACAAGCGAACGGATGTCATGGCTAAAAGACCCGGATAATGAAGAAGCCGCCGACCAGCAGCACCACGAAGGCGGTGGTGACCAGTGTCAGCCGCTTTTCGATGAAATCACGAATGGGCTCGCCGAAGAAATAGAGCAAACCGGCAACCAGGAAGAAACGCATGGCGCGCGAGGCGACCGAGGCCAGCGTGAAGATCAGCGGGTCGAGATGGCTGAACCCGGCGGTGATGGTGATCAGTTTGAACGGAATCGGCGTCCAGCCCTTGGCCAGAATGACCCAGCCGCCGTTCACCGCGAACCACGATTGGAAGCTCTCGAAGCTGGCCTGCAGATGGTAGAAGGCGATGATCGGCCGGCCGATCACCTCGAACAGGGAATATCCGATGAAATAGCCGAGCCAGCCGCCGATCACCGATGCGGCCGTCGCCACCAGGGCGTAGCGCCAGGCTCTCGACCGGTTCGCCAGCACCATCGGAATCAGCATGATGTCCGGCGGAATGGGAAAAACCGAGCTTTCGATGAAAGCGACGGCCGCCAGCCACCACAGCGCATAGCGGTGTCGGGCCAAACTCATCATCCAGTCGTACACGCGCTTCAGCAAGGCCGGCTTCCCTTTAAGGTGGCACAGAGACGGCGAGATGTACCGCCGCCGTCTGCCCGGCGCAATGAGGGAATCATGGCCGGAACCGGGTGACGGGCGATAAAACGTGCGGACCAACCGCATTCAGACTATTGACCGCCAAAAAACCTCGTCTATAGTCTGCCGCCTACCACCCGGTGCCCCAGTGGCGGAATGGTAGACGCGGCAGACTCAAAATCTGTTGCCCGCGAGGGCGTGTTGGTTCGAGTCCGACCTGGGGTACCAAGTGGCTGGTGGGTTTTTCCCGTACTCTTCCCAAATAGACGTGGGCAATTTGCCTCGACGCTGGCCCCTAAGATTTCCGTAAAAGACGGAGATGCGCGGTGAAGCTCCCTCTGCCCTGCCACCTTCAGTAATTCCGGATCCGGACTCGGTCCTTTAGCCGAGACAGCGTTGTCGAAACCGGCTCGACAACCGCATTCCCCCCTTCCCGCATCGTTGCCAACACCACCGACCGACACAGGCCGCGCCGCAGCGCAGCCGACGACCAGAGTGGCACCAGAGATTCTGCGGGATTGGGAAGAAGTGGGGGCGTTCTGTTGCCCGGTGCCCCCGGACCGCGAATCAAATCACTCTAGCGGCCGTTAGGCGGCGAGAGCAACATTTTCGGTGACAGCGATATTATCGTTGGCACTTAGTGATTTTGAGCCTGATAGACGGTCGAACTCATACCGGGAACAAACCTGACTTTTATTGCGCACGTCGATCCTATTTCGCCCCCAGGAAGCCATTCACTTGCTCAATGGCCTGGTCTTGGTGGAGGCGCCGGGTACCGCCCCCGGGTCCGTAACGTCTATTCTGTGAGGCGTTTAGTTCCATAGCTGGTTGCCCAGCGATGCCAATATAACACGGCGACAATTCAAATGAGCGAAAAATCAGCGCCGGACAGAAACCACGGTCCGGAAACCGTCTGTGATCCAGGGGGCATCGTCAGGGGGTGGGCAAGCGGTCTGCGATGACCTCCGGCGCCATCTCTTGTTCGCCCCAGAGTGTCGTTTCATCCAGAAGTTTCAAGTTAACGGCGCGGCGAAGTGCGCGCTGCCATGGCTGTGTGCTCCCCGCATCGTCCCAATAGGCCGTGTGCCGGAATGTGAAAGGGGCGGCCGCGATTTTTATGTCCCTTATCCCATCGCCGAAGGACTCCCGGACGGAACCGGCGATGGGATCGCCGAACACCATTCCGACCGTATCGAAATAGATGTTCGTCCAGACAACCGGCCCGAACACTGCGGCAAAGTGAGGAATCCGGGACGGTTTTGTCAGGGGAAAGGAAAAGCGGAAAATGCGGTCCTTTTGGCCGTCCTTTTCCAGAACGGGTGGGCAGGTCGGGAATTCGCGGGCGGCTTTGCGTTCCCTGAAACCTGCCGCATTCCTTGCGATCAAGACCTCGCCCTTGCTGAGCGGACATCCCAGCGTGACAAAGTCCGTCACGGCCCACAGCGGCGCTGTTCCTGCCGGGCAGGCCCGCAGCGTGTCTTGATAGGTGCGCTGGGCCCGTCGATATGCGGCGCGCAGGACACCTTTCTGATCCACCGCGGCGTGAAGCAATTGGCCGGCTGCGTTTTCCAAGGCCGTCAGAGCGGCCATCGTCGGCGACCCTTCCGCATGGGCGGCCAGAAGCCCGGCTTCGTCAAGACGGCCCCAATAATAGTTGAGGACGTCATAGCCGATCACGGTTCCAAGACTATGGCCAACCAGGACGATACGGTCATATCGTCCGGAAGCGTGAAGCTTTCCCAGCAGATCGACGCCCGCCTCGCGGATTTTCTGTCGCGCCTCCACATTGTTTGGGGTCGGGCTTAAATAGCGCGCCGCGTCGCCGGCCACCGGAACGATCCACCGGGATACAAAATACGAGAAACAGAGCGACAGAACGGAGAGGGAGACCGCCCAACCGCCCGACGGCGCCGGCAGATGCAGTGCGCCCAGGACATCGCCGAAAAGGACGGCGGCACCGGAATAGACCGCGGTCAAAATGCCCAACAAAGTGAGCGGCGTCGCCAGGAACCAATAGCGAACGAGGCGCGGCGGAAGGCTGAAGGGATTTCGTCCGAGTAGATCGCCAAGCCATCCAAGGACGTCCTCCACCCGGTTGCCGGTCATCAGGTGCGCCCAATAGAACTCGAAAAAATCGACGCGCTTCGGCTGTCCGGTCTCTAAGGGCACATTGCGGGTGCTGAGCCGGCGGAGTTCAAAGTTGCCGGTAATTGTGTCCGGTTTCGAATAGACCGCGTTATCGCGTTTACCGGTGATCGCCGTGTCATGGGTCCATAGGGCTGCGACAAACCGCCTGATCGTGTCCATCGGGCGTTGCTCGCCCATGCCGTGGATGACGACGACTGCGGTTTTTGGTTTGCCCGAACCTATCGCCGATGCAGCCGGTTGCTGTTGTGCCATGGTGTCAGACATTGGCGGCGATCCTCAACTTAACCAGTCAGGAACAGCACTAACTTACGGTTGTGCCGCACCCTGTCAATGGGAGCTTTCCGGGCGCCGGCGAAATTTGGTATTAAAGGGGGCACGATCCGATCAGTCATGTCCTCGCCGAGGAATCTTTGGCCATGTCCCCGAAGAATCGCGCAACGCTTAGCGAACGAGTCACCAAAGCGGCAGAAGCCGCTCTCGCGGCCCGAAAATATGTATGTCCGATCGATGTGCTCGCTGGAATCGGATGGCTGGACCCGGGAACCGAGAAACGATGGCGTCAAGGGCAGGTCGCCTGCCTTGAGAGCGTTGTGCAAGCCAATCTGTCGCGTATATCCGAAGCCATGGAGGTGTTCAGATCCTGGGCCGACGGCAAAGGCCTGACGCCGAGCGAAACATCCTATGTCGGGCGCACCCCCGCTCGGCCGAAGCTTCGCTTCAGCGTCAGCGGAGACCCGGCGATAGAACGTCTGTACCGGACCCACTGGGTGGCGCCAGAACTTTCCGAAAAAGGGCGGGCGCGCCTAGCGGAAAAAATGGATCATGCACCCGACCTCGTGGTGATCCAGCCATTGAATCACGAGTGGACCTGCCACCACTGCGGGAACGGCGGAGATCTCCTCATCATGGAGAATTCCGGGCCGGCATGCTTGCGCTGCGCTGGTCTCGACGATCTGGAGTTCCTGCCGGCCGGCGACGCGCTGCTGACGCGCCGGGCCAAGACGAAAAGCGCGAAATGCGCGGTCGTCGTGCGCTTCAGCAGAAGCCGTCGCCGATACGAACGGCAAGGCCTTCTGGTCGAACCGCGCGCCTTGGCGGCGGCGCGGCGTGACATTATGAAGAGCGACGAGGGCGAGACCATGGTGCGCAACCGCACCGATACGGATTCGAAAACCGACGATCGGTTCAAATCCAGGAGACCTCCCGTCACATAATACCAAGTCTCGATGAGAGTGACTCATCGAGACTTGGTTGGCCCACCCTCGGGCCCGCGAGCTTATGCGAGCGTAGCCGTGCCGCCCGAAGGGCAAACGACGCCGTAGGCGGGCCGAAGGCCGAGCGAAGCGAGCAACGGTTTCGGAGAAACCCGCCCGGC
>JARLJB010000143.1 GCA_031291415.1 Telmatospirillum sp.
GCCATAAATGGTATGATTTTGCATTTCTATAAAATCACTCTCGTTAATTGGATGAGAGTCATTTATAATATCATTGGCAATATAGAGTTTTCCGACATCATGCCATTCGGCAGCGCTTGCTATGTGAAGGCATCGTGCCTCATCCATCCCAAGCGCCGACGCGACTGCCTTGCTCAAGGCGGATACGCTTCTTTGATGTTTGCGCAGCCGCAAGCGAGTGGGCCCATCCATCACAGGGGAGGCAATCGAGCCATCGGAGATGATTGGAGACATGAACATGCAATTGATCCTGGCGAAGAGCCCCCAATCTGTTTCCAAACTATGAAAAAAATCTTAGACTACGGCAGGGATTATGGTCGTTTTTCAAAGATATGGGAATATACTGTATCACATCCAAGACATGCCGGCACGGAGTTGCGCGCGCAACAGGGCCGTGAACGCCCGCAAAGTTTGGCCAGCCGGCGCTTGATCGGATGGTTTGATAATAATGATTATGTTAAATGGCTCAGTTGGAACAAGCGCCATGGCTTGACCATTACATCCCGCCCGGACGGAAATGCTGGAACGCCAGAGCCGCAGCGGCGATGATCGCCGCCCATACAAAGGTCAGCCATACAAGCGTCGGCCAGGCAGCGCGCGGCACACGAAAGCCCTTGGTCACGCCACGCCCAAGGATCAGTGTCAGCGCCATCAGGATACCGATCACGCCGACCCAGTCATCACCGTTCAGATTGCCGATGGCATGGATGGGATTCACAGCACGCGCTCCAGTCCGTCATACCCCGGCTCGGTCTGTGGCGGCAGTTCCTCGCACAACGTCCGGTAATCCATCGACTTGTCGAGATGGGTCAGGATCGCGTGGCCCGCGCGGGTTGCCTCCGCCAGCTCCAGCGCCATGGCGAGATTGGCATGAGTCGGGTGCGCCTGACGCCGCAAGGCGTCGACCACCAGAACGTCGACGCGATAGAACAAGTCGATCATTTCGGCGGTAATTTCGCTGAAGTCTGTCGCGTAACCGATTGATTTTCCGCCCTGATCAAAACGAAATGCGGTCGATTGCGCAGGTCCGTGCGGCATCTGACAATGGCTGATGGCGATTCCCGCGATCATGCGCACCCGATCGAGATTGTCGAGGTTGCAAATCGTGGAATAGCCGTGCTGCCCTGCAAAGACATAGCCGAACCGCATCCGCAAACGGCGCACCGTCTCATCGGCAGCATAAGCAACGATCGGCGCGGTGCGGCCCATCCGCAACGGGCGCAAGTCATCGATGCCATGCGTGTGATCGGCATGATCGTGAGTCCACAACACCCCGTCGATCCGGCCGATCCCGGTGGCAAGCAACTGTGCGCGAAGATCGGGCGGTGTATCGACCAACAGGCGCGAACCGTCATCACCCTCGACGACGATCGCCACGCGTGTGCGCCGATTGCGCGGTTCCGCCGGGTCGCAATCGCCCCAGTCGTTGCCGATCCGCGGCACGCCGGTCGACGTGCCCGAGCCAAGCATGGTCAATTTCACAGCGCGGCTTTCCCGAACAAGGCACGAAAATTGGCGCCGGTCGTTTCACTCAGCGCTTCGGCGCTGGTGCCGCGCAGGCCTGCAACAAAGGCCAGTGTGTCGGCGACGAACGCCGGCTCGCAAGTCTTGCCGCGATGCGGGATCGGCGCAAGAAACGGCGCGTCGGTTTCGACGAGCAGCCGATCCTCGGGTATTTCGACAGCAAACGCCTGCAA
>JARLJB010000144.1 GCA_031291415.1 Telmatospirillum sp.
AGGACCAGCTCAGCCGCCCACGCCTTGACCGGACCGGTGACAGAGGCAGGCGCAGGCGTGAGGTGAGATCGTTCCATGGCCCTGGTCTTGCCGCCTCCCAAGATCGACCTCATCGCCGTTTCCGACGGCCGACCTCGTCGGCTTGGACTCCACGCGGCAATACAGCGCGCGCCGTCGCCGTGGAGGAATGGCGGGAACCGCGGATGTCATGGACGATTCTCTGAAGTTGGGGTAGGTTTGCGGCCGCTAGGCGACGCATACGGGAGCGACGGACTAACCATTCGCCGGCGCCCTGGCAGGCCTCAGTCCGGAGCAATGGCTTCCGGTTCCTTGTGGAGACGGGAGCGTTGGACAGCTCCGAACTAGGCGATTTTCAAAAGATACGGGAAGGATTCCCCGGACAGCGGTCGGCCGTGCTGCCGCGATCGATCGTATCGACTTGGCTCGACAGCGATCCACTTTTCGACATGTTGCCGAGCGATGTTGGTCATTATCCGCACGCCCAATGGCACTTTGTCGAACGTCCCGAATCCTCACCGCAATTGGTGTTCATCCACTGCGTCGATGGAGAGGGGTGGTCGCGCATCAATGGCAACACTTTCCGGATTCGTCCTGGTCAGGCTCTGGTGATCCCGCCTGGCGTCCCCCACGCCTACGGCGCTGATCCAGTGTCGCCATGGACGATCTATTGGATCCATATGGCTGGACCGAAGGCCGCCACGCTGGTCCGCCTGTTGGAGATCGGATTGTCGTCTCCGACGCTTTTCCCGGGCCAGGATCCGGCGTTGGCGGCCCTGTTCGAGAAGATCCTCGTCATTCTGAGCCACGGCTACTCCGCCGACAGCCTGATGGCCGCGGCGACCGCGTTGCATCAGATGGTCACTCATCTGGTGAAGACCCGCCACCAGCTGCCGGGCGGCGAGGACAGACATGACGAAAAGGTCAAGCGCGTGATCGAATTTATGATCCGGTCGCTGGGTGAAAACCTGACGATCGAGGCGTTGGCCCGTCACGCGAACATGTCGGCCTCCCACTTCGCCTATGTGTTCAAGCACCGCACCGGCTTTCCCGCGCTCGACTATTTCGTGCGGCTGAAGATGCAGCGGGCCTGTTTTCTACTCGACACGACCAATCTGCCGGTCAAGGCGATCGCCAGTGAACTCGGGTTCGAGGATCCCCTCTACTTTTCGCGCCGGTTCCGTCGGGTTCACGACTATTCGCCGATCCAGTATCGTTCGATCCAGAAAGGCTGATCTGCCGCCAGCTTTCCATTCGGCTGCGAATAGAGCCTCGGCGGCCCATCGCCTCAATGCCCACTTCCAAGTTGCAGCGACTATTGTAATTCAGCCCCGGGATCTGACCCAGTGATGACCAATCGTCTCAAAGCGTTACGACGCCGATCGGCGTTCGGACCCGGGGCCGACTAACAGGCCACATCCAGAGCGTGAATCATGACCGAGTCCTCGGCGCTATCCCACTCGCCGATTTTCAAAATGGACTCTCAGAATTCCGAGAAGATCCGTCGCAATCGGGCGAGTCCAGAGCGCATCGCTCTTTCGTCGAGCGCCGCGTATCCCATGATCAGCCCCGACCGCCCGGCGCCGTGACGGTAGTGGCTCGACAGCGAGACCACATGGACGCCGCCGGCCGTCGCCATCGCGACGAGCTCGACGTCGTTGAGATC
>JARLJB010000145.1 GCA_031291415.1 Telmatospirillum sp.
CGTCCAGAACCGGATCCAGAGCCTCGTAACGCAACCGTATCGCCGTTTCGTCTATCACTCGGCGATTCTACTAACTTCGATTCCCGGAGGGAATCCCCTATCGATAGCGAGAACGCTTTTCGATTCAATTATTTATGAACAGTCCCTTAGATCGAGGCAGTACCGCTTCGAACTAAGGTCATCGCGCTCTGGATTTCGGTGATCGGAACCGATCACCCCCCACCAACTCATTTTTTGTCTGAGCAACCGGATTCGCCGATAGCCGCAGGTCCGCGACCCATCCGACTTGTGTCGAATGTTGTGCTCGAGTTAACATGCTAACTCGAAGCAGCAAAGGGGATGGCCGTCGGTAGAGTTTCTGGTCTGCTCCGCATCTATTGCGATCAGATCACCGACCACGGCAATCACAAGCTGCTCGCCAGAGTCTGGCCCACACACGGAATCGCCGGGAGAGTCGCGTTCATTGGTGTCGACCAGAAGATAAATATAAATACAAAAATGGGAGTTCATAGGAAATGGGGAAACAAGTCCACGGACCTCAGGAAACTGAAGACAACCCGGTACTAGATAGAGCCATCTCAAAAGCCATGTGGCGATTAGTTCCCGTACTAATCCTCATGTATATGCTCTCTTACCTCGACAGAGCTAATATCGGTTTTGCAAAGCAAGCTTTCCAGGCATCAACTGGTGTAACAGATATCGCTTTTGCCTTCGGAGCCTCGATTTTTTTCATCGGGTACGCGCTCTTTGAATTCCCCAGCAACCTGATGCTGCACAAGTTTGGTGCGCGGCGATGGATGGCTCGCATCATGATCACGTGGGGAGCCATCGCGATGTGCATGCTCTTCACGCACAGCGATACGTCCTTCACGACCGTCCGTTTCCTACTCGGTTCCGCCGAGGCGGGCTTTTTCCCCGGCGCCATCCTTTTCATCACTTACTGGTTTCCCGCCAAGGCACGCGGTCGAATTCTCGGCCTGTTCTATTTTGGATCGCCCATGGCGATGATGTTTGGCGGACCGATCTCCGGTGCTCTTTTGGAAATGGATGGATTGCTGGGCCTGCAGGGCTGGCAATGGCTCTTCCTGATCGAAGGAATCGGAACCGTCATCATCGGATTCTTTGTGCTGTGGTACCTGACGGATCGCCCAGCTCAGGCTCATTGGCTGACCGAGGAGGAACGCACCGCCCTGGCGGACGCGGTCGCCGCGGAAGATCGGATAAAGGAAGCCGGCGGGCATGTGACGCTTGGGCAGGCATTGACCGACCCACGCCTTATACAGTTCTGCGCCATTTATTTTCTTATCCAGATTGCCGGATACGGATTCGCCTTTTACATGCCCAGTCAGGTGAGCGGCCTGTTGCAGATGAAGATCGGCCTAACCGTTGGTTTCGTCTCGGCGATTCCATGGGTCTGCGCGATCATTGCCGCCATCTTCTACCCCCCCTTCGCCGTCAAAACCGGCTACCGGCGGACGTTTGGAGTTATCGCATTGCTTGCCATCGCCGGCGGATTGTCGGCGTCGGGTAACCTGCCGCCGGCCTGGGCGGTCTTCTCGCTTTGTTTCGTGGCGATGGGGATCATCTGCTCACAGCCGATTTTCTGGACCTTTCCCTCCGGTTACTACACAGGCTACGCCGCGGCTGGCAGCCTTGCCGTCATCAACGCCACCGGTAACCTTGGCGGCTTTTTCGCCCCGAACCTGAAAGTCTGGGCGGAAGTCGGTTTCGGAGCCAATGCCGGGTTATATGCGGTCGCCGCCGCTCCTTTCCTGGCAGCCATCCTGTTCGTGCTTCTCAAAGACCGAGTGATGAACGAGCCCGAAGCAGTAGAAGCGACCGAGGCAGTCCACTAACACCGTCCTCATTCTCATGAGCACGCCCCCTGATGTCTCAGTGGTTCATCCCATCGAGACATCAGGGCACGGCCGAGACAACCTTGTCGCTCCCGTGCGAGCCGGGTGGATGCCGATCACTTAAGAACCCGGTCGATGGCGTGCCGCCAACCAAAATGGAAATAAGACCAAGTCAGGAGACTACGAATATGGGACCGGCAAGAAAGGTTCTGGTTACCGCCACGAATTACTCGGAACTGTGCCAGGAAGCCAAGGCGCTGTTCGAATCCAAAGGATGGCAGATCGTTGAAAATCGCTTCGGCAGGCCAATGACCTTCGACGAACTCCAGCAACGGATCGGCGACATCGACGCGGTGGTGGCGGGTGTCGATACGTGGGACGAATCCGTCTATCAAATTGCCCCACGGCTGAAAATCATCGCCCGCTTTGGGGTGGGGGTCGACAACATCGACGTTGAGACGGCCCGACGGCACGGCATCAAGGTTATCAATGCGGCCGGACGAAACGCCAACGCGGTGGCCGAATTGACGCTTGGCCTGATCTTGTGCGCACTCAGGAACATCCCGGCCCTTCACCAGTCCGCCCGCCAGGGATTCTGGGATCGCTTCGTCGGCGAAGAACTGATTGGCAAGAAAGTCGGTCTGCTGGGTTTTGGCAACATCGCCCAGAAGGTTGCCCGCAAACTTTCCGGCTTTGACGTCCAAATCGTCGCCTACGACAAGTTTCCCAACCTTGCGGTAGCGAAACAACTCGACGTCGCTATGGTTTCATCGGACCAACTTCTGCAAGAGGCGGACATCGTCTGTCTGCTTCTCCCCAGCCTGAAAGAAACCCGTCATTTCATGAATCGGGACACCTTTGCCCGCATGAAGGATGGCGCTTACTTCGTGAACACCGCCAGAGGCGCCCTGGTCGACGAAAATGCCCTTCATGAGGCGCTGACTTCGGGAAAACTTACGGCGGCGGCCATCGATGTCTATGAAACGGAGCCGGTTTCGGCCGACAATCCGTTGTTCCGTCTGAAAAATATTGTCACGACGCCGCACACGGCTGCGGAAACCTACGAGACATATAGAAATGTCGGCCTGCACACGGCGCAGAGCATTCTGGATGAATTCGAAGGAATTGATCCACCGAAAGGGCTGTAGAGAAGACTCTGTTCACGGGCGGTGGGCCACCTCACCGTCCGTGCGATCGCCCATTTCAGTTCCGGCAGACGATCCGACTCTCGACCGTCATATGCCGCGGCTCGCCGCAATTGTTTTTCATCTGGCCTTCGATGCTCTCGAATGCCAAGGCCGCCAGTTCCTTTTCGTTCTGCACGACGGAATAGATGCGGTTTGGCAGAAAATCGAGCATGGCGTGGTCATCGAACGTCCCGATGAGAAGATCGCCGGGAATCGTGCCCGTCGCCGTTTTCACCTCCTGCATCACGCCCTCGAGTACGAGAAGCGACGATGTCATGAACGCCCGCGGAAGAGCCCCCCTCGACTGCATCAACTCGCGGATCAGCTTGCGACCACTGGCGACACTGTCTTCCGCTGCCGAATGGACGAAATTTGGCCATTCCATCCGTCCATTTTCGATCATCGCGGTGGAAAATCCGCTGATACGATCTCGAATACTGGGCAACGTCGTATAGGCGCAGAAAAAATCGACCGGTCCATTGGTCTCCGAGATCATCCGGCGGGTCAGCGCCAGACTGCTTCCGACATTGTCACTGGCCACCGACGGGAAACGGTCCTGTGGGTAGTCGCGGTCCACCATCACAACGGCGATTCTGGGTTTCCGGTTGAGGAGTTGCTTGTGGGTGGGAAACTGGCACGGAGCGATAATCAGGCCATCGACATCGCGGGCCAGGAAGTTGTCTATCGTGCGGGTCTCGAGCTCGGGGTCGTCATTCGTCGAGGCACTGAGCAAAACGAGATTGCTGCTGCGACAATGGCGTTCCATGGCGGCCATGAGCCGCGCGAAAAACGGGTTACCGAGATCAGGAACGACAAAGCCTACGGCATCCGAGCGCTTGAGTTTCAGGCTGCGGGCAGCGTGATGCAGGACGTAGCCGTGAATGGCAATATAATCATTAACAAGTTTTTGCGTCTTCACGCTGATCCGATATTTCTCAGCGTTCCCACCGATAACCAAACGAACGGTGGTAATCGAAACCCCGGTTTCGCTGGCAATTTCCTTGATTGTCTTCGGCATTTCTGTTCTCGCAGGCCTTGCATGCCGCCGCAACGGTAACGACCCGGGGCGGATTCCGACCGAGCGGAATTTCTCCAGGTCTGTTGAGCGTGAAAAAGCGCGGCCTTTTTCAAGGATCGCACATCAGTTGGATATCGTGAGTGCGGCTCGGCATGACTGAATCATGCTCTATCAGACGATGACCGACGTGGCGAGATCTAACTAATTTTTTGTCCGTTGCGCGTCGCTCATCTCGGTTTTCCAACCTGGTGACCGGCGTGCCGCCACCCAGACGTCGCGGCGCGGCACTTCCTCCTTGCCTTTGCAAAGCCCTACGCTTTATGATGCTAACTCGACGCAGCAACAGGCCTGTTGGCCTTTCACGTGCGTTAATTCGCCACAAATTACATCGTTAGGTGACTGCCATGTTGACGCTGACGCTTCCCAAACCCAAGCCACGGATAAAAGCAGAAAAGGGCGAGATTCTTCTCGTCACCAATGCCGATCTCCGAGAATCAGCCAATGTTGATTGCTGGCCGGTTCAGGAAAAATTCGAAGCCAAATTGCAAAATGTCCTGGCTGAGCGTTTCGGCGTCACCATGAAACGTGCCCATCCGATCAAGACCGACAAAGGACACGGTTTCATCGCCAGCCAGCGTGAGGGCAGCGACGTTTTCGAAGGCATCGACCCCGACTCGCCTGTCATCGTCCTTTTGACTGCCTGGCAGTATTCCCACCATCTGGCGCCCAGTCTGGTCAAGCACCGCGGCCCCATCCTTCTCCTGGCCAATTTCGACGGAACCTGGCCGGGCCTGGTCGGCATGCTCTGTATGGCCGGCACCTTGACGGGCCTTGGCAAGACTTATTCCCGTCTGTGGTCCGAGAATTTTGACGACGCCTTCTTCTTCAAAGGGCTGGAAACCTGGCTGAAGACCGGCACCATCGAGCACAAGACCGACTATCTGAAACCGATCGGCAAATCACATGGCGTCATGAAGACCGCCGCGGGCAAGATCGGCGCCGAAGTTGGCCAATATGTCCTTGATCACAAGGAAATCATCGGCCTGTTCGATACGTTCTGCATGGGAATGATCAACGGCGTATTCCCCCAGAAGGCTCTCGCCACGATCGGCATGCCGCTGGAATCGCTCTCGCAGTCGGCCCTTCTGGTCGAAATGGCGAAAGTGCCGGCGGCGCTTCGCGAAGAATGCCTGGCCTGGTACGAGGCGCGCGGCATGCGCTTCAACTTCGGCAAGGATCCGGCGACGGAACTGACCCACGACCAGGTTCTCGAACAATGCGCCATGCTGATTGCCCTGGGCCGTTTCGCCCAGCGTTTCGGCCTGTCGGCTATCGGCGTCCAGTATCAGCAGGGCCTGGCGCATTCCTGTGCCGCCTCGGACTTTGCCGAAGGGGCGATCGGCTCGTCCGAACGATTCCCGATTCCCGATGAAGCGGGCGCCGTCATTCGTCCCGGCAAAGCCATCCCCTGCATCAACGAAGTGGACATGGGCTCGGCCATCCCGCAGACCATGCTGTGGCGTCTGCTCGATTCATTGGGCTTGCCGACCGAAAGCACGCTCCACGACATCCGTTGGGGCAGCGAGTTCCAGGGAACCTTCTATTGGGATTTCGAGATATCGGGATCGGTTCCCTTCTCGCATCTCAAAGGCGGTATCGCCGGAGCGACGGGCTACCGGCAGCCACCGATGTACTTCCCCAAGGGCGGCGCGACCATCGCTGGACAAGGCAAGGCCGGCACCTTCATTTGGGCGCGGGCTCATTACGAGGAAACCGGCGTGGTCCTGCACATCGGCACCGGCCATGCCGTCGAGCTGCCGCCGGCCGAATTCGAACGCCGCCTTCGCGCAACAACCGCGGAATGGCCGCTGATGAACTGCGTTTTGGACGGCGTCAGCCGCGACGATCTGATGGCCGGCCACGAAAGCAACCACATCACCGTCGCCTATGTCGACGAAAGTTGTCTCAAAGATGTCGCCCGCGCCTTGACTGCCCAGGCTTTGACCCAGAACATGAAGGTCTTCGCGGCCGGCACCATCGGCACGTGGCTCTGACAGCAAGACGGATTTTAGGAAGGAACGTTTATTGTGACCACCAAAGACAAATATGCCGGCGTATGGCCGGTCATGCTCACACCGTTTGACGATCGACGGGAGATCGACTGGGCGTCGCTCGAAAAACTGATCGACTGGTATATCGCCGCCGGCGTGCACGGCCTGTTCGCCGCCTGTCAGTCGAGCGAGATGTTCTTCCTGAGCGATGCCGAAACGGTTCGCTTGGTCCGCTTCGTCAAGGAAAAGGCCGCCGGCCGGGTTCCTGTCGTCGCATCGGGCCATACGGCGACGGCGCTTAGCCAGCAGATTGACCAGTTGCACGCCATTGCCGAATGCGGCGTCGACAGCGTCATCCTGATCAGCAACCGGCTGGCGACGCCGGCCGAAGGCGACGACGTCTTCCTGCGCAACATCAAAGAGCTGACGGCTCAGATGCCCAAGGACGTCACGCTCGGCATCTACGAATGTCCGCATCCCTACAAGCGCCTGCTGAGCGATGCGACCGTCAAGTGGTGTGCCGAAAGCGGCCGTTACACCTTCATCAAGGACACCTGCTGCAGCATTGAGACGATCAAGCGGCGGCTTGCCCTGGTCAAGGGCTCGCAGCTGCACATCGCCAACGCCAACGGACAGACTTTCCTGGCCTCGTTGAAAGCCGGCTGCCACGGCTACAGCGGCGTCATGGCGAATTTCCACCCGGAGCTCTACGTCTGGCTTTATGAAAACTGGAAGACCTCGCCGGAAAAAGCAGAGAAACTGTCCAACTATCTGTCGGTTGCCGCCCTTGGCGAGAGCCTGACCTACCCGGTCTGCGCCAAGGACTATCAGGTGAGCATCGGCAACTTCGCGACCGCGCTTTGCCGGACCCGCGATCCAGGGGCCTATTACAGCACGCACGAACAAAGCACCATTCAACAGATGGTGGCATTGGGCCAGGAGATAAAAAAAGATCTTGGCCTGTAATAAATAACAAAATTTGAATATCTATCGGTCACCCCGAACAATTATGGGTGACCGATAGACAGGGAAGACATCCATGAATATATCCATGGACGAGCGCCATTTTTTGCTCAAAAACTCAGTTCTTTACTTTAAGAACTGCCATGCATCGACGATAGTAGCCCTGCCCACCGGCGATTTCTTGTCGGCTTTTTTTGCCGGAGAGCGGGAGGGCGCCGGCGACACGGCCATCTGGCTGTCCCGATTCAGGTCGGGAAAGTGGATTCCTCCCGAACGTCTGTTCGCCGAGGACGGCCTTGCCCACTGGAATCCGGTGCTGTACGCAGAAGGCGACCGGGTCTGGATCTTTTACAAGGTCGGCCCGACGGTTCACGAATGGACCACGCGCTGGGCGTCCTCGACAGACGGTGGGGAAACCTGGACACCCCCCCGCCCCCTCGTTCCGGGCGACAGTTCCCCCCGCGGACCAGTCAAGAACAAGATGATCGTCCTGTCCAACGGCGACTGGATCGCCCCCGGCTCGGTGGAAACCGAACAATATTGGGATGCCTTCGTCGACAGCTCATCGGATCGCGGCAACAGCTGGCGACGGACCGACGTACCCCTGGAACACCGGCCAAGCGGCGCCAAGGCGTCCGGCGACACTTGGCAGGGCTTGCAAGCCAACGCCTTATGGGAAACCGATCTTGACCGTGTTTTCAAATGGGATGGCGTGATCCAGCCCACCCTTTGGGAATCCGCGCCCGGCCAGGTTCACATGCTGCTTCGCAGTACGCGCGGACGGATCTACCGCAGCGACTCCAGAGACTTCGGGAAAAGCTGGTCGCCAGCCTTCGCGACTACTCTGCCCAACAACAATAGCGGGATCGACATTGTCCAGATGACGGGACACCGGCTGGTGCTTGCCCTCAATCCGATCGAAGGAAACTGGGGCAGCCGGTCGCCCATTTCCCTCGTGTCGTCGACCGACAATGGAGAAACCTGGTCGGATCCGGTGCATATGGAAACCGAAGAGGGAGAGTTCTCCTACCCTGCCATTATCGCCAGAGGCAATGAACTTCACGTCGCTTATACATGGAACCGTAAAAACATCGTCTATCGGCGAATGACGGTCCAGTGACACTGGCCACAAACCCACAACACGCTTCGTTGAATACTTAGTATTCAATATAATAGAAGTGGAGGAACCCGAAATGACAAGTATAGATGTCACGGAAGGCACACGCGTGCCTGCGATATCCGACAAGCAGACGATGATGAAAGTTGTTGCCTCCAGTTTCATCGGCAACACGATCGAATTTTACGACTTCTTGGTTTACGGCTTGGCCGCAGCCCTCGTATTCGGAAAACTTTTCTTCCCGAACAGCACGCCCCTGGCCGCCGTTCTCGCCTCCTTTGCCACCTTTGGCGTCGGCTTCATCGCCCGCCCGTTGGGAGGCATCTTCTTCGGCCATCTGGGCGACACGGTCGGCCGCAAAACGACCCTCGTCATCACGCTGGTCGGCATGGGAACCGCGACCGCCATGATCGGCCTGCTACCGACCTATGAACAGGTCGGCGTCCTGGCGCCGATCATGCTCGTCGTCCTCCGTTTTCTACAGGGCTTCGCAGTCGGCGGCGAATGGGGCGGCGCCATGCTCATGGTGGTGGAAAACGCGCCCGCCAACCGGCGCGGCTTCTTCAGCTCCTGGCCGCAGACCGGTGGTTTTTCGGGCCAATTGCTGGCAACCGGCGCCTTTTCCCTGATCGCCCTCCTGCCGGACGACCAGTTGATCAGCTGGGGCTGGCGCCTGCCGTTCCTGGCCAGCGCCGTTCTTGTGGTTTTCGGTCTCTATCTTCGGTCGAAGCTGGACGAAACGGCCGTATTCAAGGAAGCCAAGGCGCACAGCAAGCCAAAGGAAAAACAGCGCGCTCCATTCTTCGAGGTCGTCCGTCATTCCTGGCGCAGCCTGGTGTTGATCATGCTGCTGCGTTTTGCCGAAAGCGTGCCGTTCTTCCTGGTGACGGTGTTCGCCGTGTCCTATGCCACCGGCCAGCTCGGCGTCGACAAACAGACCTTGCTCAGCGTCATCATGCTTACCTGCGTCATCGCCTTCCCGATGCACGGCCTGTTCGGCGCTTTGTCCGACAAGATCGGGCGGCGTCCGGTCTACATTTTCGGCGCCGTCATGGCCGCCGTCTCGGCTTTCCCGTTCTTCTATCTGCTGCAGACCGGCAACTTTTGGCTCATCACCTTGGGCTATGTCCTCCTGATCAACGTCGCCCACAATTCGATCAACGCGGTGCAGCCCGCCTTTTTCACCGAGCTGTTCGGCGCCAACGTCCGCTATAGCGGCGCCTCGATCGGTCATCAGCTGGGTGCCATCGTCGCCGGTGGTGCCACTCCCTTCATCGCCAAGGCGCTCAGCGCCGCCGACAACAATGGCTGGACACTGGTGGCGTCCTATGTGGTGGCAGGGGCAGTCGTCGCGGCTCTGGCCGCCTACTTCGGACCGGAGACATCAAAAAGGGACCTGACCAAGAACCGCTGATTTTTCGAAAGATGGCTCGCGGATCCGGCAAAGGACGCCGGCTCCGCCTTGCCGCGACCATCCGAGCACGGTCGCGACCGACCAAAACCGCCCGACGGCATGCTACACTACGTGCATGAAAAGACTTGAAGCTTGACAATAATAAACGCTGACGGAGGCATCAGACGATGACGGATGTGGTGATCGGAGTGGATGTGGGAACGGGAAGCGCGCGGGCCGGTGTCTTCGATCTAAGCGGCAGAAGTCTCGGTCGGGCCAGCCGGAACATCCGGATGTGGCGCCCCGAACCTGACTATGCCGAACAATCGTCGGACGACATCTGGAATGCCGTCTGCGTCTCGGTGCGCGAAGCCCTTGCCGAGGCTGGCAAAGGATTGACGGTCCGCGGCATCGGTTTCGACGCGACCTGCTCCCTGGTGGTCGTCGACGACCAGGGCAAACCGGTAACGGCCAGCCCGACCGGTCGTGACGAGCAGAATGTCATTGTCTGGATGGACCATCGCGCCATCGGACAGGCCGAGAGAATCAACGCGTCCGGCCACGATATCCTGCGCTACGTCGGCAACACCATCTCGCCCGAGATGGAGACGCCGAAATTGTTGTGGCTAAAGGAAAATATGCCGGCGACATGGCAGCGCGCGGCGCACTTTTTCGACCTTCCGGATTTTCTGACCTGGCGTGCCACCGGCACTCCGTCCCGGTCGCTTTGTTCGACCGTCTGCAAATGGACCTATCTCGGCCATGAAGGCCGTTGGGACGAAAGCTATTTCCGCCAGGTCGGACTGGGGCAATTGGCCGACGAGGATTTCCGGCGCATCGGACAAGAGGTGTTGCCGATGGCCACCCCGGTCGGACGCGGTCTTTCCGCCGAGGCGGCTGCCGAATTTGGCTTGCCGGCGGGAATCCCCGTCGCAACATCGATCATCGACGCCCATGCCGGTGGAATCGGAGTGATCGGCGCGGCCGTCGACGGTATCCGTCCTGACCAGCACCATCTCGAAAATCGTCTGGCCTTGATCGGCGGCACCTCCAGCTGCCACATGGTCGTTTCGGAACAGGCGCGATTCGTGCCCGGCGTCTGGGGTCCCTATTTCTCGGCGATGATTCCCGGCATGTGGCTGAACGAAGGCGGTCAGTCGGCTACGGGCGCCCTGATTGATTTCGTCGTGCGCAGTCATGCCCGTGGAAAAGATCTGGAAACCGCAGCCCAGGCGGCGGGACAGACGGTTTACGAAAGCCTGAACCGACGTTTGGACACCCTGGCGGCGCAGCTTCCCTTTGCCGCGGCGCTGACCCACGAAACCCACGTTCTGCCTTATTTCCACGGCAATCGCTCGCCACGGGCCAATCCGACGCTCCGGGGAATGATATCGGGCCTGCAGCTTTCCGACACCGAAGACGATCTGGCACGCCTTTACCTGGCGACCATCCAGGCCGTTGCCTACGGCACCAGGCACATCATTGAGGCTCTGGCCGGCCAAGGATACCGGATCGACACCATCCTGATCTGCGGCGGCGGCACCAAAAACCCCATCTACCTGCGGGAACATGCCGATGCCACTGGCTGCCGTCTGATTCTGGCCGAGGAACCGGAGGCGGTGCTTCTGGGTTCGGCGGTGCTGGGAGCCGTGGCGGGCCAGGCGTTCGATTCGGTAACCGCCGCCATGGGCGCCATGACCCGTAGCGGCACGGTGATCGAACCGGCCGGCGGGGCGACGGCCGCCTACCACAATGCCAAATACGACGTCTTCAAACGCATGTACGACGACCAGATGGCCTACCGGTCCCTCATGGGAAAATACAAAACCGGTTTGAACTAAGGGCCTGTCGTCAGTTGGCCGAGAGGACCATTGATTGATATCTTATAACCGTCATCTCTGCCGAGCTAAGGATGTGAATAAGCTTGATCGGTGGCACGGGCGTCTCTGCCCGTGTCCGCCGGAAGGCGGAATTTCTTGCATTTTCCGGCTCCGCCGGAACACCGGCGGGGACGCCGGTGCCACCGAGGCGGAATGGCTCACAACCTTTTATGCGGGGTGATGGAATATCAATAATGGAACAGGTGCAACTGATGACACGCTCTTGAGCGGCGTGCGTCAAATCTGACGCGCCCCTTCGGGATGGTTAGGTGGGGAAAGTGGAGACTCAGGCGGCGCGGCGCCTTTGCACGAAGACGGCAAAGGCGTGATCCTTGTTTTGGATATGATCGGTAAGCCAACCCGAGACATACTCGAACAGCTCAGCCGCCGCCCCGTCCCGACCGGACGCCAAAGCGCCTCGCAGGACGTCGAAGCGGGCCAAAAATTCCTGATGCAGGCGGCGATGCGCGGCAAGGTCGGCGAAACCGGCCCGCCCCATCTCGCTTTCCTCCTCATCGAAATGGGCGCGCATCGATTGCGCCAACTGGCTTTCCATCTCCGCCGCGCCTTCCCGTCCTTCGCCGAACATCATCTTGCCGTAGAAATCGTTCAGATGGTCGAACATCTCGCGGTGATGCCGGTCGATGAGGGAAAGTCCGGTGCTCAGGTTATCGGACCAGGTCACCAATTTCATGTCGTTGCGGTCAGCTCTGACCTGCTGGAGAAAGTCCACCACTTCATGGTGCAGATATTCGGCCTGTTTCGAAAGATCGAGTGAGGAGCAGCGAATTTGTTCCGCCGCCGCACCGCTTTCCTTGGCGGCCTGTTCGACGGAACTGATCGACGACGACACCTCCTGGGTTCCGGCGGCCGCCTGCTCGACATTGCGGGCGATTTCCCCTGTCGCCGCCGTCTGTTCCTGAACGGCGGCGGCAACGGATCCGCTGATGTCGCTCATTTCCGAAATGATACTGGAAATTTCGGTGATGGCCGCCACCGCCTCGGCAGTCTGGTGCTGCACGTCGGCGATCTGCGAGGCGATCTCGCCTGTCGCCTTGGCGGTTTGATTAGCCAGTCCTTTGACCTCGTTGGCAACGACGGCGAAGCCCTTGCCGGCGTCTCCGGCGCGGGCCGCCTCGATCGTCGCATTGAGGGCAAGAAGGTTGGTCTGGCTGGCGATATCGTTGATCAGTCCCACCACCGTGCCGATCTTGGCGACGCTGTCGCTCAGCGTCTTGACCAACTCCGTCGTGTGTTCGGCATCCTCGTTAGCCTGCAATGCCACCGAACGCGACCGGCTCATTTGTCGCGCGATCTCCGAAATCGAGGCAGCCAGTTCCTCGGTGGCCGACGCCACCGTCTGCACATTGGCCGACGCCTGCTGCGACGAGGCGGCGACGGCCGTTGCCTCGGAACTCGTCTGGGTTGCCGACGCCGACATCTGGCCGGCCGACGCCTGCAATTGCGTCGCCGCCGAGGTAACGGTTTCGACGACCTTGCCGACACTCCCCTCAAAGGTGTCGGCCATTTTGCGCAGCGCGGCCCGGCGGTCCAGTTCCGCCTGATGTTTTTGCGCTTCCTGGTCGCGCGTCATTTGCTCGACCCGGATGGCATGCTGCTTGAAAACTTCGACGGCACGCGCCATGTCGCCGATCTCGTCGCGATTGCCGAGCGCCGGCACGACAACCGCTTTGTCGCCGCCGGCAAGCCGGGTCATGGTCTGCGTCATGCCGCGAATCGGCCGAATGATACCGCGAGCGATCACGGCTGCCGAAACGATGCCCAGCACAAACGCGCCGATACCGAGACTGGCCGCCCATTGGATGGCATTGCCGATGGCCGCGTTTGCCGTTGCCTCCAACGATGAAAGATCGCTCAAGGACCGATCCTTGATTTGGTCCGACTGATCGGTCGCGGCTGTCCCCAGGTCCGCCAAGGTTCGGTTGACCAGCGAATCAAGCGCGCTCGAAAGCTGAAAGAACTCCTCGAAAGCCGATGTATAGATCTCGCTCGACTTGATCACCTGGGCCGAGGCCGAAAGATATTTCGGATCTTGCGTCATGCCGGCCAGGGCATTGGCCGTCGTACGCAGCCGGCCGAGCTTGTCTTTGAAATCCACCGCGGCACCACTATCATGATGGCCGGAAAATTTGCTGACATCGAGCCTGGCCTGCATCAGGAACTGCCCCATCAGCCCGGCCTCGGCGGCAACAGCAAAATCGCCCGCCTTCATTGAGGTCTCGATCAAATCGATGATTCTGGCCTGCATGTCCGCGCCGGTGGAGCCAAGGGTTCCAAAAAGCATCTGATCGCATTTTTTCTTAACATCGACCAATTGCTCGAAGCCTGCGGCATAACTGTCGAATTTTCCGGAAATCCCGGTCATCGCCTGCAGGCGTTCGGGATTGTGAATGGATTTTATGCCTTGATCGATTTTTTGACGCAGAATGCCGATGGCTTTGCGGGACGGTTCCAGCGTCTTCTCGTCGCCACTGTAGGAGAAATCCCTGACCAACCGCTGGACATCGGAGACGTCGCTACCGATATCGAGAGCCAGAGTCGCCACGCCGGCAATGTTTGCGTAGGAGCGGAACTGATTCTCACCGTTCTTCAGGCTGGTGACGCCAATCGTGGCGATGGCGGCCATCAGTATCAGGGTGACGGCAAATCCGACATAGACGCGGGTTCCGATTTTCAATCTGGCCAGGACAGGCATTGTTACCCCCAATTGCAAATTCATTCACAACATCAAAAATAATGTTGCTGAAATATTTCGTTTTTTACAAATTTTAGTATTTAATAATACTCTCCAAATTCAACATATACATTAGGTCACATGTGGTAATACTTTCGGATAGATCCCTTGTACAAATCGGCGAATCATCGTGCAGCCTTCCCTGCCGTGAGGATGCGTCATGAGTGAAGCGACGCCCCTTCGCTTGGCCCGGCTTCGCCCGTTGTCGGGCTATTTACGCCCGTACCGGTGGCGCCTCGCCGGTGCCGGTGTGGCGCTCATCATTTCCTCTCTCATGGTGCTGTTGCTCGGCCAAGGACTCCGCCACATCGTCGACCAGGGACTGCGGGCCGGCGACGCCTCGCTGCTCGACCGAACGGTTATCGCCTTTTGCGTCGTCGTCGTTCTTTTGGCGGCGGCGACCGGAGCGCGTTTCTACCTGGTCTCCTGGATCGGCGAACGGGTTGTCGCGGATCTCAGGATTGCCGCCTTTCGCCGAATCATTGGTCTCAGCCCGGCATTTTTCGAGACGACAAAAACCGGCGACGTGCTGTCGCGGTTGACCACCGACACGGAACTCCTGCAAACGGTCATTGGTTCCAGTCTGTCTCTTGCTCTGCGAAATCTACTGACCCTGGCCGGCGCCATCGTCATGTTGGCGGTAACGAGCCCCAAGCTGACAGGCATCGTGCTGGTCGTCGTTCCCGCCGCGGTCGCCCCGATCATTTTTTTCGGCAGGAAAGTCAGGGCGCTTTCGCGAAAAAGCCAGGACCGGGTGGCCGACGTCGGCGCCTATGTCGAGGAATCGGTCAACGCCATCCGTACCGTTCAGGCCTTCACCCACGAGAAGATCGACCACCAACGATTCGCCCAGCGCGTTACCGCCACCTTTGCCGCGGCGACCGCGCGCATCCAGATGCGCGCTCTGATGACGATGGCGGTGATCTTTCTGGCTTTCGGCGCCGTTGCCGTCGTCTTATGGGTCGGCGGGTATGATGTCATTGCCGGTCGCATGACCGGTGGCGCCTTGTCGGCTTTCGTCTTCTACGCAATCCTGGTGGCGGTTTCCGGCGGAACGATTTCCGAAGTCATCGGCGACCTGCAGCGGGCTGCCGGAGCGGCGGAACGGATCGTCGAACTGCTGGCCACCCAACCCGACATCAGCGCGCCGGCCGAACCACGTCCTCTCCCGACACCGGCGGTGGGGCGTGTGGAATTCGATGCCGTGACCTTCCATTACCCGGCACGCCCTGATCATGCCGCCTTGCATGACATCACACTTTGCGTCGATCCCGGTCAATCGGTGGCCCTGGTAGGACCCTCGGGGGCAGGCAAAAGCACGGTATTCCAGTTGCTGCTGCGTTTTTACGACCCGACTTCGGGAACGATCCTGATCGATGGCGTCGACATCAGGTCGGCCGATCCGGCCGATGTGCGCCGCCATGTCGGCCTCGTGGCTCAGGACCCGGTCATCTTCGGCACGTCGGCGCGAGAAAATATCCGCTATGGCAATCCCGACGCCAGTGACGAGGAGGTCCGCGCCGCCGCCGACGCCGCTGCCGTCACGACGTTCCTCGATACTCTACCGGACGGTTTCGACACATTTCTGGGCGAGAAGGGGGTGCGTTTGTCCGGTGGTCAGCGGCAACGCATCGCCATCGCCCGGGCGATCCTGCGCAATCCTTCGATCCTTTTGCTTGATGAGGCCACGTCGGCTCTGGACGCCGAATCCGAACGCGATGTCCAGGCGGCTTTGGAACGCCTTGCGGCCGGACGCACGACACTGACGATCGCCCACCGCCTGGCGACAGTGTTAAGGGCCAATCGGATCATCGTCATCGACGAGGGCGGCATCGTCGCCGAGGGAACGCACGAATCACTGATCGCGGCCGGGGGCCTTTATGCCCGCCTCGCCGCCCTGCAATTCACCAACGGAGAAAAAGAGCCGTTGTCCTGACGCCCCTCATGAAAGAGGGGGGCCGGAAACGACTTCCCGCGAGAGAATGCGCCCGCACACGGTGCAGCATTCCACTTCCTCTATGACCGCTTTGCCATCCTGGCCATGACGCGTCTCGCGCCGTACCACGAAATTGCATTCAGCCACGCATTCGACGTCGTCGTCTTCATCTTCCTGCATGCTTGGCTAGATGGGGATCAGAAAATCGGCTGGCAACGGGGGCAGCTTTGAGCTGTTCAAAAAAGTTGTGAATACCCGGTCCTGACGACAGAACTCTCGGCTCATCCGTCATCGACATCACTCCTGCGGGACGGCCACCCATCCGGAGCGAGAAGCCGACGGAAATCCTATTCGGATTTTCCGCATGCCGGGACAAGACCGAACAGGTCCGGCGGATCGGCCTGTTCTGCCGGCACCAGATGATCGACGCCGATGCCGATCAACCGGAAAGCCCGACCATCGGCCTCGCGACGCAACAGGGGCAGGGCGTGGTCGAACAGAACGCCGGCTTGCTGGGTTGCACAGGGCAACCGGACCTGTCGGCTAAGACTCTGGAAATCCGCAGTCTTCAGCTTGAGGACAACTGTTTCTCCAGCCAAACCGGCGCGCTTCAGACGTGTCTCGAGAGCCGAGGCGAGATCCTGAAGAGACTGCGCCAAAGGCGAGAAGCCAGGAAGGTCCCGCGCGAAGGTCGTCTCGGTCGAGACACTTTTGCACGGACGATCGGCCACCACTTGACGGGGATCGTCACCATGCACCAGCCGCGACAGCGTCCGCCCGAACTTGCCCAACCGGGCGGTCAGCGCCGCCTCCGGCATCGCCTGCAATTGGTCGACGCCGGTGATGCCGTCTTCGGCCAGCCGGCGGGCCGTCGCCTTGCCGATGCCGTGGATGGCGGTCACCGGCAACTGTGCCAGAATTTCGCGCGCCTCGCCCCGGCCGACCACGGAAAAACCCCGCGGCTTGTCGCGGTCCGACGCCAGTTTGGCCAGGGACTTGTTGTAGCTGAGACCGACCGACACGGTGACGCCGACGTCCCGCTCGATGGCGCGCGCCAGACGGCATAAAATGACCGCAGGCGGACGGCCGATCAAACGAACCTCGTCGGAAAGATCAAGATAAGCCTCGTCTAGCGACACCGGCTCGAAGACCGGCGTCGCTTTGGCGAACAGCGCGCGAATCGAGGCGCTGGCCCGTTTGTATTTCACCATGTCGGGGGCGATCACCACGGCATCGGGACACAAGGCCATCGCCTTGAACATCGGCATGGCCGACCGCGGACCATAACGCCTGGCGATATAGCAGGCCGTCGTCACCACCCCGCGACCGCCGGCGTGGCCGACGATGACCGGTTTATCCCTGATTTCCGGGTTGTCGCGCTTTTCGACGCTGGCATAGAAGGCATCGCAGTCGACGTGGGCGATCGTCAGATCGAACAACTCGGGATGCGACAACAGGCGATCGGAACCACAACGGGGACAAAGGGCAACGATCTCGTCGGTCGGCGTGGCGCAGTCGCGGCAGATCGAGGGCATGAGATAGGAAAACCTGCCAGATGATGCTTCAACCGAATTAGAACATAACAGGAACGACGACTCTCTTCAAGATTGATAAGAGATCTCGACGGACATGACTCACCGAAAAAGAAACGACTGGGAAAAAGAATCGGCTGGCCGGCGGCCTTTCATGGTCCCTCCTGGGCCTTGCCCTGCCAAAGGCGTCTGAAGTCGGCCAATTCTTCCGCGGCAAGGTCCGAGACGGCGGCATAGGCGATGTCACCTTGCCGCCAGGACAGAACGGTGTAGCCATTGCGCTGGGTCTGTCCGACCGCCCGGTCGCGGCCCGGCTCGGGCCAAACGAATAGATTGATCCGGTGCTGGCGACGACCATAAACCAGGACCGCGCTCGGGCGCTCCTCGATATAATCGAGGCGGCCGCCCAGCAGCGGAAATCCCGCTTCGGAAAGGTCGGGAACCGGCGGCGAAAGGTCGACGCGCCCGTTGAACCACGGTTTGACGGTATGCTGGTCGGACGATGGTACGTCGATCAGATGGCCTGGCATCAGCGACCGGACGTGGGCGGCGACCAGTTCCCGTGTCATCTCGTCCTGGTGCGACGGGACCGAGACGAACAGAACGATGCTGGCCGCCAAGGCGAGAGCCGAACCGGCCCAGGCGCCGTGCGACCACCGTCGGCGTGGACGGGACGACACGGTCGGTTGTGGTTTCTCTTCGGGAAGGCTCGCCATCAGCCGGGCGTGCAGCCCGTCCGGCGCCTGGTGGCGGGTCAGCACGCTTCGCAGTGTGTCACGAAAGGCCTTTTGCTCCTCCAATGCCTTGCGGCAATCGTCGCAGCCGGCCAAATGCCGGTCGAGCGCCGCCTGCGCCGCCGGGTCGAGCTCGCCGTCGATGGCCGCGCTCAACAGGGGGTGCGCCTGGTGGCAGTCAGGAATGGTCATCGCGTGCCTTCCAATCTCGCATCAACATCGCCCGGGCGCGGGACAGGCGCGACATGACCGTGCCCTGGGGGATGCCGACAATGTCGGCGATTTCCTTGTAGGACAGCTCCTCCATCTCGCGCAGCACCAGAACCTCGCGGAATTCCTCAGGCAGGGCGGCCACCATCGCATTCAGAAGATCGCGCCTGTTTTCGCGCAGCAGAATGCTTTCCGGATCTTCCGCCGGACCGGAAAAGACGTCGGCGGTGAAGCGGGCACCGTCGGTGTCGAGGGGATCGACGTCGGCAAAACCGACGACGACATGGCCCCGCTTAGCCGCCAGCCAGTCGTAACAGGCGTTGCGGACGATCCGCAGCACCCAGGCCCGCGCCGTGTCCTCGCGGCAAGACGGGAAAAAACGATAGGCGCGAAGCATGGCGTCCTGCATGACGTCCTCGGCATCGGCAGGGTTCCGGACGAGCCATGCCGCCAGGTTGAATGCCGCATCGACATGCGGCATCACGATTTGCTCGAAGCGTCGGGTCCGGCTGTCGTCGACCAAGGATATCCCGGGGTTGGAGGGCTCGTTTCGAGCGAGATAAAAACCTTACCGGTCTTTCCGTCAAATTATTCCCAATCGGCGGTGATAGCGATGTGAGCCGGCCGCATTTTCTAAAAAATTTCCACCGTCGGGAATATTGGTCGCGCTTTCCGGTCATCACCTGTATCGCCCCGTCTTTCCCTGATCGGCGGGCGACAGCGATCTCAAACGGCGAAAAGGACCAGCATCATGACCATCGGAATCGGACGTCGCGATCTGTTCAAACTGGCCGGAATCGGCGGCCTGGTCTTCGCATCCGGCTTACCGGGCGCCGCGTGGGCGGAGCCGGGAACGGCATCGGGGAATGCCGCTCAGGCGGATTTTTATTTCCTTCAGCTTTCCGATTCCCATTGGGGCTTCGTCGGCGCCCCCAATCCGGATGCGGCCGGCACCCTTCCGAAGACAGTGGAGACGGTCAACAGCCTCGACATCAAACCGGACTTCGTCGTCTTTACCGGCGATCTGACCCAAACCACCGACGACGCGGTGGAACGCAAGCGCCGTATGCTGGAATTCAAGGACATCGTCGGCAAGCTGTCGGTCCAGGATATTCACTTTCTTCCCGGCGAGCATGACGCTTCGCTCGATCTCGGCGCCACCTACCGCGAGGTGTTCGGCCAGCCTTACTACAGCTTCGATCACAAGGGCGTACATTTCATCGCCCTGGACAATGTGTCAGACCCCGGCAGCCGCCTGGGTGAGACGCAGCTTGGCTGGCTGCGCAAGGACTTGGCGGCGCACGGCAAGACCGACAAAATCGTCGTGCTGGCCCACCGCCCCCTGTTCGATCTTTATCCGCAATGGGATTGGGCGACTGCCGATGGGGCGCAGGCTCTGGAGCTTCTGATCCCCTTCGCGCATGTCACCGTGTTCTACGGCCATATCCATCAGGAAAATCATCATATGACCGGCCAGATCGCCCATCACTCGGCGAAATCGCTGATTTTCCCACTGCCGGCTGCCGGATCGACGCCCAAACGGACCCCGGTTCCCTGGAATCCGGCCGAACCCTACGCCGGTCTCGGTTTTCGCAGCATCAAAACGGATCTCGTCAAAAGCGATTATGGGATCGTCGAATATCCCGTCGTTCGTCACGGTTAGGGCGAGGTGGCGATGAAACCGAGGCGATTTTTCACGCTGTTTCTGATGGCGGCGGTCGGCCCGGCCGCCCACGCGGCCGATGGAGATAGCAACGCGGGCGTTACCATCGGGGTGGCCGCCCATGGAAAATATCTCTATGACGCGGCGGACTGCGCCGGCTGTCACGGCGGCGGACGGACCGGGACGCCGCCCGGCGGCGGGCGGGCCTTGGCGACACCGTTCGGGACCTTCTATGCCCCGAACATCTCGGCCGATCCTCGCTACGGCATCGGCGGCTGGAGTGAAGCGCAATTCCGTGACGCCCTGCGGCGCGGTATCGCTCCCGGCGGAAAACAATTGTTCCCGGTCTTCCCATTTCCCTCTTTCTCAGGACTGACCGACCAGGACATCTCCGATATCCGCGCCTATGTTCTATCACTGCCGGCGGTACCCGACCCCGACAAGCCGCACCAGATCCGCGCTCCCTTCGGATGGCGCCCGATGATGGCCGTCTGGCGGGCTCTCTTTTTCAGGCCGGGACCGTTGGCCGCCGTTGCCGGAAAAAGTGACGAATGGAATCGCGGCAATTACCTGGTCCATGCCGTCGCCCATTGCGAGGAATGCCATACGCCGCGCAACGTCATGGGGGCGCTACGCGGCAGTCGGGCCTTTTCCGGAAATATCGGCGGGCCGGACGGTCAGAATGCGCCCAATATCACCAGCGATTCCGAGACCGGCATCGGAACCTGGACCATCGAGGAAATTACCCATCTGTTGAAAACCGGCGAGACACCGGATTTCGATTCGGTCGCATCGGGCATGGCCGAGGTGATCCGCGGTACCAAGATGTTGACCGATGACGACCGGCATGCGATGGCCGTCTATCTGAAATCCGTCCCGCCGATCCATACGGCACGGCGTCCCCCGGATCATCCCTGACGATCCGGCTCTAAGGTCATCGCGCTCTATCGGGCTTTCGCGTCAGCCTTTCATGATGGACCGGTACTGAACCGGTGAGCAATCGTGGATCCGGCGAAAGCAGCGGGAGAAATAAAGCTGGTCGTCATACCCCAATTGCTGGGAAATCGCCTTGATCGGCAGATCGGTCGTGTCGAGGAGCGTGCAGGCCCGCTGGATCTTCATTCTTATGAAGAAATCCAACAGCGAAAATCCGGTGTTCCTTTTGAACACGGCCGCCAAATGGGATCTGGAGGTGTTGAGCGTTTTCGAAAGCTCATCGATGTCGATCGTCCTATCCAGGTGTTTTTCCATATAGCCGATGGCGTTTTTGACGCGATCGTCGGGAACGCCCTCGTCGCCGGGATGCCGGTGGCGATGGGCAATCAATTGGCCCAGCAATTGTCCAAGGGTAATCGACGCCATCAACAAATTATCAGTCGTACAGCCCCGTTCCAGGATCGCTATTGTCTTGTCGAACAACGTCGGCAGAGAAGGATTTCGCCCGGGACACAAAAGCGGTGGAGCGTCCTCGATTTCCAGAAAGCGGGCCAGCGAAGCGGCTTTCTGGCCGGCCACATGAACCCAGTAGATCGTCCATGGTCGTTGTTCGTCGGCGCCATAAGCATGAGGGACTTCTGGCGGCGTAACCAGGACGGTTCCCGGCGAGATCCGATACTGTCGTCCCGACAGCACCGCCCACCCCTCGCCGTCGACGCAATAGATGAGCACCGCTTGCGCGATGCCGCTCTTTCTCTCGACGAAATGGTGGGTCGCAGTCGGATAAAATCCGATATCGCTTGGCAAAAAATCCAGCAATGGGTCGGACTTCAACCAATTCGACACCAATGGCCGCGGCAGGACGATCGATCTCTGTCCTGGAAATCCCTCTCTCACTCCCGCCCGCATTTCTCACGCTCCGTCGCCGGCATCGCATTTTGCGAAAGGCCCCCTTCGTCCGCGCCGACGAATGCTTAGATTGATCAGCGAATCGTCCATAAAGTCAATCGTTGCGGCTATTCGCCAAGATCCCCGTTGCGCGCATTCTGACATGTGACCGCCGCTCGGACTTTAAGGGCCTGGAGTGGTTGGTATTTGACGTTCTTCGTCACCCCGTCTGTCAGGGAGTGAAATACCAACGCGATGCAAAAGATGCGTCTTCCGTCGCCTCCGGCGTCTTTGACCGGTCCGGTGAAAGCCTGGTCGGCGCCGCTTACGCTACCGACCTACGAGCCATTACCAGCCGATCGGAATCCGATGTTTCTGGAGAAACGGGTGTTCCAGGGATCCAGCGGTCGCGTCTATCCCCTGCCCTTCATCGATCGGATTTCTCAACAAAGGGAAGAACGGGACTGGCTGGCCGTTCACATCGAAAACGAATTTCTCCACGTCGTCGTTCTGCCGGAACTGGGTGGACGGATTTATGCCATGGTCGACAAGATCAACGGCTACGACGTCATTTACCGAAATCCCGTGATCAAGCCGGCCCTGGTCGGACTTGCCGGGCCATGGATTTCCGGCGGCATCGAGTTCAATTGGCCGCAGCATCATCGTCCCAGCACCTTCATGCCGGTCGATGTCGAAATCGAAGCCGACGACGACGGCAGCCGAACAGTCTGGCTCAGTGAACATGAGCCGATGAACCGCATGAAGGGGATGCATGGCATCCGTCTGCTGCCGGGGAAGGCCTATCTGGAAGTCCGCGTCCGACTTTATAACCGGACAGAACTGCCCCAGACTTTCATGTGGTGGGCGAACGTCGCCACGGACGTGCACGACCGCTATCAGAGCTTCTTTCCAGACGACGTGCGCTATGTCGCCGACCACGCCAAGCGTGCCATCAGCACCTTTCCGCTGTGCTCGGGCCGCTATTACGGGATCGATTACGCCGCCCGCGCCCTGGGTAACGACGATTCGCCGAACGACCTCCGCTGGTACAAGAACATTCCGGTACCGACCAGTTATATGGCCATCGACAGCAAAAGCGATTTTTTTGGAGGATATGATCACCAGGCCGATGCGGGCATCGTTCACTATTCGAATCATCACGTGTCGCCGGGCAAGAAGCAGTGGACTTGGGGGTGCGACGAATTCGGAAAGGCCTGGGACAGGAACTTGACCGAACCCGACGAAGACGGCCGGTATCATCCCTATTTCGAGCTCATGGCCGGTGTCTATACCGACAACCAGCCGGATTTTTCCTTCATCGCGCCGGGGGAGACCAAGACATTTTCGCAATATTGGTATCCCATCCGGCAGATCGGTCCGGTTCGCGCCGCCAACCTGCAGGCGGCCATCAGTCTTAGCGTCCAAGGCGGACGGGTCCGGGTCGGAGTACAAGCCCTCGAAGCCCTGCCGGACGCGATCGTCACGCTGGCGGCCGGCGATCGGCGATTGTCAGAATGGCACCGCGACCTGATCCCGGAGCGGCCGATGGTAGAAACCATGCCGTTGCCGCCGGACCTTGATGGCGCCGATCTGCGTGTGACGATCACCGGGGCGGATGGTCGGCCAATCCTCGATGTCACACCGCCCACGAAAGAACCGGAGGCGCCGCCCCGCCCCGCCACCGAGCCACTCCTGCCGGCGGCCATCGAAAGCGCCGACGAGCTTTTCCTGACCGGTCTGCATCTGGCGCAATATCGCCATGCCACACGACAGCCGGAGGACTACTGGCGGGAGGCGCTGCGGCGCGATCCGATGGATTGCCGGTGCAACAACGCCATGGGGCTCTGGCATTTTCGGCGCGCCGAGTTCGCAGAGGCCGAGGCTTGTTTCCAGCGCGCCGTCACCCGGCTGCAATCGCGCAATCCCAATCCCTATGACGGCGAGGCGTTCTACAACCTGGGGCTCACGTTGCGTCACCTGGGGCGGCCGGATGACGCTTATGACGCATTCTACAAGGCAACATGGAACGCCGGATGGCGGGCGGCGGCCTATCATCAGCTCGCCGAGCTTGATGCCGGTCGCCGGGCCTGGGACCAGGCACAGCGTCATATCGAAGAGTCGCTCCGTTACAACGCCGACAATCTTCGAGCCCGTGATCTCAAAGTCATCTGTTTGCGGTCACTGGGGCGGCAGTCCGAGGCCGAGACGCTTTTGCGGCAGACCTTGGCGCTCGATCCGCTCGACCAATGGGCTCGCCACCTGACGGGACGGTCGTTTACCGGCGATAGCCAGCTCTTGCTGGATCTGGCCGACGACTACGCACGGGCCGGTTTGATCGACCAGGCATTTTCCTTGCTGAACGAGCCAGTGTCCGACGCCAACGGCAAGACCGGCCTTCCGCTGATCCACTATCATGCCGCGTTTCTGGCGGACCGGTTGGGACGTGCGGCCGACGCGACACGCCATCGGCAGGCGGCACGCGATAGCGCCGGGGACTACTGCTTCCCGGCGCGGCTTGAGGATGTGGCGGCCTTACGAGCGGCAATCGAGGCTGATCCCGCCGATGGCAGGGCGTCCTATTACCTTGGCTCTCTCTTCTACGACCGTCGCCGCCACCGCGATGCCATCGCGCTGTGGGAGGGTTCGGCGAAGGTCTCGTGCGGTTGGGACCTCCCCATTGTCTGGCGCAATCTGGGAATCGGCTATTTCAATATTCTGAAGCGGCCGGACCTCGCCGCCGATGCCTTTGAGCGGGCCTTCCGCTTGGCACGGTCCGATGGGCGGTTGCTGTTTGAGCGGGATCAGTTGTGGAAACGGATCGGCCGCCCGCCGGAGACGCGGTTGCGGGAATTGGAGAGCTATCGGTCCCTGGTGGCGGAGCGCGACGACCTTTCGGTCGAACTGTGTGCGCTTTACACCCGGTTGGGGCGGCCGGAAGACGCGCTCAGTCTATTGATCGGCCGCCGGTTCCAGCCGTGGGAGGGGGGAGAAGGACTGGCCCTGGAACAATATGTCCGCGCCCGACTGGCGCTGGGGCGTCGAGCCTTGGTCCGGGGTGACGCCTTGCGGGCCTGCGACGAGTTCGGAGCGGCCCTGATCGTTCCACCGTCATTGGGCGAGGCCGCGCATCCTTTGGCAAATCGCAGCGATGTCTTCTACTGGCTGGGACGGGCTTACGCCGAACTGAAGGATCGCGATTCGGCACAGAACAATTGGCGGACCGCTGCCGATTTCAAAGGCGACTTCCTGAATATGGAGGTCCGGCGCATTTCCGAGAAAACTTACTATTCCGCGCTGTCGATGCGCTGCCTTGGGTTGGAGGACGACGCGACATCACTGTTCAAGGACATGATTTCGTTCGCCGAGGATTTGCTGGCCAGCGATTGCAAGATCGACTATTTCGCGACCTCGCTGCCCACCATGTTGATCTTCGAGGACGATCTCAAGAAGCGTCGCGATCTTTCGGCGAATTTCATCCTGGCCCAGGGCCTGATCGGCCTGGGGCGCCAGGAAGAGGCCGATGCCCATCTCCGCCAAGTGTTGTCGGTCGATCCCAACCATTCCGATGCGGCCGATCTGTCGATGGACGGTCTCGTCATTCCGAACGCCGGTGGGTAACACGATGGAGGTCTGCCTGCGAAACCAAGCCTTGGCCGTCACCGTTTCGACCATGTTCGGAGCGATCCGGGCGTTCTCGGTCCGGGCTGGCGGCCGGGATATTTCTCTGATGCGATCGGTTCGCGATCACCGCGACGGCTCGGCCCTCGACACAGCCTGTTTCCCGCTGATTCCCTTCGGAAACCGGGTGCGGGGAAATCGCTTCGCCTTTGGCGGCAAAGACTATGGCCTGACAGCGAACAGTCCAACCGATCCTCTCTATTTGCATGGAGACGGTTGGTTAAAGGACTGGAGTCTGGAGGATGTCGGCGACGACTCCCTTTCCCTGGCATTAATGGTCCGTGGCGAGAGCCGCTCGCCCTATTGCTACGACGGATTCCAGAGTTTTCGACTGATTGGCGGATGTCTGGAGATCTGCCTTCGCGTCGTCAATCGGGGAGAGGAGACTTTGCCCTTCGGCCTCGGGTGGCATCCCTATTTTCCGCTGACCACCGGGACCACCTTGATGGCACCGGCAACCGGGTTCTGGACCGAGGATGGAGATCATCTGCCGGACAGGCGAAGCCCCGCACCGAACGATCTGGATTTTGGCGCCCCCCGGCGGCTTCCCGACCATTGGGTAAACAACGTCTTCGACGGATGGACCGGTGTTGCCGAGATCCATTGGCCGGAATGGGGATGCGGACTCAGCATCACGGCTGATCCGCCACTGTTCCATTACATGGTTTTCACGCCGGGGCGGCGGCGGGAGGCCGAACGTGGTGCCGACTATTTCTGTTTCGAGCCGATGAGCCATCGCCCCGGCGGCCATCATTCCCCCGATTTGTCCGGTCTGTTTCCGCTGGTTCCAGGAACTGCACTCGAAGCACGGATCCGGCTTGAGGCGAATGTACCGGCATTTTCGTACTGAAAGGAGGCTCGAGGCTTTTCGCGGGTCACGACACGAAGAAAGACATTCAGGAGAAAACGTCATGATGAAACGTCTTTTGAATCTCGCCCTCACATTCCTGTTTTCCGCAGGGCTGTTGGTCGGCTCCGCCCATGCGGCAGACAAGGTGAAGATCGGATTTCTGGTGAAGCAACCCGAGGAACCGTGGTTCCAGGCGGAATGGCGCTTCGCCGACAAAGCGGCCAAGGAAAAAGGCTTCGAAGTGCTGAAGATCGCCGCGCCGGATGGCGAGCGCGTCCTGGCAGCGATGGACAGTCTGGCGGCGAATGGCGCCAAAGGGTTCGTGATCTGCACTCCGGACGTAAGGCTGGGGCCGGCGATCATGGCCAAGGCGAAGGTTTTGGATCTGAAGGTGGTCGCCGTCGACGACCGGCTGGTCGCATCCGACGGCAGCTTCATGGCCGATGTGCCCTATCTGGGAATCGACGCTCATGCCCTGGGGCAGACCCAAGGGACCCTTCTGATCAAGGAAGCCCAGAAGCGCGGGTGGAACCTCACTGAGACGGGGATCATCGTCAATACGTTCGATGAACTCGATACCGCGCACCAGCGGACATCGGGGTCGGTCGAGGCGGTGATCGCCGCCGGATTCCCCACGGCCAACATCTACTACGCACCCAATCACACCACGGATATCCCGGGAAGCTTCGATGCATCGAACATCGTCCTGACGCAGCACCCGGACAAGAAGACCTGGCTGGTGATCGGGATGAACGACACGGCGGTGCTGGGCGGCATCCGCGCCACCGAAGGAGCCGGCATCAAAGTGGCCAATGTCATCGGCATCGGCATCAATGGCACCGACGTGACCAATGAGCTGGAAAAGAAAGAGGTCACCGGCCTTTACGGGTCGCTGCTGTTGAGCCCTGACATCCATGGCTATAAAACCGCAATGATGGTCTACGACTGGATTGCCAATGGAATTGAGCCGCCGAAATTCACGCCGATCAAGGACGTCACCTTGATCACGCGCGAGAATTTCAAACAGAAGCTGACAGAACTGGGATTGCTGTAGTTTCAGCGCCCGACTGGCGAGCGTCACCGAAAAAGAAACGGCCGGACGACGGGGTTCCTGGAACCCCGTCGTCCGGCCGATCGCCCTTTATGGACTTCAGTAGCGTCAACAGATCAGAGCAAGATCCCGGATTGGACGGAAACAAAACACCGCCGTCCAATCCGCCCGAACGTCGGTTCTATTCGAACTCGACCAGGACCTGATGGACCTTCACGCCGTCACCTTGCGCCACCTTGATGCTCTTGACTTTGCCGGCCACCGGAGAGGTGACGCTGGTCTCCATCTTCATGGCTTCCAGCACCATGATCAGGTCGTTGGGCTGCAGTTGCTGCCCCACCTTCGCATCTATGCGGATCACCACGCCGGAAACCGGACTGCGGCATGCCTTGGCCTCGTCGGCAGGATCGCCGTCGGTCGCGGCGGCTGCCGGCGGCGGAGCGACTGGAACCGACGGCATCGTGGTCGGTGATGCCGAGTAAGGCGAAATGGGGCCACGCGGACGCGGGGAATGATCTTCCTCGATCACCTCCACATCCAGTTCATACTTCTTTCCGTCGATGCCAATCTGTAGTTTCAAGGCCGAAACTCCCCTCGCTTTGCTCCGCCCATAATCCGAATTCACCGATGGCCTGGTCCCTTGACGGGCGAGTGTCACGGGTCGGGACCAGTCCCTCGCGGCGCCAAGAGGCTTCAGTACCCGCGCTGCAATTGATGCGACGCCTGGATAAAGACACGGCCATGCTGCGCCCACGGATTGATGATCTCGTAGGGTGTTTGCAGCATCTTGGCCGAGCGCACGCGCACTTTCTTCCCGAGGAAGGTCGTCGCCGCTGCCGCCAGGAGGACCAGCGTCTCTTCGCTGACCTCCTCGGCAGAGGTGGCAGACCCGCTCGGTTGGGCCTTGAAGGCGGCGACGTCAGCTTTGAGCGACGTGACCTCACGCCGCAGCTCTTCGACGGCCTTCAATACTTCTTCCAACGATAACGCGGCCATGGGTTCTCCCCTGAATTGCTCTGCGTTGCGGTTCCGCTTCAATCAGATCAGAGCGGAATCAGACCGTGTTTCTTCGGCGGCCGCGATTCCCGCTTGGTATGCAGGGAGTCGAGAGCCTGAGCCAAATATTTCCGCGTTTCCGACGGCTCAATGATGTCGTCGACCATACGCCGCCCGGCCGGAACATACGGGTTGGCGAAGGTATCACGGTAGAGCTCGATCAGCTCCGCACGTTTGGCTTCCTTGTCTTCCGCCGCAGCGATCTCCTTGCGGAAAACGATGCCGGCCGCGCCCTCGGCGCCCATCACGGCAACCTGAGCCGTCGGCCAAGCTACCACGCGGTCCGCTCCCAATTCCTTGCCGCACATGGCAAGATAGGCTCCACCGAAGGCTTTGCGCATGATCACGGTGATCTTCGGCACCGACGCTGCGGAATAGGCGAACAGCATCTTGGCGCCGTGGCGAATGATACCACCATATTCCTGTTCGACACCGGGCATGAAACCGGGGACGTCGACGAAGGTCACCAACGGAATATTGAAGGCATTGCAGAAGCGCACGAACCGCGCCGACTTGTCGGAAGCGTCGATGTTGAGCGCGCCGGCCAAGGCATTCGGCTGATTGGCGATGATGCCGATCGCACGGCCCTGGATGCGGCCGAAGCCGATGACGATATTCGGCGCGAAGCCGGGCTGGATTTCCAGGAAGTCCTGGTGATCGACGATCCGGGTGATAATCGGCCGGACATCGTAACCCTGCTTGGTATCGGTCGGCACCACGTGATTGAGCTCGGGATCCGACTCAAGCGGCTCGTCGAACGGCACGTGCGGCGGATCTTCCAGATTGTTCGGCGGCATGAAGGACAGCAGCCGACGGCACAGGTAAAGAGCGTCCTCGTCGTCCTCGGCAATCAGATGAACGACGCCGGAGTTGTTCATCTGCGCCACTGGACCACCCAGGTCCTCGGCGGTAACCACTTCGCCGGTCACCTGCTTGATGACCTGCGGACCGGTAATGAACATCTGGGCGCGCTTGGTCTGAATGATGAAGTCGGTCAGCGCCGGGCTGTAGGCAGCACCGCCCGCACAGGGACCACAAATCAGTGATATCTGCGGCACAACACCTGACAGCATGACGTTGTTGTAGAACACCTTGCCATAGCCGGACAGGCTGTCGATGCCTTCCTGAACGCGCGCCCCGCCCGAGTCGTTGATGAAAACGAAAGGCGTGCCGGTCTTCAACGACATTTCCTGCATCGCGGCGACCTTGGTGCTGTGCACCTCGCCAGCCGCTCCACCGGCCACCGTGAAGTCCTGGCTGGCCAAATGGACAACCTTACCGTCCACCTTGGCGCATCCAGTCACCACGCCGTCAGCCGGCAGGACCTTGTCCTGCATGCCAAAGAAGTCGCAACGGTGCGTCGCGAAAAGGCCGATTTCCTGAAAACTACCATCATCGACCAGCTTGGCCACACGTTCACGCGCGGT
The DNA here is from genome assembly GCA_031291415.1 of Telmatospirillum sp. GTDB lineage: Bacteria > Pseudomonadota > Alphaproteobacteria > Rhodospirillales > Magnetospirillaceae > Telmatospirillum. The sequence continues at coordinate 30,182 of JARLJB010000145.1, forward strand.
CAGTTTGCCATTGGCATGCTGTTTGTCGATGCCGGCTTGTCCACCGCCCAACTCAAGCTTTGCCCGCTTGGCGCGAAGATCGCCGATCTTCTCGTCGATGGTCTTAGGCGACGGGCTTTTCAAATCCTTGGACATCGAGATGTTCCCTTTCTTCAATCCGATCAGGGGCGCCCAAATCGAAGCGCAGTCCTACGCTCCAGGCGCGACGGTGACTTTGTGTTCCTTGCCGTAGAGGGAGACCACGTAGGTCACCGGCCCGGTCAGGTTGCCGCCCTTCGCTCCGTTGTCGGGCGTGGCGCCGGCCTTTGCTGGAGCCGCCTCGGCGGCATCCTTCTTGACAGGATCCTTGCCCAAATTCTTCGGGCCTTCCGGCCGGCTTTTGAAGAACTTGGGAGCCACCTGCGGGAACATGGCGAAGGTCAGCACGTCCTCATCGGTGCCATTGCACCCTTCCAGCGCCAAAGCGTCGGACCGGAGATGCTCCCACTCGGGCTTCAAGAGATCGGCAGGCCGGCCGGTGATCACCGGCTTCTTGGCTTGTGCCTCGGCCTTGGCCAGAACCTCGGGGTTCTTCTTGCCAAGCGTGCTGCCATAGTAGCCAAGCATAAGATCGGCGAACTCGGCGGTCAGCGCCTTGTATTTTCCCATCAGCACGTTGAACACCGCCTGGGTGCCGACGATCTGACTGGACGGCGTCACCAGGGGAGGGAAGCCGCAATCGGCGCGAACCCGAGGAACTTCCTCAAGCACTTCCTGCAGACGGTCGGTGGCGCCTTGCCCTTTGAGCTGGGACGTCATGTTGGAAATCATGCCGCCGGGGATCTGGCTGTCGAAGATCGCCGTATCGACGCCGGTGAAGTCGCTCAAGAATTCGCGATACCGCGGGCGAACCTTCGAGAAGTAGTTCTTGACCTTGAGCAACCGGCTCTTGTCGAGCTTGGTCGTGTAGCCGGTGCCTTCCAGCATTTCGACGACCGCTTCGGTCGGATTGTGTCCAGATCCCAAAGCCAGGGAGCTGATCGAGGTATCGACGATATCACAGCCCGCCTCGATGGCCTTCATCAGGGACACCATGGTCACGCCGGTGGTTGAGTGGACATGCAGATGGATCAGCGTGTCGGCGCCACACTTCTTCTTGATGCCGGCCACCAGATCATGAGCCTGCTGCGGCTTCAGAAGCGCGGCCATGTCCTTGATACAAATCGAATCGGCGCCCATGTCCTTGAGATGCTGGGCCATTTCGATGAAAGCCTCGGTGGTGTGCACCGGGCTCACGGTATAAGAGATCGTGCCCTGGGCGTGCTTGCCGGTCTTCTTGACCGCCGCGATCGCCGTCTTCAGGTTGCGCAGATCGTTAAGCGCGTCGAACACGCGGAAAACGTCCATGCCGTTCTCGGCCGCCTTGTCGACGAACCGCTCGACCACGCCGTCTTCATAGTGGCGATAGCCCAGCAGATTCTGACCACGCAGCAACATCTGCAACCGGGTCTTCGGGAGCAGCTTGCGGAACATCCGGAGACGTTCCCAAGGATCTTCGTTCAGGAAGCGGATGCAGGCGTCATAAGTCGCACCGCCCCAACATTCCAGGGACCAATAGCCGGCGTTGTCCAGATCTTCGCAGGCCGGGACCATGTCCTCCATCGCCATGCGTGTGGCCAACAGGCTTTGGTGCGCATCCCTCAAGATCACATCAGTGATTTCCACTACGCGTCCCATGTGCGATTTCCTCTTGGATGTGAAGGCTCGGCTCGCCGGATTTCCGTTAACAATCCCGCCTGACGCAAGCTTCATCGGTTCGCATCGTCATTGCCAGCCAATTTTGTGTGATTCGGCCGATGGCGTTAACGGAGAGGCGAAAGCCGATGAGCGGGAGCATTGCTCCGTCACGACACAATACTCCAGCTTGTCCCGCTGTTGCCATGGGACAGTGCCTTCTGGATCGTGCCTGCTTGTCTTGTCTCGTCCGCATGATCATTAGCCATCCTTAGATGACCAATAAGGTGAACCTCCTTTTTGAGAATGTCCACAAAGAAAGTAGGTGTTTCGCCTTTTCGCGCTAAAGCCCGCCATCACGCCGTTTTCCGCCATTCTCATGCCGAATGTATCCTCGTCAGGAACCTCGCGACTTCGCTTTGCAGGCTGACCGCTTCGTCTTTTAGTTCGGTTGCCGCGCCGAACATCTCTCCGGCCTTCTCTCGCGCCGTCATGGCGACCTGCGAGACTTCGACAATGTTCTTGGTCACCTCTTCGTTGTTGGCAGCGACGGCCTCGACAGTGCGCGATATTTCCCGGGTGGCCGCGGCCTGTTGTTCGACCGCGGCGGCAATTGCGGCCACCAGACTCTCGACATCGGTAATGGCTATCGCCAAATCCTCAATCGCTTCGGCCCCGTCGCTCGTCTTCTTTTGGATGGCCGAAATCATCGCACCGATTTCCCCGGTTGCCCTGGCGGTCTGAGCGGCAAGATTCTTGACTTCACCGGCGACCACGGCAAAACCTTTGCCCGCATCGCCGGCCCGGGCAGCCTCGATCGTCGCGTTGAGGGCCAGCAGGTTGGTCTGTGCGGCGATGTCCTCTATCAATCCAGCCACCGAGCTGATTCGTTTGGCGGCCTCATCGAGATCCTGGTACCGCGCCGCTGCCGACTTCACGCTATCACCAACATCTTTGACGGCGCCCGCCACCTGAATCGACTGACTGGCCACTTCGGAAATTGCACCGTCAAGTTGGACCGTCGCCGCCGCCACCGTTTGAACATTGGCTGATACCTGCTGCGCGGCTTGCGACACCGTATCGCTTTTCCGCCCCGTGGCGACTGCGGCAGTCTGCATTTCGTCGGACGCGCCATGCACCACGGAAACCGTTTCTCCGACACTTGCGAGCAAGATCCGTACCGCGCGATCGAACTGATTCGTCAGTTCCTCCCGCAGCTTTGCACGGTCAAGATCCTGCCTGGTCCGCTCACGCGCAGCGTCTTCCGTCTTTTCGGCCAGGATCAATCGGTCTTTGAAGAAATTCAGGGACCGCGCCATTCGCCCAATCTCGTCTCGGCTGGTGACATAGGGCACGGCGATCGTCCGATCGCCGGCAGCAAAAACCGTCATCGTCTCGGTTATGGCGGCAAGAGGCCGGGTAATCGAACGCCCGATCCACCAAGACAGGATCACCGACAGAACGATGGCGACCACCAAAGAGATAATCGTGAGCGACAAGACGCGATCGCGCATCGCGATCATTTCCGCATCGCCGCGGCGACTTTCGGCACGGGCAAAATCCGAGATCCTGTCGAACGATGGAGAAAATTCGGCGTAAGTGGCACTGAGCGCGGCCTCCGCTTTTTTGGCCTGCTGATCAGCGTCAACCATCCGCCGCAAGGCCGACAAATAGTCATCCATCAAAGGCGCGATGTCTCGATGGGCCGCCGGGACAGATTCAAGAATAGACGAAAAATGTTTAAACTCATCTTCCGCCTTAGAAAGATAAGAGCCGTCCCTGCGCAAAAGGTAATCTTTCTCATGGCGACGTAGCATGAGCATTGAATCATGCAGGGAAAGCTCCCGCGATTCGTCTATCGCCTTTTCCGCGAGATGGACTTTTTCTCTCAAGAATCCCTGGCTTCCACTATTTTCGTTGAGGCCAGCCTCTTCCATAACCCGTCGCAGCGCGGCAAGGTCTGCCACATAGGCCTGGATGCCCCGTATAATCGCATCGGCCTCCGTCCGGACGGGAGCTGCCTCGGGCCGCGAGACGAGATCTGCGGCGAATGCCGCGACCGCATCGGCCGCCTGCCGCGCTTTTTCGACGAATTGCGTGTCCTTGCGCAGCAGAAAATCTTTTTCGCCGCGCCTTGCTTCTAGGCTGGCTATCTGCAGATCCCGGCTGATCTGAGCGATGGCCTGCAGCCGGTTTTCACGGTCTTTGGCCATGTCATAAGCGACACCGCCACGAACGGCGATCCCTGCCACCAGAAACACAAGCAGCACGCCGATGCCGGCCACGGAGATGACCCTGACACGGATGCTGACTGTCGTGAGAAAGCCGGACATGCGTTCCCCAAGAGAGCGACTCGCGCGAAAAGCCGATTGCGATACCACCATATAAGAGATGTTTTGAAATATATTTCAACCATAGGGATTTTTCGTGAGTTGTCGTTTCTTGCCGTCGAGCATTTCCGCTGCCGTGGACGCGGCCTGAAGACGTTTCCCGTTGTCCACCAATTCTTCGGATGGCTATCCTGACCGACCGTCTGTGGAAGGCAGAACGCCCCGCCACGATTGCGTCGCAGTCACCTCTGGAATCACAGGATATGATCACCACCCCACCCATACCGTCAGAAGGCTCCGGCCGATGACAGAACCCGTTGCGGCCGTTCTGTTGGCCGGTGGACAAGCGCGCCGGCTGGGCGGCATCGACAAGATGCTCATCAAGATCGGGGGTCAGACGCTGCTTGACCGTGTGGCTAGCCGTATCCGGCCGCAGGTGTCGGCCATGCTGCTCAGTGCCAACGGCGATCCGGCCCGCTTCGTCGGTTGCGGCATACCAGTCCGCGCCGATGTCGTCGCTGGTTATGCCGGCCCGCTGGCCGGCATTCTGACCGGCCTTGAATGGTTGCGCGACGAACACCCGGAGATTTCCTGGCTGGCCAGTGTCGCCACGGACACGCCGTTGATCCCCGAGGACTACGTCGCACGCCTGCTTCACGCGGTGCAATCGACCGGCGCCGACGTCGCCTGCGCCCAGTCGGGAGATATCCGCCATCCGGTGCAGGGCCTGTGGCCAGTCCGTTTGGCCGCTGACCTGCGGCGCGCCTTGACGGAAGAAGGACTTCACGAGATCGGTGCCTGGGCCGACCGCCACAAGGTTGCAAAGGCCTGCTGGCAGGGTGGCGCCGCCGACCCGTTCTTCAACATCAACAATCGCGAAGACGTGGTGCGCTTCGGTATGATCGTCGACCACACGCTGCCCGGCGTTCCGCCGCCTTCGGCCGTCCAGCCGGCGGATCGCCTCATGAAGGAAAGCGATTGGATGGTGTTGTCGCAAACAACCGGTCGGGATGTCCATCCAGCCACGACGCTTTCCATTGCTCTCGACCAAGCCTGTCTGGCGGGTTACCGGGCCAATCTGAACAACAGAGAGCCACAACTGTTCGCGGTCCTGCGGCAGGCGTTGCACGGCACGCTGGTCATCGGCATCACCGCCGCGCCGGATGAAGCCATGTCGCTAAGGACTGGGGAAGACCTGATTGCGGCGATGCCAATGCCGACCGCCGTCCAGGATTGGGTGCTGAGCTTTGTCGCTCAGCACCCAGCCGAACTGCCGATGAAAAAACGGCTGCGCGATCACGCCCGCTGGTGATGGGCGAAGCCGAAAAAGTCAGCATTTCCGCCGCTTTCGCGTCGGAGGCGGGCAGGATGCCCGCCTCACTCGTAGGGGACCAAATGTTGGTTTCCAACCACTAGAGACGATCTCAGAAGGCTTTCTTCATGTCACCGGTTTCCCGGAAAGCCGTATGCCAGGAAAACGCCTTTTCCAGGACGTGCGGCGTCTGACCGCCACGCTTCAAGGCCTCTTTATAATAGTCGCGAAGAGCGTCCTTGAAATCAGGATGGACACAGTTGTCGATGACGACTTTCGCCCGCTCGCGCGGGGCCAGGCCACGCAGGTCGGCCAATCCCTGTTCGGTGATCAGGAGATCGACGTCATGCTCGGGATGGTCGACGTGGGTCACCATCGGAACGATCGAGGAGATGGCGCCATTCTTGGCGATCGACTTGGTCACGAAGGTTGTCAGATAGGCGTTGCCGGCAAAATCGCCGGAACCGCCGATGCCGTTCATCATGTGGGTCCCGCCCACGTGGGTGGAATTCACGTTGCCGTAAATGTCGGCTTCCAACGCCGTGTTGATGGCGATCAATCCGAGGCGGCGGATCACCTCGGGATGATTGCTGATCTCCTGCGGCCGCAGGACCATGTGTTTCTTATAGGTTTCGAAATTCGCGTAGAAGCGATCCCAGCAGGATTGCGTCAGGGAATAAGCCGTCGCCGAGGCGAACACCAACTTACCGGTGTCGATAAGGTCGAACACGGAATCCTGAATGACCTCGGAATACATGGTGAGGTCATGGAACGGACAATCGGCGAAGCCGTGCAGCACCGCGTTGGCGATCGCGCCGACGCCGGACTGCAGCGGCGCCAGACGATTGGTCAGGCGGCCGACCTTGACCTCGTGCTTCAGGAACTCGATCAGATGACTGGCGATCGCCTTGGTATCGGCGTCGGGAGCCTCGAGCTTGACCGGATTGTCGCGCTTATCGGCAATGACGATACCGGCGATCTTCGACGGATCGATGGGAATGTAGGTGGTGCCAACGCGGGAATCGGGCGAAACCACGGGGACCGGCTCGCGGGTCGGGCGATGTGTCGGAATATAGATGTCGTGGAGTCCTTCGAGACCCAGCGGCTGAGCGACGTTCAACTCGATGATGATCTTCTTGGCCAGAATGGCGAAACTGGCCGAGTTGCCCACCGAGGTGGTCGGGACGATACCACCGTTCTCGGTGATCGCAGTCGCATCGATGATCGCGATATCGATGCCGTTGATCTGATTGCTGCGCAGCATCTCCACGGTTTCGGACAGATGCTGATCGACATACATCACTTCGCCGGCATTGATCGCCTTGCGCAGGGTCGGATCGCCCTGATAGGGCATGCGGCGGGCGAGCACCCCGGCCTTGGTCAGCGTGCTGTCGATTTCGTCGCTGACCGAAGCGCCGGTCAGCAGCGTGATCTTGATCTTCTCATGCTGGGCCCGCTCGGCCAGGGCCGGAGCCACGACCTTGGCATCGCCGGACTTCGTGAAACCCGACATGCCGATGGTCATGCCGTCACTAATCATTGCGGCCGCTGCCTGTGGGGAGATGATCTTGCTCTCCAAGGAGGGCATACGGATACGGTCACGGTACATGCAAACGTTCCTTATTCCTGGATACAGAAAGGCAACGGTCCGCGGTCATGCGCGGTGCGTGCTTCGATAAAAGACCATACTTTTTTTCTGGATATTAAAACCAGACGCGATCCCTGACAAGTTTGTTCGCAACATCGTCGGCACAACCGTTACGCTACAAATGTCCGGCGATCGGATACGTCACTTTGAATGATGGTCTTGCGTCCCGCTCTGATCTCGGTCAAAGCGGCCATAAGTTCCTAGCCGCCCAGCAGCTCGCTGAACGGCAGGAAGGAAACCGTATCGCCGTGGGCGACGCCCTCCAGGTCCTCGGGCAGTTCGATCAGACCGGACGAGGCAACCATCGACGTGAAAACCCCGGATCCCTCGTTGGGAAAACGACGGGTCCACACGCCTCCGTCGGCGCCTCGATAGAGCGAGCCTCGCAGCCACTCGCGCCGCCCGACTTTTTTGTCGAAGGAAAAATCGGCCCGCACCGGATAGCCTTCAATCGCTTGTGATACGACGCCGGCGATGGTTTGCAGCAACGGCCGGGCCAACATCAGAAATGTCACCATGGCAGACACCGGGTTGCCGGGAAGACCGATGAAAGGAACCGAACCAACGCGTCCGAAAGCCAGCGGCTTGCCCGGTCGAATGGCAATTCTCCAGAAGTTGAGCGCCCCCAGCGCTTCGACAGCGGCCTTCACATGGTCTTCTTCCCCCATCGACACACCGCCGGTGGTCATGATCGCATCGACACCATCGGCAGCAGCCTTGGCCAAGGCATCGCGCAGCAGCACCTCGCGGTCGCGGATGATTCCCATGTAAAGCGGCTCGCAGCCCAACCGCTGCAGCAGTCCGTGCAGAACGAAGGCATTGCAGTTGACGATGGTTCCCGGTTCCGCCGGCTGACCGGGCTCCCGCACCTCGTCACCGGTTGCGAAAAAGGCGATCCGCGGCCGGCGCCGTACCGAAAGCTCGGCATAGCCGGCCGCCGCGGCATGACCGACATCTTGCGGCAACAAGCGCTTTCCGGCCGGCAGGATGATGTCGCCGGACAGGAAATCCTCGCCGGCCGGGCGCACATTGGCGCCGCGTTCGACTTGAGGAAGCCAGACGGAATCACCATCGAGTCGACAATTTTCCTGCGGAATGGCGGTGTCCGCGCCGTCGGGAATCGGAGCGCCGGTAAAGATCCGCAATGCCTCTCCCGGACGGACGGAACGCCCGAGCACCTGGCCGGCGGCGATACGTCCACCGATCGGCAGACGAACTTCCGGAGCGACAAGATCGATGGCCCGCACGGCATAACCGTCCACGGCAGAGTTATCGGCCGGGGGAACGGTCCGCAAAGCCGAAAGACCACCGGCGAGCACCCGCCCCACCGCCTCGAACAACGGCACCGATTCAACGGCCTCGACCGGCCGCACCGCCGCCTGCAAAGCGGCAGTCGCCTCTGCGAAAGGCAGCATCTGTTTTGGAGGCGTGAAGGCATCGCAGTTGGCGCTCATGATGCAAGTCCCGTTCTGGTCAAAATGAATTGGACGATGGCCGCCGGATCGGCGAGATCAAACCGCGGCAAGGCCAGTCCTTCGAGAGGCTCGTCACTGGCGACAGCCACAATGCAGGGGTCTTGCGGCCACAGCATCGGCTTGCCAAGCGACGGTCGATGAATTTCGATTTTGTCGTGTTGATATGCCTTGAACCCCTCGATCAGCAAGAGATCGACCGGAGTCATATGGGCCACGACCTCGTCGAAACTGGGGGCTGACGCCCCCCGCACCTCATGCATCAAAGCCCAGCGCGTGTCCGAGGTGATCAGCACTTCGGTTGCCCCGGCGTCACGGTGACGAAAGGAATCCTTGCCGGGCCGATCAATGTCGAAGCTGTGATGGGCGTGCTTGACCGTCGAAACGAGCACGCCGCGCAGAGCAATCAGATGGACAAGTTTCACCAGCAGAGTGGTCTTGCCCGAACCACTCCAGCCAGCCAGACCGAATACCTTCATAGCGGACAGTTCACCACTGGAGATCGGAGTAGGGAATGAAATCGACCATGTCACCGGGCGCGACATGGCGAAGGTCCTCGCGGAGGTCTACCAGCCCATCGGTTTCGACCAGAGACGACAGGACATTGGATTCCTGCGACCGGAACAGATGCGCTTCCGGCTGGCCGTCAGCCCGCCTTTGCAGGGACACACGGATAAACTGGCGCCGAGGTTCGTTTTTATCGAAAGAAAAGGCGGCTTTGATGGGGAAACGCCATGGATGCACCGGTTCGGCCACGGCTCCGGCCAGACGAAGAATCACCGGCCGGGCGACCATCATGAAGGTCACTTGGCTTGCCACCGGATTTCCCGGCAGCCCCACGAACGCCGCCTTGCCGACATGGCCGAGCGCCGTCGGCTTGCCGGGTTTGATCGCCAATCGCCAAAGATGGATGGCCCCAAGCGAATCGACGGCGGCCTTCACATGGTCTTCCTCCCCCATCGACACACCGCCGGACGTGATCAAAAGATCATAGCGTTCCGATGCCGACGCCAGACGTTGCCGGGTCAAATCCAACCGATCGGGAATATTGCCGAGATCCTCGGCGTCGCACCCCAACCCGCGAACCATCGCCACGATGCCCTGGCGGTTGCAACCGTAGACAGCCCCCTCGGGCAGCGGGTTGCCCGGATCGACCAGTTCGTCGCCGGTCGAAAAGACTCCGACCTTGAGACGCCGATAGACCGACAGCGTGGTCCGCCCGACCGACGCCGCCATCGCTATGTCCTGTGGCCGCAAGCGCCTGCCCTGGTGCAAGACGACGGCGCCGGCAGAAATGTCGAGCCCGGCCGGCCGGACCCAGCTGCCACGCACGACACCCTCCGGCAGCTCCAGCATTTCGCCCTCGACACGACAGTCTTCCTGCATGACAACCGTATCGAAGGCCGGCGGCACGGGCGCCCCAGTGAAAATTCTCGCGGCCTCGCCCCGTCCGAATGGGCCATGATGGACATGGCCGGCGGCGATCCGCCCGGTAACGCGGAGAGCAGCCGGCTGTCCAGGTGACGGCAAGTCATCGAACGCGAAGGCAAAACCGTCCATCGCCGAGCAGGCAAAAGGCGGGTTCGTCACCGGCGAAACGACATCCTCGGCAAGCACGCGATGACCGGCATCGGCGGCCGGAACCTGCTCGATCGGAACAACGGGCTCCAGGCGTTCGGTCAGGAAGACCATTGCCTGATCGAGAGGGATGAGGGCCTCGGGGGCCCGGAAGCAATCTTGTAGGCTCATGGCGACGCAGCTTACTCGGAAATCGTCACCGGTAGAAGCCAGGGCAATCGGAAACCCGATTGCCCTGGTATTTTTCCGGCCGCCGGGGAATTGCCCCGGCGGCCGGCCGATGATGATTTCAGGGTGCGGGGCGGTTATTTCGCGCCGGATCCTCACGCCGCCTGACGGCGAGCCGCGGCTTCCTTGTCATGACGAAGGGTGGGTAGGATACAGAGTATGGCCAGCACGCAAGATCCGACCTGCAGCATGAAACCGCCGTCCCAGCCGAACCAGTCCACCGTATAACCGACCAGGGCATTGGCCGCCACCGATCCACCGAGATACCCGAACAAGCCGGTAAAGCCGGCAGCCGTTCCGGCCGCCTTTTTCGGCACAAGTTCAAGTGCCTGCAAACCAATCAGCATGACCGGTCCATAGACCAGGAAGCCAACCGCGACGAGGGCTGCCATGTCGATCCCCGGATTGCCCGGCGGGTTGAACCAGTAGACGAGGACGGCGACGGTAACCAGGGACATGAACAGAATACCGACGATCCCGCGGCGCCCCTGGAAAAAGCGGTCGGAGACCCAACCGCAAAGAATCGTCCCGGGAATGCCAGCCCACTCGTAGAGAAAATAGGCCCAAGATGATTTATCGACACTGAAGTGCTTGACTTCTTTCAGATAGGTCGGCGCCCAATCGAGAACTCCATAGCGAATAAGATAGACAAATATGTTCGCGATGGCGATCCACCACAACAATTTGTTGTGCAGAATATATTCTACGAATATCTCTTTCGCCGAAAATTCTTTTTCATTCTTCTCGCTATATCCTTGAGGATAGTCATTCCGATATTCCTCGATTGGCGGCAACCCCATCGACTGCGGCGTGTCGCGAATGGTCAGAATGGCGAAGGCGGCAATGGCCAAGGCGACGGCCGCCGGCACATAGAAGGCCGCATGCCAGTCGTTGAACCAACCGAGCCCTAACAGAAAGAGCGGACCGATCATCCCACCGCCGACGTTATGGGCGATGTTCCACACCGAAACGATACTGCCGCGTTCCTTCTGCGACCACCAATGGACCATGATACGGCCACAGGGCGGCCAGCCCATTCCCTGAAACCAGCCATTGCAGAACAGCAAAACGAACATGATGGTGATACTTGAGGTCGCCCACGGCACCAGCCCCAGGATGAATCCCACCCCGGCCGACATGGCAAGCCCGAAGGCCAGGAAGAAACGGGCATTCGATCGATCGGAGACATTGCCCATCAGAAACTTCGACAAACCATAGGCGATCGAGACACCCGAGAGGGCGACACCCAAGCTACCGCGCGAAAATCCTTTTTCGACGAGATACGGCATCGCCATGTTGAAGTTTAGTCTGACGAGGTAGAATCCAGCATAACCGATGAATATTCCAAAGAATATCTGCCATCTAAGCCGCTTATATTCTCCAGGAATCAATTCATCGGCCAGCCGAGGCAAATGAGCCGGCGGCCTTAGAAAATCGAACATGATACTCCTCCCTCCTCTTACTCTTTCCTGCTTATGACTTTTTATTGCCCCATACGGGGACGACCGTTGGGACGGGCAACACCCGGAAGCCTGCAAAACGGTTCGCTTCCCGCGTGCCGATCACCCTAGCATAAACAGTTTGTGAAAATAACGAATAGGTATGAAAAAAAACGAACATGCCATTCGAACATGCAGTTTCGGTCGACCGGCGCTTGCCGCAGCCGACGAAACAACGATACTAAGGTGCCAGCCGCCAGCTTCGAGGAATCACCTGAACGATCATGCGATTTACCAGCGACGCCCGAAAGGAACGCCTCCTTCGCTTGATCAGACCGGGCGCCAATCTCCTTGTTCGTCACAGGCTCCGTGGCAGCCAGGGTACCCTGATTGCATTCTGTGCCTGTTTGGGGGCGGCCGTCGGCATCGTGGTCGTGGCATTACACGCGGCGGTGTCCTGGCTCCACATCATCGATTTTGGCCTTCCGCCGGACCACTACCTCAGCGCCGGCCTCGATATCGAGCTGATCCGCCTGGCCATCGTGCCAACTTTAGGCGGCATTCTCCTCGCGCTGCTCCCGCTGCTCGACCGACGCTCACGGCACCGGGAAATTGTCGATCCCATCGAGGCAAACGCCTTGTATGGCGGCAGGATGTCATTCGTCGACAGCCTCCGACTGGTTGCGGCCACGGTGATTTCCAATGCGTCCGGCGCGTCCCTGGGCATGGAGGCGGCCTATAGTCAGATCGGCTCAGGTCTGCTGTCCAGCGTCGGCCAATGGCTGCGCCTGAGGCGCGCCGACCTCAGGGTCTTCGTCGCGGCCGGCGCCGCAGCGGCCATTGCCGCCGCCTTCAACGCCCCGCTGGCCGGCGCCTTCTACGCCTATGAGCTGGTACTGGGCAGCTACAGTCCCGGCGCCTTGGCCCAGGTCGCGACGGCGGCACTGACCGGTACGGTGGTGATGCGTCTAACCGCCGGTGCCGCCCCGATCTTTCTGGTTCACCAGCCATCGGCCGGGTTGCATCCATGGGATTATCCGCTGTTCGCGCTTCTGGGGGTCGGCGCCGCCGTCATCGGAATCGCCACCATGCGGGCGGCGACCGGCTGCGAACAGGCGCTGGCCCGCCTCAAGATCCCGCCATGGCTCCGACCTGCCATCGGCGGCGCCCTTCTCAGTCTGATCGCAGTTGCTTTTCCGCAAGTCCTGGGCAGCGGCCATGGCGGCATTCAACTGTTGTTCGACGGATCGGCGCTGCTGCCTCCCCTCGTCCTGCTGCTCCTGGCCAAGCTGGCCGGATCGGCCATCTCCATCGGCACCGGATTCCGGGGCGGCTTGTTCAGCTCATCGCTGTTTCTCGGCTGCCTTTACGGTGCCTCGCTGTCGCAAGCGGCGCTTTTTTTCGGCCCATGGCTGGCCTCCCAGCAGGACATGTTCCTGCTGGTCGGCATGGGAGCCGTCGCCGCCTCGATCGTCGGGGCGCCAGTCACCATGGTGCTGCTGGTTCTCGAAGTGACCGGCGACTACGAAGTGGCCTTGGGCGTGTTGGCCGGCGTCATTACCGCGGCCACCATCACCCGCTACAACTTCGGCTATTCCTTTGCCACGTGGCGGTTTCATCAACGCGGCAAACTGATTCGCGGAGCCCATGACGTCGGTTGGGTCTCCAATCTTTCGGCCGGCCGGATGGCGCGCAGCGACGCCAAGACGGTGACGACCGACACCCCCCTGCTCCGGTTGCGCGAACAAGTGCCGCTGGGCAGCCGCAGCCATGTCTATGCGGTGGACGACAAGGGCTGTTATGCCGGACTCATCGAAATGGCCATAGCCCATGACCCGGACATCGACGATGCGGCAGCCGGTCTGGTCGCCGGCGATCTGGCGCGTGGACGAGAGTCCTTTCTCCTGCCGGAAATGGATGTTCGGGCAGTCCTTACCCGCTTCGAGGAAACGGAAAAGGAAGCCCTCCCGGTCCTGGCCGGCGCCGATGACCGGCGGATCATCGGTTATGTCAGCGAAGCCTATGCGCTTCGCCGTTACAGCCAGGAACTGGAACGCCATCACAACGAACAGGTTAGCGAGCGGGACTTATTCGGCTCGGGGCCTGAACGATAAGTCTCACAAAATCTAGAGGACCGACTGCGATAGGAAGAGTTGAGAATTTCTAAAATTATTATCTTATTATCGAATGAAAACCTAAAATTGTCCAGGCTGTCCGACCAATATTCTTGTACATGGCAATGACTACGTTATCATGCCGCCGTAGGGGAGCGGGTTGCACTGCACCGTTACTTTTCGGAGGAAATGATGGGGAAAATAAGGGGGTTACGGTGGTGGATCGTTGCGATGATCTGCCTGGGCACCGTCACGAATTACATCGACCGCAGTTCTCTCGGTGTTCTGGCGCCGACGCTCAAGCAGCTTTGGAACATGAGCAGCCAGGAATATTCCTATGTCGATGCGTCGTTTCGCATCTGTTACACGATCATGCAGCCGGTCTGCGGCTACATTCTTGACCTAATCGGCATAAAGTTCGGTTTCTCCTTGCTTGCCTTGTGTTGGTCGCTTGCCAGCATGGCCTGCGGATTGGCGACGGGATGGGCCTCGCTGGCCATCTTCCGTGGTGCGCTGGGATGCGCCGAAGCCTCCGTCTTTCCCTGCAGCATCAAGTCAATTTCCCAATGGTTCCCGAAGAGCGAACGATCTTTGGCAGTCGGCATATTCAATGCCGGAACCTCGGTCGGAGGCATGCTTGCCCCTCCTTTGGTTATCTTTCTGATGTTGAGCTATAGCTGGCAGTTGGCCTTCGTCGTATCGGGCAGCATCGGCATCGTGTGGACCGCTCTGTGGTTCTTCTTCTATCAGCCACCGGAAAAACATCCGTCCATCACGTCCGAGGAAATGGCACTGATCAAGGCCGGGCAGGAAGCCGTTGCTCCGGCCACCAGCAGAGCCCGCCCGTCGATGCTGCGGATCGTCTCGACCCGCAAGTTTTGGGCAATTGCCTTGCCGCGCGGATTAGCCGAACCGGCCAGCGCCATTCTGTTCGCCTGGATGCCGCTCTATCTCTACCAGGTTCATCATTTTAACGTAAAAGATCTGGCCATGTTCGGCTGGATGCCCTTCGTGTTTGCCGACCTCGGCAGCGTGCTGGGCGGCTACGTCTCGATGTTCCTGATGAAGCACTGCAGTTTCCGGGTGAACAACTCGCGCATCGCCGGTGTCGGCATCGGTGCGGTGCTGATGAGCATCACGTCCTGCATCGGGCTGATCTCCAATCCAGCGGTGGCCATCGTCCTGTTGTGCATCGGTGGATTCGCACACATGATGATTTCTGTTCTTCTAAATACATTGAGCGCCGACGTTTTCACGCAGAACGAGGTGGGAACAGCCAATGGCCTGACAGGAATGGTGACCTGGCTGGCTGGTACGGCGTTTACGCTGACGGTGGGGGCATTGGTCGATTCCATCGGCTACGGGCCGTTGCTGGCCTGCCTCGGCATATTCGATATCCTGGGCACTCTGATCGTCTTCGCCTGGCTGCGTGATCGCGGTCCAGCCCCGGCGCTTGGCTGAACGGCCATCGCGTAGCCAGCGGTTTGAATATAGCATCTGGTCCTCTAACGAGTGAGGCGGGCATCCGAGGTTCTGAATTAAATCTAATTTCTCACAACCTCTCCTGCCCGCCTCCGACGCGAAAGCGAGGTCACCGCGGAAGCAATGGCTGCGAAGATTTGAGCGATTTTGCTGATGAAGGCCGACAGCTCTAAATCGTTGCCCGATCCAATGGCACAGGTTCCGCAGTTCGCGCTGCGCAGATCCGCTGGACCACTTTCGGGCCGACCGAGTGCCGTTCGACCCCGGTTTCATAGGCGACCACCTGCAGCGCGCCGGCAACCGCGCTCAGCAGTTCACCCGGTCGCAACAGATGCTTGGGGTCGCTCGGTCGATCATAGCGTTCGTTGCCCAGAGCAAACGTCTCGTAAAGAAAAAGACCGCCCGGCGCCACCGCTTCGATCAGCCGGGGAAAGAGCGGACGATAGAGATAGTTCACGACAACCACGGCATCGAAGGTGCGATCGGCCAACGGCCACGGCAGATTGGCCTCAAGGTCGGCCTCGATGATCTCCAAAGTGCCTGCCAGATCGCTCACCGCCGAAATGTTCCGGTCGACACAGGTGACCAGCGCCCCGCGCTCCAGAAAAAAACGGCTGTGGCGGCCACCGCCGCAGGCCAGATCGAGGACCCGCGCGCCGGCCGGCACCAGGGGCGCGAACCGCTCGATCCACGGACTGACACCGCGTAAATGGCAAATTCTTTCGAACGGTGGCACGGACCTCTCCCCTTCCAACAAACCAGAGTGAAACGGCCATTCAAGCGGCCGGCGGCGTTTCCGCTTCGGCCCGCCTGGCAATCTCGCGGACCAGACCACGGAACAGCACCTTGTGCACCGGCAGCAAAGCATTCCAATAGGTTATGCCGACAGCGCCGGCCGGATGAAAATAGGCGGCGACACTGATCTTGCTTTGGCCGTCGGGCAAGGTCAGCACCTCGGCCTCGAAGGTCGCCGAACCGGGAATACGCATTTCGGCCAACAAGGTCAACCGCCGCCCGGGATCGAGGCCGATGACCCGCCAGAAGTCGAGAGCATCGCCGACCGCCAACTCACCGCCCTCGGGCCGGCCGCGACGCATACCGACGCCGCCCGCCAGACGATCGAAAAAGCCGCGCATCCGCCACAGAAAGTCGAGAAAATAGTAACCGTTCTCGCCACCGATCCGCGACACTTGGCGCCAAAGGGCGGCGGCCGGCGCCGACGATATCGTCTCGGCCCGCAGATGCTTGGCATAGAAGGCGAAATCCGGCCGGTTCTGACGATGGAGCATCGATCCCTCGACCCATCGTGGCCGGTCCTCGGCATTCTTCTCCGCCTCCAACGCGGCGCTCACCGCCTCGTGATAGGTCTTGAGCGACAAGGGAATCAGCGCCTGGAGAGCTGGATCGTCGACCACCAGGTCATGCTCCAGTCCGCCGATCAAGGCGCGGGCGACGTTGGCCGGAACCGATGTCACCAGTGACAGCCACCACGAGGACAGCTGTGGCGTCAGCATCGGAACCGGCAGGATCACCGGATGGCGGCCGACCAGTGCGCCAAACCCCTTCATCATATCGGCGTAGCTCAAGCGCTCCGGACCGCCGGCATTGAAAATGCGCCCGGCGGCCTCGGGGATTTCCGGCAGCCGCACCAGATAGGTCACAATATCGTCGAGAGCAATCGGCTGCGACAGGGAGAAAACCCATTTTGGCGTCACCATCGCCGGCAAATGGAAGACCAGATCGCGAATCACCTCGAAAGCAGCCGATCCTGGTCCGATGATGATGCCGGCCCGCAACTCGATGACAGGCACGACCCCGGCCCTTAAGATCTCGCCGGTCTCACGGCGCGATTCGATGTGTGGCGACCCTTTTTCCACCGGCTGCAGGGCACCAAGATAAACGATGAGGCGAATTCCCTCGGCCGCCGCGGCTTCCCGGAAGTTCTGCGCAGCCGTCCGATCGATTGCCGGAAATCCCTCGCCCTCCGCCATCGAATGCACCAGATAATAGACGACCTCGGCACCGGCCAGAGCGGCCGGCAAAGTTGCGGGCCTCAAGGCGTCGGCTTTGACGCAATCGACGCCCTGCCAACCGCGGGCTTGCAGCGCATCCAGGCGGCGTCCGACGGCTCTCACCGTATGCCCCGCCGCCACCAGGGCCGGAACCAGGTTGGTCCCGACATACCCGGTCGCCCCGAAGACCACAACTTGCATGGAATCCTCCATTCGGTGGAATCGAACCATGCGGCGCACAGCCCGTCAGGTTTGCTTTATTTTTGAGCAATTATCACAACCGCCCTGGAAATGGGCACAGCAACCAGCTAGATTGAAAAAAGACAACATTCGTCGTGCATATCGCTGGTCGAGTGCATGGCGATAAGACCCGATCTTGCCGAAACGTCAAAATCCGGATGGAAAATACCGAAAATCGGCGGAACATGGTGGAGGGGAGGACGATCGTTACGAGATCTGAACACGGGAGATGGGAAGGGCAAGCCCGATGCATCGCGAACCTCCGAACGACAGCGCCCTGCCTCTGATCGGCATCTATGAGATCAGCAAGATTCTGGGCGCGACGCTTGATCTCGACAAGGCCCTCCATGACGTCCTCAATGTTCTGTCGTCATTCCTGCAATTGCGCCACGGAGCCGTGGTCCTGGCCGACGCCGAAGAAAATGTTTCGTTGGCGGCCGTTTCGGGCATGTCCCTGCGCATGGCTCGCTCCGGCGCCTTGAAATATCCCTTCGAGGCGGTCAGCAAGGTCATCTCCACCGGCATTCCGATGGTCGTTCCGGAGGCCTCAGAAGACCCGCTGCTGGCCGACTATGTCGCCGCCTGCGATATCGTCGAGGACGAGGACATTTCGTTCTTTTGCGTGCCCATCAAGGGCAACGGAAAACCGTTCGGCACGCTCTCGGTCGAGCGGTCGTGGAATGCCGACAGCAGATACGTGTTCGAACATGACCTGCGCTTCCTGACGATGATCGCCACGCTGATCGGACAGACGGTCAGCTTACACCGAAAAGTCGCCGCCGACCGCGACCGTTTGATGCAGCACAACGCCCGTCTGGCCAAACAGATGGCGGAAATCAAGCCGACACAGCCGATCAAAGGGTTGGAAGACATCATCGCCAATTCCGAACCGATGGCACGGGTTTTCTCTCAGGTTCAGCAGGCAGCCCCCACCAAGGCGACAATCCTGTTGCGCGGTGAAAGCGGAACCGGCAAGGAACTGGTGGCACGGGCAGTTCATCTGTTGTCGCCGCGCTCGCAAAAGCCGTTGATCAAGCTGAACTGCGCGACGCTTTCGGAAACCATGTTGGAATCCGAGCTGTTCGGCCACGAAAAGGGCGCCTTCACCGGCGCCATCGCAGAACGCAAGGGGCGCTTCGAACTGGCGCACGAGGGAACGCTGTTCTTGGACGAGATCGGCGAGATTTCCGCCAATTTCCAGGCCAAGCTTCTGCGCGTCCTGCAGGAGGGAGAATTCGAGAGGGTGGGCGGCAGCAAGACCATCAAGGTCGATGTCCGGCTGGTCGCCGCGACCAATCGCGACCTTGAAACGGCGGTCAGCCGCAACGAATTCCGGGCCGATCTTTATTATCGGCTGAATGTGGTCCCGATCTTCCTGCCGCCGTTGCGCGAACGGCCGGGCGACATTCCGCTGCTGGCCTTGTATTTCCTCAAGCGTTTCAACGAGGAAAACGGACGTCAGGTCCGCTTTTCCGAGGAGGCTCTGAAGGTCCTCCAGCGCTGCTATTTTCCCGGCAACGTCCGTGAATTGGAAAACTGCGTTTACCGGACCGCCACCATGACCAAGGGCGATGCCATCAACGACATGGATCTGTCCTGTCGCAGCGATACCTGTCTGTCGTCGATCCTTTGGAACAAACGCAACGCCGATACCGGGTCCGAGACATCACCGACCACGCTGCCGATGGCGGCCCCCGTCGCGAAGCCGGTACGAGGGCCGGTCGAGGCCTTGGCCGACGATGACGTGACGATGGCGACCGACATGTCCGAACGCGACCGGTTGGTCGAGGCCATGGAAAAATGCGGCTGGGTGCAGGCCAAGGCGGCCCGCCTGCTGGGGCTGACCTCGCGACAGATCGGCTATGCGTTGCGCAAACACAACATCGAACTGCGCAAGCTATAGAGCGTGTCGGCGCCCGGCGCTCGAGGGAGAATGAACAATCCGGGCCCGCGGGTTTCACCCGATTGCCCTGGGATATCCGCCCATTCGACTTGACAGCAGGCTCTCGAAAGATCACGACAGCCGGGTGTTGTTCTCCGTCAACAATGTCTCCCCGATCGAAGGGGGGAGGGAAAACCAGGCGAAGTCTGCAGGAAAGTCAAAGGTGATCGTACAAAGGAAGACCCTATCGCTGATGGCGTCGCTCTGCCTCGCCGTGTGTTTTGGAACACCCTCGGCCTTGGCCGCTGCTCCGGGAAAACACGCAGCCCACGTATCAGCCGGCAAGAAGGCAATGCCCCTTTGCTACACCGGTACCTTTTCCCGCGATCTGCCTGGTGCCCTGCGCCGCGCCGCCGTCCCTGCCGATTTCGTTGACGTGGTGGAAGATCTGCCGCAGCAGCCGCATCGGGACCAGCGCGCCTCGCACCAGCCGTCCGGGACATACCGATTGCTCGGCGTCCGCCACGGTCGCGAGCTGCGACTGGTGGCTGCCACTTTGCGCATCGACGGCAAGGAGCAGCGTCTGTACCGCACGAGCGTTGCCGGCCAGGAACAATGGGTCAATGACGACGGCCAGATCCTTTCCGGCACGTCTGTCACGAAGCCGGTGGCGGGCGGCCGCATGACCTCGCCGTTCGGCTGGCGGATTCACCCGGTGCTCGGCGACCGCCGTTTCCACTACGGTGTGGACTTTGCCCTGCCGAAGGGATCGCCGGTTTATGCCGACGACGATGGAGTGGTAACGGAAATCGGCCACCATGGAAACTATGGCAAGCTGGTCCGCATCCGGCACCCCCACGGAGCCGAATCGGTTTACGCCCATCTTGACGGCTATTCCAAAGGCTTGAAGCAAGGCAGCCACGTCAAGCGTGGACAGACCGTCGCCTATGTCGGCCAATCCGGCTTGGCCACGGGCCCCCATCTCTATTGGGAAACCGTCCAGAACGACGAATATGTCGATCCCTTGCGCCTGCTGGCGGAGTCGAAAAAGCTGTCCGCCCACCAGATGGCGGAACTGCGCAAAGCGGCCGCCGCACTCGAGAAAGAAGCGACGCCCGCCGCCGTCACCGTCGCCGCCGCACACAAGCGGGGCAATCACCAGTAACTGGCGTTGACCAGATAATCGCCGCCGATCACCAGACACTCGCCCTCGCCCTTCAAGGGATGGATGGGTAGAAGGTCGTTGAAAAAGACGATCTTCACCTTAGGCACCACGACCGTCAAGATCGTGTCGCCGAAACAGTCAGCGACATCCCGGTGGGTACTGAAGGACGCCAGATTGTTGAGATGCATGACAACGGTTTTTTTGTCGATCTTCTCGACAATCAAATGCTCGTCGAAGGAATTGACGCCACGGAAAAGAGTCAGGTGTGGTTCATCGGCCGCGTCGAACCGTTCGAACACCCACTGACAGAATTCGTAAAGCATGTCGAGCTGCGTATAGATCGAATTGTTGTGGAAGCGGCTCGACATTTTCTCCGAGACATAGATGGCCCAGGCATCCGAGGAGATGCGCTCGATCGCGCTTTTGTGGTAGGTGGGAAACAGGCCGAAGCGGCTTTCCACCCACCCCTTCAGCACGGCCCCCTCCGGCGCATTGGAATCATAGCCCCACCCCTTCAGCAGCCGCAAAAAGCTCGCCCGATAGTGACGGACCGGCCTTCGTCCGCCATTTTCCTCGCCGCGGTCGCGATCCTGTTGCTCGGGATCGATGCCGAACATTGCCATCATATATTTGTAAAAGGCCTCACCCGCCTCTTCGCGGCTTTCGGCCTGCGACAGCATTTCAAAGAGGTGGGGATTCATCTCCCGCAGGCCGGAAATATGCAACGGCACCGGATGCGCGTTGAACGCCGTACTGGCCAAAAGGTCGGTGGGCAGCCCAACCAGGTTGGTGCTGTGCCCCAGTCGGCTCAACGCCGTCCGCTCCCCCATATGCTCTCCCGCTTTCCTGGCATTTTCTTCCGTTCTTGCGACGGATTCTAACAGAATGCCGGAAAAAGCGGATCCCGCTCGTCACGCCACCCGTCATTATCGGCCAGAGACAATCCGCGTCCCCGGTGGAAAGGACGATTCCCTCCACGCCACCTCAGGAAGGCTTGCGCACAATCGCCGTCAAAGGGACAAAACTGCCCTTCCTTGCCGCATCGGCTTTCTGGAAGACCTGGAAGACCTTTTCCGTCACGCCGTTCGAGTGGAGAAAATCGCTGTAGGCATGCCCCAAAGCCTTGGCGTAGGCGCTGCCAAGCTCGCTCGACTGGGCTGCTTCCGGCAAGCCGGCCTGCCCGATATAGTCGTGAAACCGCTTCAGAATATGAAGTCTATTGACCCGAACGACCGCCGGATCGTATGGCACCTTCAGAAAACTGAAGAATTCTTCGGCCGAAGACAGGCCGGCTAGGTCCGCAAGAAAATCGCTCATTGGTCGTCACCTCTGTCAGGCTGCGAAAAACTCGAATTCCCTTCGTCATTCCCGCGCAAGCGCCAGGGCGTGTCGTCAGTTACGGTTTTTCTGCCACATTGTCCCGTCATTCCCGCGCAAGCGGGAATCCATGCCGCAACAGAAATTATCTTTGGTCGTAGAATCATTGTCTTTTCCAACCATGGATCCCCGCTGATCTACGGGGATGACGACGACAAAATACCGGCAGACAAACCTTTGAGGTAACTGACGACAGGCTAGGGCTCGCACACATTTCTGTCCGTTTTATCCTGTCATTCCCGCTTGCGCGGGAATGACAGGATATAGCTGATCAGCATCACTCTTTCGGCTCCCGGCTCATTCGTTAAGGAGAGGCAAGTTCAATGCTGCACCCGCGACTGGGCCACCACAGCCAACGGCAATGTGTCGCGGTAGAATCCCAATAATTCATCGGTCTTAGGCGAACGCTTGGCCTCGGCGGCAAAAATCCTGAGGCGGGAGAGAACCGCCCTGGCCTGCGCCTCGCCGATCGAAAGACCCAACTCGCCATAAGCCCACAACACCGAGGCCAGGCCGGAATGCTTGCCCAGCACCAAACGATGCTGGCGTCCCAGTTCATGGGGATCGAGTGCCTGATAGTTGGCGGGATCGCGCAACAGCCCGTGCACATGGATGCCGGATTCGTGCGTGAAGATGCCGTCGCCGACGATCGACTTATTGACCGGCACGGGGCGCCCCGAGGCGCCGGCGACCAGCGCCGAGATCGTCTTCAGTTCGGTCGACGAAACGCCGGTCGTCCGTCCGTAGAGATGCGCAAGCGCGACGGCCACTTCTTCGAGCGGCGCGTTGCCGGCCCGTTCGCCCAGGCCATTGACCGTCGTGTTGACGTGGGTGGCGCCACCGCGAACCGCCGCCAACGAGTTGGCGGTCGCCAGACCGAGATCGTCATGGGCATGGATCTCGAGCTCGAGCGAGGTCGCCCGGCGCATCCGCTGAAAAGCTTCGAAGGTGGCGAAAGGATCGAGAATGCCCAGCGTATCGGCAAAGCGGAACCGCTGCGCCCCGGCCCGTTCGGCGACCTCAATCAGCCGAAGCAGAAAATCCGGATCGGCCCGCGAGCTGTCCTCGCCACCGACCGCCACCGCCAGACCAAGATCGCAAGCCCGTCGCACCAGGCGGTCGACTTCAGCCAACACCCAGGAGCGGTCGCGTTCCAATTTGTGGGTAATCTGCTGGTCGGACACAGAAATCGACAGATTGACCATCGAAACGCCGGTCGCCACCGCGTTCCGCAGATCGTCGTCGCGCATCCGGCACCAGGCGATCGGACGCGCCTTCAGCCCCAGCCGGACGATGGCCCGGATGTCGTCCTGTTCCTCCCGTCCCATGGCCGGAATGCCGACCTCAAGCTCGGGCACGCCGGACGCCGACAAGGCGCCGGCAATCGCCAGCCGCTCTTCCGAGGTAAAGGCGACACCGGCCGTCTGCTCGCCGTCGCGCAAGGTTGTGTCGTTGATCACGATCATTGGTGCTGCCATTGGCCCTCTCCTCACGAATAGGCCGGCTGAAAGGCAGCCGGAGCCCCCGCCGCCGACCAATAGGGCGACATGGCACGCAAACGGTCGATGATGCCGGGAAGCACCTCGATCACCCGGTCGATATCGGCATCGGTGTTGACGCGCGACAAAGAGAAACGGGTGGCGCCGTGCGCCGCCGTAAAGGGAATATCCATCGCCCTCATGACATGCGATGGCTCGAGCGAGCCCGAGGTACAGGCCGACCCGGACGACGCGGCGATACCGGCCCGCGACAGCATCATCAGGATCGCCTCGCCTTCGACGAATTCGAAGGCGATGGTCGTGGTGTTGGGCAGGCGTTGCTCGGGATCTCCGGTGATGATGGCGTTGGGGATCCGGGCGACCAACTCGCGTTCAAGCCGGTCGCGCAGGTTCCGCACGCGGGTGTTCTCGTCGATCATCCCGGATTGCGCTATTTCAGCGGCCTTGCCCAAACCGACGATGCCGGCGGTATTTTCGGTACCGGCCCGGCGCCCGCGTTCCTGATGCCCACCGCGGAACAATGGACGGAATTTGACACCGCGCTTCAGATAAAGGGCGCCGATCCCCTTGGGACCATGAATTTTATGGCCCGACAGCGACAGCATATCGATGGCCGAATTCGACAGGCGCATCGGGATCTTGCCGACAGCCTGCACCGCATCGGTATGGACCAGGATGCCGAATGCCTTGGCCATCTGAGCCAGTGTTTCAACCGGAAAAATGGTGCCCGTCTCGTTGTTCGCCCACATGATCGAGACCAGCGCCACCTTGTCGGACAGCACCTTCTCATAGGCCTTGACGTCAAGACGGCCCTGGTTGTCGACCGGAATGACGTGGACCGTATAGCCTTCGTTCTTCGCCAGATATTCGCAGACGCTGAGGACCGCGTGATGCTCGACCGCCGACGTGATGATCTCGCGGCGTTCCGGCAGGCTGCGAAGCGCCGACAGGATCGCTGTCGTATCCGACTCCGTGCCGCCCGACGTAAAGACGATCTCCGTATCGTGAGCAGCCCCCAGCAACGCCTGTAATCGCTGACGGGCCGTGTGAATCGAAGGTGCGACGCCGGCACCGATCGCATGGATCGACGACGGGTTTCCGTATTGTTCGGTAAAGAACGGCAGCATCTCGGCCACCACGTCGAGCGCGCAAGAGGTCGTCGCATTGTTGTCGAGATAGATCTGGCGTGGCTCTGCGGTGACGGTCATTGGCGTTCTCCTCTCAAGCCGCCTGGGCGGGAATGACCCGTACGGGTTTTCCCAACACGGTCATCAGCCGTTCCTGCACGCCCGACAAGGTGATCGACGACATCTGGCAACCGACGCAACTGCCCTGCAGATTGACCATCACCGTGTCGCCGTCGATGTCGATCAGCTCGATATCGCCGCCGTCGCGCTGCAAGGTTGGACGCAAGTCCTCGATCGCCGCCGTGATCATTTGGATCTTCTGCAAATTGGTCATGGTTTTCTGAATTGGGGCCGAAGGCGCCACGGGACAGGTCGGGGCGGGACCTGCTTCGATGACGCCTTCGGCCGCCATGGCCGTCAGTACTTCTGCAAGAACGTCCTCGATCTTCTCGTGGCAAGTCTTGCAGGCACCGCCGGCTTTCGTGAAATTGGTGACCTGTTCTACTGAGGAGAGCCGGTTGACCCGGACCGCCCGCTCGATCATGCCGGCATCGATGCCGAAACATTTGCAGATCAGCGCCCCATCGTCATGGCCCTCGTCGGACCAGGCCTCACCGCGATAGTTGGCGATCGCCGCCCGTAAAGCCTCGGCGCCCATCACCGAGCAATGCATCTTCTCGGGCGGCAGACCGTCGAGATAGTCGGCAATATCCTGATTGGTAACCGACAGCGCCTGGTCGACCGTCTTGCCGATGATGATTTCGGTCAAAGCCGAGGAGGACGCGATGGCCGACCCGCAACCAAAGGTCTGAAAGCGGGCGGCGGTGATGGTTTCGCTGGCCGGATCGATCTTGAGATAGAGCTTGAGAGCGTCGCCGCAGGCGAGCGAGCCGACCTCGCCGACACCGTTGGCATCGTCAAGAACTCCGGTGTTCCGGGGCTCGAAGAAGTGCTCTTTGACTTTTTCGGAATAGTTCCACATCGGCCAGGCCCTTCAACAAAACGACTTGCCGCAGCCACAGGTGGCTTTGGCGTTGGGGTTGCTGAAAACGAAACCGGCGCCGTTGATGTCGCTCACGAAATCCATTCGCGCGCCATCCAACAGGGACCAGCTTTCCGGATCGACAAAGACTTTGACGCCCGAGAAATCGACAACCGCGTCGCCGTCGAGCGGCGCCGGCTCCAGAGCCAATTTGTAGCGGTAGCCAGAACACCCGCCGGTCTCGACGGCGATCCGCATCCCCGCCGCCAAATCGTCGGCGTCTTGCAACACGCGACGCACGGCATCCACGGCATTGTCGGTCAGAACGATCATCATCGGCTCTCCTTGCAGGCTTAAGCCCACGAGAGATCACAGAGCAATCCTTGTGCCACATCGTAAGTCTTTGTTTTTAAAGGATTGCCACATTGTCGCAGTTGCGACATCGCAAAAGCTTGTCGCAACTGCGACAATGCTCAGCCAATGCCTTCACCACATGGTGGGCCAACGTATCCAGACGCTTGGGAATCAAGCGTCCGGGTTGGACCAGGGAGTTCGACCGTTGCAGATTCCGCTTTACCAGATCGACGCCTTCACCGACCGCCTGTTCGCCGGCAATCCGGCCGCCGTCTGCCTGCTGGACCATTGGTTGGCCGACGCCACATTGCTGTCCATCGCCGCCGAGAACAATTTGTCGGAGACGGCTTTTCTGGTGCGCCAGGGCGAGGATTACGCCCTGCGCTGGTTCACTCCGACCGTCGAGGTGGACTTATGCGGCCACGCCACCTTGGCATCGGCGCACCTGATTCTCGATCGCCTCGAGCCGGGCCGCGGCAGCGTCGCCTTCCACACGCAAAAGGCCGGCGTCCTTACCGTCAGCCGACGGGACGGCTGGCTTTCCATGGACTTTCCGGCGCGCCCGCCGAAGCCCACCCTCCATCTTCCGCAGTTGGCCGAAGCTCTCGGCAGGGAACCGTTTTGCGTCCTCAAGGCCCGCGATCTGATGGCCGTTTTCGACAGCCCCGAGGACGTCGTGCAACTGACGCCCGATTTCGCCGCCATCGCCGCCCTTGACTGCTGGGCGGTCATCGCCACGGCGCCTGGTCGGGACGGGATCGATTTCGTGTCACGGTTCTTCGCCCCCGGACATGGGGTGCCGGAAGATCCGGTGACCGGATCGGCGCATTGCACCCTGGTTCCCTACTGGGCGAAACGCCTGGGCAAGACCGATCTCCTGGCCCGTCAGGTCTCGGCGCGCGGCGGGACACTGCACTGCCAACTGGCCGGCGACCGGGTCATCCTGGCCGGCCAGGCCATCCTCTATCTGGAAGGACGCATCACCGTTCCAGATTAATAGCTCCCCCTTGATCCTCGCTCCGGCCGACACCACGTCGGCGGGAGCGCCGGTCACTCGGCATCCACATCACGGGGAAGCGCCTCATGAACCCGATCGATCCTATCGAATTGCGCACCATCGACGGAGAATTGCAGACCTTCGGCGATTATGCCGGCAAGGTCCGGCTGGTGGTGAACGTCGCCAGCAAATGCGGCTTCACTCCACAGTACGAGGGGCTGGAAACGCTCTACCGCGCTTACAAGGACAAGGGGTTCACCATTCTGGGCTTCCCCTGCGACCAGTTCGGCCACCAGGAACCCGGCGACGAGGCCGAGATCAAATCGTTCTGCACATTGACCTACGACGTGACCTTTCCTTTGTTTGCCAAGATCACGGTGAACGGGACCGAGGCGCATCCGCTTTACCGACATTTGAAGGAAGCGGCTCCGGGATTGCTGGGAACCGAAGCGATCAAATGGAATTTCACCAAATTCCTGGTCGACCGTCAGGGCACCGTGGTCAAACGCTTTGCCCCGAAAGACAACCCGGACGCCATCGCGCCGGACATCGAAGCCTTGCTGGCCTGATTTTATAGCCGGCGGATGTCACCGACGGGAAATCTGGGTTCCGCCGTCGCCACTGGAGATATTACCGGCCCGCGGACGCTACGGTTGCCGATCAAAACGCTGTCGGGCTCGAAACAGAGAGCCAGATCCGGGCACTGCTGGCAGTTGGGCGACTTGCACAGACGCAGTCCTTCCGATTCGCACATCATCCGGTAGAAGAACTTCTTCCAGCGCATATTTTTGTCATTCTTGGCGAACAAGGCCGGAAAATGACGGCGGATCAGTCCGTTCAGGTCGTCACGGCTGGCCAGCCCGAGATCTTCCCACAGATGGTTGTCGGCCTGAGCGCGCCGGGCGACGATGGCGGCAAGCCATTCCTCCTCCGGCACGTTCCTGGCCCTGTAGGACAACAGGAGCAGGCGGAAATCCTCTTCCTCGATCGCCTCCTCGTCCTGTGAGCGGGCCAGCGAGGGAATGACGAGACCGGACGACGGAAAATAGCTTGCCAGCAGCACCCGCAGAACGGCCGGCGTCAACCCCAGGAAATCCCAAAGGGACTGCCGTTCCTGCTGCAACCCGACGGCAAGGACGCAGGCGAAGACATGGCTGTCGAACGGCTCGCGGCGACCGGCGGCGGCCATCAACCGCCGGTACGTCTCATTCGATCCTGCCGGGACGGCGGTCATCACACCGACACCAGAATGTCGGCCGCCGCATGCGTCTGCGCGCTTTTGCCGCAGACCCGCGAACAGGCCTTGCAACCGACACAATTCTCGGCATTGGCGATGGTCATCACTTTCTTCTCGATCTCTTCATCGGAATCGAGATCGACAATATCACCATCTTCGGTGACACCCATCAACGTCAACACGTCAAAACCGCAGACCTTGAAGCAACGCCCGCAACCGATGCAGGAGCCTTCGTCGATCGACTGGATGAATAACGGTTGCCAGGGTTGGCCACCACGGGTCAGCGCCTGATAGCTCATCGGTTTTCTCTCCTTTGGTCTGATCAATCACATCCGGCGCGGCCGGATCGGTTTTTTCAATTCGACGTCGCCGGCCGAACCGGAACTGTCGTCACACCCCGTTCTCCATGGCCTTCAACCGCTCGCGGGCCTCGTGCAATCTGGCGTAGGCCTCCTGCGTCCGGGCAGCGACGGTGGTCACCGTCTGCCATCCCACCGGCAGTTCCTCGGACAGATCATGCAAATCCATCTTGGCCTGGATGGCCTGCGCCGAGAGCTTCTTGAGGTCGGCCTTCAGAGCATCGATCTCGCTCATCATTCCCCCGCCACATCCGGGTATTTTTCGATCCAGGACACCGCATCGTCGACCACCTTGGCGCCCTCTTCGGCCAAAGCGCCGAGGCTTAGGAAACCGAACCGGTGAAGGTCGCGAAGATGCTTGTTGATCACCACCAGCCGGCCGGCCGTCACCACCATGCGACCGAAACCTTCATGCGACATCTGCATGATCGGCGAGGCCATGATCCCCGTACGGCTTTCGACCTGTAGGCCGACGGCGCCATAGAACCACTCGACCCGCGACAACACGTCGGGGTCGGGATCGCCAATGATGGGAATCAGCTTGCGCTGCTCCCGGTCGACGATGAAATCGGCCAGCAGCTCCGCCTCGTCCCGCTTTTCCCATATTCCGAACCGGTCCTGAGCCCTGACCAGTGAAACGAGACTTTTCAGGAACGGCGATTGCAATGCGGTTGCGGCGGCCTGCTGATCGGCAGCCGCGGCGGGGGGCGACAGGTCGCTCATGCGTCCTCCTCTTCGAGAAAATCCATCTTGTGTTTGTCGTCCAACAGAACCTTGCGCAGCCAGGGCGGTGGATTGCCTTTCAGCATCCCCTGCACGCGGCTGATGACATCGGGGATCGCCTCGATCGCCGGCAGCTTGATCGGATGGATCTTGAGGCCGATCACCCGGGCCGCGGCCGGACCGCCGATTGCCAGGACGAACAGCAGGGAACAGCCTTTCAAGGCGTCGATCTTCGGCCCCAGCCGGTCGTCGTTGTCATCGCCGGCGTGCGAGCCATCCTCGGCGCTGGTATTGTCGAACTGCACGGCCTCGATAAGTCGGGAGGACTCCTCGCTGATGTCGTAGAACACCATCTGCTTGGCGCCGCCGAAATGGGCGTCGACCCGTTTCAGGTCATTGGTGGCGAACGCAACCTTCATATGTCCTTCCTCCTCCTGCTCCGGCCTTTCGCCGGCGCTGTCAATGAGCCGCAACCGACGCATGGCACCCTCCTTGCGTGACAGGCTCGTCGTCCAAAGCCCAATCGCCGGGTTCCGCCTCATGGGCGTGTTCGATCAAGAGATTGCCAAGAGCGAAGATCAGGTCCCTTGTTCCCGCATAGCCGACGGTCCGCTGATGGGCAGCCCCCAAACGGTCGAACACCGGGAAGCCAACGCGAAAGAACGGCAACCCAAGCCTTTCGGCAACCATGCGGCCATGCGAATGAGTCATCAGCAAAGCGGCGCCACGCGCTGTCGCCGCCTGCTCGAAATCGTCCATATCGCCGATCGTCACGACGTCGGTCGGCACCTTGGCAAGGACAGGTGACTCGACACTGGCAACGGCGGCAACAACCTCGGCCCCCAATTCGGTAAGGAAACAGGACAACGCCAGCAGCAGGTCCGGCTCGGCGGCCAGCGCCACCTTGGTCTTGCCGAAGAAGAAATGGCCGTCGAGCATGGCGTCTTCCAGCTGGCTCCTTTGGCGGCGCAGCCTGGGCGGCGCGCTCCGGCCGGAAATGTCCTGCAATAGCCGAACGAACCCGTCGACTGCCGACAATCCGGTCAGCCGGTCGAGAACCGTGAAGGGAACGCCGGCCTTGGCTTCCAGGATTTCCGCCGCCGTCCGCATTTGCGCACCGATGGCGATGGTATGGACCGAAGCGCCCATCGCCAGGATGTCCTCGACCGTGGTCCCGCCATAGGTGGTACCGATGTGATGGTCGGGAACGTGACCATCGAGCGATCCGGCGAGGTCGGGTAGAATGATCGGTTCCAACCCGAAGGCCTCGACCATGCCACGAATTTCCTCGATGTCGCCGGGGGTAAGATGGCTGCCGGCCAGAATGTTGATCTGCTGGGCGCGGCTTAGCGCGGTCGTCCGGACGATCTGCCCGACCATCGCCGCCACCGCTTTCGACCAGCCGACCTCCAAAGCGCCGGCGAAATCCGGCGTCGAAACCACCACCAGTTCGACCTCTGCCAGGTCCGGTTGGCGCCGGCGGATCAGGCGCAGATCGCCTTCCAGATCCTCGCCCCTCGTCTCAGTCAAACCGGTCGTGCAGATGCCGATAATCCGACACCCTGTCCGTTTGTGAATGTTGAGACAGGCCTGTTCGAGATTGTCGAGCCCACCCAGGATGGTGGTGACCTCGTTCATCGCCGTGGTCTGGAAGGGAATCGCCTCGCGAAAATGGCGGACCAGCAGCACCATGCCGAAGGCGGTGCATCCTTGACTGCCGTGCAGCAGCGGCATGCAACGGTCGACTCCCATGAAGGCCATGGCGCCACCCAGCGGCTGGCTCATCTTCAGCGGGTTGATGGCAAGCGCCTTGCGCGCATTGACGACGGTGGCCATGTCAGTCGCCCTCCCCGAGGCTCGGTTCCCAGGGAGCCGGCGCCCGCAACTGGGCCCACACCGGGTTGCTGATCGCCTTGTCGATCTCATCCACCAGGGCGACCATGCCGGCGTAACCGGCATAGGCATGGTGCCGTTCCTGGTTCATATCGAGCCAGGGCGTCTTGGCCTTCAAAGCAACGAACTGCGTGCGACCGCCCGACAGCATGATGTCGGCCTCGCCGTCCTTCAGCATGCGATACATCTCGCGCGGCGGCAGCGATTCGTAAAGCTGGCCGTCGTCGCCCATCAGCGTCCTGGCCCGATCCTTGTCTTCGGTGGTCGATTTCCGCACGCTGGTGCCGATCACCGTCATGCCGATGTCCTGCAGAGCGGATATCACCGACCAGGATTTGTGTCCGCCGGTGTAAAGCAGCACCTTGCGGCCGGCCAGACGTTCCCGGTAGGCCGCCAGTTTGACTTCGACCTTGGCCTCCTGGCTGGCGATCAAAGCGTCCGTCCGGGCGATCAGGTCGGCCGGCGCGCCGCGCTCCACCAGCATGCGCGCCATGGTCCGAAGCGCGTTCGAGGTATCCGTGACACCGTAGAAGGATCCCTCGAAAAAGGGGATGCCATAACGTTCCTGCAACTTGCGGGCGACATTGATCAGTGCCTGACTGCACACCATCATGCTGATGCGGGCCCGGTGAGCGACGGTGACGTCGTGGTAGCGGGCGTCGCCGGTGATCCGCCCAAGAATACGGATGCCAAGCCTGGCCAACAGCGGTTCGATCTGCCAAAGCTCGCCGGCAACGTTGTAGTCGCCCAGAATATTGATGTC
Organism: Telmatospirillum sp.; assembly: GCA_031291415.1. Classification (GTDB taxonomy): domain Bacteria; phylum Pseudomonadota; class Alphaproteobacteria; order Rhodospirillales; family Magnetospirillaceae; genus Telmatospirillum. The sequence goes on from JARLJB010000145.1 coordinate 62,108, forward strand.
GCAGAGCGTCGTCTGCTGAGGCTCCTCGGTGCCGATGACATAGTCGAGCAGCGCTTCGCCCCCCAGCTTGTTGCCGAGATTCTTCGATCCCGCGAAGCCCGGGGCATTGACCGGGATCACCGGCTTGCCCAGCTTCTCGCTGGCCGCCTTGCAGACCTTGACGATATCGTCGCCGATCATCGCCGGCACACAGGTCTGATAGACAAAGACGGCCGGCGGATCGAAGCGGGCGATCGCCGCCTTGATGGCACGGTAGAGCTTTTTCTCGCCGCCATAGATGACGTCGAGATCCCCCATGTCGGTGGTCGCCCCGGTGCGGAACACCTGCGGGCCGGACGACTTGGCGTGGCGGCTGTCCCAGCTGTTGCCTTCGCAGCCGATCGGCCCGTGAACCAAATGGATACAGTCGGTGATCGGCTGCAGGGCGATCTTCGCCCCGTCGAAAGCACATCCTCCCGCCGCAGCGCCCGGCGTCAACGGCTTCGAACAGCCGGCCTTGCGCTGCTTATCGGTCTTGCCGCGATTGGTCGAACAACCGGGCTCGTTGAAGACCTCTTCCACCTGGGCTTTGAGCATGGAGACCTCCGTCGGCGATCCAATTAGCTCAATGCAAAGCCCAGGCCAAAAAATAAACCGTTGTTTTTCAATTAGTTGGAAATATACACCACGACATTGTCGGGTCGATTGTCGGACATCGAACAATGATGGCCCGGAGCGGTTGTTGCCAACCGCTCCGGCTCAGTTCAGGAGAGGTACCAATTGAGATAGGGAATGCCCAGAAGCAGGAAGAGCGCGAGAAAGATCCCACCGAAAGTGGCGCCCAACCGCCAGAAATCCTTTCGATCGATATAACCGCTTCCGTAATAGATGGCGCTTGGCCCGCTGGCGTAAGGCGTCAGCAGACAGCTGATTCCCGACGTATAGCAAAGCAACATGGCCATCAGTTTCAGAGGCATGTCGGGAAGCGCCACGACCGCCGCCAGGAACACAGGCAACAGGGCCGTGGCGTGAGCGGTCAGACTGGCAAACATGTAGTGGACGAGATAGTAGATCGCCACCATCAGAACGACGACCCAGATGATCGGCAGGCCGCTCATCAATCCGGACGTCACGGCAGCGAACCAGTTCAGGAAACCGACGATCTTGAGACCGTCGGCCAGCGCCACCAGCGTGCCGAACCAGATCAGCATATTCCAGGCTTGCCGATAGCCCAGCAGATCATTCCAGGTGATGACGCCCGTCAAAATCATGACCACGAGAACGGCGATCGCCACCATTGTCGCATCCATCCGGGACCCACCGAAAATCCAGAACACCAGCGCGACGCAGGCCAGCGTCATCATCAGGATCTCTTTTCCGGTGACCGCCCCCATCTTGTCCAGTTCTTGCCGTGCCCAGACGCCGGCCCCTTCGCTCGATTTGATTTCCGGCGGGTAGAGCACATAGGTGAGCAATGGCACGGCAAGAAAAAGCAAGGCTCCCAACGGAAGAATTCCCAGGAACCACTCCCGCCACGAAATGCTGATTTTGAACGTCTTGCTGACCAGTTCCAGGCCCAGCAAATTGGGGGCGTTCGCGGTCAGGAACAGCGAGCTGGTGACGGCGCAGGTCGCGAGACCCGTCCACATCAGATAGGCGCCCATCTTGCGGGCGGTCTCGCCGGGATAGGAACCGAAGATTTCCGGAATATTCTTGATGATCGGATAGATCGTGCCGCCGCTGCGCGCCGTGTTCGACGGCATGAATGGACCGAGGCAACAGTCCGACAGAGCAACCGCGTAGCCCAGTCCGATCGTCTTCTTTCCGAGATATTTGACGAGCGTCAGGGCAAGGCGGCGCCCCAGACCGGTCTTCTCGTACCCGAGGCCGAACATATAGGCGACGAAGATCAGCCAAACAGTACTGTTGGAGAATCCCGACAGCGCCCATTTGACCGAATCGGATGGTTTGTCGCCGATCAACTGGCAAGCGGCAGCCACCGAGACCCCGAGGAGACCGATGATCGATCCCGGCACAGGCTCCAGGATCAACCCAACGATGACCGCCGCAAACATGGCGAAATAGTGCCATCCGGCCGGGGAAAGGTTTTGTGGAACGGGTATCGCCAGAAGGACGATCCAAACCACAATTGGAGGAAGAGCACCGGAAATCATTTTCCGATTCATCACACATAGCCTCCCTATTTTAGCGGTATAGACGACGGATTCACCCCGCGCATCTATGCCTTATTTATTTTTATGCAGAACTTCTGAATACACATCAGTAGTGCGTTACGGCTGTATAAAAATTTGTTACAAGCTTATATTCCTGTGATCGGCAATTTAAGGATAATTAAGGCGCTATTTTATGAAGCGAACCTCTTTTTTTATTCTATCGATGACCGCACCCTTCTTCGCATTGAACTTAACCTTGTTCTGATCGAAGAGATTGTTTCCCTTGGTGTCGATCGAGATGATCAGCGGGCCAAAATCCTTGACCCGGTTGACCCAAAGGGTTTCCGGCATCCCGAGGTCCTGCCATTCGGCGCGTTCGATCTCTTCGACCTTCGTCGCCGCGAGGACGGCGCAACCTCCGGGAAAAACCGCATGGACCGCCTTATGCGCCTGACAGCCCTCAACCGTTTCCGGTCCCATGCCGCCTTTGCCGACGATCAGTTTGACGCCGGTTTCCTCGATGAACTGCTTTTCGAACTTTTCCATCCGCATGCTGGTCGTCGGTCCGATGGAGACCATTTCGAAATGATCGGCATCTTTCCTGCGCACGATCGGGCCGGCATGGAAGATCGCCAGCCCCTTCAGGTCGACCGGCAGCTCCCGCTTCAGTTCGATGAGGCGACGGTGCGCGACGTCCCGGCAGGTGACGAGATAGCCGGTCAGATAGACCACATCGCCGACATTCAACGACAGAAGGTCCTCGTCCTTGATCGGTGTCGTCAGGATCTTCTTCATAGCTGGGCTCCCTTATGCGAAAGAATTTCGTAGGAAAGATCGGCGGCGATGCGGATTTTTCCCCGGCGATGGGCCCAGCATCCGGTTGAAACGGCGACACCGATTGTCGAGGGATGACGGGCGGAGGATTCGATATTCACCCCCATCACGCTGGCGTTTCCGGTCAGACCTTGCGGACCGATCCCGACTTCGTTGAGACCGTCCTCCAACAATGTTTCCATTTTGGCGGCCTTCTCGTTGGGATGTTTCGAACCGACCGGACGCATGAGCGCCTTCTTGGAAAGGCGAGCCGCCGTTTCGACCGCCGTCGACACACCGACGCCGACCAGCAGGGGCGGACAGGCATTGATTCCGCGGTTGGTGATGACGTCGAAGACGAAATCGGTGACGCCCTCGTATCCTTCGCCCGGCATCAGCACTTTGGCGGCACCGGGAAGCGTGCAACCGCCACCGGCCATATAGGTGTCGATCGTGACACCGTCGTCGCCGGAGACGATCTCCCAGTCCAGCCACGGAACGCGGTCGCCGGTATTGGTCCCGGTGTTCCTTTCGTCAAAAGTCTCTACGGCGTTATGGCGTAATGGCGCCGTCTTCGTCGCCACGAGCGTTGCATTGCGCAGCGACTCTTCCAATTCGCCGAGAAACGGGAAATCAGAACCGGCAGTGATAAAATACTGAATGACACCAGTATCCTGACAGGATGGCCGATCCAGTTTATTCGCCAATTCCTGATTTTCGGCCATTGAGCTATAGACGGCGCTAGCCAAAGTATTGGTTTCCGCGGCGCGCAGCTCTGCCAACTTTTCGCTGACATCGGTCGGCAAATGCTTTCCGATATAAGCCGTAAATTTGGCCATGATATCTGTCAGCGTTTGTGAAGCTGTATTTTTGTCCAAGTTCCTGCTCCTTATGCCAAGTCTCGGTGATCGGCACCGATCACCGCCTCTTATCGTGATACCGGACGTGAGCTGGCTGATGGAGGACATCTGTCGAAAGGCCCCGACACTGCGGCAGCCCCGCATTCCTGGGTGTGGTTGTGCATTCCATTCCCTTTGCGCCGATTGAGATCGGTCTTCGGTCAGAGATGGTAATGGAACTTTTTGTGGATATAATTGGCAATATTGTTAAAGCAGTGAACACGTTTCATGGATAATCGGCTTCTTCTCAAAGACATGCGGTTGTTTTCCATGGTGGCCAGGGCCGCCAGCTTTGCCGCGGTGGCGCGCAAGGAAGGCATGTCTCCGGCCTTCGTCAGCAAACGAATCGCCGTTCTTGAACAGGCGCTGAAAATCCGTCTATTCCATCGCACGACGCGCAGCGTCAGCCTGACCCAGGACGGCGAGGCGACGTTGCGGCACGTCCAGAAGATCCTTGCCGATGTCGACCAGATGTCGGATTCCATGGCTCACGACCAGGCCGTGCCGAGCGGCTTGCTCAGGATCAGCTCAAGCGCCGGGTTCGGCCGCAACCAGTTGGCCCCGGCCTTGTCCGAGTTGGCCAGACTTTACCCACTTCTCCATTTGCAGTTGGAGTTGCTGGACCGCCCGGTCGATCTGATCGGCGAGGGATTCGATCTCGACATCCGGGTCGGAGGGTCGCATGAACCGAGCCTGATCGCCCTGCATCTGGCTCGGAACTACCGCGTGCTCTGCGCCTCGCCGGATTATCTCGCGAAGCACGGAACACCGCAACGGCTGGAGGATCTCGCCCACCATCGCTGCATCGTCACGCGCGAACGCGACCAGTCGTTCGGTCTGTGGCGCCTGTCGGGTCCCAATGGCATCGAGACGATCAAGGTCCCGACGCCGCTGTCTTCCAACAACGGCGAGATCGTCCACCAATGGGGCGTGGAAGGGCATGGGATTTTCCTGCGGGCGATTTGGGACGTTGGCGCCGATCTGCGCAAAGGTCTGTTGATCCGTCTGCTGCCCGACTATTCCCAGGATGCCGACGTCGCGGCGATCTATCCACATCGGTTGGAACAGTCGAACCGCTTGCGCGCCTGTGTCCGTTTTCTCAAAAGCTGGTTTGCCAGCCACGCCCCCGATGGTTATGGATAAGCCAACGCCGGCTCGAAAGAGCCCGCGAGCTTATGCGAGCGTAGCCAAGCGGCGTTGCTGAGGGCGCGGTGATCGGTTCCGATCACCGCGAATTGGTGTAAGGCACGCGACCATGATTTTTCATGCCGATCTGCATGTACATTCCAAATATTCGAGAGCGACCAGCCGGGACCTCGATTTCGAGCATCTGGCCTGGTGGGCGGCCCGCAAGGGCATCGCCGTGGTCGCCACGGGAGATTGCGTGCATCCGGCCTGGCTGGGCGAGATCCGGGACAAGCTGCTGCCGGTCGGCAATGGATTGTTCCGTCTCAGGCCGGAAATCGAGGCGGAGGTTTGGAAGACACTGCCGCCAGCCTGTCAGGTTCCTGTGCACTTCATGCTGTCGGTCGAAATCTCGACCATCTACAAGAAGGGCGAAAAGACCAGGAAGGTTCATCACCTGATTTACGTCCCCGATCTGCCGGCGGCCGATCGGTTGGCGGAAAAACTGGGGAAGATCGGCAATATCGCCTCGGACGGCCGGCCGATCCTCGGTCTCGATTCGCGCAATCTTCTGGAAGTCGCCCTCGAGTCGAGCCCGGACGCCTATCTGGTGCCGGCCCATATCTGGACTCCGTGGTTCGCGGCGCTCGGCTCGCAATCGGGATTTGATTCGATCGCCGAATGCTACGGCGACCTCGCCAGCCACATATTCGCCGTCGAAACCGGCCTGTCCTCGGATCCGGAAATGAACTGGCGGGTGTCCTCACTCGACCGTTATCGCCTGGTGTCCAATTCCGACGCGCATTCGCCAGGAAAACTGGCCCGCGAGGCGACACGCTTTTCCTGCGAGGCCGATTATTTCGCCATCCGCCGGGCGCTGGAATGCGGCGACGGTTATCGGGGCACCGTGGAGTTCTTTCCCGAGGAAGGGAAATACCACATGGATGGCCACCGGGCCTGCGATGTCTGTTTCGAACCAAGGCAGACCATTGCCGCGGGAGGGCTCTGTCCGGTTTGCGGCAAGCCTCTTACCGTTGGCGTCGCCCACCGGGTCGAAATGCTGGCCGACCGCGAGAATGCCCAACAGCCGGCAACGGCCGGAGCCGTGACGAGTCTGGTGCCGCTCCCCGAAGTTCTTTCCGAGATCGTCGGCAGCGGCGCCGCCTCGAAGGCGGTTGAGAACGCCTATGACCGGACCATCAGCAGCCTCGGCTCGGAATTGTCGGTCCTTGAGGATCTGCCGATCGAGGACATCTCACGGATCCACCCGCTGCTCGGCGAAGCGATCACGCGACTGCGCGCCGGAACCGTCATCCGGCAGGCCGGTTACGACGGCGAATACGGGGTGATTCGCCTGTTCGCCGACGGCGAGCTGGACCGCCTCAATGGCGGCGAGCTTTTGTTCGACACCCCCATACATCGCCGCAAGGCGGTGGTCCGCCGCTCCTCGCCAGTCGTCAGGGAGGCACCGCCGGACCAGCTCAATGCGGTCATGCCGCCGCCCTCCGGACGCACCGGCATCCTGGCGGCGCTCGACGCCGACCAGGGCCGCGCCGCCGAAGCAATTGACGGACCGCTGGTGGTGGTAGCCGGCCCCGGTTCCGGCAAGACGCGCATGCTGACCCATCGACTGGCTCACCTGATCGTCGAGCGGGGCGTACCGGCCGCCCGTTGTCTCGCCATCACATTCACGAGACGCGCCACCGAGGAAATGCAGGTCCGGCTCGCCCGCCTGCTGCCGCCAGCAGCGGGCGCAGCAACCATCCACAGCTTCCATTCTCTGGGACTGGCGATTCTGCGGGCCCATGGCGAGGTCGTCGGCCTGGCTGCCAACTTCCGTATCGCCGACGACGCCGAACGCGCCACGGCACTGGCGGCAGCGCTCGACATCAGCGACAGCAAGGCCAGACGCCTGCTGAAGACCATCTCGGTGGCCAAGCGCACCGGAAACGCCGATGACGAGGGGGTGCGGGACGCCCTGGCGGCGTCGGAAAGCCTGGCCCGCCGGCACAACTGGGTCGATTTCGATGATCTGGTGGCCATGGCGGTGGCGATCCTGGCAACCCACGCCGACATCGCGGCGGCCTGGCGGGACCGCTTTTCGTACCTCAGCGTCGACGAGTTCCAAGACGTCGACGAACAGCAGTATCGGCTGCTTTGCCTGCTGGCTGCCCCCGACGGCAACATCTGCGTGATCGGCGACCCCAATCAGGCGATCTACGGATTCCGCGGTGCCGATGCCGGCTGTTTCGAACGGTTCTCGCAGGATTTCCCGACAGCCCGCACTGAGAGTCTCGGACGCAACTACCGCTCCACCGGGACCATCGTCACTGCCGCCGCCCAGGTTATCGGCGCAGGAACGCCGGCGGACATCATCCGCCCCATGCAGGCCCCGATCGCCGTTCACGCCGCCGCGACCGAGCGGGCCGAGGCGGAGTTCGTCGCCACCAGCATCGAAACCCTTTTGGGCGGCCACGACATGTTGGCGGCGGGGAGGCCTGCCGGCCAAACGATGGAGAAATCGCTGGGCTTCGCCGACTTCGCGGTGCTTTACCGGACCGATGCGCAGGCCGCAGCCTTGCGGGAGGCCTTCGATCGGGCGGGGATTCCCTTCAAAAAGAGTTCTCCGGCACCGTTGGCCGAAAAGCCTGCCATACAGGCGGTGTTGGCGGCATTGGCGCTTGCCGATGCCGCCAACCTTCCGGCCCGGATCCGGGAGACCACCGAGCGGCTGCGACGGACGGCAGACGACGACGATACCGCTGCTCTGGCCGAAGCTGGTCGTTGGCTGACGGCGCTGGCCGATGGTACTGACGAGACGACGTTGCGTGAACGCGTGGCGCTGGCCACCGAAGCCGATTTCTGGGACGCGCGTGCCGACCGGGTCTCGCTATTGACCATGCATGCGTCGAAGGGATTGGAATTCCCGGTAGTCTTCCTGGTCGGCCTGGAAGATGGGCTGATGCCCCTGTCCTGGCCCGTAGCGGCCGGCGACATCGTGGAATCGGACAATGCCGAACGCCAGGCCAATATGGCGGAGGAACGCCGCCTGTTCTACGTCGCCATGACCCGCGCCAAGGACCGCCTGTTTCTCTGTCGCGCAATGCGGCGGTTCTGGCGCGGCAGCCAACGGACCCCGGCCGCCTCGCCCTTTCTCGCAGCCATCGCCTCGGACCTGACGGTCCAACCGGCAACCTCTGCCGACAAGCGGGGAGACGGGACGAAGCAATATAGTCTGTTCTGAAAGGTCACGGTGATCGGTTCCGATCACCGTGACTTGGTCTTGGTATGCCTAAGAAGAGGAGAGCCGGCGTTACCGGACCAGATCGTAGGAAATTCCGGTCTTCGCCGTTTCGACGTCGAGGACATCCAGGATCTTGTCGAGGATGGTCCGCAATACCGCCAATCCGCCCTGGTAGCCCAGCACCGGGAAACGATGGTGGTGATGGCGGTCGAAGATCGGGAAGGTCAGCCGGATCAGCGGAATGCCAAGATCGCGTTCCAGATACTTGCCATAGGAATTGCCGATCAAAAATTCCGACGGCTCGGTGGCCAAGAGAGAGCGCATGTGCCACAGATCCTTGCCGGCCCATACCTGCCCCTTGACGCCGTAAGGACTGCTCTTCAGCAGGGCATCCATATCGGCCGCCCATTCCTTGCTGCCGTTGGTCGCCAGCAGATGCACGGGTTCAGCCCCCATTTCCAGCAGGAAACGGGTGATGCCATAGACGAAGTCGGGATCGCCGAAGACCGAGAAGGTCTTGCCATGGATCCAGGCGTTGGAATCGGCCATGGCGTCGACCAGACGGCCACGCTCGCGTTCAAGCGATTCGGGAATCGGCTTGCCGGTGACCGCCGCCAGCTTGACCAGAAGTTCGTCGGTCGCTCCGACGCCGAGAGGATAGTGGAACGACGCCACGTCCTGACCTTTGCTCTCGGCATATTCCAGCGTCTTCTCGCTGCAGTATTTCTGCAGGGCGAAGGTCGCCTTGGCATTGAGAGCGTCGGCCACGTCCTCAAGCTTGGTCCCACCGTCGAACATCCGGAAGGTGCCATCGGTCGGGGTGTCGAAGACGTCGGAAACGTCGGAGACAAGCGTGTACTCGATACCCATCGCGTCCAGAATGCGCTTCAGTTCGCGGTTGTTGCCGACGGCGAAGCCATCGAAGCCCGGAACGATATTGATCTTGGTTCCAGGCTGGCGTTCCTTGCCTTCCCAGAAATTGGACAACACCGCCTTGACCATGGCGTCGTAGCCGACGATATGGCTGCCGACGAAGGATGGGGTGTGGGCGTAGGCCACCGGGAAATCTTCCGGCACGCTGCCTTTCTCGCGGGCGTTGCGGACGAAGGCGTTGAGATCGTCGCCGATGACTTCGGCAATGCAGGTCGTCGAGATGGCGATCATCTTCGGCTTGTAGACATGATAGGCGTTGTTCAGGCCGTCGATCAGATTCTGCATGCCGCCGAACACCGCCGCGTCTTCGGTCATCGACGTCGAGACCGCCGAGCAAGGCTCCTTGAAATGACGGGTCAGATGCGAGCGGAAATAAGCCGTACACCCCTGACTGCCATGGTTGAAGGCCAGCGTCCGTTCGAAGCCGGCGGCCGCGAACACCGCTCCCAAAGGCTGGCAAGCCTTGGCCGGATTAATGGTCAGAGCTTCGCGGGAGAAGTTCTTTTCACGGTATTCCCAGGTATTGATGTAAGCCGCCTGGCTGGCGACAACGTCCTCGGAATGACAACCTTCGAACTGCTTCTTGCTTTCGAAAAGCTTCTGGTACTCGGGTTCGTTGAAGAGTTTTGCGTGGTCTTTAATGTTGTCTGCGCTCTGGGGCATTTTCCGGTACTCCTGCTCAGGCGGCTTTCCAGGGGGCCTTGGTCAAACCCCAGACGGGGCTGTTGACCGCCAGATCCATGTCGCGGGTGAAGATGGCAAAGCCGTCATAGCCGTGGTACGGACCCGAATAGTCCCAGGAGTGCAGTTGCCGGAACGGCACACCCATCTTCTGCGTTCCGTATTTTTCCTTGATGCCCGAACCGACGAGGTCGGGCCGCAGGCGTTCGATGAACTTCTCCAGTTCGAATTCGGAGACGTCGTCGTAAACCAGAGTACCGTCCTTGATGTAATGGGTGGTGCGCTGGTAGTCGTCGCTGTGCGCGAATTCGTAGCCGGTGCCGATCACCTCCATGCCAAGGTCGCCATAGGCGTCGGCCACGTGACGGGGGCGCAAGCCGCCGACATAGAGCATGATGCGCTTGCCTTCCAGGCGCGGCCGGTATTTGGCGATGATGGCATCAGCCATCGGTTGGTATTTGGCGATGACCCGTTCAGCACCTTCCTTGATCTTGTCGTCGAACTGAGCGGCGATGGCGCGCAGCGACTTGGCGATCTGCGTGGGACCGAAGAAATTGTATTCCAGCCATGGAATCCCGTACTTCTCTTCCATATGCCGGCAGATGTAGTTCATCGACCGATAGCAGTGGATGAGGTTCAGCTTACCTTTGGAACCACGCTCCATTTCGGCGACGCTGGCATCTCCCGACCACTGGGCGATGACCCTGAGGCCCATTTCTTCGAGCAGGATGCGGCTCGCCCAGGCATCGCCGCCGATGTTGTAGTCGCCGACGATCGTCACGTCGTAAGGCGTGCCGTCGAATTCCTTGCCGGCGGCCTTGTCGACCACGTGGTCGCGCATGACGTCATTGGCGATATGGTGCCCGAGCGACTGCGAGACACCACGGAAACCTTCGCAACGCACCGGCGCCACGACTTTGCCGAGTTCCTTGGTCTTCTTTTTAGCAACCGCTTCGATATCGTCGCCGATCAGACCGATCGGGCATTCCGACATGACCGAGATGCCGTGATTGAGAGGAAATATGGTCTCGATTTCATCGATCAGCTTGGCGAGCTTCTTGTCGCCGCCAAAGACGATGTCTTTTTCCTGAAAGTCCGAGGTGATCTGCATGGTCACCCAGCTATCGACACCCATCTGGCCGTTGGAATAGTTGCGCCGCTGCGACCAGGAATAATGGCCACACCCCACCGGCCCGTGGCTGACATGGACCATGTCCTTGACCGGGCCCCAGACCACGCCCTTGGCGCCGGCGTAGGCGCAGCCGCGCACGGTCATCACACCGGGAATCGATTTGACGTTCGATTTGACGCCGCAATCAGAATTGCCTTCCTCGTAGACATTGAGGTGTTTGGCCCGTTTCTTGGCCGTCTTTTCCGGGTACTCCTTGAGCACCTCGTCGATGAGCGCTCTCCGCTCCGCCTTGACATCGACTGTCATGCCAATCTCCTAAATCTGCTCATTACGCGGCGGATACGGCCGCGGCATGTGGGTGGGGCACCTTGTTCAAGGGTGCCCGCGTCGCATCAGGCCGTCAGAGCCTTGCCGATGATCGACTCGTCTTCCTTCTTCATGATGCCGAATTCCATCAGCATGTCCTCGAGCTCGTCCATGGTGATCGGCGTCGGGATGGTGCCCTTGCCGCCGTTCTCGTGGATCTTCTTGGCCAGTTGGCGGTATTCGTTGGCCTGCGGGCTGTCGGGCGCGTATTCGATGGTCGTCATGCGGCGCAGCTCGGCATGCTGAACAGCGTTATCGCGCGGCACGAAGTGGATCAGCTTGGAATTCAGCTTGGCGGCC
>JARLJB010000146.1 GCA_031291415.1 Telmatospirillum sp.
CAACGACACATCCCCAACTCGATCGCCACAATGAGACGAAGGATCGCCGTTGCCCTGGCCAGGAGACTGTCACGATGTCCGTGTTGTGCACGCCCGATCCGCCAAACCAACAAACTCAGTTTATGACGCAGTAGTACTAGGGAGAGGAAGAATCATGAGCGAAACGGAAAAACCGCCGGCCGCGGCCGGACGCAGCGGCCTCAAGAAGGAACTTCCGGAACATTTCAAAGCCTACAAGCATGTCTGGGTGTTCATCGAATACGAGCGGGGCGCCATCCACCCGGTGTCGCTCGAACTGCTGGGCGAGGGACGCAAGCTGGCCGACAAACTTGGCGTCGATCTGGCCGCCGTCATCGTCGGAGAGCAACCCGAGGCCCTCAGGGCCGCCGCGTCCGACTGTTTTGACTATGGCGCCGATCTCGCCTATGTGGTCGCCGATCCGGTGCTCGCCCACTACCGCAATGACCCCTTCACCAAGGCGATGACCGACCTCGTCGAGCGCTACCAGCCGGAAGTTCTGCTGCTGGGGGCGACGACACTGGGCCGCGACCTCGCCGGTTCGGTGGCGACCACGCTGCGCACCGGACTGACCGCCGATTGCACGGCGCTGGCCATCGACGACGAACGCTCGCTGGCCGCCACGCGGCCAACCTTCGGCGGCTCGCTGATGTGCACCATCCACACCCTGAACTTCCGGCCGCAAATGGCGACGGTGCGTCCCCGTGTCATGCCGATGCCGGTCCGCCAGAGCGGCCGAAGCGGCAGAATCGTCGAACAAAGCCTGGCCATGGCGGAAGACGACATCGTCACCAAGGTGCTGCAATTCCTTCCCGACCGCGAGTCCGATAAGGCACAGCTGTCCTGGGCCGACATCGTCGTCGCCGGCGGTCTGGGACTAGGCTCGGCCGCCAACTTCGATCTGATCAAGGCGTTGGCCGGCGTCCTCGGGGGGGAATACGGCGCTTCGCGCCCCGTCATACAGAAGGGCTGGATCGACGCCGACCGTCAGATCGGCCAAACCGGCAAGACGATCCGTCCGAAACTCTACATCGCCGCCGGCATTTCGGGCGCCGTCCAGCACCGGGTCGGTGTCGAAGGAGCCGACCTCATCGTTGCCATCAACAGCGATGCCAATGCGCCGATTTTCGACTTTGCTCATGTCGGCATCGTTGCCGACGCGGTGGAGTTGCTGCCGGTCCTGACCGAAACCTTCCGCCAACGCCTTTTGGTCAATCGATTCGCCAGTTGAAGGAGTTGCTGATGACCGCCGAACATTTCGATGTCATCGTCGTCGGTGCCGGTCCCTCCGGCAATGCGGCGACCTACACCCTGGCCAAGGCCGGATTGAAAGTCCTGCAACTCGAACGCGGAGAATATCCCGGCTCGAAGAACGTCCAGGGCGCAATCCTCTATTCCGACGCCCTGGAACGGATCATCCCCGACTTCCGTGACAGCGCGCCGCTGGAGCGCCACGTCATCGAACAACGGCTGTGGATGCTCGACGACAGCTCCTATGTCGGCATGCATTACCGGTCCGACGACTTCAACGAGGAACGGCCCGGCCGCTACACGATCCTGCGGGCGCAGTTCGACAAATGGTTCAGCCAGCAGGTGCGGGACGCCGGAGCGACCCTGCTTTGCGAAACGACGGTGACGGAGCTGGTCCGCGACGAGGGCGGCCGGGTCATCGGCGTCGGCACCGACCGCGACGGCGGCAAGCTGCTGGCCGACGTGGTGATTTTGGCCGAAGGCGTCAACGGCCTGGTCGGCCGCAGCTCCGGTCTGCGCAATGAACTGGAACCGGCGTCCGTCGCGCTGGCGGTCAAGGAGATGCATTTCCTGCCCAAGGAAACGATCGACACCCGCTTCACTCTCAAAGGCAACGAGGGAGTGGTGATCGAGGCGATGGGCACGATAACCGAGGGAATGACCGGTACGGCCTTCATCTACACCAACCAGGAATCGGTATCGGTGGGGATCGGCTGCCTGGTTTCCGATCTGGCCGACAAGGGTTGTTCGCCTTATGAACTGCTTGAGGCCTTCAAGAACCATCCAAGCGTCAAACCGTTGCTGGCCGGTTCCGAAACCAAGGAATATGCCGCCCACCTGATCCCCGAAGGCGGTTACAAGGCGATGCCGCAATTGTTCGGCGACGGCTGGATCGTCGTCGGCGACGCCGGGCATTTCGTCAACGCCGTCCATCGCGAGGGATCGAATCTGGCGATGACCACCGGACGGATCGCCGGCGAGACCGTGGCCTGGCTGAAAGAACAGGCGGCTCCCTGCAGCAAGGTCAATCTGCGCGAATACACCCGGCGGCTGGAAGAAAGCTTCGTCATGAAGGACATGCGGAAATACAAGAACATGCCGTCCTTCCTGCATCGCAATCTGCCGCTCTTCGATCTCTATCCCCGTCTGCTGAGCCAGGCGGCCCAGACTTGGTTCCGTGTCGATGGCGTCGACAAGCGAACCAAGGAAAAGGAAATCCTGACATCGTTCCGCAAAGGGCGAAGCCTGTCGGGACTCTTCGGCGACGCATTCAAGATGGCGAGGGCATGGCGATGAGCAAGACCGGACAGGAGGATCGGCCGAAAGTGAAGGTCGAGGAAAAGCTGTTTCACAACCGCTATCTGGTCGACGCCGGCCGGCCGCATATCAAGGTCCACCCGCATGACAAGCCATCGGCGGCGCTGCTGTCGCTGACCCACGTCTGCCCGGCCGGCTGTTACAGCCTGGGCGACGGAGGCAAGGTCGAAATCGTTGCCGACGGCTGTATGGAATGCGGCACCTGCCGCGTTCTCTGCGGGCCGACGGGCGAGATCGAATGGAACTATCCGCGCGGCGGCTTCGGCGTCCTTTACAAATTCGGCTGAACCGCTGGGCAACTGGTAGAACACAAAAAATACCAGTAGGACGAGCGTCTCTGCTCGTCACGCCGCGGGCAGCGGCGGTCCTTCAGGCGACAGCGGCGGGAGCGAGACCCCTTTCCGGCTTTGCCGGAACTCCGGCAGAGACGCCGGAGCCACTGGTGGAACACACAAAAAATACCAGTGGGACGAGCGTCCCTGCTCGTCACGCCGCGAGCAGCGGCGGTCCTTCAGGCGACAGCGGCGGGAGCGAGACCCCTTTCCGGCTCCGCCGGAACTCCGGCAGAGACGCCGGAGCCACTGGTGGAACACACAAAAAATACCAGTGGGACGAGCGTCCCTGCTCGTCACGCCGCGGGCAGCGGCGGTCCTTCAGGCGACAGCGGCGGAGCCACTGGCGGGGACCGTGTCCTCGAAGTCGAAGGAGCGTTCCTGTCCTTTCAGCATGGCTTTGCGCAGCCAGGGCGGCGGCGTTCCCTTGAGGACCTCGGTCAACTGCGCAAGAAGGTCGGTGATAGGCTCGGGCTGGCTGACCTTCATCGGATGGATGTTGTTGGCCACGACGCGGGCCGCTCCGGAACCGCCGATGGCGGCGACGTACAGAATGGCGCAGTCCTTGATCGCCTCGATCTTCGGCGCCAGCTTGTCCTCGTTGCCGTCTTCCTGCAGATCACCGGAAAACGCGACGGACTTGAGAAACCGGCTGCCCTCGGGGCCGATCTCATAGATCGCGATGTTCCTTGCCCAACCAAAGTGGGCATCGACGGTTTTCAGATCCTGGGTGGCGAATGCGACTTTCATTGAAGGCCCTCCATCTCACGTCTACCCCACGAGGTTAACCGGCCCGGCGGCGCCAGGTATCCGGGTTCGGTTCATGGACATCGGCCAGCAGCAGATTGCCGATGTCGAAGATCAGATCGCGGGTACCGCGATAGCCGACGGTCAATTGATGCGCCGCCCCCAGACGATCGAAGGTCGGCAGACCCAGGCGAAAAAAGGGAATGGCCAGACGGTCGGCCGCCTGCCGGCCATGCGAATGGGTGATCAGCAGATCGGCCTCGCCGGCCCCGGCCTCGAGATCCTCGAGATCGCCGATCCGCACCTGCGCGACAGCAAGGCGTTCGAGAACCGGCGAGGCCGTGGTGGTGACCGCCGCAGTGATCTCGCAGCCCATTTCGGCAAGCCAGCCGCCGACCGCCCACAGCAGGTCGGGCTCGGCGCCGATGGCCACTTTTTTCCCGCCGAAATGGAAGTGACCGTCGAGCATGGCATCGACCAACTGGCTGCGTTGGCGGCGGAACTTGCGCGGCACCGGCCGCTCGGAAAGCCGGGCCAGAAGGCCCATCAAGTCGTCGTTCGGCGCCAGTCCGGTCAGACGGTCGAACAGGGTGAACGGTGTTCCGGCGCGCTGCGACAACAAGGTGGCGGCCGGCCGCATCTGCTCGCCGATGGCGATGGTCCAGCACGAGGACGCCATCAGGGAGATCTCGGCCACCGAAATGCCGCCCAACGTAGTCGGTGTAAAATCGTCGGGAATATGGCCGTCGAGCGATCCCGACAGATCGGGCAGGAACAGCGGTTCAAGACCAAAGCTTTCGAAGATATCGCGCAGTTCATCGATGTCGCCGGGCATCAGATGACAGCCCGGTAGAACATTGATCTGCCGGGGTCGGCGGCGTTCCGGCTCCGTCCCGGATGGCACCAGCGACTCGATCAGGCGGGTCACCGTCTTGGCCCAGCCATCCTGAAAGGCGTCCTTGAAATCGGGCGTCGAAACGAAGACCAGGGCGACGGAATCGAGCTCGGGGTGCCGCTCACGGATCTGCCGGATGAATCCTTCGACGTCGTCGCCTTTCGTTTCGGTGACGCCGGTCGAACAGATGCCGATAATCTCGGGCTTCGTCCGGTCGGCGATATTGACCACCGCCTGTTCGACGTTCTCGAAACCGCCGAGCACCGTCGCCACCTCGCTCATCGCCGTCGTCTGCAAAGGAATCGCCTCGCGGAAATGACGGACGAACAGCACCAGCCCGAAGGAGGTGCAGCCTTGCGAACCGTGGAGCAGCGGCATCGCCGCCTTCACCCCCATGAAGGCCAGCGCCGCACCGATCGGCTGGCTCATTTTCAAGGGATTGACGGTGCAGGCCTTCTTCGAGATCTCGATGGTCGCCATGGGCTCACTCCGCCGCCGGGGCCAAGGGGGCCGACGGCAAGGCCGCCTCCGCCGCGATGGCCCGATCGGCCACCTGTTCCCAGCTCACCTCGTCCCAGGGCGCGGCCTTGCGCACCTGGTTCCAGATGGGATTGAACAACGCCTTGTTGATCTCGGCGACCAGTTCGACCATGCCGTCGTAGCCGGCATAGGCGTGATGGCGTTCCTGGTTGATATCCAGCCATGGCATCTTGGCCTTGAGCGCGACGAACTGCGAGCGCCCGCCGGAGAGCATGATGTCGGCGCGCGCCTCTTTCAGCATCTTGTACATGTCGCGTGGCGCCAGATCGTCGATCATGTGGGCGTCGTCGCCCATCAATTCCTTGATGCGCTCCTTGTCCTCCCTGGTCGATTTCTTGACGCTGGTGCCAACGATGTCGAGACCGACCTCCTGCAACGCCGCCACCACCGACCAGGACTTCACGCCGCCGGTGATCAGCAGCACGCGCTTGCCGGCCAGTCTTTCCTTGTAGGGTGCCAGTCGTTCCCAGGCCCGGGCCTCTTCCCGGACAATCAGCGCCTCGGTACGATCCTGCAAGTCGCCGGGCGCGCCTCGTTCGACCAGCAGGCGGGCGATCTCGCGCAAGGCATCGCTCATGTCGCCGATGCCGTAGAAGGATCCCTCGAAATAGGGGATCTGGTAGCGTTCCTCCATCTTGCGCGCCACATTGATCATCGCCTTCGAACAGACCATCATCGCCGCGCGGGCCCGATGCGACGACGCCACCTCATGGTAGCGGGCGTCGCCCGAGATGCAGGCCAGGACGCGGATTCCCAGTTCGTCGAGCAGCGGCTTGACCTGCCAAAGCTCGCCCGCGAGGTTGTATTCACCGATGATATTGATGTCGTAGGGCGTCGTTTCGGCCGGTTCCTCGGTGCCGATGACGTAATCGAGAAGCGCCTCGCCGGCCAGCTTGTTGCCAAGGTTCTTCGGCCCGACGAAGCCCGGCGAATTGATCGGAATCACCGGCTTGCCAAGGCGTTCGGTCGCGGCCTTGCAGACCGCGCCGATATCGTCGCCGATCATCGCCGGCACGCAGGTTTGATAGACGAAAACCGCCGGCGGATCGTATTTCTCGATGATTTCCTTGATCGACCGATAGAGCCTTTTTTCGCCCCCGAAGACCACGTCATGCTCGCCGATATCGGTGGTGAATCCCGTTCGGTAGAGCTGTGGACCGGAGGACTTGGCGCCCCGGTTGTCCCAGGAGTTGCCCTCGCAGGCGATCGGCCCGTGGACCAGATGGGCGACGTCGACGATCGGCTGCAGGGCGATCTTGGCGCCGTCGAAGGCGCAACCGCCGGCGGCGGCGCCAGGCTTGAGCTGCTTGGTGCACCCCTTCTTGCGTTCCTTTTCCGATTTCCCCTGATTCTTGTCGCAACCAGGTTCGGAAAAGACGTCCTGAATTTTGCCGGCCAGCGTGCTCATGGGACTCTCCCTCGCCAAAAGAATCACGGCCCCTCGCCCTCCTGGCGGGCGAGGGGGGCCAAGCCCTTACCGGATGATGTCGTAGCTGTAATCGGTCTTGGCGGCGACGTTGGTATGGGCGTCCAGGGCCTCGAAAATCCGGTCCAGGATCCACACCAGGACATTGAGACCACCCTGGTAGCCCCACACCGGATAACGGTGATGGTGATGGCGGTCGAATATCGGAAAGCCGATGCGGATCAGCGGCGTCCCGGTGTCGCGTTCGAGATATTTGCCATAGGTGTTGCCGATCACGAAGTCGACGGGCTCGGTGAACAGCAGGGACCGCATATGCCACAGATCCTTGCCGGCATAGGCGTGACAGTTCTTGCCGAACGGCGAACTGGCGAACAGCTCCTCCATCTTGGCTTCCCAGGTCTTGCCGCCGTTGGTCGCCAGCACATGCACCGGCTCGGCGCCCAGTTCCATGAGAAAGCCGGCCAAACCGAGCGTCAAATCGGGATCGCCATAGACCGCGAAACGCTTGCCGTGGATATGGGCGCTCGAATCGGCGATGGCATCGATCAGCCGTCCGCGTTCCTTCTTGATGGAGTCGGGGATCGGCTTGCCGGTAAGCCTCGCCAGCTCGCGGATGAATTTGTCGGTGGCGGCGACGCCGACCGGATGATTGAAGCTCACCACCTCCTGGCCCTTGCCGGCGATGTAGTCGGCGGTCTTTTCGGTGCAGAACTGCTGCATCGAGATGGTCGCCTTGGCATGCAGGGCATTGGCGGTGTCTTCCAAGGTGGTGCCGCCGTCATACATACGGAACTCGCCATCGGCCGGCGTGTCCCAGACGTCGCTGTTGTCCGAGAGAATCGTGTAGTCGACCCCCATGACGTCGAAGATGCGCTTGATCTCACGCAGGTTGCCGACGGTATAGCCGTCGAAACCGCCGATGAAGTTGATCTTGTCGCCGGCCTGACGCTCCAGCGGCCGCTCGGTTCCCGATTTGCCATCCCAGAAATGCTCAAGGATACCCTTCAAGACGTTGTCGTAGCCGGTGACATGACTGCCGACGAAGGCCGGGGTATGGGCGTAAGGGACGTCGAAGTCCCGCGGCACCGATCCCTCGTCCTTGGCGCTCTTGATGAAAGCGTTCAGGTCGTCGCCGATCACTTCGGCCATGCAGGTCGTCGACACCGAGATCATCTTCGGCTTGTAAAGCGAATAGCTGTTGGCCAGCCCGTCGACCAGGTTCTTGAGGCCGCCGAACACCGCCGCGTCCTCGGTCATCGAGGACGAGACGCAGGAGGCCGGCTCCTTGAAATGGCGGGAGAAATGGCTGCGGTAATAGGCGACGCATCCTTGGCTGCCGTGCACGAAGGGCAGCGTGCCTTCGAAGCCGACGGCGGCGAAGACCGCCCCCAGCGGCTGGCAGGCTTTCGCCGGATTGACCGTCAAAGCCTCGCGGGAAAAATTCTTTTCGCGGTATTCCCACGTCTTGGTCCAGTCCCGGACCCGTCCGACTTCGGCATCGGCGACCGGATTTTCGAAATTCGTCCGTTTGTTTTCCAGCATCTCCTTGTATTCGGGCTGCCGGAAAAGATCGACGTGATCGAGTATGTGTTCTGCGCTCTGGGGCATGATCAATTCCTCAATACTGAAGGCCCGTCAGGGTCAATCGGTCGCGGCGGGGATGCTCAGGGCAGGGACTCCTTCGTCAGGTTCCAGACCGGAGCGTTGATCGCCATATCCATGTCGCGGGCGAAGATGGCAAAGCCGTCATAGCCGTGATAGGGGCCGGAATAGTCCCAGGAATGCATCTGGCGGAAAGGCACGCCCATTTTCTGGAAGATGTACTTTTCCTTGATTCCCGAACCGACCAGATCGGGTTGGACCTTTTCGACGAACTTCTCGAATTCGTAGCCGGAAACATCGTCGTAGATCAGCGTACCGTCCTTGATGTAATGGGTGGTGCGCTGATAGTCGTCGTTGTGGCCGAATTCATAGCCGGTGCCGACCACATCCATCCCGAGGTCCTCGTAGGCGCCGATGACATGGCGCGGACGCAGGCCGCCGACGAACAGCATGACCTTCTTGCCTTCCAGCCGCGACCGGTAGCGGGCGATCACCTGATCGACCATCGGCTGATAGCTGGCGATGACCCGTTCGGCGCCTTCCTTGATCCTGTCGTCGAAATGGCTGGCGATTTTGCGTAGCGATTCGGCGATCTTGCCGGGACCGAAGAAGTTATATTCGACCCATGGAATCCCGTACTTCTCTTCCATGTGCCGCGAGATGTAGTTCATCGACCGGTAGCAGTGCAGAACATTGAGCTTGGCCTTGGGAGTCGCCTCCAGCTCGGCGATGCTGCCGTCGCCCGACCATTGCGCAATGACCCGAAGCCCCATCTGTTCCAGCAGGATGCGTGACGACCAGGCGTCGCCGCCGATGTTGTAGTCGCCGATGATGGCGACGTCATAGGGCGTGCTCTCGAAACGGGCCGGCTTGCCGTCCTGCTTGTCGAACACCCAATCGCGCACCGCGTCATTGGCGATATGGTGCCCCAGCGACTGGGAGACGCCGCGGAAACCTTCACAGCGCACCGGCACGATGGTCTTGCCGCCATACTGTTTCGACTTGGCTTTCGATACCGCCTCGATATCGTCGCCGATCAGACCGATCGGGCATTCCGACTGCACGGTGATGCCTTTGTTCAGCGGAAACAGCTCCTGGATTTCATCCATCACCTTGGCCAGCTTCTTGTCGCCGCCGAAGACGATGTCCTTTTCCTGAAAGTCCGAGGTGAACTGCATGGTCACGAAACTGTCGATACCGGTGGTGCCGATGTAATAATTGCGCCGCGCCGCCCAGGAATACTGACCACAGCCGACCGGGCCGTGACTGATGTGAACCATGTCCTTGATCGGTCCCCAGACCACGCCTTTCGACCCGGCATAGGCACAACCGCGAATGGTCATGACACCGGGGATCGACTTGACGTTGGACTTCACGCCGCAGTCGGGCTTGCCGTCCTCGAAGGTGCCGAGATGCTTGGCCCGACGTTTCGCGGTCTTTTCCGGATAGGCCTCCAGAACTTCTTCGATAAGGCCCTTGTTTCTCTCTTTGATGTCTTCGATGTCTTCCGTTAGCGCCAAGCTCATGATCTCGCCCTCGCTTGCCCTGATGAGTTTTGCCATGAACGGCCGGCGCCCTCGGTCAAGACGCCGGCATCCAGAGAAATGCCGATCAGGCGATCGCCAGCTCGGCCGCCGTCTTGCCGACCACCGATTCGTCCACGGCCTTCATGATTCCGTGCTCCATCAGCATGTCCTCGAGTTCGTCCATGGTGATCGGCGTCGGGATGGTGCCCTTGCCGCCGTTCTCGTGGATTTTCTTGGCCAGTTGGCGGTATTCGTTGGCCTGCGGGCTGTCGGGCGCGTATTCGATGGTCGTCATGCGGCGCAGCTCGGCATGCTGAACAGCGTTATCGCGCGGCACGAAGTGGATCAGCTTGGAATTCAGCTTGGCGGCC
>JARLJB010000147.1 GCA_031291415.1 Telmatospirillum sp.
GCTACGCAAAAGTCCTCACCCCGGCCACAGCGAAGCGGAGAACCGGGATCCAGCGGTCTTCGCCACCAGCATGGACCCAGGATCCGCGCGTCGCTCGTCCGGGGTGATGACCTTAAGTTAGCGCCTATGCGCGAAAGCGGGAATCCACATCCGGCGGAACTGCGCAGTGGCGCCGCATGGATCCTCGCTTTCGCGGGGATGACGACTACAAATTACCCGCAGACGAACCTTCGAAGCAACGGACCGCAGGCTACGGCTGTCAGCAGCAGCGGCTGATCTTTCCATCGCCAAAGCCATAGCGGCTCTGCTGGCGTTCGCGGAAGAACTCCTCATAGGTCATGATCGGGTCCCCCGGATGGGTCGTCTGGCGATGCAGGACATAGGTATCGTAGTCCGGCACGCCGATCATCAACCGGCCGGTCTGCTTCACACGGCGGCAAAGCAGATCGAATTGCTCAAGCATGTCCAACTTTCCCTCCTATTTCGATGGCGGTCACTTTCGGCGATGCCAGAGCCTTGCGAATAGCGATCACCCCGTAGAGCAGCATCGATAGCAACAGCAGCACGAACATTGCCGCCAGGGTCGCGTCGACATAGTCGTTGAAGACGATCTGCGACATCTGATCGAGCGTCTTGGCCGGGGCCAGCACCTGTCCTTGAGCCAAGGCGTCGCCGAATTTCTGGCCATGCGCCCAGAAGCCGATCGCCGGAATTGGACTGAAGACCTTCTGCAAACCGGCGGTCAGGGTGCAGATGAATAGCCAGGCCGCCGGCAACGCCGGCACCCAGGCATATTTCTGGCGTTTCATTTTGAACAGGACGACGGTGCACATGATCAGGGCGATGCCGGCCAGCATCTGGTTGGAGATGCCGAACAGCGGCCACAAGGTATTGATGCCGCCCAAAGGATCGACGACGCCGACATAGAGAAAATAACCCCATGCCGCCACCGCCAAGCCAGAGCCGATGAGGTTGTTGGTCCAGCTTTTGGTCGCTTTGAAGCTGGGGATGACCGCGCCGATCATGTCCTGGATCATGAAACGGGCGACCCGGGTTCCGGCATCGACCGTCGTCAGGATGAACAACGCCTCGAACAGAATGGCGAAGTGGTACCAAAAGCCCATCAGGACTTTGCCACCGATCAGATTAGAGAAGATCTGCGCCATGCCGACGGCCAGCGTCGGAGCGCCACCGGCCCGCGAGAGAATCGATTTCTCGCCGACGTCTTGCGCCATCTGGGTCAACATGTCGGGCGTGACGGCAAACCCCCACCCGGAAATCACCGCGGCGGCATGGGCGGCGTCCGTACCGATCAGGCCGGCCGGGCTGTTCATGGCAAAATAGATGCCGGGTTCGAGCACGGTGGCGGCGATCATCGCCATGATGGCGACGAAGCTTTCCATCAGCATTCCACCATAGCCGATGAAAACGGCCTGACCCTCGCTTTCCAGCATCTTGGGCGTCGTGCCCGACGAAATCAGCGCATGGAAACCGGACACGGCGCCGCAGGCGATGGTAATGAACAGGAAGGGGAACAGATTGCCCGAGAACACCGGGCCGGTGCCGTCGATGAACTTGGTGACCGCTGGCATCTTGAGATCAGGCATGACGAAGACGATGCCGATGGCCAAGGCGCAGATGGTGCCGATCTTCAAGAAGGTGGTCAGATAGTCGCGCGGCGCCAACAACAGCCAGACCGGCAGCACGGAGGCGATGAAGCCGTAGACCATCATCATCACCGCCAGCGACTCACCGCTGTAGGTGAACAGCGGAGCGAGGTCCGGACTTTCGGAAACCGTCCGGCCATAGACCAGCGACGCCAACAGCAGGACGACACCGATCAGAGACATTTCTCCGACCCGTCCCGGTCGAATGAAGCGGCAGTACAGCCCCATGATGATCGCTGTCGGAATGGTCGCAAAGACGGTGAAAGTCCCCCATGGACTTCCGGCCAGCGCCTTGACGACGACCAGGGCGAGAATGGCGACGATGATGATCATGATCAACAGCACGCCGATCAAGGCGATACCGCCTGCCGCCGGCCCCATCTCCGTGCGGATGATATCGCCCAGCGACCGACCATCGCGCCTGGTGGAAATCATCAGAACGAGAAAATCCTGGACCGCCCCGGCGAAGACGACGCCGCCAATGATCCACATGGTTCCGGGCAGATAGCCCATCTGCGCGGCAAGCACCGGACCGACCAATGGACCGGCGCCGGCAATCGCGGCGAAGTGATGACCAAACAGCACATATTTGTTGGTCGGCACGTAATCGAGGCCATCGTTGTAGCGCACCGCCGGCGTCTGCCGGGCCGGATCGGCCACGATCACCTGGCGGGCGATGAACAGGCCATAGACGCGGTAGGCGACCAGATAGGTGCTCACCGCCGCAATCACCAACCACAGGGCATTGATGGTTTCACCGCGGCTGAGGGCGACCACGCCAAGAGCGATGGCGCCGACAACCGACAGAGCGACCCACCCCACTTTCGGGAACAAGCTCGTCATTTGGACGTCTCCGGAATTAATGCAAACGCGTCGCAATTTTTTGCTGGATATGGTGTCGCTCACGGGCTGAATACAAGCCCGTTTCCCGGCCACAGCTTTGGCCGTTGGAAAGCCTCCGGGGAAGATGTGGGGCTCCAACACCCTGGAGTGTAGCATGTACCAGACTTCGCTCAATCATAAGAACGTGTAGCTCTGGTTTGCCGGCTATTTACTTGTTCTTCTTTAGGTACTTTTCAATTTTCCGGACGGCGATGCCAAGATAACGTCCCGAGGATGGCATTCCTGCCACTCCGGCCTGGGTAACGCCGGAACCGACAAAAAAGCGGCCGGAAAATCCGGCCGCTTCAGGTCAAACAGGCATCATGTCGATGCCTTACCAAGTTGCGGTGATTGGAACCGCTCCCCGCGCCTCAAGCGCCGGGCGTCTCTGCGCCCCCTTCGATTATTCCGCGGCAACAGGCGTACCGCCGTGCGCCGCGCGCACCCCAAGCAGCTCCTTCCATTTCATCAAGGCAGAAATGAAGATCGCGATGCCGAGAAGCAACATGATGATCGACAGAACGCCGTTCAGGACGTTGTAGCCCTTCGACTGCGTGTTGAGATAAACGTTCGAGATCATCCAGTAACCGGCGGCGTTGACCGTCACGTAAAGATAGGCGAGCGGAATCAGGCAGGTAAGCATGTACCGACGCTTGTCCGCCATCCGCAGGATGATGGTGGCGCCGACAATCAGGCCGATCGAAGCCATCAACTGATTGGACACGCCGAACAGGGTCCAGATCGAACCGATGTCACCGGAACAAAGCAGATAGCCCCACGCCACGCAGGCGACGAGGCTGGTGCCAAGCATGCCGGGCATCCAATCCAGGCGTTTCAGCGGAGCATACAAGTCGCCAATGAAATCCTGCATCAGATAGCGCGCGACACGCGTTCCGGAGTCGATCGCCGTCAGAATGAAGACGGCCTCGAACATCACGACAAACTGGAAGAAGTAGGAAGCCAAGTGCGAGAACCAGGGAATTCCAGTGAAAATGTAGGTCATGCCGACCGCCAAAGTCACTGCGCCGCCAGTCCGGCCATGCAAATCGAGGCCGATCTGAGCCATCAAATTCGGCAAATCGACGACGTCCATACCGAGCGCCTTGAACACCGCCGGCGTTGAATTGATGGCGAAATAGTCGGCAGGATGCAAAACGGTGGCGGCGATCAATGCCATCACGCCCACCATGCACTCAGCCATCATCGAACCGAAGCCCACCGGCAGAATGTCGGACCATTTATCGATCAGTTTCGGCGTGGTGCCCGACCCGATAAAGGCGTGGAAGCCCGAGATCGCGCCGCAGGCGATGGTGATCGAAACGAACGGCCAGACCTTGCCCGGAATGATCGGACCGCCGCCGCCGATAAAGTCGGTGAAGGCCGGGAACTGAATGACCGGATTGACGAACACGACGCCCACGATCAAGGCCGCGAAGACACCGATCTTCATGTAGCTGGAGAGATAGTCGCGCGGCACCAAGAGCATCCACACCGGCAGCGTCGCCGCGAAGAACGCGTAGATCGGCAGGATGATGCTGATCGTGCTGGCTTGCAGAAAGAGCAGCTTGCCGAACGCCGTATAGCCTTCCTTATCGTTACCGACGAGGTCAGGACCGACGAACACGCAAAAGGCGATCGCCGCGACACCAAAAACCGTGGCCGCCTTAAGGTTCCCGGTGCTCCGTTCCCATATGCCGACGCAGATGGCAATTGGAATGGTCATGCCGACGGCGAATACGCCCCAGGGATTCTTGGCCAGCGCGTAAACCACGACCATCGACAGACCGGCCATGGTAATCATGATGATGAACAGCATCGCCAGTCCGGTGCACCATCCGGCCACCGGTCCGAGTTCGGACCGTGCGACATCGGACAGAGATTTGCCGCGATGCTTCATCGACGCGAACAACACGACGGTATCGTGCACCGCGCCACCGATGACGCAGCCGATCAGCAACCACAGAAAACCCGGAAGATAGCCGAACTGTGCCGCCAGAATCGGACCGACCAGCGGACCGGCGGCGGCAATGGCGGCGAAATGGTGTCCCGCGGTTACCCATTTTTTTGTCGGAACGTAGTTTTTGCCATCACTGAGTTGATGGGCGGGTGTCTCTTGCCGATCATCGACCTTGAGCACCTTCTTGACAAAAAACACACCGTAAAACCGGTAAGATATTGCCAGGATGCATAAGGCAGAGATCACGAACGTTAACGCATGATCCATAGTCGATCGCTCCTCCCGTGACCGATCTCGTCAGCAGGCCCCCCCCACTGACCCAATCGACTGATCGCGGCATTGCCGCGCAAGCTACTTGCCAAACAAAACGCATCGATTGCTCAACCGCCTGTTTCCCGCCGCCAGGTAAACCATGTCCGCTATCGTTTGGCCGGTGAACGGACTATCAGAACGGTATGGCGCCACACGCGCACATGCCGCCACACCCGGCGCCACAAGACATCAATGGAAGAACCCCGACCCGGTAACCAAAGACAACGGCACCGGTCGACGGTGGAACATCCAAATCCCGTCTTGGGAACAGGCTCATCACATGAACGCCTCCCAAGTATTGAGAACGCGTCGCAATTTCTTTATTGCCTAACGATCTATCACGCCCGAAAGGAATTCTGGCATGATCTCTCCGTCGACAATCCTCCATTGCAACGATTGCGACTGTAATGTGCGCCAACTTGCGGTTCTGAACCAGTGAAAACCGGAAGAAATCGGGGACAAAAGTGGGTTGCGACTGGCGTTCGGCGATCTCCTCCTGTAGGAAAGTCAAAACGCTCTGGCAGGAGACCAAGCCCATGTCACCAAAGAAGAATCCCCTGAAACTCAACCCCTTGCAGCTCAAGACGCTGACGCTATTGCAGGAAATGGCCCACTATCCGGAATTGGCGACACCGGTCGCCGAAACCGAGGATCTTTTCCTATCGCAGATACCCCATCCGCATGGCGACCATTTTCACATCGGAGACAAAGTGGTTTCCGCCCATGACGCCACCGGCCTGCACAATCCCTCCGTATGGGCCGCACTGGAGCGGAAGGGTTTGGTCAAGGGGTCTTTTCCCTACGCCTTGACCCTGACCAAGGAGGGCCAGATTTACGAAACAGGCATCGCCGAGCAGATCCTGCACGGGTCCAGTCACTGAACCGTCCCCAACCCCCCATTATTTTTGCGCACCAGGACAACCGAGATGACCAACAAGGCAAATGCGGAAAGCCCGTCGACAGATATCATCCATTCTCTCAGCGTCAGCAGAATGGCCCGGCTTTTGGAGAAATCCGGCTTCATCCCCCAGATTCTTCATGCCGATGACGGCAGGCCGGCTATCCGTTTCATGAAGCTGGGCATCGCCGGCATGGTACTGTTTTTCGGCAACAGCGAAGCCGACCCCGAGCGCTTTCGCGTCGTCGTTCTGAATGCCTATGTGGACGGCCTCATGCCCGTCGACAAAATCAACGCCATCAGCGCCAAGGGCGTGTTGCCGAAAATCTATCAGCAGGAAAAGACGACGGTGATCGAGCTTTGCATCCCGGTCGAAGCGGGATTCCCCGAGGCGGCCATCACTTATTACGTCACGGCGTTCGAGACTTTTCTCAAAGCACTCGAAACCATGCCACAGTGAGCACGAGACAGGGCCCGCCCATCGCCGGTGCGGCGGGAACTACGGACGGACCGAGGAATGGAAGAAAGGCGGGCGCGAAGCGCTCCGTGGCCGGACGTCGAGAAGAGAAAACGACGTGAGCCTCTGTAAAGATATCTATCTATCGGAAGATAGTGTGGCTGCAATGGTCTGGATACCAGCAGCCACTGGCGACGGGAGTAAACTCACCGCCGCCAGCGTCCCGGGATGAATCCGGATTAGGCCGCGACGACGCCCTTGCGGCGACGCACCGCGCCCAGTCCGACCAGACCGACGCCCAGAAGCGCCAGTGTCACAGGTTCCGGAACCGACGGCGGCACGGCCGGCGAGGTCGCCGTTCCACTGAGAGAAACCACCTCTCCGAGGCCGGTTTGCGTAAAGGACAGCGTGATCGACAGGGTGTCGAGGTCGAATGCGCTCAACGCGCCAGTCGGGGTGAAAGTGCCATATTCGTAGACAGTCAAGCTGCTGCCGTTACCGTTGCCGGCAGACCGCACATAACTCGGCGAAAAGGTCGCGCCGGCTGTGGTGAATGTCCCGAAATCCGAGCTGAAGGAGAAATTTGAGAGGCTGCTCAGGTCAAGGTTGCTGAGCGAAACCGACGTATCACCACTGCCAAAGCCAGAGGCAACAGCCGAATAATTGCCGCTGGTGCTCACCACTTGGGTTGAACCGAACGAAAACGCCGTCGCGGAGCTCAGATTGGTGCTATTGGCAGTAATGCCCCCTACCGCGAAGCTAAAGCTCCCCGTAATTGCCGAAGCCTGGGCGGCTGTGGCTGACAGGCCAAGCGTGACAGCCAGCGCTGACACGGCGGCAAATTTCGTAGCAATGTTCTTCATGATCGAATTTCCTAATCTAATCGCATCTGCCGTCGGATCTGGTGTGATCCCGTGAACTCAATTGCGGGAGCTTATAAGCAAACACCGTGCCAATTGTGATTTGTGTTATTTTTCATATAGTTAAATAATTTCAAGAGAATCCACTGTCAGCAAACCTTTACAAAATGACATCAGCGACACCCGACAGTTTAACACCCGGCATTCCCGAAAAATTTGAGATAAAATTGTCATAAACTCGATCTTGCGATTCAGCATTAACTACTTAAGGTTGTTTTTTTGCGCATTGACGGCACACTAAAGACTTCCGCCGATACGCTGATTTTGAAGTTCTTTTGGTACCACTGACACCAACACCGAAGTTCGTCTACTACGCCGGCTCCGCCCGCGCCGAAGCGTGGCGCCAGACACCGAAAGTCGGCGGAAATGTTTCCTGCGCCACACGGATTTCGCTTGGCCTGGGATGACGATCGAACAGAACAAAATAGACTGTCCATTTGGCTCAACTGGCGACACGCTCCAGCCACTTTGATAGACTTTTCAGCATGCTTCTCCATGCCGCGTCCCCATCCAATAACGGCCCGTTGCTCCGGCGGACAACCGCCATTCTCCTCGGGCTTTTGCTCGCCGCCACCGTCTTCCGGGTCGGCGCCGCCTTTTGGACGGCGGGACAGACAGAACTCACCGTGTGGGGCGACCGCGATCTCTGGCGGGCCTTGGCTATCGGGCGAGAATTTCTCGGCCCGGAGATCAATGGCGGCATGCGACCACCCGGCGGCGCCTTCTATCTTCTGTTGAGCGCCATCCTGTCCATCCACCCCAGCGTTCTGGCCGCGCATGTCGGGGTGCTGGCGCTGTTTTTCGCGTCTCTCGTGACATTGGGAATTGTCATCGCCCGCGAAATATCTCCGCGGGCCGGGATCCTGGCCGCCGCCATCCTCGCCGGCTCACCGATGCTGGCGGATGTGTTGAAGGTCTGGAATCCGGGCTATGTCCTGTTCTTCGCCACCCTGGCAACGCTCTTCGGTATCCTTTACCTAAGGACGGGCCGGGCCTTCGCTCTTGGCTTGGCGACCGCCGCCATCGCCATTGGCTTGCAGATTCATCTGCAGATCTTCCAGTTGATGATCGGACTTGGGCTGGCCGCGATCATTCGCCGCCCGCCCTGGACCAAGCGGCATGCCTTGGCGATGCTCATCGGCGGTGCCATTCCCTATCTGCCGACCGTGATGGCCGGCGGAACCCATCTGCTGGCCTTGACGGCACCGGTCCCGGCCGGCGCCGTCGACAATTATCTGCTGTGGGAATTCGACCCGCTGGAAAAGGCGCAACTGATTTATGGACTGCTGGGCGGTACGCCGGGGTCGATCGCGGTCGGAGCCGATGGACGGCCCACGGCCTTGGCCTTTCTGCCGATCGCCGGCGACCTTGTCGCCGCGCTGCTGGCATTCGGCTTTCTGATCTGGGCCGGTCGCGGTCATCTCTCGGACGCCAGGGCCCGGCCGACGGGCGCCTTCGCCCTGATTGCCGGAGTTTTTTTCCTCGAGGGCTTGGTTTCGTCCGTCAATGCCCGGCACTTGGTCGCCGCCATGCCGGCCGTCGCCGCGATGGCTGGTATCGCCGCCGACCAGGTACTGACCCGGCTGGCGACTTTTCGCCGCCGACCGGTCGCCGCCATCGGCTCCGGCGTCTTGCTTTTGCTGCTCGCTCTGCGGCCGGTGGCGCTGGGCTGCTCGGATCTTTCACCGCCGGACTTTTCGGCCGGCTCGGTCCAGATGCAGGCGGAAATAGCCGCCACCGCGAAGGCGGTCTTCTATCCGGACCACGAGGACTTCGAATCGCATGCCGCCCTGTTCTGGCGGGGCGGTCCGCGCAACTGGCAACTCGCCCAGGAAGGGGTGGCCGGCCAGATGGCCTTCGTCTACCGGACGACGTCCGCCCCTCTGGCGACGGGGGAGCGCGACGATTGCCTGGCCATCGTGCGCAAGGACGAGATGTCCGGCGACGTGCGTGCCGAACTGGCCAGACTTTCTGCCTTCTCCGGCTTAGCGCCGGTGTTTGGCCAAAAGGCTGCGGAAAGCACCCATTTTGCTTTCTTCCCCTACACTACCGCGGACGGTAACTGCCTGAAGAGCTTCCCCAACGCCTATGTGCCAACCCGCTTCGAAACCAGGTATCTGACACCCGGCGAAAACCCGACGGCGCAGCGGACGTCCGATGGAGCCGCCTTCGTCGCCAGCTTGCCTGGACAGACCTATCCGATCGGAGTCGAACTGCGCCGGACCGGTGACAGCTTCCAGGCGATTTTGCACGGGCGTCTATTGCGAGGTTACACCGGGCTGCATTTTGCCACGATCGTCGGCCCTGTTCTCTGCGCCGCCGACGACGATGGCGTCCAGATGGTTCCCCTGGGGCGCTCCACCGTCGGCTCGCCGCAGCGCGGCACCCTGGCACCCTGGCGGTCTCCGCGCTTCCTTCTGGCCGCCGGCACACATCGGTTCTGGCTGATCGGCCGCGACGGAAAATCGCCGCGCGCCATCGAGCTTCCTCTTGGTCAGATAACCCTTCCTGACGCCACGGTCGCACCGCCGGACCTCAGCACGCCACCGGCGGGTTGCGCGTCGCCGGTGGCGGCCCAGCCGAATAGTCCCGGTTGATGTGATGAGCCAGACGCCTCACCCGCCCACCAAAGTCGGCGCGACGCCGGCAGTCACCCGTTATTTCGACAGCCGCGCCGCCGGCTACTGCGCGGCCATGACCCACGGCCCGTGGTCCTGGTTGCGTCACCGTGAAAGCAGCGCTGTCCTCGCCTTGGCCGGTCCGGTGAGCCACCGCGCCGTTCTCGATCTCGGATGCGGCGCCGGTGCCTACGCGACGCTGTTCGCCGACAACGGCGCGGCCCCCGTGGTTGGCGTAGACGCCTCGCGACAGATGATCGCGGCGATCGCCGATCACCGGATCGCGACCATCGTCGGCGACGTCGCCACAGTATCGCTCGATCGGCGTTTCGATCTCGTCGTACTGGCCGGCGTGCTCGAATTCGTCGCCGACGCCGGAGCCGTCCTTGCCAACGCCGCCCGGCATCTGACGACCGATGGCAGAATCGTCGCCCTGGTGCCGCCCGACACCCTTGGTGGATGGACATACCGCCTGTTCCATCGCAGCCACGGCATCGCCATCACGCTGTTTTCCGAAGATCAGATCGCTTTACTTGCCGATGGCGCCGGTTTACGTCCAACCGCCCGACGGCTGGTCCGCCCCTATGCCGCCGTCTATGCTTTGGAGCCGCGATGACGCCCCGCCTTCTTTTTCTGATCAATGGGCTGGGACTTGGCAACTCCACCCGCTGCCACGCCGTCATCGAGCGGCTGGCGGCGGCCGGTGCCGAGATCGAGATTGTCACATCCGACAACGGCCTTTGGTTCTTCGACGGCAAAGGCGAAATCACCCGGGTCACGGCCATTCCGTCGTTGCGCTATGGCGCAGACCACGGTCGGATCAGTATTTTGCGAACCTTGGGACAAGCCGGGCGCATGTGGTGGACGCTTCGGCAGGCCGAAGCGATTCTCAGCGAGGTCATCAACCGTTTCCAGCCGCACGTCGTCGTCAGCGATTCCGTTTACGCTCTCGGCCCCGTCCGCCGGGCGGGATTGCCACTGGCAGCGCTCAACAACGCCGACATGGTGACCAGAGGAATGGGTCGTTTTGGCGATTGGCCGGCCAGCGTGCTGCCGCAATTCCTGTTCATCGAACTGGGAGACTATCTGCACCATCGGATCGTCCCGGATCTGGTCATCAGCCCGCGGCTGGATCCATCCGACGGGACCGAGGGACGACGATTGCGCCGTGTCGGCCCGATCGTCCGCCGGGACTGCCGTCCCCAGCCGGTCGAGACCCGACCGCCGTCCCGGGTGGTCATCATGCTGTCGGGCTCGGTATTCGGCAGCTCTGTCACCCTGGCCCGCCGTCACGACGGCTTACGGATCGACGTCATCGGGCGCCCAGCACCGGAACCGGCACCCGACATCGATGGCGTCACCTTTCATGGCAAGCTGCGCGATTCACTGGCCTTAACCCGGCAGGCGGATCTGTTGATCGTCAATGGAGGCTTCAGCGCCGTCAGCGAAGCGTTGGTCCTGCGCAAACCGATGGTGGTGATTCCGGTTCCACGGCATGCCGAACAGTGGGTGAACGGCAGAACAATCCGCCATCTCGGCGTTGGCACGATCGGCTCGGAGGACCGTCTGGAAGCGTCCCTGGACGACGCGCTTGGCCGGATCGATGATCTGCGCGGCGCCTACCAACGTTTACCACCAGCGCCCGACGGCGCGGCGGAGGCGGCCGACCTGCTTCTGAAGCTCGCCGGCGGACGTCCCTGATGAGCGCCCTGCTCCGCTTCTTCCGCTACAGCGGCGTCGCCCTGATTTCCGCAGGCAGCGACTGGCTGTTTTTTTCCGTGCTGGTCACCTTGGCTGGCGCGCCTCACCTGTCGGCGCTGATGGTGGCGCGTGTCATCGGCGGCCTGGTGTCGTTTTTCGCCAACCGTTCTTGGACCTGGGGCGCCCATCGCCCCATTGCTCTGACGCAACAGGGTCGCCGGTTTCTGGCGCTCTACGGGTTTTCGTACCTCTCGGCGATCGCCTTGTTCAGTGGTTTGGTCGACGGGTTGGGCATCGCGCCCTATCCCGGCAAGCTCGCGACGGACGCTCTTTGCTTCGTCGGAAACTTCATCGTGATGAACGCCTATGTGTTCCACCGCCGCAGAGGGGTGAGCACGATCGTCGGGTTCTTCCGATCGGCGTTCGGCAGGCGACAACCCGACCAATCTTGAAAGGACCCCAATTGCCCGCCATCGATCCCAGAACGTTTTGGAACGACAAGATTCTCGGATGGGAAGAAAGCCGCTATCTGGCGCCGTCAAAGGCCGCGACCTTCGTCGAACGAATGGCCGGACGGATCTCTTCGTCGCTTCGATTCCGCCTGGATGCCGCAGTCAGGTTGCTCGCTCCGCATCTGCCGGGTCGACAGGTTGTCGAGCTTGGCTGTGGATCAGGACTATTGGCGGAACGATTGATCTCGCTCGGAGCAGCCGGTTATCGCGGCATCGATATTGCCGACCGGGCGATTGCCGAAGCGCGGTATCGCCATGCCGGCTCGCCATCAGACAACCTTATGACCTTTGAAGTGGCGCCGGTGCTTGACGTCCGGCCACAAGGCGACGCCCTGGTTTTTTCGCTGGGATTGTTCGATTGGCTGTCCCCGGAAGAAATCTGCCATATCTTCACCATCAGCCGCCAGGGGCACTATTTCCACGCGGTTGCCGAACGGCGTCTGTCGGCACAACAGCTGATCCACCGCGCCTATGTCCATTTTTCTTATGGCCGGCGTACCGGCTACCGTCCGCAGTATCATTCGGTTGCCGATATCGACGCCCTGCTAGGCCGCTCGGGCTTACCGCCCGCGACCGTTTATCGGAACGCCCGGATGCGCTTTGGCATCTTCGTCACCGATTTAGCGCTGGAGCGTCCATAAAGAAAGGCCGGAGCTTTCGCTCCGGCCTGCTTAAGGTCATTTGATCGTAGGACTAGAACTTCACGCGCACGCCGGTGTAGAGGCTGTGCACGCGGTAGCTGTTTTGCGACTCGCCCGAGGTCAAGGTGCTGACCGACGAGTAAGCCGTGCCACCGCCGATAGTCGTATTGGCAAGAACCACAGGGTTCCAGCCATAAGCCCAGTCGTTGTCCTTGTACATGTCGAAGCCATAGCCGGCCATCAACGAAATGTTGGAGGCCAGCTCGTATTCGCCACGTAGTTTGAAGCTGTGCATCGACGACGTGATGTTCGGCAGATTCTGAACGTTCTCCCAGCTATAGGCCGTCGTCGTCGTAGTGATACCGTCATACAGATTGTAACCGATATCGCCATAGCTGAAGGTGTATTCGACGCCCAACTTCAGCCGCTCGATCGGCTTCCAATCCGCCGACAAACCGACTGTATGAACGCTGTCGGTGGTCGTCGAGTTATAGCCATAGCCGTTGGCGGCGATCGCCTTGGTCTGGCCATTGGCGCAGGTCGTCGCGGTGGCCGTCGTACCAGCAACCGAGCCGCCACCGGCACAGCCATTGCCGCCATTGCTGTAGTAGATCTCTTGGTAAGTATAAAACGCGTGCAAGGCGACAAGTTTAGTCGGCGAGTAGGTCAAATCTGGACCAATAGACGCATTATAGTCGCTGTTGGTACCGGTCTGCCCTTCAAGATAGTGGTAGTGATTGGCTTCCAATTTGCTGTTCACACCAACGGTGAACAGCTCGTTTGGAGCATAATCACCCCGGAGCTTGACCCTGTCGGCCGTCCGCGGAGTCTGATAGAAGGCTCCTGATTCGGGCTCGGTGACATATTCATAGTGACCGGACCGCACCGCATGCTCGTAAGTCAGAGCGGTCGTGACATCCGGCACGATATTGCTGGCCACTTTGGCCGTCATCGTGCTTTCGACGCTGTGGCCGACCCAGTAACCAACCGAGTCCTGGCCGCCGACCGCATTGCCAGCGTTACGATGCGTGTCGCCATAGGCATAGCCGAGCGTCACCTTGGTGCTCGGGATGATCCGATAACCAGCTTCAAGCTCGGCCTTCTGCTTGGTCAGGCTCTGGTTGACGATCGTGTTGGTCGTGGTCGAAGCGCCCCCTTCCCCATGCCCCGCCTCGTAAAGAGAAGTCGGGCTGCTGCCGACATCACGGCCGTCGATACTGTAAGCGGCCTTGAGGTCGAGATTGCTCAATGGACGGGATGTCGCCTGCAGTCGGCCATTGTAGACGCGAGCCAGCTGATCGGACGTCGCCGGGTTCTTCAGCAGATAGCTGTAGTTGTAGGCAGACGCCAAGGAACCGCCCGATGTCGCCGTTCCCGTGCCGAGCGACGAGTTCGACATTTCGACGCCGACACGGAAGGTCCCGGTGACCCTGGTTCCCGGCATCAGGTTATAGCCGGCGGTTCCCAATACATAATGAGCATCGTTGCTGGGCGGCAACAGATATTGCGCCGACAACTGGTTGGCCGTGCTGGCGGCACCGGTCGTGAAGTAGGGTGCGTTGAACGCCCAGTTGTTGTCGGTGAACTTCGAGTAGGTGTAGCCGATCTGGGTCTGCAGTTTCCGCGTCGCGTAGGCGGCGGTCACATCATAACGGTCGGTGTCGTAGTTGACCGGTTCCGGAAAAGCCACACCGCCATAGGCCGTGTCCATCGTCTGCAGAACCGTGCCTTCCTTGTGCTCGTGGCGCAAGGCCGTCCCCACCGTCCAGTCGCCGATGATGTACTTGCCATTGGCCCCACCGATGTCGCGACGGGTTCCAGTGGTTTCCTGCAGCATCGGCAGGCGGTGGGTCACGTAATAGGTCGACCCGATGGCTCCAGCTGTGGTCGCCGTCGCTCCACCGAAGGGGACGAGACCGGGAGCCAGACTTCCAGACGCGCTATAGGGCGAGGTGAAGTTCTGGCCGGTGTAGGTGATAGCGTCGTAGTAGGCATTGGCCTTCCACGTTCCCTGCTGTCCGGCCGAAACGCTCACCTCCGATTCGGGGGCAAGGCTGTTGTTGGGGCCTTGGTGATCGGGCTGAAAGTCGAGATTCTTGCCCGTCGCCTTGAAAAACAGCGTGCCACCGGACTCCGGGGCGTCGCCGCCCTGAAGCTGGAAGCCGCCGGTTGATCCGAAGCCTTTCGAATCATGGCCGTTGTAACGTCCGTAAAGCGGCGACGTGCTGCTCTGGTAGCGGACACCGACGTCGATCTCGTTGTTGTACTCTTTCGCTGAAGCCGCATCGGGAGCGGACCCAGCCCCACCGAGATCGAAATCCTGTGCGGCAGCGGCCAAAGGCGTCAGGCAAACGCCCGCTAACGCCATGGCACGAAGGGTATATTGCTTTGTCATTTTACACCTCGTTCATCCGGTCTGCGTTAGCGGAGGAAAGCTTCGCCACTGGGACTGTTGGACCCATGGATTGCTGAATGGCAATTCAAACAACTCCGGGTCTGCAACTCGCTGTTGACCAGGTAGTTGTTCTTGCTTCCGCCGGGCAGAGCCTGATGTCCACCGAACCAGGCACCGCTGGAATTACGCGGACCACTGGCGCTGTGGCAGCTCGAGCACAGATAGGGCATGCGTTCGGTAAGCATCGCAGCCTGCGGCGAGCCATGCGGAGTATGGCAGTTGTCGCAATTCTCACGGACCGGCTCATGTTCCCAGAGCATCGGGCCGCGCTTTTCAGCATGGCAGTTGTAGCAGGTGTCGTTGATGGTGATTTCCTTCACCAGCTTCGGCCCGTTCGAGCCATGCACATTGTGGCAATCGGCGCAGGAGACCTTGCCCTCGCGCACCGGATGGTGGGAGCGCTGGAAGCTCTCGGCCCGCTGCTGGGCGTGGCAGGTGAAACATTTTTCGGGCTGGCTTGCCTTGACCAGCACAGGATCCTTCGTGGCATGGACCGTATGGCAGGTCGAGCATGCGACGTCATTGGAGGCGTGCTGGCTGCCCTGCCAGTTGATGCGGCTGTTGTTCTCGTGGCAGGTCAGACAGACCGCATTGCGCTCCGCCACCGGCGAGGCATTCGGACCGCTGAAGCGAATGGCCGGCAGGACTTTCTTTTCGCCCTTGGCCGGCCGGCTGGCGACATGCTCGGGGCTGGCGCCATGGCAGCTTTCACAGCCGTGGTTGGCGGCCGGTGTGCGCACATCACCCTTCACGCCGTGCGGCGTTTTCAGAACGGCAGTGATCGGCGCGTCGTCGTGGCACTTCAAGCAAGTCTGCTCGCCCTTTTCGGCGAAGATCGGTGCCGCAGCCGGCGCCGGACCTTCGGCAGCCCGTGCGGTCGCTGCGCAGAGCGTGATCGCTAGGCCGGACGCAAGCCCGATCACTATTTTTTTGAAGATCATGTCAAACCCCCCTGTTCTGGGTCGTCGGTGAACAAGTCAGAACGTATTTTTGTCCCTACCAAATCGGCCATCTCATCCCACGAAATTTTCAGGGGCTTAAGCGACCACTGTCGGTTTTTCCTATATTTCCGCCACAAAGGGTAGAACCAGAGGACGACGGAGGCGTAATACCAGCACCGCTTTTGCCGGCATTTGTGACAAAAGTGCAACGGTCTGAACACGGCCAAAATTCACCCAACCGTCGCGCGATAACCTTTATATATTTGTGGTTATCGATGCATAATTGCAACAGTCTGTTACAAAACGAAACATACTGGAAACCGATCCCCAGTCTCGAATACACCCGGAAAACCGCGTGAAAGCTGGTGTTTTTCCACCAGCGTCGCCTGTCCCTATCGTCGATACCACCGACTGGTATGATCGAATGTCGTGGGACTGGAGCTACACGCCGACACCGAAATCCGTCATTGCCTTGACAGATGCCTAACCTGTGGGGCGGGAAGGCGTTGTCGCAGAGTTTCAACTGCCCGATATCATCACCGCGGCAGCCGGTGGTGGTACCGCCCCCCCCGAAATGGCCTGGAACCATCCAGGCCAGAGCTAAGGGGAACCGGAATGATACGAAACGGACTGTTGTTCGGATTGGCGGTCGGCTTGGCGATGACGCTGGGCGCCGTAGCCAATGCCGCCGACACGCCAGCGACTGCCGGCACGCCGATCTATGCCGACAAAGGCGAGCAGACTTGCCTGAAATGCCACGACGACGCGCCGCTCACCGAAATTTTCAAGACCCCGCACGCCGTCAAAGGTGATGCGCGGACCCCAGCCGCCAATCATGGCTGCGAGTCCTGTCATGGGGCCAGCCCGGAGCACGTCGCCAGCCGCCCGGCCAAGGGTGAGAAAAAGGTATTGCCCACCGTCCGCTTCAGCGGTCCGAACGCGTCGCCGGTTGCCGACCGCAACGCCGTCTGCCTGACTTGCCACGAAAACACCAACCGTATCAATTGGCAGGGTAGCAAGCACGACACCAACGATGTCGCCTGCACCACCTGCCATACCGTCCATGCTGCCAAGGATCCGGTGTTGGTCAAGGCGACCCAGCCCGACACCTGCTTCTCCTGCCATGCCCGTCAGCGGGCGGAGAGCTTCGAACTGTCACATCACCCGGTTCGCGAAGGCAAGGTCGCCTGCGCAGACTGCCACAATGTGCACGGCGCACCCGGCCCCAAAATGCTGAAGGAATTCACCCTCAACGAGACCTGCTACACCTGCCACGCCGACAAGCGTGGTCCGCTGCTGTGGGAACATGAACCGGTCCGCGAAGATTGCTCGACATGTCATACGGCACATGGATCGACCCAGGTTGCCTTGCTGAAGCGTCGTCCGTCATTCCTTTGCGTCAGTTGTCACCAGAACGGCGGCCATCAGTCGTCGGTGTTCGGAGGATCGG
The DNA here is from genome assembly GCA_031291415.1 of Telmatospirillum sp. GTDB lineage: Bacteria > Pseudomonadota > Alphaproteobacteria > Rhodospirillales > Magnetospirillaceae > Telmatospirillum. The sequence continues at coordinate 17,412 of JARLJB010000147.1, forward strand.
TGTTGCCAGGCAGCCCGACAGTTCAGCCGAACAATGTCGGTGCCGTCAGCACCCGTGTGCTGGCCCGGGGCTGCGTCAACTGCCACTCGCAGATCCATGGCTCGAACAATCCGCAAGGCGGTTTCTTCACCCGCTAAGCCGACCGAGAATTCAGAGGTGTGACATGATGGTCAAAAATACTCTTCGTGCCGCCGCGTTGGCTGGAAGCTGCTTGCTCCCCCTGGTGGCCCAGGCTGCCGACTTCGGCGATGACACGGAAACCACGGCGGCCCCCGACTACGCGAATCATTTGTCGGTCGGCTCACGCTATCAAAGCGGCACGTCGGCGCTGGCCGGCCGCTACACCGGCGATGTCTACAAGGGCTTCGGCGCCATCGGCGACCTGTTGGTGCAGGGCCGTGACGACCGGAGTTCCGACAAGACCGGCTATTATCGGATCGAGGCCGACGGTCTTGGCATCGATTCTCATCTTTTATTGCCCGACGCGTCGATTTCCGCAAAAGGCGGCGAACAGGGGTTGTGGGGCGTCAGCCTCTTCTACAACGGCATTCCGCACGAGACGTCGACGACCTTCCACTCGTTGCAGAACTCCAGCGGCGGTCTGACCAACGGCAACCCCGGATCCTACGCGACGTCGGGCGGCATCGCGCCAACGGCAGGCAGTCCATCGACCACGACCGTGCTCTCGCCGGCCGCCCGCGCCCTGTTGACCACCAACGCGGCCGCCGTCAGCAAATATTCGGCAGCGTCCTTCGTCGGCACGCAGCGCGACCAGACGGGCGGCGAGGTTACAGTCTTGCCGTTCCCCAACTGGACCCTCACAGCCGGACTGCAGCACGAACATAAGCAGGGGACGAAGGAAAACTCCTATTCCTACGGTACGGCGAATATCAACTACTTCCCCGAACCGGTGGACTACGACACCGACCGCTACACCGCCACCGCCGCCTACAACACGAAGCGATTGCAGGCCGCCCTGTCTTACGTCTATTCGCGCTTCACCGACAACGCGACATCGTTCAATGGGGCCAATCCCTTCGTCATCGGTCCGAAGACGGCATTTGGCGAGTTCGGCACGTCAGGCGCGGTCACCGGCTTCACGGGACTCTCGAGCTACGCATTGCCGCCCACCAACGACGCCCACATGGTCAAAGCGCAGTTGGGCTACAATGTTTCCAAGAAGGTCCGGGTGAACGCCAATTTCGGCTATTCGCTGCAGGAACAAACAGCGGTTTACGCATCGCAGTTCTACAACACCTCACTGCCGGTCAGCGGCAACACCGGTTACACGCTGGGCTCGAACTACAACGCCAAGGCCGAAAACTTCTTCGGCAATCTGGCGGTTTCCGCCCGGCCACTCGACAAGGTCGATCTGCGGGCCAGCTACACCGTGGACGACCACAAGAACGACAGCCCGCACATCTACACCAACATGAGCACCGACGATAACAACGGCAATATCCGGCCGTTGGCCAACCTGCCGGTATCGCATCTTTACCAGACCGTGAAACTGGAAGGCGGCTACTCCATCCTTCCGGAGACCAAGATCACCACCGGCTATGTCTACTCCGACAAACAGCGCGATTTCTCGGTCAGCGACCGCAACCGCGAGAACACGCTGAAGGCCGGCCTCAACAGCACCCTGTTCTCGGGCGTCGATGCGGCGGTGGACTATTCCCACGCCGTGCGCACCGCCAGCAATTACAGCGCACAAAGCGCCTGGTTGGCGGCCAATGGCACCAGCGCCACTCAACTGGTCACCGACAATCCGCAGCTCAAGGATTATTTCCAGGCAGCCCGGACGCGCGACGAGATCAACGGCACCCTGTCCTGGGCGATCAGCAACACGCTGACGGCCGGCCTCAACGGGGTGTTCTACAACGATCATTTCCCCAATACTTACCTGGGCGTCACCAACGAGCACACCATCGGCGGCGGACCGGACATCACCTATGCGCCCACCAAATCGCTGACGACCCACTTCTTCTATCAGTTCGAAGAGGTCTTCACCGATATGAACGCAGCAACCTCGACGCCAAGCTCGACGGCCAGCTGGACCAAGTGGCAGGAAGGCAACAAGGATACCGTTCACACGGTTGGTACGCGGACCGAATGGAAAGTTACGCCAAGGCTGAAACTGACGTTGGAGGACAATCTGTCGTCGGGCAATACGGCATTCCAGGAAGCCAGCCAGATCTACAATATCGGCCTGGCTACCCGCGCCACCATCCTCAACAACACGATCATCCAGATCCCCGACGCCACGACGATCAGCAACTATCTGACCGCGCGGGCCCAGTACGATCTGGCGGACAATGTCACGTTGCTGGGCAGCTATGGATTTGAACGGACGGTCTCGAAAGACTATTTGAACTGGCAGACAGCCAGCAACGCCTACTACACCACCAACGCAACGACATCGTTGGGTGGCGACGGCAATCCGAGCTACTCGATCCACGTCATCAGCGCGGCGATCCGTGTGAAATGGTGATAGGGGAATCCGGCTCGATCTGACCCGTCTCCCTCCCCGGAGGGAGCATTGTCCCGCCCGCCCGCCCGGACGACACCGTCCGCGGCGGGCTTTTTTTCTCATACCAACGGCAATAAGTCGTGACCTATTGCGGTTGGTCGGCTGCAAGTGCAGCCGCGCCGCCGATGCGGCGGAAGCCCAGGCGGACCGCCGCCCGGCGTTGAGGGGCCGAAAATGTGTCAGCATTTTCGGCACTTGGTTCAGACGTGTCCCGCGGAACTGTTCAATGCCGCGTGGGCTTTAAGAATCTCTTCGCCCAGCAGACGGAACTCCGCCTGACGCGGCGAAGCGCTCCGCCATGTCAGACCGATGCTGCGGGCCGGCGCGTCGGCCCCCAACGAGCGAACGAGAAGCCCCGTTCCGGCGAGAACGCCGCCATCAAGCGCCAAGCGCGGCAGCAAGGTCACCCCCAACCCTCCGGCGACCATTTGCACCAGTGTCGCGAGACTGGTTGCCAACAATCGATCCTGGCGACCGCGAAGCTTGCCGAACGGCGCCGCCAGGTGACAGGCAGCCAGGGCATGGTCCCGCAGACAATGCCCTTCCTCCAGCAACAACAGATCCTCGATCGGAATATCGGACGAGCGGACGTGTTCACCTTCTCCCAGGGCATAGCCGGGCGGAAAGGCCAGGAGGAACGGATCATCGAACAACGCATGGGATTCGAATTCGTCGGCCCGGTAGGGCAACGCCAACAGCACCAGATCCAACTCGCCGGTTCCCAGAAGATCGAGGAGCCGGGCCGATAGATCTTCGCGCAGATAAAGCCGGAGATTGGGATGCGCGGCCCGCAGGGCTGGAAGAATTTGCGGAAGCAGATAGGGACCGATCGTCGGGATAACGCCCAGACGGATCTCACCCGACAAGGGTTCGGAAGCGGATCGCACCAGATCGACAAGATCCTCAGCGCCGCGCAGCAGTGACCGCGCCCGCGCCACCACCTCCTGGCCAAGCGGCGTGATCAGAACTTTCCGTTTGGTTCTTTCGACCAGGTTGGCGCCGAGAATGGCCTCAAGTTCCTGAAGACCGGCGCTCAACGTCGATTGGGTGGCCGCGCAAGCGTCCGCGGCGTGGCCGAAGTGATGGTGGTCATCAAGAGCCACCAGATAACGTAACTGGCGAAGCGTTGGGATTGCCGGCATTCATCGACTCCATCGATTTCGTTTTACGATATCGACTTCCAAATCGATGAAGCAAGTGCCGGAACAAGAAACCTGTCATCCCGCCGCCGGCGGCTGCCGGCGGCGGGTAAGAGATTATTCCTCGTGCCAACCGGTGATCATCGCCTTGAAGTGGGCGGTCACCGTCGTCCCGCAGGTGCAAAGATAGACATGCGCGAACAGGAAGAGGATCAGGAAATAGGCGACGACGTAGTGCGCCATGGCCACGGGGAGCAATCCATCAAAACCGAACAGCCGATCGGGAGCCATCTCCGGCCACAGATACATCAGTCCGGTGATGATCAGAATCGGCATCAAAACATACATGACGATGAGATAGATGACCTTCTGGAGCGGATTGAAGTGATCTTCCGGCGTGGTCGGAAAGGGCGCCGGCCGGCCGAAGAAGATATCGAAGAGATAGTAGCGAAGTTGCAACAGGGCATGGCCAGGATAACCTCGCAGCTTCGGCACGAACTGCTTCCAATTGCCGGTCGCAAAATTGGCCACCACGAAGAAGAAATAGCTGACCGCCAGTGCGATGCCGAAGATGTTGTGGATACGTTGCGCCAGATTGAAGTCGATGACCCCGACCTTCGGATCGGCGAAATGCAGACTAAGGCCGGAGAATGTCAGCCCCAGCATGAACACCAGGTTGGTCCAATGCCAAAGACGGATCCACCCGGCGAAGAGATAGGCGCGATGAGCCATTATTTCCTCCCTTTCCGAGCCAGATAGCCAAGATAGCGAAGCAATCCATGACCCGAGAGACCTGCCACCAGGGCGACGAGCAGGATCAAACTGGCCCAGTCGAGATATTGATTGCGGGTCACCCCGACCACGTAAGCCTGGGTGAGGATATAGGCGTTTATGAAACCGGCGGCGCTTACGCGCTGCTCGCCCACTTCATGACGATAGAGCCTGGTCAACAGCGACGAACTGGTACTGTGGCATTCGACGCAGAGACGGGCCGCCTGGGCCTTGGGCATGATGTCATGGGCGATCGCCCCGTCCGGCTTTTCCGGTGTATGGCAGTCGATGCAGCGCACCGCCGCCCAGTGCATGGCGGGGTTGGGTTGCCAGCTGTGGGTGCGCAACAGATCCGGACGCGGCTTATTCGTCAGCTTGGAGTATTTCTCGTCGCTGTTATGGCAGTCGAGACACATGCTGTTGTCCCGATGCGCGATGTTGCGCTCGCTTCCAAGGCTGGAAGCTTTCCGGACATTGTGCGGATCGTGGCAGGAATAGCAGTTGAACGCTTCGGGATTCGCCTTGGCGTGAACGCTGTTGGCAAACTCCGGCACGATCGTTTTGTTTTGCCGACGGTGGCATTCCGGACAGGACTTGGCGGCCGCAACGCCCGATTTATGAGCGTCGCCATGACAATCCTCGCAGGCCACATCGGCATGCACGGACTGGTCGTAACGGCTCGGATCGACAAGGAGACCGGCCATTTTGGCCCGTCTTGCCTCACTCGCCGGCGGCTTGCGCGCGGCCAGCCCTTCCGCGCTGTGACAAGAAAGGCACTCCGCTTTGGCTTCTTTCAGCTTTTGCGCGGGGTCCTGAGCGGATCCATCAATTCCAAGATCGTCGTTGCCGGCGGCGAGAAGCGGCGAAGATGTTCCTAAAAAACCAAGGAACAAAACGGCAAAGACGGCCAACAGCGCATTTTTCATGCGACCCTCCCTAGGTTGGCCATAAAACTGAGCAAACATTTTAATAAATGTACGACTAACTATCTTTTCTAACAATCCTCGTTGGATAGCGATCGGCATTGCATAAAGCGCAGGGAAGATGATCGCAAAAGTTTATTTTGTCAGGAAAGATTGACTGTTGCTCAGCCAGTTTGCCGCCGACGCCTCACAATATAGTATGCTAAATGACTCGATCGCGACATTGCGATCTTTGACATTTGAACGCCCTTACTAATTGTTATAATACTAGTTTGCAACTATCTGAGGGGGATGCAAAATGGATGTTCTGCTGGGTATCGGGCTTGCCGTCGCCGTGCCGCTACTTGTCATGATCTTCAAATCGTTCCGCATTCTGCGGGAATACGAACGCGCGGTCATGTTCACCCTCGGCCGTTCCACCGGAGTCCGTGGACCGGGTCTGGTCATGATGATGCCGATCATCCAGCAGATGGTTCGCATCGATCTCAGAACCGTCGTTCTCGACGTGCCCAGTCAGGACGTGATTTCCCGCGACAATGTTTCGGTAAAGGTCAGCGCCGTCGTCTATTTCCAGGTGGTCGACCCGGCCCGCGCCGTCATCCAGGTCGAGGATTTCAACTCCGCGACCAGCCAATTGGCGCAGACGACGTTGCGGTCCTGCCTGGGCAAGCATCAACTCGACGAGATGCTGGCCGAACGCGACAAGCTCAACAGCGACATCCAGAACATCCTCGAAAGTCATACCCATACCTGGGGTATCAAGGTGTCGCTGGTAGAAATCAAACAGGTCGACATCGATCCCAGCATGGTCCGGGCCATCGCCCAACAGGCCGAGGCCGAACGTGCCCGGCGCGCCAAAGTGATCAGCGCCGAAGGCGAACAGCAGGCTGCCGCGAAGTTGGTGGAAGCCGCCCGGGAACTGGCGATCGCTCCGGGCGCCATGCAACTTCGCTATCTGGCCACCCTGGCCGACATCGCCGGTGAAAAAGCGTCCACGATCGTCTTCCCCTTTCCGATCGACCTGGCGAAGACCTTTTTGCGCGGCCTTAACTAAGAAATGAGGCGGCATCTCTCGCGAGATGCCGCCTCAAAAGTTCGCGATGGACAGCTCCATCCACCGCAGGGGAGGACGCTTGCCTTTTGCTCTAGGACTGCCGTCCCGGGGTCTGCGTGTCACGGCGGCTGGGCAACAATTCCAGCACCCAAAGACCGATCATCAGGATCAGCCCGACCAGCGCAAAGCCCCCGAAGCTCAGCACGATTTCCGGAGTGCTGGGCGTATAGGTGCCGACAACCCCGTCGAAAAACGTCGATGACGCCAGTTTGCCCGGGAACAAATCAATCGGGAACGACTCGCCGCCGACGATAATCGCATACATCAGGGCGACACCTCCGCCGATCACACCGACCGACGAAATGAGAAGCCGCGCCTGCTTACCCACTCCGGGGACCGGAACAAGCAGGATCAACAACGGCAGGACGCTGCCGATCAGTCCGAAGCCGACCCACAGAAGGATGGGATAGACGCCATCGCCGAACAGAATGTAACGCTCGAAATCCCGCCGCTCGGCTGAATAGAAACTGGTGACATGGTGGACTACCACCATGTAGAGCGACACCGCAACGAATACCGCAAGCAACACCACGAGACGATGCTGCAGCTGATCGGAGGGCGCCGGGCGCCGGGCGCCGGCCTGCAGGAGAGCCAGAATCACCACGAACATCGCCAGACCGAACGACAGCGACAGCGCGATGAACAGCGGCGCCATGATCGCCGAATGGAACGCCATCCGCGAAACCATCAAACCGAAGATCGAACCGGTGCCGGTGGTCACCGCCAGACGCCAGACGAAGGCGCTGAAGGCGACGGGTCGGTAAAAGCGCTCCAGACGCGGCTCCATCATCATGTAGAGATAGGTGGTGACGATGGCGAAGAAGCCGTTATAGAGGACGATATTCAGGCAGAAGATCGACGTGAAATTATAGTTGGTCATGGCGACGACCAGGCGATCCGCACGCCCGAGGTCGAGGAGCAGAATGAACAGGCCGCCAGCCTGGACCGCCATGGCCGACAGCGCCGAAAGACGGCCGAGCGGCCGATAGTCGTCCTTGGAAAACACGGACCCGAGAGACGCGATGTTCAAGGCACCGGTGGAGGCAACCAGAAGAAACACGGCGCAGGCGTGCGGCAAACCCCAGGGGACCTGATTGTTCATCCCGGTCACCCAGTGGCCGTTGTGCTCCATGTAAAGGGAAGCCAAACCTCCCAGCGCCGCGAAGATGCCAAAGAAGGCCAACAGCAGCCAGAAACCCAGACTGCGCCCGGCCAGGGCCTGGAAGCCCGCATGGGCATGCGAAACAGTTGAAGTGCTCATGGTTCAGATCCCCTGATAGCGGATTGCCGGATCGGTCCGAAGATCCGCCCTGATCTGGGACGTGGAAACGGAAGCAACGCGTTTGGCGATCTCGCTGTTGGGGTCGTTCAGATCGCCGAACAGCATGGCCGCCCGCCCCGTGCTGCTGCAGGCTTCGACGCAGGCCGGCTTGCGCCCGTCATCAATGCGATGCACGCACATGGTGCAGCTTTCCACCGTCCCCTTGCCGCGCGGTGCGTTGGTCTTCTGATCCTTGAGGTTTTCATGAACGAAGCTGCGTGCCTTGTAGGGACAGGCCATCATGCAATAGCGGCAGCCGATACACAGGTGGCGGTCCACCAGCACAATCCCGTCCGCGCGAATGAACGATGCCCCGGTTGGACAGACATCGACGCAAGGCGGGTGTTTGCAATGCTGGCACATCACCGGAAAGGAATGGCTGTTGCCAGTGTCCGGATCGGTCACCGTCAACTTGCGAATCCATTGGGGATCGATGGTCGGCCGATTCGAACCGGTCAGACCGAACTCCTCGTTGCAGGCTTTAACGCAACCATCGCAATTGACATCGCATTGATTGACGTCGATCAGGATGCCCCACCGCGATTTGGCCGACACCACCTGCGGCGCCGACTGGGCATAAAGCATGACACCGGGAGCAATCGTCGCCGCGGCGAAGGTCGCCGCGCCTGCGAGCAGGCCTCGGCGGGAGAAGTCAAAGCTCTCACTCATCGCGCGGAGCTCCTTTCGAAAAGAAATCTTTGATCGAGGCGAACCTGGTCGCTGGCTCAAGCGCCGATTGGCGAACTGGCGCGGGCTTCGAGTTATGGCATTCGAAGCAATCCATGGTGACCGCCGCCTTGGTGTGACAGGCGGTACAGAAATGCTTGGGATTCTCGAAATCCACCGGCTGGCCGCTGGCGTCTTTTTTGACATGGCAACTGACGCAACGCTCGATCGTCTCGTCGGTCTTGCGCACTCCGTCATAGATCACGGCAGTCTGCTTGTGCATCAGGAAATTGGGGTGATTGCGGATCATCACGGTCGGATCATCGCCCCGATGCGATCTGATCAGCTTGGCATAATCGGGCAGTGGCGCGGTCCAGCCATCTGCGCTGATCTGCACGCCCGCCACCACGGCCGGCACCGCCAGCAGCAGGGCCAGCACGACACCGACAGCCAGCTTGGTTCTCTTCACCCGGCCGCTTTCGACCGGCGACGCCTTGGCGATCGTCTGGAAAATGTCAGCGAAATGCAGCATTTTGCCGAAGGGCAAGGCGACCATTAATGTCGCCACCAGCCACAAGTGGATCAACAGGAGAAAGTCGGTCGGCAGCTGCTTGATGTTGCCTGTCACCAGGCCGACGAAGAAGTCTTTGACCGCCACGATATCGGTGTGGACGAAAACGCTGAGATAACCGGTCACCGGCACAGCCAGAAGCAGCACCAGCAACAGGGCATCGACCAAACCGGTGTTCTGACGAACCTCCTTGAACAGGACGCGACGCAACGAGAACCCAAGGACACCGCCGATCAGCGCGAGGCCGCCATAAAACCCGAACGGCTGGACGATGGTCACCACCTGCCAGAGAGTTCCGCCGACCCACGAAGGATCGAGTCCATAGCGGAGGTGGCGCAACAACACCAGCAACAGACCAAAGTGGAAGCAGGTGCCGAAAATCCAATTCCAGCGATCGGTGAAGAAGGTGCTGCGGAACAGCATGACCTCGCTGGCCAGACGAATCGTGCTGCCGATCGGGCTCTCCGTCGACGGCGTCATCGAAGCCTTCAGCGGAGTTCGGCGCCGCAACGACTTCCAAATTTTGGCCACCAGGCCGACAAGCAGGATGGCCGCGGCAACATAGAACATCGCCGCGTAGGCCACCGTGACATGCGACAATTGTACGGGGGTTTCGAGGTCGTCCAAGGCGTATCGCCTTTCCTAATTTGCAAAATCTGGAACCGGACCCTCCACGCCATGCGTGGCACCGGACTGTGGCTATCTGCCTGATTTCCGCCATGATTGGTAGCACCAGTGGGCGAGAAATTTGTAAGACCAGTCACGGATTGAAAGAGTCACGTGGCAGAAGTGTCACAGATCTTGCGCGAACGGACGATGCACCTTCGGCCAGACGTGCCACAGAAGAACTGCGGCGATTTCTGGTCTGACATGTCATCTAGACAGAAACAAATTGTCAGAGTGGTGCCGGCGTGAGCCGGAAAGGGTCCGCTTGGCGGCGGCACACCGGCAGAGACGCCGGTGCCACTCGTGTTTCATTCAGGGCGGGTCGGCTGCAAGCGCAGCCGACCCGCCGATGCGGCGGAAGCCCCGGCGGACCGCCGCCCGGCGCTTGGTATAAGTCCTCGACTTGGGTTATTCGGCGGCGCATATGCGCCGCTCCTGTTGCCAACCGCGCCAGGCGAGCGTGAGAGCCGCGAGGATCACAGCGATCACCAGGAACACACATCCCGGCCAGCCGGCCGCATGCCAGACGACCATGCCGGGCAGGACCGCTCCGACGCTGCCGCCGACGTAATAGCAGCAGACATAGAAACCGACCGCCGTCGCCTTGGCCCGTTCGGCCGCCTGCCCGACGAACCCCATGGCGGCGGACATCATGGTGAAGGTTCCGGTCACGAACATCGCCAGGCCGAAAATGATCACCGGAAGACTGGAGTGAAGCGTGGCGGCGAGACCGCCGCAGGCAACCACCGCAGCCAGCGTCATCGCCTGCCGCCGGCCGAACCGGCGGATCAGGTAGCCGCTGGCCGGCGTGATGGCCGCGCCGATCGGATAGACGAGAAAGATCATCCCCAATTGCGACGTCCCCATGGAATAGGGAGCCCGCGCCAGGTGGAAGTTCACATAGGTGAAGGTGGCGACCTGGGAAAACAGCACGGCGAATCCGATGGCGAAGGTCGCCAGCAGCGCCGGATTGCGCAGATGATCGGCAAGAGCGGCGAAAGCGCCATCCGTCGTCTCGGAAGGAACGGCCGCCTTGGTCCGGTGGCGAGCGGGCGGCAGCCACGCCCAGATGGCGATGGCGCAGGCCAACGTAATGAGGGTAAGCACCGCGAAACCGGCGCGCCAGCCAAAATGATCGGCCAGCAGAGCGGTGATAAAACGCCCGCCAAATCCGCCAAGCGCCGATCCGGCGATGTAAAGCCCCATGACATCGGCGGCTTTCCCGGGAGGCCATTCCTCATTCACATAGGCCACCATCGGCGAGAAGATCGCCGGCAGAAACAGCCCCTGAATGAACCGCCACAGCAGGATTTCGTTCAGCCCTTGGGCGAAGATCAGCATGATTGTCGGAATCTGCAACAGAAACGCAGAGATCACGATGGTCCGCTTGCGACCTGCGCGATCGGCCAGCATGCCGGCAAAGGGCGCGGCCAGGGCGACAGCCAAAGTCGAGACGCCGACGGTGGTGCCGGCGCTGGCCGGCGAAATATGAAAACTTTCGGACAACTGCGGCAAGACCGCCTGCGGCGCGTACAGGTCCAAAAACGCGCAAATTCCTGCGATGGTGACGGCGGCTCGCGCCCGGTCAAAAGTCATCGATAAGCTCCTTAGAGCCTTATCCGAACAGGTTCGGACAGGCTCTAACGTTATAAACGACGCCTCCGCCTCCGGCTTCGACGGGCAGAGGCGCCGCTCGGACAAAGCTCTAGAGCTGCAACATGCGCGATGACCGCTCATTCGTTCAATGTATATGTTGACGCATTTTAATATCATATTCATATCACAGATATGGAACTCAAACATCTTCGGGCCTTTGTCGCCCTTGCCGAAGACCTGCATTTTGGTCGGGCCGCTCAGCGGTTGGGGATCGCCCAGCCGCAACTCAGCGTGGCTATCCAAGGGTTGGAAGCGATCCTGGGCATCCGTTTGTTCGAACGCAGCCGCCGCCACGTGGCCTTGACCGATGCCGGCCGCCTGTTTCTGCCGGAAGCCCGGGCCACTCTCGTACAAGCCGAGCGGGCGCGTCGAACGGCGCTGCGGGCGGCACGTGGCGAAATCGGACGCATCGATATCGGCTTCACCGGATCGGCCCCCTTCAACACCGCCATGCCGCAGATCATCAGCCGGTTCCGGCACCGCTGGCCCGATGTGAAAATGAGTCTGCGAGAAATGTCCACCAATGTTCAATTTCAGGCGTTGCACGGCGGGACTCTCGATATCGGCTTCGTCCGCCCCGGCGAACCGGCCGAAACTGAAGGCATTTCCCTTCGAACAGTCCTCGTTGAACCTTTGTTCGCGGTGATCCCGGCAGACCATCGGCTGGCCGAACAGACCTCGCTGTCGGTAGCCTCTCTGGCCGAAGAGTCCTTTATCCTGCACCCTCGCCATATCGGCACCGGACTTTATGACAAAGTCATGAGTCTTTGCGCTATGGCCGGCTTCCCGCCGCGGGTCGACCTCGAAGCCCATCAGATGTCGACCATCGTCGGACTGGCCGCTGCCGGCCTCGGGGTTTCGATCGTTCCGGAGGCGATGCGGCGCGTCCATGTCGACGGCGCCCGCTTCATCCCGCTCATCGAGGCGGAAGCGACGATGGTTTTGGCTGTTGCCTGCCGTGACGGCGACAAGCGTCCGGCGATCTTGCACTTTCTCGACGCCGTCGCGTCCTATCAAAGTTGACTACCATCCGCGCCGCCGATGCGGTGGAAGCCAAGGCGGACGGATGTCCGCCACCCGGCGTTTCGTGTCTTGAAAATTTGGTAAGAATGTCTGTCCGTAAGGATGAACGCGGGGGGATGGCCATCCCCCCGCGTTCGGCGGCACGGAGACCGAAGGCGTTTGGGGTTAAGAACCCGTCCCTCAGTACGGCTCCCGTGCCGCCCCATCTCGTAAGCCCGAACA
>JARLJB010000148.1 GCA_031291415.1 Telmatospirillum sp.
ACCGCCCGGTACCAGCAAGTGGAACAAGATCGAACATCGCCTGTTCTCGTTCATTACCCAGAACTGGCGGGGTAAGCCACTCGTCAGCTATCAGACCATTGTGCAGTTGATCGCCGCCACCACCACAGAGACCGGCTTGAAAGTAAAATGCGAGGTCGACACCAACGTCTACCCAACCGGCCTGAAAGTCGAGGATGCTGAGATGGACGCGCTCAACCTTCACCGTCACGATTTCCACGCCGATTGGAACTACACGATCAGGCCCCAAAATCCTAAATCGTAGCGGTAATTATTGAACGAGCCCTAAGAGTCCGGAAACGATCCGAATCACATAGAGGCTTAGCCCCACGGCGGCAATGAAGATCGCCAAGGTGGCTCCACAATAGGCAAGCAGCGAGAAATAGGCCGAAGCGATGAGTGCTTCGGTCATTTTCGACATCTCGCTCTGATATTGCTGCAACAGCTCCAGAAACACGTCGTCGCGCTGTGCCAGCGTGGGCAGCCAGGCTTGCGTCTCCGAGGCCCCGGCAAGCGCCTCACCTCCAGCAAAAGCGCCCACGCCGCTGCGAATTGCCGACAGGATGGTGCTGGTCGGACCATTGATCGATGCGGAAAAGCGGGCAGCGATTGCCGGTGGAGCCGCCGCGATGATGGCCGGAGCGAACACTTCCTGCAGATGTCTTCCGACAAAGAAGATCTCCGCTTCGGCAAGTGGAAATTTGCGAAATACAATGGCCTGCGTCGCGGCTCCATCTTCCATCTTGGCCCCCTCGACGAACTGCAGCAGCGCATAAAGGCCATCGGCCAGCTGGGCCACGTCGCTGTCGTTGGCATAGAAACCGACCCGCTTGACCAAATCGAAGGCCCGCGGAGAGGTCGGCTGCAGATAGCCGATGACATCTCCTGTCGTGGCCCGGCGGGCGTCGACGGCGGCTCGAAGCGTTCCAATCGCTTCGAAACGGCTCGTGATGAAATCGATATCGGCCCGCGCCGTCTCATCATCGATGACCACGGCAGCGGCGGCGGCGCGAAAAGCGGTCAGAGCTTGATCCTGCGTCCGACGTGCAGCCAACAGTGTCTGATGAATCTTTTCGTCGCCACTGGCGGAAAAACGAATGGATGCCGTTCCCTCCGCCGGCGATGTCGATGCCGTCAGTTGGACCGCTGAAAAGAGCAAAGTTTCCAAGCTCTTCGTCCGCGATAGATTTTCATAGTGATCGAAACTTTGCTTCGACAATATGAACCCAATGGCGATCAGACCGAAAAGACAAGGGACAAGCGATAGCAATAAAAGCTTTCTGAGGTCCAGGTGACGCATTTCGTTTTTCCTGCCGCAAAAGTCAGCGTGTTGTCTTAGAGCCAAATTATATTTTAATCTGGCCTTATACTAGGTTTCGAGAGAGTAACGCCTCGAAACTTAGTTGGCGCACCGGCGCGCCCTCGAGCTTATGCGAGCGTAGCCAAGGGAGGCGCCCCGCCCGGCGCATGAGGGCCGGTGATCGGTTCCGATCACCGCAACTTGTATTACGACGAAATGGGCGTCGTATCGGTTTTCCAGATCAGGATCACGGAAATGACGGCGACAACCGCCAACAGGCAGTAAGCGCCCGAGTATCCGCCCAGGTTGGTAAGCCCGAATGCCAGAATGGCAAAAGCGCTGCACCGCACGACGGATTGAATGGGGTTGACGATGCCCCAAGCCTTGACGAAGGCCCGGCGTGGAAACTTCTCGGCAACAATCGACATCGACATATTGGTGGCGCCCCCGAGGGCTTCGCCGATCATCAGCAGGGAAATCCACAGCGTGATCGTGTTGAGCTCGAAAATGTTCAATATGAGAGCGGCCGTGTACCACAACGCGTAAGCGATGGCGCACTTCTTGATGCCGATTTTCTGACTGAGCCAGCCCCAGATGTAGGCTCCTGGCACACCGACGATGGCGGCAACGGACAGATAGAGGATGGCAGTGCCCTGATCATAGCCAATGGCCGTCAGCCGCGGCACGAATTGGCTCAACAAACCGACGATGACAATGTAGATCCCGCCGAAGGACAGCCCCATGAACCAGACATCTTTCATGCCCAGCAGTTGCCTGGTTGTGAAAGGACAAACATAGGATTCCTGCTCGCGATTGCTCTCCTCGATTTCCAAGGCCGTCATCGGGGCGTTATCGGGCGTGCAACCAGATTGCTCAGGCGTATTCGTCGCTACGACAGCAACCACGATGAACATCACGAGCATCACCACCGGTATACCCCAAAATCCCCTCTGCACGCCGAACGTCGCAAACATGAAAGCCAGGAAGGGCACGTAAGTCGCGGTGGAAAAAGTCTGCCCCATGGTGCACCAGCCAAGCGCCAATCCCTTCTTGCGCGGGAACCAGTTGGCGATCAGGGAAGGACCTCCGACATAGGCAAAGCTCGAATCGAAGAAACACACGATGGCAAACAATGTGACAAACCCGGTCGTGGTTCCCCAGGTTCCCAGCAAACCGAAACATAGCCCTCCGATGGCGAGACTAAAGAGGATGAGAAATTTTGGTCCCTTCCTTTCACACACTTTCGCCCCTAAAAAGCCGGCCAGGATAGATGCCCATGAAGCCGGCGTGGCCAAAGCCAATAACTTTGTATAGTCAAGGTTGTAGGTTGAGGAAACGGCAGGCAGAATGATATTTAGGCCGTGCACGACGGAACCGCTACTTATCCAGAGAAGAGCTGCCTCTATAAATATTATAGACCACCCTCTCGTCCCAAAATTGTTCTTTCTTTCGAAGGAGTTGCACGTAGACATCGGCACAACTCCGGACGCTGACACGGGGATTGTCGTTTCCTCACCCATTTTATCTCCCCTTCATCTTATCTTTATTCTATTTTACTGAAGGTAAGGCAATATTATTGCCATCCTCTTTCGCTACCCCGCGCAAGCCACCTCATTCATCAAAACAAACTCCCGTTTAGTCAACGGGGGTGAGATCCGTTATCCAGAATAGGAACACATCGATCACGGCGATGACGGCCAACAGCGCGTAAGCTCCGGCATATCCGCCCAAATAGGTGAGGCCGAACGCCAGGACCGCGAAGGAGCAACAACGCACGATACCCTGGATTGGCGCAATAACCCCGAACGCCTTGACGAAAGCGCCGCGATGGAACTTTTCGGCCACGATAGAGGTCGTAAGGTTGGTGGCGCCACCGAAGCTGAATCCGATCATGACAAGGGAAGTCCAGAGTGTAATCGGATTGAACTCGAACATGTTCAGTACGACCGCCCCCAGCCACCACAAGCTATAAAATATGATGCCAGCCTTGCTGCCCATCTTCTGACCGATCCAGCCCCAGCAATAGGAACCGGGCACGCCGATGAAGGCGGCGATCGAAAGATACATGATAGCGGTGTGCAAATCATACCCCATGGCCATGAGCCGCGGTACAAGCTGGCTCAGCACACCGACGAGGACGACATAGACACCGCCAGAGGCGACGCCGATGAGCCATACGTCCTTCATGCCCAGCAATTGCGTCGTGGTCAGGGGGCAAACATAGGCTTCCTGCTCACGACGGCTTCTCTCGATCTCTTCGGCCGACATCTGTTCATTATCCGGAGAACAGCCGAACTCCTCGGGCGTATTCCTGACGAAGAAGACAACCACCGCCGCCAGAAGAATCATGGCCAACGAAACACCCCAAAAACCGTTCTGCACGCCGAAGGTTTCGAAAAGCCAGGCCAGAGCCGGCACGAAGAGCGCGGTGGACATGGTTTGCCCCATGGTCACCCACCCAAGCGCCAAATTCTTTTTTCGCGGGAACCAGTTGGTGATCATCATCAGTCCGCCGACATAGCCATAGCCGGTGCCGAAAAAATTCACGCCGGCAAACAACAGGACGAAGCTGACGACGGTCGCCCATGTGCCCATCAGACCAAAGCAGAGGGCGCAAATGACCAGGGACAGCAGAATGGTGAATTTGATGCCTTTCCATTCGCAGACCTTGGCGAGAGCGAAGGCCGAGACGACACTGCCCCAAGACGCCGGCGTTGCCCAGAACAGAAGCGTTTTGCTATCGATGCCAAAGGTCGACGAAAGAGTAGGGACAATGACGTTTAATCCATGAACCTGAACGCCAGCGGCAATCCAGATCAGTAACCCTTCGATAACGATGATTGACCAACCTCGCACACCGAAGTCGCTTTTCAAGTTATGGCCCGGTGACGTTCCGGTGATACGTTCATCGTATTCGCCAGCGGCGACATTTGCTTGTTTGCTCATGATTCTATTTCCGCCCATTAATTTATATTTTTAATGTGGACTTAACGACGCCAGCGGTGTCCGTGATCCGCCCGCCCATAGTCTTAATGCCGTCGTTCCACGTAAATCCCAAGTCCAGGCGTTGAATCGGAGCCGACCAGGATTACCTTGAAGACCGGACACCATAAGACGGTGACCGACGACTATTTGCGTGATCGCATCACAATGCGTTGCGCGGGCATCCCGGGGTCATTGCCTAGACACAGGTCCCGGTAGATCCACCATCGCAATGACGCTGGATATTTGCCATTCTCCGGGTTCATTTTTCGGATTTTTCAGAAGAAGGACGCATCGCACGCACTCCATAACCGCCTAAAGCGTTTTATCTATCGCCAGCATCTTCTTAAGTGGAATATTTACATAGGTCGCCGCAAATATTTATCCCGTGGCTCCGATGAGATGGTGAATCTATAAAAATAATTAGTTTTAAACTAATTCTTTTTGAACATCGCGGTTATGGCGGAACGGCATAAGCGCCGACGGGCCGTGCATGGTGCGGCCAAAACGGCCGGCATCGGCTTCTACGTGATGCGATTGCATTGAATTCACGCACAAGCCTGACCGGCGCTTAAGCCTTGAAAAAACGGACATTTCGAGAGCCGTTATGCGAACCCCAGGGGGAACAAGCGAAGCGCGCAGCGTTCCTGAGCGCAGCGTCGCGCCTTTGAGAGGTCAATCTTGACGAAGTTGCAGAAATGGCGTGGAATGCGGGGAAAAGCTAAAATAGCTTAACTGAAGGGGTCCCCAATAAATAAAAACCGACGGGATCCCATGAAAATAAACGCGGGAGGAACCCAATGAAAACAACATTGTTGCGTGAGTTCCTGGTTCTGGCCAAACAGCTCAATTTCAGTCGCGCCGCCGAACAACTGAACATGACGCAGCCAGTTCTGAGTCGTCACATCAAATATTTGGAGGATTACTTCGACGCACAGTTTCTCAAACGCAATACGCACAAAGTCGAACTGACTGCCGTTGGCCAGTTATTCGCGGAAGAGGCACGTAAAATCCTTTCGCAATATGAAACCTCTCTCGCTGTCATCAAGAATTCTCTCGGCAGAGGGCCTCGCAGCTTATCCATTGTCTTTTTGGGAGAGGCCACGCGCAGTTTTTTGGCGTCCTTTCTCGGCGATTTCAGTGCCTGTCATAGCGATATCTCCGTTGAATATTGCGATATCGAACTGGACGCGGTTCCCGACGCCTTCGATAGGCACGCCTGCGATCTCGCCTTCTTCATCCGTCCCCACAAGGGGCGGCGCCTTGAAGGGTTGCAGCACATACCCCTTTTCACGGATCCCTTGTGCATCGCCGTCAACAAGAATCATCCGCTGGCCCGGCGCAACGTCGTTTCCATCCGTGAACTCGGCGACTGGCCCATCCTCGGGCCCAGCCGGCAGTCGTCCCCCCTGTCCTGGGAATGTTGCTCCAGTTTCCTGGAACGGTATGGCATCGCCTTCACGCAGATCAAGGAAGGCTCCAATCTGGAAACCAACTGTTTCAATGTGGAGTTCAATGAACGGGTAATCGTGCTGCTGCCGAAACACCGGCGCGGTCTGCTGGGCGATAACTCCGTCCTGGTCGAGGTGGCGGAAGAGGATTGCTACTTCAACGTCGAACTCGTCTGGCACGCCGACAACATGAATCCGTACAGAGAGGTCTTCCTGAAAGAATTCGCCGAATTTTCCGGCGGCCAGAATTGGCGCGGCAGGTTGGGGCTATCGCTGACAGAGGCCGATCGACAACCCGGCGCGGTTCTACCCATGCTGGACGCCACGCAAAGGGATGTCATCATGGCAAGATGAGCGGTTTTGCATCTTGAAACCTCCCGGTTATGCATTGCCGTGTGAGGTGCCGCAGCGTCAAAAACCGGCGTGGGACGAAGGGGCGGCCTAGCCTGCTTGTCCCGGAAACGAAGTTCGCTGACCGGTCGCGACCACGTCCTGCCTGTTTCCGCGGCCGGCAGACAGATGCCTATTGCCCGGCGACACCCAGACCGTCGAATCATAAGCGATTCGCTGCGCTCAGCCTCGTCAGTCGCTTGGCACCGGCCTCGGTCTCAGATCGTCATCGATCGCAACATAGGTGAAGACGCCCTCGGTCACTTTGATCAGATCAGAACGAAAGCCGCGACGAACCCAGGTATCGATCTTGATCCGGATGGACGTCCGCCCGACGTGCAGGATCGAGGTGTAGCAGCTCACCTCGTCGCCGACCAAAACCGGCTTATGAAAGGTCATGGCTTCGATGCCAACGGCTGTGACCCGTCCATTGGCGCGCAGACCGGCGGCGCTGCCGCCCGCGATATCCATTTGCGAGAGCAACCATCCGCCGAAGATATCGCCACTTGGATTGGTGTCGGCAGGCATCGCCACCGTCCGCAAGGCTGGCCCTTCGGCGAAGGCCGGAATCTGCTGACATACAGTGTTGCCACTCAACTGACATCTCCATCTTGGTATTTCCGGGGACAGACCTTTCAATTAAGCAAGATAGTTGGCAATCTTAGGTTACACGCCCTTTCTGGAATCTGTCGCTGGACCAACCGACCGGCGATCATTACAAGGTCCATCCATTGTCGATCGCCAGGTATTGGCCGGTAATTGCCTTGGACTCGTCGCAAGCAAAAAACAAAATAGCGTTCGCCTGGTCTATTGGCTCGGATTCCGGCAGTGTGGTATCCAGGTGACGTCCTGTGATTTCTCGCATTTCCGGATCGAATTGGCGCATCGCCTCGGGCGTGTTCAGCGCCGTTGGCACCGGTCCCGGCAACGTACTGTTGCAGCGAATGCCCCTGCCGGCATATTGGATGGCGATATTTTTGGTTAGCGCGATAACCGCCGCTTTCGTCGAAGAATAGGCGGCACCGGCGAGACCAAACGCACCGATCGATGAAATATTAACGATATTTCCGGAACCTTGTTTTTCCATGTTTCGCAGTGCCGCACGACACATATAAAACACTCCGTTCAGATTGATGCCAACAACTTTATTCCACAATTCATCATCGGTTCCAACTGTTGACTTATGTTTATCAGCAATACCCGCATTATTTACTAGTACGTCGATACGTCCAAATTTATTTATTGTGTAGTCAATAACTCTTTCACATCCATCCAATGTACTTAAGTCGGCAGAGACATACACGGCTTTTCCACCGTCCACCTCGATTTCCGATTTTACCCGCCGCAGAGTTTCTTCTCGTCGGGCAACGAGTACGACTGTTGCCCCTTCTCTGGCAAAAAGCTTGGATGTTGTTTCACCAATACCTGAACCGGCTCCGGTAATTACTGCAATCTTTCCCTCTAATCTCATCATAGTGATTCCTTTCTTTGTTTCCAGATTGTTCATCATTGTCGACATATTCCGGCCATTCTATGGCGTTTTCCGCCAAGGGAATCGGGCGCGGCAGACTGTACGGATGGCAGGGACCGGACAGTTGGCATCGGTCCTTAGCTCAACCTTTCACCCAAACGCCAAATCACTGAGATTTCTTGGCGAGAACAATATCGTCAACAGATACCAAACAATATAATCGTTAATTACTTAACTTCATATAAACGTCTGCCACGAATCTATAGCATCACCAAAATACATTGTCGTATTGAGGATGCTGTCAAATCATAATTTTTGCTAATTCTATTTTTACATCACGTTATATTGAGAAGACATAGTTTATCACTCGGAGAAAATTCCGATTCCGGAACCACATGATGGTCCCGCGCGTCTGTCACGACGTGGTTATGCCGAACAAACATAACTGAGTAAATAAAAAGAATTTCTCTCAATTTTTGGCTGATGGTACGTTTTCCATTGTCTTAGAAATGAGTATTAGAATGTAGGCATTAACATATGAACCAATAATAATAACAACATTTGTAATGTCCGTTCCTAATGTCAGTGTCTTCTGATTGAACCAGCTATATGCACTGTGGATATACAAGATGTGGCTAAGTGGCGACCGAACGCATCCCTGAAATCGGCCCAATCAGTGACAAGGACCGGAGAGGGGCCATCGTTGCCATAACTTAAAATATGAACGCTGCAGTTACGACTAAATCCAACTTCCAATGGAGGAAAGAACCATGATTAGAGGCAATTACGAGTCTGATGCCGGCAAACGTAAAGAAATGTCCCATAAGGAATTGGGAACAATTCCGCATATGACGTTTGAAGAGTATTCGGAACGGCTCAAGCACTGCTTCACCATGAAACGCGAGAATGGCATCCTCGAAGCAAGACTCCACACAAACGGCGATAGCCTGCAGTGGGGGGCGCCAGCTCACCAGGCCCTTCACTATTTCTTCGATTGGGCCGGAAGAGACCCGGACAACGAACTCATCATCCTTGGTGGAACCGGCAAGGACTTCATGAAGGGGATCGGCCGGGTTGATGACAAGGGGAAATGGCTTCCTGCCACCGAATTCGCTTCGGCGCCGGCGGAAGCGTGGAAGATGTACGAGTATCAGTACTATGACGGAACCAACGACATCGAAGGTCAGGTCTTTGATGTTGAGGTTCCCACCATCGGCGTATGGAACGGCGCCGCCTTTCACACCGACCTCGTGCTGTTCAGCGACATCACCCTTTGCACCGAGGATGCGTGGACGACGGAGATGCACTTCCGGGTCAATATGGTGCCCGGCGACGGCATCGGGATCGCGTGGCGAGAGCTCATGGGGCGGAAGCGTTATGCCTATGCTGAGCTGACCGGTGAGATCATCACCGCCCGTAAGGCCCTCGCCCTCGGTATGGTCAACGAGATCTGCCCTGACACGGAAGCGTGCTACCAGAGGGCCTGGGAGATCGCCGAACTGATCATGCGGACCGGCACCCGCGTCACCCGCCGCATCACCACCCAGCAACTCCGGAAGGCTTGGAAGGAAGATATTGCGAACGAGCTCCGCAATGCCTTCTCCACCGAGATGTTCGTGACTGCCACCGAGCACTCTCCTCACGAAGTCAATTACTGGCACTGGGCCCACGAAGAAGCCGAGCTCGTCAAGGCAGCCGAGAAGAAGGGCAAAGTCATTCGCTCGAGGCTCAACGGCGGTCGCGAGGAAGACGAGATCAAGTAAATCGGCTGACTGCCGCCCCGCGCGGTTCAGTGGCTCGCGACAAGCCAGGTGAGAACCGGGCGGCAATCAGGATGAGACGGTGCCGCTGAGGGGGGGCTTCCCCCTCCTCAGCGGAGGAGGCCGCCCTCGGCAGCAAGGAACAGGGCAGCAGCATTCCGGACATGACGTTCCGCCGCGACAACCGGGCGATCGAACTCCCGAGATTTCGAAGAAGTTGTGAGCGGGAGGAAGAGGAAGAGAAGATGGGTACGGAAAACAAAGTCATCATCACGGCCGCCCTCACCGGCGCCGTCACGCCGAAAGACGTCAACGAGCATATCCCGCTCACCCCGGCCGAAATTGCCGCGGACGCCTACGCCTGCTGGAAATGCGGTGCGGCGGTGGTGCATCTGCACATGCGCGATGATCGCGGGCTGGGCACCATGGACGCCACCAAGTTCGCCGAAACCATCAGGCTGATCCGGGCCTACAAGGACTGCGATGTCGTCATCAACTGCACCACCTCCGGCGACAATCGGGCCAGTGACGACGAACGTATGCGACATGTTTCGACGCTCGGCGGCGTCGAGATGGCCTCTTATGACGCAGGCTCCTTCAATTGGATGCCCGGTGGCGTGTTTGTCAATTCGCCGCAGTTTCTCGCAAAGCTTGGGGAGGTTTTGACCTCGCGAGGCATCAAACCGGAAATAGAAATATTTGACTCAGGTATGCTGGGTATTGCCGATTACTTCGTGCGACAGGGCAAACTGACCACTCCCGGTCACTTCCAGTTTTGTCTCGGCGTGCTGGGAGGCATGGCCGCGACAGTCGAAAACCTGCTCTATCTCAGGTCCAAGCTTCCCGCTGGCTCCACATGGTCGGCCTTTGGCGTCGGCAAAGACCATTTGCCCATTCTCTACGGTGCGTTGGCACTGGGCGGCAATGTGCGGGTGGGACTGGAAGACAACGTCTATTTCAGCAAAGGCGTGAAAGCCACCAACGTACAGCTGGTGGAACGGGCCGCCGAGGCCGTTCGCCTGTTCGGGAAAGAACCCGCAACGCCCGCCGAGGCGAGAGAGATTCTAAGCATCAAGCCGCTCGTACGCTGACGTCGAGGAACGTCGGTCCCCGCGGGATCGTCCCAGAAACAACAACGCCGAAATAGGGCGTCGGAGAGATGGAGCTGTTTTTATGAGAGAGGCCGTAATCGTATCGGCGGTGCGGACGCCGATTGGCAGATGTCGCGGGATGCTGGCCTCGGTGCCGGCGCATATTCTGGGCGCGGCGGCGGTGAAGGAAGCTGTGCGCCGGGCAAAGATCGATCCGGAAAGGATCGACGACGTGATCTTTGCCAATCTGATGAACAACGAAATCAACAATATGGGCCGAATGGTCGCGCTGGAAGCGGATCTGCCCATTTCGGTTCCCGGCATCACGCTCGACCGCCAGTGCGCCGCTTCGCTGAACGCGCTTGCCTATGGCGCCATGCAAATCATGGCGGGCTTCGCTGAGGTCATCGTGGCCGGCGGCGTCGAGAGCGATTCCCGGCGCACCTATTCGCTGGAAAAGTGCGAGGTCGCCTATTCGGTACAACCGCCGCAATTCGTCGACATTCACACGGCGCCGGATCGTATCGGTCATGTGACCATGGGCATCACGGCCGAAAATGTTGCCAAAAAATATGGACACTCCCGCCAGCAGCTCGATGCGTTCTCGGCCCGCAGCCACAAGTTGGCCGCGAAGGCCTGGGATGACGGTGTTTTCGACGAGCAGATCGTCCCCATCGTGATCAAGGGCAAGAAGGGTACCAACACCGTGGTGACCCGCGATGAATCGGTGCGTGCCGACTGTACCGCCGATACGCTGTCGGCATTGCGGCCATGTTTCATTTCCGACGGCATCGTCACGGCCGGCAACAGCTCGCCGATGAGCGATGGGGCGGGGGCCATGGTGATCATGGAACGCTCTCTCGCAAGAAAAGCCGGGCTGGAGATTTTGGGCGTATTCCGTGGTTATGCCGCCGCCGGCGTGGATCCCAACATCATGGGCGTCGGTCCGATCGCCGCTACCGCCAAGCTGATGAAGCAGACCGGATGCGCGGTACAGGACATCGATTTGTGGGAGCTCAACGAAGCATTCGCCTCCCAGTCGCTGGCCTGCATCACGGACATCGGCATGGACATTGACAGGGTCAATCCCAACGGAGGCGCCATCGCCATGGGGCATCCGTTGGCGGGCACCGGCGCCATTCTGACCGCGAAAACACTCTACGAGATGAAACGCCGCAATCTCAGCAAGGCTGTCATCACCTTCTGCGTCGGTGGCGGGCAGGGCGTGGCCGTCCTTCTGACGAGAGAATAATCATGCCGGGAAAAATCCGATCACGGGACGAGATCATTGCCCAGTTCAAGGACGGGCAGACGGTGATGTGTGGAGGGATGCACAACCATGGCACACCCAACAATCTCATCCAGTGCATCATCGACAGCGGCGTCAAGCATCTTACCGTCATTTCCATCGATTCCGCCGATGCCAATCTCACCTTGGGGCGCCTGTACCATCATCGCCTGGTCGACAAGCTCATCACCTCCTACATCGGCAGGAACACCGAAGTGGTGGCCATGCTGGAGGCCGGCGAGATCGACGTGGAATTCGTTCCCCAAGGCAGCCTGGCCGAGCGGGTCCGCTGTGGTGGTGCGGGCTTGGGGGGCGTGCTCACCAAGACGGGCCTGGGAACCGTGGTGGAAGAGACAAGGCAGATCGTCGAGATCAACGACAGCGGCGAAAAATACCTGCTGGAAACCGCTTTGCGCGCGGATATCGGACTGGTCCGGGCGCGCATGGCCGACCCGCTGGGCAACCTCGCCTATCGGGGGACGTTGCGCAACTCGAATCCCCTGATAGCGACGGCTTCCGACCTCACGATTGTCGACGCCGACATGCTGATGGATGTGGACGAAATCGGCATCGATCGCATCGGCACTCCCGGTGTCTATGTCGATATGGTTTTGGCGAAGTAGGGGGGCATTCGCATGGATATCCGCAATAGAATCGCCAAAAGAGCGGCCGAGTATTTCAAGGCTGGCGATGTGGTCAATCTTGGGGTCGGCATTCCCGGCATGTGCTCGGATTACGCCGTACCGGGCGTGATGTTTCACACGGAGAACGGCTTTATCGGCGTCGGCCCGGCAGCGACAGGGCTGCAAAAGGTCGAGAGCTTTTCGAACGCCAGTTCCACGGAATTCGTGCCGGTCTCCGGCTCCTGCGCATTCGACAGTGCCGAATCTTTCGCCATTGTGCGCTCGGGAAGGCTTGCTGCCACGGTGCTGGGAGGCCTGCAGGTTGCCGAAAACGGCGACCTCGCCAATTGGACGCGGCCCGGTGGAAAATTCGGCATGGGCGGGGCCATGGACCTCGTCAACGGCACTCGTAACGTCATCGTGGCCATGGAACTGTGCGCCAAGAACGGTTCGCCAAAAATCGTCAAGGAATGCAGCTATCCGCTGACAGGAAAACACTGCGTCAATCACATCGTTACGGAACAGTGCGTGATTGATGTGACGCCGCAGGGCTTGGTGTTGCTGGAGGTCTTGGAAGGGCTTTCTCCCGCGGAGATTCAGCGCCAGGTCGAGCCACTTCTAATAGTATCCAACTCTATAAAGACAATGGAACGATAATATTAGGCTCGGACTTATAAATGGGCGCGTCCGGCCTTGGCCGGCTCGGCGTCCGCGACATCATGGGCGATTGCGTGATCGCGATGTCGTTCTCCGGCCTGTTTTTGAGCGCGGCGGCGATTTTCTGACGCCGTCCGGAAATCCATTTCAAGCCAAGTCTTTTGGCCAATTCAACCTCTTCGGAGACCAATAATGAGCAAGTCGACGACAATACAAGAGGCTGTAGACCGAATCCCGGACGGGGCAGTCCTGATGATCGGTGGCTTCATGGGGTGCGGTTCGCCAAACAGCCTGATCGATGAGTTGGTGCGCCAAGACAAAAAAGATCTGACGGTGATTGCCAATGACACGGCGCGACCGGGCGTCGGCATCGGCAAGCTGATTTCGGCGAAGCTGGTGAAGAAGGTCATCGCCAGTCACATCGGTACCAACCCGGAAACCCAGGCGCAGATGATCGCCGGCAGTCTTGAAGTCGACCTGGTGCCGCAAGGGACGCTGGCCGAGCGGGTCCGGGCGGCCGGCTTTGGTCTGGGTGCCGTCGTGACCCCGACCGGTGTGGGGACTGTCGTCGAGGACGGAAAGCGGACGATCGACATCGGCGGACGGACGTTCCTGGTTGAACTGCCGATTTCGGCCGACTTTGCCCTGGTCAACGCCAAGCGCGCCGACTATCGCGGCAATCTCTCCTATGCCTTTACCGCACGGAACTTCAATCCGCTGATCGCCATGGCGGCGGCGGTGGTGATCGCCGAAGCCGAAGACATCGTCCCGGTCGGCTCGATCGAGCCCGATTCCGTCATCACCCCCCATGTGGTCGTCGACTATCTGGTCGCCAAGGAGAAAGACAATGGATGACAAGACACTGATCGCCCGCCGCGTCGCCCTCGAGTTGAAAGATGGCGATCTGGTCAACCTGGGGATCGGTCTGCCGACCATGGTCGCCCAATATCTGCCGGTCGGCATCGACGTCTCCTTTCAGTCGGAAAATGGCATTGTCGGTATGCAGGCGCTTCCCGTCGGTGCGACGCCGTCTGCTGACCTGACCGATGCCGGCGGCGCGCCCATTGGCGCCCTGCCGGGCGCTTTCGCTTTCGATTCGGCGATGTCTTTCGGCCTGATTCGGGGTGGGCATCTGGACGTCACCGTGTTGGGTGGATTGCAGGTCGATGAACTGGGGCAACTCGCGAATTGGATGGTTCCCGGCAAGATGGTGCCGGGAATGGGCGGCGCGATGGATCTGGTCTCCGGGGCGAAGCGAGTCATCGTTGCGATGACCCACACCGCCAAGGGACAGCCCAAGATCCTCAAGCGCTGCACCTTGCCGCTGACGTCGATCCGCAGTGTCGACCTGATCGTCACCGAAATGGCGGTCATCAGGACGACGCCTGAAGGCTTGGTCCTCTGTGAGGTCGCCCCTGGTGTCACGGTCGATCAGGTTCTGGCGGCAACCCAGGCGCATCTGATCGTCACCGACGACGTTTCCGTCATGTCGGTCGCGGCCTAATCCGTTCCCGGCGACGCCGGCTTTCGACTATTGAATTCGAAGATATAGAGGCCAGGAATCATGCCAGCTATCGTTATCGCAGAAGCCGTTCGCACTCCGGTTGGGAGTTTCAACGGCGCGCTCAGTCCGCTTTCGGCACGCGCTTTGGGTGAAATCGCCATCCGTGAGGTCATGGCACGCGCCAAAATCGCCCCCGAGGAGGTCAGCGAGATCATTCTGGGCCAGGTTCTGACGGCCGGCCAGGGCCAGAATCCGGCGCGGCAATCCGCGGTCGACGCTGGGATTCCGGTCGAACGGTCCGCCATCACCATCAATCAAGTGTGCGGGTCCGGCTTGCGGGCAGTGGCCTTCGGCTATCAGGCCATCGGAATGGGTGATGCCGAGATCGTCATCGCCGGCGGCCAGGAGAGCATGAGCCAATCCTTACATGCGGCGCATCTGCGGGGCGGCGTCAGGATGGGCGCGGCCGAGTTTATCGATACGATGATCAAGGACGGCCTGTGGGACGCCTTCAACGATTATCACATGGGCGTTACCGCCGAGAACGTCGCAAAGCAGTGGTCCCTCTCGCGCGAGATGCAGGATGCGTTTGCCGCCGCCTCCCAGCAAAAGGCGGAAGCCGCGATGGCGGCGGGACGTTTTGTCGATGAAATCGTCCCGGTGACGATCAAGGGACGTAAAGGCGAGACTGTCGTTTCCGTCGATGAGCATCCGAAGGCGGGGACGACGACTGAAGGTTTGGCCAAACTGCGCCCGGCCTTTTCCAAGGACGGGACGGTGACCGCCGGTAACGCCTCGGGAATCAATGATGGTGCGGCCGCTCTTTTGTTGATGAGCGAAGATAACGCCGCCAAGCGCGGCATCGAGCCCTTGGCCCGCATCGTCTCCTGGGCGACGGCGGGCGTCGATCCGGCAATCATGGGAACCGGCCCGATCCCGGCCAGTCGCCTGGCGCTGAAGAAAGCCGGCTGGAGCATTGATGATCTCGATTTGATCGAAGCGAATGAAGCCTTCGCCGCTCAGGCCTTGGCCGTCAACCACGACCTGGGTTGGGATACCACCAAGGTGAATGTGAGTGGCGGCGCCATCGCGCTCGGCCACCCCATCGGGGCGTCAGGCGCCCGCATTCTGGTGACGCTGCTCCATCAGATGCGCCGACAGAACGCCAAGAAGGGACTGGCCACCTTGTGTATCGGCGGTGGCATGGGAATCGCGCTCTGCGTCGAACGACCTTAGAGTTCCGCATTGGTGGCGCGCCGACCAGCCCTGGATGGAACACGAGTGGCACCGGCGTCTCTGCCGGTGTTCCGCCGCCAGGCGGACCCTTTCCGGCTCACGCCGGAACACCGGCGGGGACGCCGGTGCTACTGACAATTTGTTTCTTCCCGACGTGCGTCAAATCAGCAGCATCCGCCGGCGCAATCGCCGGATTGCGCGGCCGAGGCTGGCGACGAGCAATCGAAGGCGCCAAAATGGATGGAACGGTCGCCGTTGACCCTGAAATGCCGGGCGAACCTGGTTTCGCCAACCATCGACGCCGTGTTGCCGCAAACCAGCATCGGTTTGCCGGCGATGAAGGTATGATGATCGTCGAGGGGAAACTGGTGCGGATGATCGGGAATGGTGCCGAGATAGGTGGCGACCTGGCCATAATCCTCGCAGAGGTCTTCGAGCGAGGCGATCTTGAACGCCCGGATCTTCATCGACCAGAACGTCGTCGCCCCGACCTTGGCTTCCACTATGGGGTTGTCGATGGTGATCCGGCGTTTCGTCATCACCCGGTAGTCGGGGCAGCCGACGCCTCGCAGCATCCGCCGAAAGTCCTCGATGTACATTGCCCCGCCCAGGCATTCCCCCACCAGCAGGCTGTCTTCCCGTAACGCGGACGGCATCCTGCGGCTGGCGAACACGTCGGAGAAAAAAAGCTCGCCGCCCGGTTTCAAGACGCGGAAGATTTCCGAGAAGACCCGGTCCTTGGCCGGAGACAGGTTGATGACACAGTTGGAGATGACCACGTCGACCGAGTTGTCGGCGACATCGAGCGCCACCAAGTCCTCGATATAACCCCGGCGGAAATCGACGTTGGACTTCGAAAATCCGAAGCGCTTTGCCTGTGACTGCTGGTGTGCCCTGGCGACCGCCAACTGCTCATCGGTCATGTCAACGCCGATGACAAACCCGCTGGGGCCGACGAGCGAGGACGTCAAATAGACGTCACGGCCACTGCCGCAGCCGAGGTCGAGAATGGTGCAGCCGTCCAAAGCGGGGGGGATTGGCGAGCCGCAGCCATAGAACTTCTCAAGGATCTTATTATCAATATTATCAAGAACGTATCGATAATGTGATGGTATTGATTCGGTACAACAGCATGTATTTGTCTGGAGATCTTTGGATGTCCGGAGGATATTTCCGTAATAGTCCTGGATTTCGGCGAGATTGTAGCCAGGGGTCGGCATGGCTCGATCCTCCAAGTTACTGTTCATCCGGGCGTGTTGTTCGTTCCATTTCTGGCTTGATATGATCGACCGGTTATCGCAATGAGCCTAAGGCTCCCTCGCCTGATCAGTCTGTCAGACAGGCGACAAAGCGGGACAATCATCATCTTGGCTGCTGTTGCCTCAAGCTAAATGACAGCCGGCCGCATCCCGGCTCACTGACAATCCGGCTGACGTGACAAACACGGCGATCCAATTAGGGGAGATAGACGCCGAGCGGGACAACGTCCGCGATCTTTCTGCGGAGGAGACCGGACGATACAGCATGCCTTCGCCGATGCTTTTTGGGGCATGTTTACCGCAGGTTTTGATCACTTAAATGTCAAAGGCCCCACGCGGGGGCCTTTGACATTTAATGGCGGAGGAGGTGGGATTCGAACCCACGATACGCTTTTGACGTATACACACTTTCCAGGCGTGCGCCTTCGACCGCTCGGCCACCCCTCCATAGTTCCACTATCCTCTACCGTTGGATTTGGCAGAGCAATGCGGAGCGGGGAAAATATACGACAGATTCGGGGTTGGCAACCCCTGCCTCTGCCATTTGTCCTGGTGGTGAGTCGTTGAAATGAGTCAGCGCCTGTGGCAAGTACCATTCGTGGTTTTTTCAGCTCACAAAATGAGCGATTGATACCGTTGGGGGTTTCATGTTTCTCGGTCGCCTTATCGGTTGGGGGCTACTGGGTTTGGCGTTGTTGATGGCTTCCGGTGATGTGGTGCTGGCCCTCGGGCCCGGCGATCATCTGGGGCTCGTCACCGGAGATGTCTGGGTCTTGCTGGCTGGCCGTACGCCGCAACTGGACACTCTGCCGTCGTCACTCGGCAATGTTCTAATGGCTTGGCCGGCCTGGACCGTTCTCGCGCCGCTTGGCGGCATTTTGTTGTGGACGTGTCGACAGCGCCGCCGCCGCTACCACTATCACAGCTTCCGCTGACAGCAGCATCGATCTCGACGTCTGCCGCTGTGGTAAAAATCTGACAGATGAGTCCAACCTGGAGTGGGGCGGGCGTCCGACGTTGTGAATTAAATCGAAAGTGGCGCCGGCCTCTGCGCCGGTGTTCGCCGCAAAGCGGCGAAAATCCTTGCTTTCAACTTCGGCCCTTCACCGGCGCGGAGCCACCAATTTTTCACAACCTCGGACGCCCGCCCTTCGGCGAAGCCGAAACGTCACCATTTCCGCCACTTCGCGTCGAACGTGGGCAGGATGCCCGCCCCACCCGGAGAGCACCAGGTGTTAGATTCCAACCACTGGAGCCGGAAAAGCTATGCCGTTTTGACCATGATGGCGTGGCCGTTCAGATTATGAATGACCACGGCATTTGGGGTATTTTTACGTTCATTGACCAAGCGGGTCACGCCGCTGGTGGATATACATCCATAGTCATCGAATACCACGGTTCCCCCGACCAGCAATTTTGGCCACACCCAATCGAGGACATCGCGCGCCGACTCGTAAACGTCAACATCGATATGGCACAGAGAAAAGAGTGAATCTTTTGTATATTCTCCCGTTTTTTCGGGAAAAATCCCAACCAAAATATCGACGTTATCTAACTTGAGGTTTTCTTTGGCTTTTAGGACGACTTCCACGGAAGTGTCACTATGTTCCCCACCCGTGTATGAAGTATCCATTTTTCCGGCCTTCACAACACCGCTAAAGGTGTCCGCCAGAAAGACTCGGGATTTCAGGTTGAGCAGTTTAGCTTTTACGGCCATCAAGCATCCGGTGCCGCCCCGCCAGACCCCGACTTCCAAAATGTCACCTTCAAGACGGGCGGACTGTTCAACAAGACTCCAAAGTTCATAGCAACGATAAACGTCAACCAGCGTATTTTCCCTAAGGCTCGCATATGACGCCATAAACAAATCGTCTGTCAGCCATGGCGAGTAGTTCGCCGGCGGGACAATAACGCTATATTTATAGGCATCATTTTTGGAGGTAAGCTCAATCCCTCTAATAAAATCGGCACACACGGATATGAATTGAGATATGTCTTTTTGCATTTTGCAAGCCCGCCAAAAATCATAAGGTCGAGGAAACAGATATTTCCCAGATAGACAGTTTCTCCGTCCACCTTCTGAGATAAAATAACGCCACTCTCCTATTTCGTGAAGCCCTGAAATATTTGTCCTCTCAACCATCGCCGGCAGGCGGTTTGCAAATTGTTCATGCATCTGAGCTTTCCCACGCTTGCATGTCGCAAAAAAATTCAACCGTAGTTACACTGAATAGTACGGATGCAAACTCGTGGTTAAGATCTAACAGAAGTCACCCTTTTATGGATCCCCGTGTCGGCCGCTTTCCGCACCCCGACCGTTCCTTCGGCGGCAACGGCTCCGTTCCCGGCAGGCACACGGTGGTATAGGGTCCAATGCCGCCGACGTAGAGCAATCCAAGAGCGCCGATCTCGGCGGGACTCCGCGCTTTCCGACGCCGATCCGGGTCCACTTCCAGGTCTTCCGGCAAGCCACCGGCAGGCTTGCCCCAGGATTGGCGATCGGCAGCGATAGCACCACTTGGCAGTTATCCTGCTTGCGCAACTGGCCGCAATATTGACGGGTTACGTCAACCTAGTGGTGTCCTCTCTTGGGAAAGCTCGTGTCATCAAGAATCCAGGCCTCAATCGGTCCATGGTGCTCAATGGCAGGCAACACCAAGTCACGAACCCGGAGCAACATCGCCTCATTCGACCAAGGCCATTGGTGACAAAATGAGGTAACGGCTGATGTTCCATCAATGATGGCGCCACCCGCTTTGTAAGACAGAAAGGCTGTCTTGTAACAATGGCCTAACAATTTCTTACACTCAGGATGTATATTGTATATTGCAATACGTAACCTACAATTTATTAAAAATAATTTGCATTTTTAGACAATTTTGTTATAAAAGCGAATAGATTTATATAACGAGGAAAAAATGACTTTGCTTATCGTTCGGAGATTCCTATACATTCTATGTTCACTTGTTTTTTTACAGCAACAGGCACAAGCTTCAATTGTAACAATTGATGCCGCCGAAAATATTTATGGAGCAGGTTCATCAATCCTTCCTGGGGGTGGCCTTTCACCCACGAAAATTGACCTAATACCAAATGTGAGCTATTTGACATTTGGCGCATATGGAAGAATAACAATAAATGGAGGAGGAAATCGTAACAATCCAGATGGAATTGGCGCAAGACCAGCATCGTCATCAAACATCGGATATGATAGTATATCTGGTATATATGCGCCAGGGGCAGGCTATCTGGTTGGATTATTTGTCGGACCCAATGGGCCATTGGGGCCCAAACCAGCCGCTCTAAACTTCACGCCTGGAGCAATTGGAACGTCATTTTTATCCCTTGCGCCGACGCTAGACCAAACATTCTTTATTGGCGACGGGTTCAGTCAGGGTCAGCAACAGACGTTCTTTGTGCCAAATGGCGCTACAGAACTTTACCTCGGCATTAGCGATGCCGAAAACTATAATGGACAACCTGGGTCATATCGGGACAACTCTGGCAGTTACACAGTTATCTATAACGAGAAGGCATCCTCCGTCCCAGAACCGACATCTCTGCTATTATTGATTGTTTCCTTTTTTGTGATAAAAAAATTGTCTGGCAAGAAAAAACAACCATTCCCTCAGTCTGAACTTCATTCGTTCCTATTGCCGTAACGATTTTATTTCATGCCGTTTTTATCAGAAAGCCTATCCGCAAGTGCCCATGTCAGGGTACATCAGAAAGACTTAAGACGGGTTAGAATTCATCCGCAGACGACGCAACTAGTGGTAAAACTTTCGCAGATGAGTCCTTAGACCAGGAGTGGGGCGGGCGTCCCAGGCTGGGAATTAAAATTGAAAGTGGCATCAGTGCCGGTGTTCGCCGCAAGGCCGCGAAAATCCTTGGATTCGACTTCGGCCAGACACCGGCCGGTGCCACTCGTATGAGGGTTTCGTTGTCAAGGTCCAAAGTCGGAGTCGGTCGGTAACATTCGATCTGGGCGTTCGATCGATCCCGACGGCCTGATTCCAATCCAAGGCGGTCCCCCTTCGCTCAAGCCAACCGTGGC
>JARLJB010000149.1 GCA_031291415.1 Telmatospirillum sp.
GAGCACGATGTCGGCAAACATCGCGTGGACTTCGGGCGGCAGGCGCGACAGGTCGGGAGTCACGCCGGGGCCGAAGCCGTGGCAGCGCGAGCAGTATTCGGTGAACTTTTCCTCGCCGTGCGCGATCTGGGCCGCCGTGGCGGTGAACTTGGGCGGTTCGGGATAATCGAACGGATTGACGCGCGGCTCGGGTGGCGTGACTGCGCCGCCGCCGAGCTTGAATACCAGAATGCGGTTGGTGTTCATGTTGCGATAGGCCGCGCTCGACGGCGGGATCGGAAAGCTGATGCCCGACCCGCCATAGCCGGCCTGAACCGCAATATATTGCACGCCGCCGACTTTATAGGTCATCGGCGCGGCCATGATGTGGCTGCCGGTCTGGATCGTCTTGATCGGTTGACCGGTGGTCGCATTATAGACCCAGATCGTGCCGTCGCCGCGGCCCTGGACGACGATGTTGCCCGCCGTCGACAGCACGCCGCCGTCATAGCCGCGATTGCCGTCGGAGGTGACCTGGCTCCACACCACCTGGCGCTTGACCGGATCCCAGGCTTTCAGGATTTCGCGCACCATCTTGGTGCCGGGGCGCTCCTTGGCCAGTTCCGCCTTGTCGGGCAGGGCGCCGAACAGCCGCTTCATGCCCGATGGGTCATACGTATCGTCGGGGATCAGGCCGTCGGCGTTGAAGAACCCTTCGACGTGTTTGAGCGCGCCGCCGTTGCCGGCCATGTTGAGAATGACATTGGGCACGTCGAGCGTCGGGATATAGACGAGCCCGGTTTTCGGGCTGAACGACATCGGGTTCCAGGTGTGGCCGCCGGCCCACGAGGGATAGACGTTTTTCGGTTTGTGCGAATAGTCGGCGACTTCGGTGAACTGCGGCCGACCGGTGGCCAGATCGACGCCCTTGGCCCAGTTTACATACGTAAACGCATCGGCGGCGAGCAGTTTGCCGGTCTTGAGATCGAGCGTGTAGTAAAACCCGTTCTTCGACGCCTGCATCACCACGCGGCGCTTTTCGCCGCCGACCGGCAGATTGGCGAAAATGAACTTCTGCACCGCGTCATAGTCCCAGGAATCGCCCGGGGTTTCCTGATAATACCAGTTCATCCGCCCGTTTTGCGCGTTGACCGCGATGATCGAGGCATTGAACAGGTCGTCGTGGCGTTCGGCCCCGGTCTTGACGCGCAGATAGGGCGAGGCATTGGCCGTGCCGAACACGATCTGATCGGTCTGCGGATCATAGGACAGCCCGTCCCACACCGCGCCGCCGTTCTGGTACTTGCCGTCGCGGTTCGGGCCCCACGATTTGGCCGCCATGGCCAGCTCGGGATGTTCGAACGGCTGATCGGGCGCGGGCGGCACCGTGAAGAAGCGCCACTTGAACTTGCCCGTCTTGATGTCCCAGGCCGAAATATAGCCGCGCGACGATCCGTCGCCGAGGTCGGCGCCCGAATTGCCGATCACCACCGCATCGCTC
Source organism: Telmatospirillum sp. (assembly GCA_031291415.1). GTDB lineage: Bacteria > Pseudomonadota > Alphaproteobacteria > Rhodospirillales > Magnetospirillaceae > Telmatospirillum. The sequence continues at coordinate 1,481 of JARLJB010000149.1, forward strand.
GTCAGGATCACGGCCCCGGTCGAGGCATAGACCTGCTTGCGATTGATGATCGTGTCGGCGGTCCATTTTTCCGCGCCGGTTTTCGCATCGAGCGCGTGCAGTTTGCCGTCTTCGGAGGCGACGAAGACCACGCCGTCGCGATAGGCAACGCCGCGATTGACCGTGTCGCAGCAGGCATTGCGCGCCGACATCGGATCGATGCCCGGATCGAATTGCCAGATCAGCTTTCCGGTCGTGGCGTCGAGCGCATAGACGATGCCCCATACGCCCGACGTATACATCACCCCGTCGATCACCAGCGGGGTCGCTTCCTGCCCGCGATCGGTGCCCATGTCATAGGCCCAGGCGAGCCCGAGCTGGCCCGCGTTGGTATCGTTGATCTGGGTCAGCGCGGAAAACCAGGTGCCCGACTGATCCCCCCCGGTCAGCGGCCATTGCTCCGCCGC
>JARLJB010000150.1 GCA_031291415.1 Telmatospirillum sp.
CATGTCGCTTGAAACCATGGCGCCAGTGAGCGACAATCCCATCGTCGTGCTCTCGGCTGTGCCAGGCGCATGACCGGCTCAAACTGATGCCGAAATCGGCGGTGGCTTCAATAATCTACACCACGCCATGGGACATGATCCCGTCAGGTCGATCGAGTGAGCTGCTCATGGAGGTGGCTCAGGCGCCATCGTCGACATCCCACCGCAAAATTTCTGCAAGCACGCAATGTGCGATTTGGGGCGGCTCTCCGGGCGGGGATGGCATGTCATGCAATGAGCAATTTTCATTCGCCCTTTCGGATTTTCGCGAGATGGCCGTTTACCCGGTCAATTTTCAGCATCGCTACCATTGACAATATTGTTTATAAAATTAACAAATATGCCAACACCGACAAGGCGCAAAATGATTCGGTGCGTGATGGGTAGTCCGCGTAACCGTCTGAAAGGGCAGAGGAATGATTCAAGAGTTGTCCTATATCGGGTTTGCTTCTCCGCGGGCAGGCGAGGCAAAAAAGTTCGGTCCTGAGGTTCTTGGGCTGCAGTTGGCGCCGGATGAGCCCGACGGCATCGCTCGCTTCCGGATGGATGATGCGGCCTATCGCATCTCGGTAGAAGACGGTGTGTCTGACGATTTGCTTCACGTTGGATGGGGGGTCGCGGGGCCGCGTGAGCTAGAGGCTGTTGCCGCTCGGCTCGAAGGCGCAGGGCTGCGGGTTGTGCGCGAAGGCTCCGAACTGGCGTCCCGCCGATGCGTTGTGGGGCTGATTTCGTTTCGCGATCCCTACGGGTGGCGGCACGAGGTGTCTTGGGGGCAGGCGTTCCGCCAGGGCACGTTCCAGCCCGGGCGATCGATGTCGGGGTTTGTCACAGGCGATCAGGGGCTGGGGCACATCGTCTTCTTCGTGCCCGATCTGGCTGAGGCGGAACAGTTCTATGTCGATCTGCTGGGCTTCAAACTGACCGATGAAATCCGCTACATGGGCCTTGGCGGCCGCTTTTATCATTGCGGA
>JARLJB010000151.1 GCA_031291415.1 Telmatospirillum sp.
GCTGACGAGCATGCCGGGCAACCCGCATCTGCCGCCCGGGACCACCCCAAATCTCTTTTACCCATAGCGCATCCTATGGGGCTCCGCGGGTCGTACCTGTCCGGGTTTAGTACGCCTATCGGCGCCCGAAACCCTTCGACTGTCCGGAAAGGCAGCTTCGGAAACGCCAATGACGATAAACTGCCGTTGTCACTGATCGACCCCGGCGTCAGAAAAGCGCCCCAACTGACGTCGTCCAAGGCACCAAGTGTCGATCCTGGAAACCGCCCCGATATGACCAAGCAGGTTCATCGCAAAGACCGGGTTCGCGGACGAACCGTGAGTGTTGTTTCGCGCGTACCTTGCGCAGATGCATGGCAACGCTGAGTTCCTCCGGTCGAGCAAAGTGTCCACTGATGCTCATCGCCCCAGGACATCACGGGCAGCCTCCTCCGCGCCGAATGCTCCTGCATCGAGCAGCCGCTCATAGACATCCATGGCTCGGGCGCGCAGAGGCCCGTCATTCCGCTGGAGAGCGATGGAAACTTGGACAAAGTCCTTAGCCATAAAACCTTTGCCATTACCGCCCTTTTGCGTCGTGAGCAGTTCGGAGATGCGCTCGGTGACCTGCATGACAGGCTCGTCAAAGCCTGGATGAAGGAGCAACGATTGCAACCCGTCAGCAAAAAGGCTGGTCAGGGAAGCGCTCAAAGCCTGCTCGTTCTGCGAGATTTCTATAATCAGCTCCTTTGTCATCTCGTCAGGCAGTAGTGTATCAGTCCTATCGACGGCGGTTGAGATTGCATGAGCCTGATCGCCGTCAGCAATTTTTGTGAATTGCATAAGCACGGAATGGGCGGCGTTACGAAGATTGACGTCACTTTCCCGCCATGCGCTTGCGGCGGCGAAAAGACGCCCAACCAATTCCGGGGATGACTCGTCCAAACGGAAATGTGCTAGATCCATTGAAACTGCTGATGTTGGCTCTACCAGATAATAGGCTTCTGTGAGTTCCGCTGCGGCTTGCTTCCAGCTGGCTTCCGGGTATGCGAACCAAGCTTTAATCACCGTTATCATCAATTCGTCGGGAATCATGCCCCGGCTTGACCAGAGCATTCCTCCGAGATCGATTACCAGAAATATTCTTTCATCCGTTTCCCAAAGATGTGCCATGAGATCTGTCACGCGCTTCCGGTCAGCTGCATAAAGTCCGCGTCCTTTGCTCAGGAGAAGAAATGACCAGACATGGGGATCTTCAGGACGTAGCGCATGTCGTTCGAGTACAGACAGCCATTGGTCAACGGCTGGATCGCTACGTGCCATCAACCCGTAATACATTGCATCCAGAATCGAATAATTGTGCTGGGGTACAACTCGCATGCCATGAAAGCCATGGCTACCGAAAATGAGTGCATTCGCAACCTTCTTGTCACGAACATTCCGTCGCTCATTCTCGGCTTCCAAAGCCAGCCGCCGTTCAACTATGGCTGCGATCTCTCCAGGCTCATTTTCAAGCCAGCTTTCCAGCATTGCGATTGTATCGTCAGGCAGTCCCGAGAGCTTGTGCGCCAGCCGAGCGAGCCCCCGCGATGCGGAGGTCTTCCACGACCGTGATGAGAACCCGCGCCGGGTTAATTCATGGATGAGCGACAGCAAGCGCTCCGCCGAAAACTCCTCAAGTTTGGACAACTCGTCAACGAGACTGGCGGCGGCGTGTTCGTGACGGTCGAACGTGAACTTCTCCCGGCAAAGGTTGAAAGCGCGTTCGGGATTCTCCTTGGCGAAAGCCCCGAATGCCCGAGATAATTCAGTTACTCCGCCGTCCATGGCGATCCTGCGACGACGCGAACGTTCTGGAGCGCCGTCATGAATCTCATCGAGCATCGCGAAGATGTCCCCGTCGCGCGCCTTGGCCATGCTTTGGTGAGACATGGGGGATCCGACAAATGTCGCCATGGACAAGCCTTGCGTACGCCGTGGAACAGGATAGCGCCGTGCGGCACGCCATTCCTTGATTTGCCTCCGCCTACGTGCAGGCAGGAATTGGGCCGGAAGGCGTTCAAGCAGTTCCATTCGATATTCGTCTGACCATCTTAGTCGTCTCAGACGAGTGCCGGGACCGTCGCCCTTACCGAAACTCGGCTCGTACGGAGACCAGTTCTCGATGCGGTCTCGCAGCACGAAAATATCATTTTCGCCAAGATGTAGCGAAATCGCTGCGACAAGTTCTTGTGAGGTGAGGCCGCTCACCGTTCCTGAGAGGCCCGGGGTCAAGCAGACGTTTGCGTCGCCAATCTGGAACCGACGCTCGTCACCAAGGAGAAAATTAAGCCCTGCGCGAGCCATGAGCGCACCACCGGAGATAATTATTTGCGCTAAGACGTCTTGGACCTCATCAATCTCAATTTTTTCCAGTTGTGGTATCAAGGCTAACGCAAACTCTGGATCGGTGGCCGCCAATGCGTTCATCGCCTCACGGAAGGCCTCGAGGACAGTGTCTTGATCCCGATCGTAATCCCAATCCCACGGTAGCTGCCCTGCTTTGGGGTAGCGCTTGCAGCCCTCAGACCATTGCCGGACATCCTTCTGAGCAAGCTTGAGGAAACGCGGCAGAAGATTTTCCACAAACTCCCGTGGAGCATCTTTGGCCAGCTTTCCAACCTCGAAGAGGGACGGGTTGTGACGCCCATCGATGCTTTGCGTATCGAACCAGAGGGCGACAATTCGGCAAGCCTCAGTGTAGCGCTCCTTTGCGCGAAGCGTGGTCACGAAACCGGCCACCGCATAATCATCAATTGCTGTTCGTTTAAGAATCTCGGCAATTAATTCTTCGGTTAGGGGTGTCACGGCTGAGGCCTGCTCGAGGACTCGAAAGACTAATCTATCGTGATCTTTTTCATGCCAATGCGCGCGAATGAGTTCGACCATATGGTCGGGGTCGCATTTCGCTTCTGCCGCCAGACATTGTGTAGCTCGCCAATGATACTCCGCATTTGTCATGAGGATTGATAGGCACTTTCGGAGCATTCCTCGCCAGTCGGCCCATCTCTCGGAGACCTTCCAGAGAGCTCGATTGGCAAGAATCTGATCGTCGCGGACGAGCGCCTCGATCCAAGCTCCCTCCTGGGCGTTTGGATCATCGGAAGACGAGATGATATCGACCACAAGATGCTTTATGTGGCGCCGTGTTTTGTCGTTCCACAACAGGGTCGATGCCGCGCGATGATAGGCATCAATATCGATTTGCCGCAAGCGCTGTAGAGATCGCAGGACGGTCGCACGAACGAAGAGACTATCCTGATTTTTCCAGGTATATTCGGTCAGGTCCTTGCCGGTCTTGAAGCTTTTGGCCTGAAAGTCATCGAGCCAGGATTGATGACAAAAGCTGATTTTGCCGTTACTTCGGACGATGAGCCCACATGCCTCTGCGCGCGCCAATGCACCTTTGCGCGCCTCTTCGTAGCTCTCGATAGGTCGCCAAAGTGTTTCTGTCTCGAGCATGTCCTTGGCAAGACACCCCATCAATTGAAGAACATCCTGACGCTGTGCATCGGGACCCAGATCGGCTGTCGAAAGCCATCGATCGAGCAGGTCGCTGCTGCGTATCGATCCGGGAGGAACTCCCCTTTTGACCAGATCAACGAAGAGCTTGAGGGCAAATGGTCGACGCAGCGTTTCCCATATCTGCGCTGAGACACCGCTCCAATCGATTCCTAGTTCTGTCAGAAAGGCTTGCGCCGCATCGATCGGTGGCAACGCCAGCTTGAACTCCTCTGCACGCAATTGTTGAAAGCGCGCATCATGCGCGGCTTCAAAGGGCCGAGATGAGACGACGACATGTACAGGCAAGGACAAGTCTCGCGTCTGTCGAACCAGTCGAAGGAGGACCTTCATCCGTTGGCTGGTTCGATCCATGACGTCACTCACCGCATCGAGTTGGTCTATGATCAAGACTACGGGCGCCTGGCGAGCCAGCGCAGCCAGTTCCGCCTGAAGCGATCCGGTCATTCCTAACGCCCGCGAGATGTCATCAAATGTCATGGTACTGGCTGGCAGCGTATCAGCTTTTATGCCGAAAACCGTCACGCCCGCCTGTTCCAATTCTTCGGTGAGCTTGGCTAGGAGGGCAGATTTTCCAGAACCGGCTTCACCAATCAGAAGCGTGGAACCGCTCTCACGGGCGAGAACATGCGCTTTGAGGCGATCAAGTTCCGGTCGCGCAAGCTCACGTCCGTAAATGGATCTCGGCCACCCTCGAAGTTCTTCTGATCCGGTAATTACGTCAATTTTTGCTCTGGGAAGATCTATTGCATCTATCTTTCTTGATAAATCTAATATGTTAAGTATTTCTATAATTTTATTGGTATTACTGAATGTGGCTTCGGTTACATATAGGTGAGAAAGGTCTTTCCAGTGCTTTGATTGATAAAATTGCGAGCGCAATTTTTTCAGTATTACAGTAAATGCTATTTTTATTTCCAATAAATTTGTAAAAAACATCCTTTGGAGTGTTTCTTCAACGCCATCGGTTTTCGTGAAGCGTGCCACAAACATTTCAATATATTGATCAGAAAGTAGATCGGGATCGGGCAGCTTGGACGGATCGGCCGCAAGCGCCTCGAGTACCGGAACGAGGATACAGGTAATAAAGCTGTCAGATCTGAGATCTTCAGCGAGAGAGGGTGCCTCGGCGACGCCCGCCTCAATAGCGGTCGCCGCGAGGTCCGCCATTTCCCTCCTTGCTTCTCGGGATTTGAACCAAGCAATACCTTTGCTCTGCGCATACGTGAGGCCTGATTTACCAATGGCGCCAAATATTACTTCAACCAGCATGACTTGCATCTTGGCACAGGCCCTGCTGATGTGAAAGACACCTGCGCATAAAACGCGTGGAGCTTCGAGATCACTACGCTCCTGCGAGCCCGCGATCAGTGATGGGGCGCTTTCGACAGCTCATCGAAGCTTGGGAGGGTGGCTTTGGCGGTGGCACCCGCTACCGCTACGCCGCACTTGGGAACGGCGGCTTTCTCACTTTCACTACCTGAAACCTGCCAATCCGATATCGGCCCAGTTGCCGCCTTCAGATTTACCTGAACGGGCGGCACCTAGTGGGGAGTCAGCTTGAAATGCTCAACGACTGCTTTGTTGGCGACCTCGGCACTCGTGCCTAAACAGGCTTGGTCCGTTTGATGATATGGAACGCGTCGCCCATCAGGCTGGTTACTTCGTCCGCGCTCAGCACGTGATGCGGCTCGTAATGCAGGCCCACGCGCGGGGTCTTTTTCCAGTGATCGACGTAGAGGCCTTTGCCGGGGCCGAAAGTCAGATCGACATGGCGGGCCAGGCGGGCCGGGCCCTGTGCCGAATAGGCGGTGCGGAAAATCGCTATGTCGACGATATGGGGGCCGATCATGATCCAGACATGGCCGTCCCAATCGGGGTTTGACGTGCCGAACACTTGCGCGCCGTCAAAGGGCTGCCCGTCGCCGAAGACCGGGACGCCTTCGACCGACAAGGTTCCGGCCACGACGTGAATGGGCGCGGTCATGCGGCGTTCGAGGCTTACGGCCAAGGCGGCGCTGATCAGGGCGCTTGATCCCGCCGCCGGCGGAAAGATCGCCAGCAGGTCAAGCGCGCACTGCGCCAGCACCGCGCGATCGGCGTCGGTCATGGCATAGGCCTTGAACGCTTTTGCCGCTGCCCAGCCGTGTTGCGCGGCGATGCGCTTGCCCAACTGTGTGATGTCGTTGTGTGCGGCCATGTGGGCGCTTTACCGAAGCCATCGGCCTTTGACGAGTGGGCTATTCGCCGCCCGTCTCGCTCGCCCAGGCCGGGATGTCGCGCTTGGCATGAAGGACGCGCCAGACATCGACGTGGGCTTCGCATTCGATATGGAACACGAGCCACGGGAATCCTTTGAGGCGTGTGGTCCGCAGCCCCGGCAAGGCGAGTTCATTGGACCATCGCGGCGATCCCGCTGAGGGTGCATCGCCGATGAAGGCATAGGCCCGTTCGAGCGCGTCGATGAAGGCATCGGCCACATCCGGGCCAGCTTCGTTCATGTAGAGATCGAGCGCAAGGTCGATGTCTGCTCACGCCTTGGCGCGCGGCACCACCGGTTTGACGGTCACGACGCTTTGCGTCGCGTCACCCGGTCGCGAAGATCCTGGAAACAGGCGGAATCGACTGGTGCGGTTGACGGAGAACCCGCGCCGTCGAGCAGCATGGCGCGAAGACGTTGCAAGTCCTGATCCTTGCGAATCAAGTCCCGGACGTACTCGCTGCTCGTGCCGTAGCCGCGCATGTTGACCTGTTGGTCGACAAACGCCTTGAGCGCATCGGGGAGCGAGATGTTCATCGTCGTCACGAGATGGAAATTATCGCGTTTGGCAAGAATTGGCAAGATGGGGTCAGGTAGCGCATGTGCGTCACCAAGCGTGTCGCTCCTGTCCCCGTTTAGCCCCCCTTGTTTACCCCAGCGCGGCTTGTTTCTCTTCGGCCAGGCGGTCGAGTTCGGCGCGGCTTTTGCGTTCGGCGGCGGTTTTGAGCTGGCCGCAGGCAGCGTCGATGTCGCGGCCTCGGGGCGTGCGGACCGGGGCGGAAATGCCCGCTTCGAAGACGATGTCGGAAAAGCGGCGGATGCGTTCGGGCGTCGAACAGTCATAGGGCGCGCCGGGCCAGGGGTTGAAGGGGATCAGGTTGACCTTGGCGGGCAGTTTGTAATGCTTGAGCAGGCGGACCAGTTCGCGCGCGTCGGCGTCGCTGTCGTTCTTGTCCTTCAGCATGACATATTCGAAGGTGATCCGCCGCGCGTTCGATGCGCCGGGATAGGCGGCGCAGGCGGCGAGCAATTCGTCGAGCCCGAACTTGCGGTTGATCGGCACGATCTCGTCGCGCACCTCTTTTGACACCGCGTGGAGCGATACCGCGAGGTTCACGCCGATTTCTTCGCCGCAGCGGGCCATCATCGGCACCACGCCGCTGGTCGACAGGGTGATGCGCCGTTTCGACAGTGCGAGGCCGTCGCCGTCCATGACGATTTTCAGCGCGTCGCGGACATTGTCGAAATTGTACAGCGGCTCGCCCATGCCCATCATAACGATATTGGTGAGCAGGCGGCCATCGGCGCTATAGGCCCGCGCGGCTTCTTCGCCTTCGTCGTCGGGAACGTCGTCGAGGCCCGCCATGTTTCCGCCCGCCTTGGGCCATTCGCCCAGCGCGTCGCGCGCGAGCATGACTTGCCCGACGA
>JARLJB010000152.1 GCA_031291415.1 Telmatospirillum sp.
AGCGCCCCGGCAGGTCACCCTGGCTGGAGGTGCGTCATGAAAGACCACACCGGCAAAGACATCTCGGTTGGCGACTATGTCCGCCATGTCTACGAGCCGCTACCGCCGAAGATCACCAGCGCCCCCGGTCTTGGCCAACATCGCCACGATTTCTTCGGTATCGGCCAAGTCCATGGGGTGATGACGCAGGTGGTTCTTGTTGATGCCGTCGCAGGGGGGGGGGCTTGCGGGTCCACCTGGGATCGCTTCTGGAAGTCGTCGACGGCCCGGTCTGCAACCGACCCTACCTCGCACCGCTCGGGGTCACCTTAAAAGCCATGGAGGATGCATAGGCGAAACGCCCGGCGCTTAGGCGTCGGTGCGTCGGCAGGGGGCTGGCCGCCCCGCCCTGATGATGCCAGGCCGAAGGATGAGGTGAAGCGATGCTGACACCGCTTGCACAGCGAATTTTGGAACTTGATGTTGCCGCCATGGCGCTGGCGAACGCGCTGGGCCGTACCGACCGGGCCAATCAAATCCGCAAGAGGGTTAAGGACCTGCGTCTTGCGTCGGGCCGGGTCGTGCTGGCCGAGCTGGTCACGCGCCCCGACCAAGTCGACCCGGCCGAGGCGGTGCGGATGGTGATCGAGCATGCCATAGCGGCCGGTGTCGAGTGGCAGACGGTTGCCGCCATCGTCAACACGGCGAGCGAACGGAGGGCCATGTAATGGTCGATGAACCGAGTGCCCTCTTGTCCGAGCCGACACCAGCCGAGCCCGAACCGAAGATGAGCAATGACGAGCTTTGGGAAATCCAGAAGGCCTTCGAAAGGGATCTTGGAGCCTTTAGCAAAACCACGTTCGTCCAGTACCTGGCTTTGTGCACCATATGGGATGCTTGGTTTTTCAATGGCAACCGCGCCGCGATTACGGCCGCGCGCGAAAAGTTGATCGCCGAGTTGAAAAAGCAGGCACCCTTTGCCCGCGACACAAACCGGTTCAAGCGGTTTGAGAGCGCGATGGAACGGATCGGGCGCGGTGAATTGCCGAAGAAGCGGAAGGCGCGCAAGCGCCGGAAGGTCGCGCCATGAGCGGCACCCTGCCGACCAATCCCCACCGCAAGGCGCTGATCGCCAAGGTCCACATCGCCAAGACCCAACTCGGCCTCGACGAGGCGACCTATCGCGCCATGGTCGAGCGCATGACCGGGAGCACCAGCACGAAGGATGCGCCCTATAGCAAGCTGGTCGACCTGGTCGACGAGATGAAAGCCCATGGCTTCAAGGACGACGGCGGCTTTCGTCCATCCAAGCGGCCCGATGTCCGCAAGATCCACGCCCTGTGGGGCGAACTGCGCCGGGCCGGCGCCCTTGAAAGCCCGACGAAAGCCGCGTTGCGTGCGTTCTGCGCCAACCAGACCGGAGCGGCAGGGGCCGCGAAGGACCCGGAACACCTGACGCCGGCCGAAGCGCGCCGGGTCATTGAAGCCCTGAAGGCCTGGGCTGATCGTCGAAAGGAAAACTGATGGCTTCCAAGAAAAATCCGTATAGAGCGGTCCTCAGCGCACGCATCGTCATCGATGCGGAAGTGATAGCCGCCAAGATATTTGATGATCATGCCCAGTTGCTGGCCGAAGGTTACGAGCTGAGATCTCCGGTCATCGTTTCGATGCGCAAAGATGGGACGATTTCTCTGCCCCTCATCTATTCAAGGAAGGTCGGTGCTCGCACTGAGCGAGAGTCACTCAAGATCGATGGCTATGCCGGGTGGTTTTTCGGCAAAGGGCCGGACCTTGGGGCGTAAGGCATGAGCACGAAGCCCCCTCTCTTCCTGGTCATTTCGGAAGACGACACGATGAACGATGATACCCCGAAGGTTGTTACGATGGCCGACTTTCGGCCGTCCGTGCGCCGCAAGGCCGCACGATACAATACATGCCGGCATACGAGAATAATGATCGATACCGAACACCGCCTATTGGAATGCCGTGATTGCGGTGCGGTAGTCGAACCCATCGAATATTTGATGAAGTGCGCGGTTCTCGAAGAAAGTGTTTATGCCACTGTTCAACAGTTGCGGAAAGAAGTCGAGGAACTGAAGGCCGAGAGGGCATCTCTCGCCAGTGAACGCAATCAGCTATTGCTGGGCAACAACAGGCTCCGCAGAGGGCGGCCAGAATGATCGAAGATCTGGACCTCCCCCCGATCCTGGCCGAAATCGCCGAGGTGGCTGGCGTCGTGGCTGCTCTCCAGGTGGCCAATGCCAAGGGCGGCACCGTGGCCTATTTTCGGGCCGCCGACAATCTGGCGCCAGGGTATTGGCTGGTCGACGCGGTTGGATTGGACGCTGCCCGGAAGATCATCGAGAGATTTGGCCCCGGCGCGATCGAAATCCCCCTTGGGCCACTGGCTGGCAATAGAAACAGCCTTTGGACAGCCATTCAAAAGGCATTGAAGGAAGGTAAGAGCGTCGCTACCGTGGCGAGGCTTGTTGGTGTGCATGCGCGCACCGTGCGCCGCCATAAAAGCGGCCAGTTCGGCACTGTGCCGGACGATCAGCAGGGGCGCCTGTTCTGACGGGGACATTTGCCCGTCGCCCCTCAATTTTGGACACATGCAAATCTCAGCGTCGCTGATAATTACTCAGGCGGCGCACCGTGTCCAACGACCCCACCATCCAAAAATGGCTCGATAATCTATCCGATCAAGAACTGATCGCCATCACGCTGTTGGCTGAAGCTCGCGGCGAGGACACGCTGGGTAGGCAGATGATCGCCTGTGTCATCGTGAACCGCGTCAAGCATTCTCAA
>JARLJB010000153.1 GCA_031291415.1 Telmatospirillum sp.
AGCGCCCCGGCAGGTCACCCTGGCTGGAGGTGCGTCATGAAAGACCACACCGGCAAAGACATCTCGGTTGGCGACTATGTCCGCCATGTCTACGAGCCGCTACCGCCGAAGATCACCAGCGCCCCCGGTCTTGGCCAACATTGCCACGATTTCTTCGGTATCGGCCAAGTCCATGGGGTGATGACGCAGGTGGTTCTTGTTGATGTCGTCGCAGGGGGGGGGGCTCGCGGGTCCACCTGGGATCGCTTCTGGAAGTCATCGACGGCCCGGTCTGCAACCGACCCTACCTCGCACCGCTCGGGGTCACCTTGAAAGCCATGGAGGATGCATAGGCGAAACGCCCGGCGCTTAGGCGTCGGTGCGTCGGTAGGGGGCTGGCCGCCCCGCCCTGATGATGCCAGGCCGAAGGATGAGGTGAAGCGATGCTGACACCGCTTGCACAGCGAATTTTGGAACTTGATGTCGCCGCCATGGCGCTGGCGAACGCGCTGGGCCGTACCGATCGGGCCAATCAAATCCGCAAGAGGGTCAAGGACCTGCGTCTTGCGTCGGGCCGGGTCGTGCTGGCCGACCTGGCCACCCATCCCGACCAGGTCGAACCGGCCGAGGCAGTACGGATGATGATCGAGCAGGCGATCGCCGCCGGTATGGAGTGGCAGGCGATCGTCGCGGCGGTCAATACCGCGAGCGAGGAAAGGGCGTCTCATGGCTGATCGCAAGCCCGTTACTCTCGACGACTTGAGCCGTGAAGAACTGCTCCGGTTTGTTGGCAGACAAATTTTCGTTTGGACAGAGAAAGATCTTGTTTGGGCGCAGTGTGAAGTGGCGTCGGCCGCTGCCCTCCGCGCCCGCGAAGAAGCTTGCGCCCTTTCCGATCAATTGATCGCGGCTGCCGGAGCCATCGACTGCGCGGTGGCACAGGGCGCAGAAGGCGGAAGCGAACGCGATTTCAAAGCGATGACACGCGCCCTCAAGAAATGGAACGAAGCGCGAGCCAATTATCAACGCCTCCAGGGTGAGCAAGACAAGCTCGACGCAAAATCAGACCGCTGGCACCGCCGCGCCGATCGCCTGTATTGCCTGTATCAGGAGTTGCCGCGATGAGCACGGTCACCGATCCACACCGCAAGGCGTTGAGCGCCAAGATCCATGTCGCGAAGAAGCAGTTGGGTCTTGATGAGGTCACCTACCGAGCCATGGTTGAGCGGGTTACCGGCAAGTCCAGCACCAAGGATGCCGTGACATCAAAGCTGATCGACCTGGTCAAGGAGCTGGAAGCAAAGGGTTTTCGAAACACGTCGACTTTCCACCCAAGCTCAAAACCGGACGTGCGCAAGATCTATGCGCTGTGGGGTGAGCTTAAGCGCCTGGACGCACTCGATAACCCGACCAAAGCCGCTCTCCGTGCCTTTTGCGCTCGCATGGCTGCAACCGGCACGGCCACCACCGATCCGGAGTTTCTGACGCCGGCCCAATGTCGCCAGGTCATTGAGGGTCTGAAGGCCTGGGTTGATCGGAAGACATCACGATGAACGATGACACTCCAAAGGTTGTTACGATGGCCGACTTTCGGCCCTCTCTGCGGCGCAAACCCGTTGCCTACAACATATGCAGCCATGGCCGCCTGCAAATTGATACCGAACGTAGAATGCTCGAATGTAAAGATTGCGGAAGGATTATCGATCCGTATGACTATTTGATGAAGTGCGCCGAAGCCGAGGAGAGCGTCTATTATACTGTCCGCCACTTGCGCGAAGAAGTTGATGCGCTGAAGAAGGAGCGGACAATTCTCGCCAGTGAACGCGATCGACTTCTGCTCGGCAACAACCGGCTCCGCAGGGGGCGGCCAGAATGATCGAAGGTCTCGACCTGCCCCCGATCCTGACCGAGATCGCCGAGGTGGCCGGCGTCGTGGCCGCTCTCCAGGTGGCCAACGCCAAGGGAGGCGGCCCGGCTTATTTCCGCGCCGCCGATAACCTTGAGCCGGGGTACTGGCTGGTGGACGCTGTTGGGCTTGAGGCCGCGCAAAAAATCATCAAGCGTTTCGGGGCTGGCACCATCGAAATCCCCCTTGGGCCACTGGCCGGTAATCGAAACCGCCTTTGGACGGCCATTCAAAAGGCATTGAAGGACGGGGAAAGCGTCGCTACCGTGGCGAGGCTCGTTGGTGTGCATGTGCGCACCGTGCATCGCCATAAAAGCGGCCGATTCGGCAACGTGCCGGACGAACAGCAAGGGCGCTTGTTCTAGCTCTGACATTTGCCAGTCCTCCGCCATTACTGGACACATGCAAATCTCGCGTCGACTGATAATCACTCAGGCGGCGCACCGTGTCCGACGATCCCACCATCCAAAAATGGCTCGATAATCTATCCGATCAAGAACTGATCGCCATCACGCTGTTGGCTGAAGCTCGCGGCGAGGACACGCTGGGTAGGCAGATGATCGCCTGTGTCATCGTGAACCGCGTCAAGCATTCTCAA
>JARLJB010000154.1 GCA_031291415.1 Telmatospirillum sp.
CACACCGCTTGTCGGGGATCACGACGCCGTTACGTCTGCCGAATCCGCATCGACGCTTACACGGAATATCCGATAGCTTGTCCAGCGCGGGCGGAACTCAGCTAACGCTGACTGACGCTCTACATTCATAGAATTGCGGCGCCATTTCATGATGTTGGGGTATCCGATGCGCAGGTCCAGCAAGTCGATGATCGGGTCTTTTATATTGGCCGGCGATCTGCTCGCCCTCGCTTCCGGCGTCGCAGCGGCCGAGTCTCTCGATGGGCATGTCCTCGGCGGCGGCAAACCCGTCGTCAATTCGACTGTGACGCTCTGGGCGGCAGGGTCCTCCGCGCCGCAGCAACTGGCGCAGGCGCGCACCGACGCGGAGGGACATTTCGCCTTTGGGTCGGTCGCTGCGCCCGGTTCGGCCGCCTCGCTTTATCTGACTGCCAAGGGCGGCCATTCGGGCGCCGACAAGACCGGCGGAGACAATCCAGCGCTTGCGTTTCTGACCGTGCTGGGGAACCAACCGCCGTCCCATGTGACGATCAACGAGATGACGACCGTCGCCTCGGTCTGGACCCATGCGCAGTTCATCGATGGCGACGCGATCCAGGGCCACGCGCTCGGCCTGCGTATCGCGGCTGGAAATGTGCCGAACTTCGTCGATCTGCAAACCGGCGGTTGGGGAGAGCCCATCCAGGACCCCCTCAACAGCGGCCAGACGCCAACCATGGCCAATTTTGCCACATTGGCCGATCTGTTGGCCGGTTGCGCCACGCGGGTGGCCCTCGAGGCGTGTCCCAAGCTCTTCGCGGACGCGGCGCCGCCTAAAGGGGAGGCGCCCACCGACACGCTGACCGCCGCCCAGTCGATCGCTCGCTATCCCTGGCGCCAGCCCGAACAACTCTTTGCGCTGCTTGATATTTTTTATCCGGTTCCGCAAGGTAGGAACCTGCGGCCGGTTCCATTCATGCCCTATTTGAACTACGCGCCCAGCGCCTGGGTGCTGCCACTGAAATTCGACGGCGGCGGCTATCGCGCCGGCGGCAAGGCCATGTTCGACAGCGAGGGCAACCTTTGGGTCGGCGATAATTTCACCATCGGCTGGCAGGGCCAGGACTCCCTTTGGGAAGGCCACGCCACCAAATTCGCGCCGAATGGCCGCCCGCTTTCGCCGATAACCACGGGCTTCACCGGCGGCGGCATGGAGGGCGGCACCTTTGGGGCTGCTGTCGACTCCCACGACAATGCCTGGCTCACCAACTATGGCAGCAAGTCGATTACTGTGTTCGACAAGAGCGGCAAACCGCTGACGCCGCCAGAGGGCATCAACTTCAACGGTCGTCTCGGACTGATGCAAGGGATCATCGTTACTCCTAACGGAGATGTCTGGGCCCTCGGCATCGAGAAGAGCCAGTTGGTCCATTTTCCGAATGGCGACTTGACCAAGGGTCGGATCGTTTGCGAGGGCGACAGCGCGGAGCCTTGCAAATCGTTCAAGGCGCCCTTCCACCTTGGCGTCGACCAGCGGGACCGCATCTGGGTGTCCAATAGCGGCGTCGACCACGTCACCCGCTTTCCCGCGTCCGATCCAGGCAAGGTCGAGAACTTTA
>JARLJB010000155.1 GCA_031291415.1 Telmatospirillum sp.
CCATGTCGAACAAACGCCCGCTTATCATGCGGCACAAATACCCGCTCGTCCTGAGCCCGTCGAAGGACGCGCGCGACATGCGATCTGTGGACACAGCCAGCACACCGGGCCAGCTTCGGCGCGCATCCTTCGACGGGCTCAGGATGAGCGGGGTTGGATTAGACCGGTTGCCGGTGTTGATGCCGGGTACAAAGTCCTCATCCACAAAGTCTGATCGTCAGGTCCGCGAAATGGGTAAACTGTCCCCCGATCTCTGATCGAAGTCCTCATCCACAAAGTCTGATCGTCAGGTCCGCGAAATGGGTAAACTGTCCCCCGATCTCGCGAAATGGGTAAACTGTCCCCCGATCTCACTAGGTCCGCGAAATGGGTAAACTGTCCCCCGATCTCAACCCTAGCGTCTTCAGGCGAATTTCCATAGCGGGCTTGGACACTCCGAACTTTGCAGCCAATTCCCCGGCATCAGGGGTGAGGGCGTGTTCCTGTTCGACCAGCTTCTTCGGCATCACAATTTGCGCCGCGATCCTGTTCGCTTCGATCTCATGAGAGCGCTTGAAGATAACGTCGCCAGATTGTCCACCGCCTGCATACAGAGTGTCGATATGACGATGCATCCTGTTGCCATCGCCCATCAAATCACGGTGCAAGAGATAATGAGCAAGCTCATGTGCGGCGGTGAAGCGGCGACGCGTTGCGGACTCTAAACCGTTAACGCTCACAGTGAAGGTGTCGCCGTTGCGTGTGATCCACCCAGATTGAGTGCTCATCTGGATTTCTTCGTAACGTACGCCAAGGTCGTCAAAGATCGCCCGTATGTCTACCGGCGCGTCCAACATGTGACGAGCGACGATCTGAATTTCACTTTTCTTCGCCATTCCCGCCCTCCTTCTCGTCTTCACCGGCTGCCGCAGCCATTGCGTCCACATTTTTCTCCAATATAGGAGTTTCTGGTGGAAAAGTCCTCAAATATTCTTGAATTTCTCGCCGAATTATCGGCGGCGCCTCATCCTCAAGCCACTTCCGTGCGCAGCGTTCAGCTTCAATCCTAGCCTCGCGCTCTGCCCATCCTTTGACAACAAACCCCCAAGCGATTGCGCCGAACAAGGCTGTTAAGCCCAGTAGCAATGAGCCATACATAAACGCCGTCGAAAGGGCGGTAAGGCCATCGCCTGTAGAAACAGACGCCGGAGCCTTTGCTGCCACAGAGGAGGCACAGGACTTGGATGCAGCATCAATCATCCTAGCGCACATATCGATGGGCATAGATGGTGTTGCAATCGCAGTGTGCAAGGCGTGGTGGTGGACCATACCAGTCACATGCCACGGATTTTAGCAGATTCAAAATCTGGCCGGCTAGCTAGATATATCGGCCCCCCCATGCAAAACCCCGCCCGGTGGGGCCGGGCGAGGTTCGCATTTGTCGGATTGCTCCGGCAAAAATCCTACATGGCGTGGCTGGCCAGTGCTGCGAGGAGCAGCAGGGCGACGATGTTGGTGATCTTGATCATCGGGTTGACGGCGGGGCCGGCTGTGTCCTTGTAGGGATCGCCGACCGTGTCGCCGGTCACCGCCGCCTTGTGCGCGTCGGAGCCTTTGCCGCCGTGGTGGCCGTCTTCGATGTATTTCTTGGCGTTGTCCCACGCCCCGCCGCCCGATGTCATCGACAGCGCGACGAACAGCCCGCTGACGATTACCCCGAGCAACAGCGCGCCCAGCGCGGCAAAGCCGTTTGACCGGCCCGCCGCGGCGGTGATTACGAAATAGACCACGACCGGCGCCAGCACCGGCAGCAGCGAGGGCACGATCATTTCCTTGATCGCCGCCTTGGTCACCAGATCGACCGTGCGCGCATAGTCGGGGCGGCTGGTCCCGGCCATGATCCCCGGATTGTTGGCAAACTGATCGCGCACGTCGACGACGACATCGCCCGCCGCGCGGCCCACCGCCGTCATCCCCATCGCCCCGAACAGATAAGGCAACAGCGCGCCGAGCAGCAGCCCGACGATGACATAGGGGTTTTCAAGGCTGAAATCGACTTTCAGAGTCGGGAAGAATTCCCGCAAGTCGGTGGTATAGGCGGCAAACAGGACGAGCGCGGCGAGGCCCGCCGATCCGATGGCATAGCCCTTGGTCACCGCCTTGGTGGTGTTGCCCACGGCATCGAGCGCATCGGTCTTTTCGCGCACGCTGTCGTCGAGCCCGGCCATTTCGGCAATGCCCCCGGCATTGTCGGTCACCGGGCCATAGGCGTCGAGCGCCACCACCATCCCGGCCAGCGCCAGCATTGCGGTCGCGGCATAGGCGATCCCGATCAATCCGGCGAGCTGATAGGAAATGACGATCCCGGCGCAGATCACCAGCGTCGGCAGCGCGGTCGCTTCGAGGCTGATCGCGAGGCCCTGGATGACATTGGTGCCGTGGCCGGTGATCGAAGCCTTGGCGATCGAGCGCACCGGGCGATAGGCGGTGCCGGTGTAATATTCGGTGATCCAGATGATCAGCCCGGTAATGGCAAGGCCGACCAGCGCGCAATAGAACAGCGTGCGCCCGGTAAATCCGGCAGTCCCGATCGGGGTGTTCATGTCGCCGAGCGTATAGGTGATGGCAAACCAGATCGCCGGGATCGACAGGACCGTGGTGACCAGAAAGCCCTTGTACATCGCGCCCATGATGTTGTTCGAACTGCCCAGGCGCACGAAGAATGTGCCGATGATCGAGGTGACGATGCACACCCCGCCGATCAGCAGCGGCAGGCTCATCAACGGCATCAGCAGATGGCCCAGCCCTTTGACCAGCAGCGCGGTCAGCACCATCGTCGCGCCGATGGTCACGACATAGGTCTCGAACAAGTCGGCGGCCATCCCGGCGCAATCGCCGACATTGTCGCCGACATTGTCGGCAATGACGGCGGGGTTGCGTGGGTCGTCTTCGGGAATGCCCGCTTCGACTTTGCCGACGAGATCGGCGCCGACATCGGCGGCTTTGGTAAAGATGCCGCCGCCAAGGCGCGCAAAGATCGACACGAGCGAAGCGCCCAGCGCCAAAGCCGTCAGCGCGGTGATCACGATGCGCTTGTCGGGATCATATCCGGCAGGCCCGGTCAGATACCAGAAAAAGCCCGCAATCGCGAGCAGGGCAAGCCCGGCGACCAGCATCCCGGTAATCGCCCCGGCGCGAAAGGCCAGAGTC
>JARLJB010000156.1 GCA_031291415.1 Telmatospirillum sp.
ATCCAGCGTTGCATCGTCTGTTTCTCCTTTGAAGCGCGCCGCCATTGGCGCCGCGCGGCATCCCTGTTGTGTGGCGGTGACGGAATTTTCGTTCCGGACGCCACGAAAACAACGATCTAGCTTGGGCAAAGTGCCATAGATTTGCGGCGGTTCGGCGGGAACGCCGGCTAATATTTTTTTTAGAATTTCAAGGCGGTCAAAATTTTACGCAGTCGCGACGCATTTATATAGTTGACAAAAAACATGGATTTATATGATTTTGTGTCCAGGCAGTGGCCCCGAATGCGGGCCTGGCATAAATTGACGGCAGGGGCTGTAAATGAATAGTCGGGTATATGGTTTTGTCGCTTTTATGGTCGTGGCCGCGTCGGGCGACGCGAATGCCGACGACCTTGTCGTGCTCAAGCAGCAGATCGCCGCGACGAAGCAACAGAACGCCCAACTCATCAAGCGGCTTGAAAAGCTCGAAAAGCGCCAGGCCGTCACCGGGCAGGTCGTCTCCGGGCAGGTCGCGCCCCAACCCGCGCCTGACGCTTTTGTGGGACAGGTCGCGAAAGCGCCGCTCGAAGCCCTGACCTCCGACGGCCCCTTGACTTGGCATGGCATTACGCTCTTCGGCGTCCTTGACGCTGGCGTCGCCTGGCAAAGCCACGGCGCGCCGCTCAACGGCGCCTATCCGCAGGGGCTCGAATACGCGATTTCGAAAAACAGCAATCGTTCCATGTTCAGCGTCGCGCCGGGCGGCATGGGCTATTCGGGCATCGGGCTGAAGGGACAAGAGGAAATTCTGCCGGGCTTTGCCGGCGTCTTCGGCCTCAATACGAATTTCAGCGTGGCGTCGGGCCAGCTCAGCAACGGTCCCGCCTCGCTGGTCCAGAACAATGGCGTTCCCTTGGCCTATCAGAGCGCCAATGGCGATTCCGCGCGCGCAGGGCAGGCTTTCAACGATTACGCCTATCTGGGCGTGTCCTCAGCGACCTACGGCGTGCTCACTTATGGCCGCCAGCGCACGCTGACCACGGACGATCGCGCCGTTTACGATCCTATCGCCGGTTCGCTGGCGTTCTCGCTGCTCGGCTATAGCGGCTCGTTGTCGAGCGGCGACACCGAAAACAGCCGTTTCGACAATTCCGTCAAATATCTGGTCCATGTGGGACCTGCGCGATTCGGCGCGATCTATAAATTCGGCCAGCCCGGATCGGGCGCAAACCAGACGGATGGACCCACCTATCAGGTCTCGGCAGGTTTCGACATTCAGGAGCTGTCGTTCGACGCTGTCTACAGCCATGTCAGCGGCGCGATTACGCTTTCCTCCCTCAGCGCCGCCCAGGTGCTGGCTCAGCCCGCCGGCTCGCTCGCCGCCACAATCTCGGATAATTCCGCCGTGCTGCTCTCGGCGAAATACAGCTACGGACCGTTCAAATTCTTCGGCGGCTACGAAAATATCAATTATAGCGACCCGCAAGACACGATCGTCGCGCCTTATGTCGATTCAAACGGCTATATGGTCAGCGTCGCTACCAACAACGCCTATCAATATCACGACAAGATCCTGCAATTGCTCTGGGCGGGCGTGAAATACGCGTACGATAGCCATCTGGATCTCAGCGTCGGCTATTATCATGAATGGCAGAATTCTTACGGCAAGATCGCCTGCAATTTCTCCAAGAACACCACTCTCGTCACCAATGCGGCGACGTGCTCGGGGACGGAAGACGCGATCGGTTTCGTCGGCGAATATCATTTCACAAAGAAATTCGAGGCTTACGCCGGCATGATGTATTCGACGGTGTCCGGCGGCATGGCGAATGGCTTCCTCTACAACAACACCGTCGATCCCACTGTCGGACTGCGTTACGCCTTCTGAATTGATTTTCGCAACACGTAACGCAACTGCCTATTGTTCTGGGCGAGGGATGTATTTTCTCGCCCGCATTTGCGCGCGTGCGACAAAGTGATCGTTGATAGCCGATTCATGACAGTTTGATGAAGCGCAATCATCCTGCGCTGCACAACGTCGTAAATCCTTCAGCTTTCGAATGGATTAGCCTTTAGTTGAGTGCTCAACTATTGCAATGGGGCAACACTGGGATTCTTTGTGGCGTAAAGGCGCCTGAATCGAGCCTCGGCCAATTGCCAAGCGCGGGGGACCTGACTATTCGATGAACAATCGCGATCGGATATCAATCTTTCGTGATCGAATTTCGCAGCCGCTTTGAACCGCGGTCATATGGATCGAGCCTTTCCGCGGATGTTTTGCGCGAGGCGGCTCGGAGAACTGGAGACGGGCATGAAAACCAAACTTATGGCTGCTGTCGCCGCCGTGGCGGTTATGACGGCGACCGGCGCGGCTCGCGCCCAGACCGCTGACAGCACTGAAATCAAGACGCTCAAGGCTCAGTCCGACGCGCTCAAGAAGCAGAACCAGGCTCTCGAACAGCGCCTGAACAAGCTTGAGCAGCAGCAGACGGCCGCCGCGCAGCAGGCTGCCGCCCGTCCCGCTCCGAACAGCTTCATGGCCGCCGACCTCCCCTTCCTCAAGGGACCGGCGTCGTGCGCCCCGCTCACCTTGGACGGCCCGCTGACCTTCTGCGGCATCACCGTGTTCGGCACGATCGACGCCGGCCTCGGCTATGCCTCCTACGGCCTGCCGTCCAGCAACAAGCTCTACCTCGGCGATAACTTCATCAACAAATCCGCCACCCATTCCTATTTCGGCGTTTCGCCGAACAACCTGAGCGCCTCGACGCTCGGCATCAAAGGGTCGACCGAAATCCTGCCCGGCCTGTCGGGCGTGTTCCAGGCCTCGACCAACATCAACCCTCAGTCGGGCCAGCTCGCCAACGCTCCCGGTTCGGTCATCGACAACAATGGTTTGAACCGCAACGCCTATTCCAACTACGGCGACGGTTCGCGCGGCGGACAGGCGTTCAACGATCAGCTCTTTGCCGGTCTCGCCTCGCCGGTCTATGGCCAGCTGACCTTCGGTCGCCACAAGAGCCTGTCCAACGATCTGGTCGGCGCCTATGACCCGACGGGCGCGGCGCAGGCGTTCTCGGTCATCGGCTATTCCGGCACTCCGGTCGCCGGTCTCGGCGATACGGCCAACGGCCGCTGGGACGATTCGTTCAAATATAAGGTCAATTATGGTCCCGTTCACGGCGGCGCGATGTACAAGTTCGCCGACGGCAACGGCGGCTGCAACTATCTCGGCACGCTGACCAGCGCGCCGAAGGGAACGATTCAGAACTGCTTTGCCACCCACAACGATGCCGGTCAGGTTGGCTTGGGCTTCTCTTATTGGGGCTTCGATGTCGACGGTGTCCTCGGTTACTACCACCAGGCCATTTCGACCGGAACGCCCTTGAGCGCCGCGCAGCTTCTCGGCGCCAGCACCTTCGTGCCGAATACGAACACGATGGGCGTGGCGGGCAACAACGTCGTCTCGACCGGCGTGAATTCCAACACCATGGCCGCAACCGTTTCGGACAACACCGGTTGGGCGTTGGCCGGCAAATATACCTGGAACCAGTGGAAGTTCTATGCCGGCTGGGCGCATGTGATCTATCACAACCCCGAGGATAACGTCGGCATTGGCGCCCAGAACGACCAGGGCGGCTATCAGCTGAGCTCGGTCAACAACGGGGCCTTCCCGCACGCCAAGCTGCTCGACACGGTCTGGGTCGGCACGCGCTACGCTTATGACGAAAGGACCGAGTTCGCTGGCGGCTTCTATATGGAGCACCAAAACGGCTATGGCTTCGCATTCAACACGCCTGGCGTGTCGAACACAGCGTCGACCAGCCTCGCGACCTGCTCGCTGCCGGCCTATATCGCCTTCAGCCCATACAAGCCTGCGACGTACAACCAGACCGCGCCGCGCAGCTCGACCTGCTCCGGCAACCTCTATGGCGCTTCCGGTTACGTCGATTACCACTTCACCAAGCGGTTCGACATCTATGGCGGCTTGATGTACAGCAGCGTTTCCGGCGGCATCGCCTCCGGCTATTTCAGCGCCTCCAACTGGGCCCCGACCGTCGGCGCGCGCTTCACCTTCTGATCGCTTCTTCGCGAAATCGCGAAACGAAGCTTTCAGTTCTTCGAAATCCCGCGAGAGCAATCTCGCGGGATTTTTCGTTTTTCCGGGGGTCCGCGCTGGAAGCGAAAATGTTGTAAAATTATTACATAGCGAAACGATTTTTCTCCTGGCGCATCCATGGACGCTGCCGTTGCCGAAAAAGTGGCCGTTTTTCAGCGATTTGCGCAATGGCTGTGCAGCAGGTGCCAAGTGTGGCGATTTTCTGGACTTTTCGCGGCGCCATTGGATTGCTAGCAATATGTAGATCGGTTTCTATCGTAGAAATCACGATATATTCAAAACACTAAATGCGGCGTCTTGCTTGATCTGAGGCAGATCAAACGTCGTGGCTTTTGCGGAGACGAAGATGAAAAACCAATTGTTGGCGGCTGCGGCCGCCCTGACGATCGTGACGGCGCCGAGCCTGGCCCGCGCTGAAGCGACGCAGGACATCGCGGCGTTGAAGGTCGAGTCGGCGGCTCTCCAAAAGCAGAACGAGCAGCTCGAGCAAAGGCTCAAGAAG
>JARLJB010000157.1 GCA_031291415.1 Telmatospirillum sp.
CAACCAAGCAGGACGGTATTTACGACGTTTTGTTTTCGCGCTTCACCGTCGCGCAGGTTAACCTGCGCGACGGTGAAGCATCACATCAACCTGTCAGGGATGTCTCCGAACACCTGTCAGGGATGTCCCCGGTCTAAACAGATGCCCGCCCCACTCAGCAATTTCTCACCGCCTCGGATGCCCGCCCACTCGCTCAAGCACCAAGTGTCAGAGTCCAGACCAGATCCGCTTCAATGCTTGTCACTGACGCCGGCCTCGGCAAAGGTCGCCATGCCGGTATGGCAAGCCACGGCGGCGCGCGCCAGACCGACCGCCAACGCGGCGCCGGATGCCTCTCCCAGCCGCATATCCATGTCGAGCAGGGCCCGCTGGCCGATTTTTTCGAGCAGACGGCGATGGCCGGGCTCCACCGAGGTATGACCGACCAGACAATGGTCGAGC
This sequence comes from Telmatospirillum sp., assembly GCA_031291415.1. GTDB lineage: Bacteria > Pseudomonadota > Alphaproteobacteria > Rhodospirillales > Magnetospirillaceae > Telmatospirillum. The sequence goes on from JARLJB010000157.1 coordinate 442, forward strand.
GCCCGAGGATCGGCAGCGTGCAGGACGGCGGCGGCCGCTGTGCAGACATAGCCGTCAAGCAACACCGGAATCCGCCGATGCCGGGCGGCGAGGATCGCTCCGGTCATCGCCGCCAGTTCGCGTCCACCGACCGAGCGCAGCACGGTCAGCGGATCGTCGGATCGATTGGCCGCCACACCACGTTCGACGACGTCGATCTTGATCTTGAGATGCTCGTCGTCAACCCCGGTACCGCGCCCGGTCCAGTCGGCAGCGACGCCACCAAACAATCCGTGGCAAATGGCCGCCGCCGACGTCGTGTTGCCGATCCCCATCTCGCCAATCACCAGAAGATCGACGCCGGGCTCGGCCACGGCCATGCCGCACCGCAGGGCGGTCAGACATTCCTCTTCGCTCATCGCCGGTCCCTTGGTGAAGTCGGCGGTCGGCCGATCGAGCTCCAAGGTTTCCACCGCCAGTTCGATGCCGAAGGTCTTGCACAACTGGTTGATGGCGGCTCCCCCGGCTTGGAAATTGGCCACCATCTGGAAGTTCACCTCGGCAGGAAAGGCGGAAACGCCCAACGCCATGACGCCGTGGCTCCCGGCAAAGACACGGGCCCGTACTTTGTCGAGACGCGGGGGATGGCGCCCCTGCCAGGCGCTGAGGAAACGACTGATCTCTTCGAGACGGCCGAGCGATCCGGCCGGTTTGGTCAGTTGCGGTTCGCGTTCCTGCCATTTGGCGAGCGCCTGCTCGTCCGGACCGGGCATGCTCCCGATCAACGAGCGAACGGCAGAGAAGGAAGAAATAGCGCTGAGGTCTTTCATGTGTGTCCCCTGACATGAAAATGGCTTTAAAAACCCATCCGTCCACGACAGGTCCGGTGATCTGCTTCAGGCCGGTCTTCTGGCTCAGGTTCGTCCCATCCGCGCCCCTTCCCGGCCATGGCCAGTGGGTTCACCTGCGCGGACAGTCCCCTTCACAGCGTTGGGCACGCGGCGGAGTCGCACCGCCTTCCCGATTCTCCCCCCGGATGACCGGGCGGCACCTGAAACACCCTTCTTTTGGCACGAACGACCGCAAGTTTCCAGCGGGTTTCCCCTGCCCTGCCGCCCGGTGTCGCAATTTTGCGAAGCGTTCTTGACACCGGGGCACCTCCTCCGTCACGATCGCGTCCGTTCCAAGGGGAGCCCCGACAAGGGGCTGAGATACCGCTGGGCCTGACAGGCAGCGCGGAAACCGTTTGAACCTGATCCGGGTCATACCGGCGTAGGGAGAGGAACTGGCGGACCGTTCGTTACATGAACGCCCGCATTGCTCCAAACCAGCCCCCCGGATCTCCCTGCTCGACGTCCAAGAAGGAGAGATCCCCCATGCCAGATTCCCATCCATCCGAAGTCCTCAAGGTCACCACCGGCCCCTTGCCATCATCGCGCAAGATCCATATCGGCGGGACACTGTTCCCCGACCTGCGTGTCGCCATGCGGGAAATCGACCTCACCGCATCGGCCAAGGAACCGCCGTTCCGCGTTTACGACACGTCGGGACCCTACACCGATCCGGCGGTGACCACCGACATCCGTCGCGGCTTGCCCGCTCTTCGCCGGCAATGGATCGCCGCCCGCAACGACACAGACGTCTGCGAAGGGCGGACGCCGCGCCCCGAGGACAATGGTCTGGCGGCCGGAGAAATCAGCCCGGTCCCGCTTTTCGATCGCGCCGACCGCCGGATCCTGCGCGGCAAACCGGGACGGGCGGTCACCCAGATGGCCTATGCGCGGGCCGGCATCGTTACTCCGGAAATGGAATATGTCGCCATCCGCGAAAACCTTGGCCGCGCCAAGCTGGCGGAAAAGCGGCAGACCGACGGAGACTCTTTCGGCGCCAGCCTCCCCGATTATGTGACGGCCGAGTTCGTTCGCGACGAAATCGCCAAAGGCCGCGCCATCATTCCGGCCAACATCAATCATCCGGAAACCGAGCCGATGATCATCGGACGTAATTTCCTGGTGAAGATCAATGCCAACATCGGCAATTCCATCGTCACGTCGTCGGTGGCCGAAGAAGTCGAAAAGCTGATTTGGGCCGTCCGTTGGGGGTCAGATACGGTGATGGATCTGTCGACCGGACAGAACATCCACACCATCCGCGAATGGATTATCCGTAACACGCCGGTTCCGATCGGAACGGTGCCGATTTACCAGGCACTCGAAAAGGTCGATGGCAAGGCCGAAGAGCTGAGCTGGGAAATCTTCCGCGACACGCTGATCGAACAGGCCGAACAGGGTGTCGACTATTTCACCATTCATGCCGGCGTCCGCTTGGCCCACGTCCCGCTGACCGCCAGGCGGGTTACCGGCATCGTCTCGCGCGGCGGCTCGATCATGGCAAAATGGTGCCTGGCCCACCACCGCGAAAATTTCCTTTACGAGCATTTCGAAGAAACCTGCGAGATCCTCAAAAGCTACGACATCGCGTTTTCGCTGGGCGATGGCCTGCGCCCGGGATCGAATGCCGACGCCAACGACGCCGCCCAGTTTGCTGAACTGGAAACCCTGGGAGAACTGACCCAGATCGCCTGGAAGCACGACGTCCAGGTGATGATCGAAGGCCCCGGCCATGTGCCGATGCACAAGATCAAGGAAAACGTCGATAAGCAGCTGGCCCTTTGCGGAGAGGCGCCGTTCTACACCCTGGGCCCGCTTGTCACCGACATCGCGCCCGGCTACGACCACATCACGTCGGCCATCGGCGCGGCGATGATCGGTTGGTTCGGCACCGCCATGCTCTGTTATGTGACGCCCAAGGAGCATCTGGGACTGCCCGACCGCGACGACGTCAAGACCGGAGTCATCACCTACAAGATCGCCGCGCATGCTGCCGACCTCGCCAAAGGCCATCCGGCGGCGCGCCTGCAAGATGACGCGCTGAGCCGCGCCCGCTTCGAATTCCGCTGGAAGGACCAGTTCAATCTTTCCTTGGATGCCGACACGGCGGAAAAATTCCATGATCAGACGATGCCGGCCGATGGCGCCAAGCTCGCGCATTTCTGCTCAATGTGCGGCCCGAAGTTCTGCGCGATGAAGATCTCGCAGGAAGTCCGCGACGATGCCGCGGCCAAGGGGATGGAGGAGAAATCGGCCGAATTTCTTGCCACCGGCGCCGAAATCTATCTGCCGGCGAGTTGACGCACCGCCTTGGGCCGGACGTGCTTTCCTTCCGGCCCAAGGACGATGCCTCATGATTCCTTGATGCTGTCGAGAAAGATCTGGACCTCGCGGCGCAGGTGGTCGGCCTGTCCCGATAGATTTTGGGCAGAAGACAGAACTTCCGACGCGACCCGCCCTGTGGATTTCGCGGCCTCGGTGACGCCCTGAATATTGTCGGTCACTCTCTTCGTTCCGCTCGCCGCCTGTTGCACATTGTCGGCGATATCGTGCGTCGCCGTCCGCTGCTCATCGACCGCCGCGGCGATTGTGCCGGCGATTTTATCGATCTGACCGATGATCTCGGCGATATGCGAAATGGCCCCGACTGCGGCGGCGGTCCGCTGTTGAATCGACGCGATATGCGTCGTGATATCATCGGTCGCCTTGCCCGTTTGGGATGCCAAGGCTTTAACCTCGCCCGCCACGACGGCAAACCCCTTCCCGGCCTCTCCGGCGCGAGCGGCCTCGATCGTTGCGTTCAAGGCCAACATATTGGTTTGCCCGGCGATGCTGGTGATCAGCTCGACGACCTCGCCGATGTGCTGAGTGGCTTCGGTCAGACTCTGCATGATACCGTCGGTCTGCCGCGATTCGACGACCGCATCCCCGGCTATCGCACTTGATTGGATGACCTGATCGCCGATCTCGCGGATGGACGACGCCAGATGTTCTGTGGCGACCGCCACCGTCTCGACATTGGACGCCGCCTGGTCCGCCGCATCGGAAACGACGATCGACTGGCGATCGGTCTGTTCGGCAATCTCCGCCATGGACGCGGCGACGTTTTCCAATTGGCGCGCTGCAACGGCGACTGCCTCCAGAATACCGCCGATATTGGTCTCGAACTGCGCGGCATGGGTTTCAACGGCTTGCCGGCGCAGTTCTTTGGCCGCCTGCTCGCGACGTTGCGCAGCTTCCAGCTCGTCGGCGCGCTGCTTGTTCTCTTTGAAAACGGCAACGGCATTCAACATCTGGCCGATTTCATCACGCCGTTCGAACTTCGGTACCGCGACATCGTTATCGCCGGTCGCCAAACGGGTCATGATGCCGGTCACCGAACGAATTCCCCGCTCGATCCCACGGCCAACCACGATGATGATGCCGATCGCGGTTCCGAAAGCGGCGGCGGTGACCAGAACGAAGGTCAGCAGGGCATGCCGGGAATCGCGCGCCGCCCCGTCAAATAGTGCGTCATTGTCGCGCTTCTGAGCGGCGGTCCAACTCGTCACGGCCTGTTCGACTTTGACATAACGACGCTCGGCCTCGCGCAACATGGTCATTGCCATGACCGGATCGGCGTCAAGCATGCTGGTGGCTTGGCGAACCTGCTTGCTAAAGGCATCGGCAGTTGCGCGAACGTCGGCCAACATCGCCCGATCCTCCGCCATACCACTGGTGGCCTGTTCGATGGTATCGAGCTGCGAGGCGATTCGGGTTACCAGCGCGAGGGTCGCGTCGACGGACTCCTTGATCTGCTTGTCGGGCACGCCGGCATTTTGCCAGGTCATATTGCGGTAGAGATTGGCGTCGACGGTGACCAGACTTATCGCTAATTCGGACATCAGCTGCTGGTTGCTAAATCCCTGGTGATAAAGCGTATCGAGGGCCTGCGACTGCCCTGCGACCATGCGGGAGGTCAGAAAGCCGAGAAACAGCGCCGTAAAAAGGATCAGGACGGGGGCTACCGCCAATTTCCATTTGAGCTTCATGTCACGGAGAAGGGCAATCATCGGCCTCGTCCTCTTCGCCAACGCCAAGCAGGAGCAGTTCAAGCGAAGCGAAGCTTTAGCGTTTATAGATTCCGCAGCCGAAAATGAGGTCTCCGGCTTTGAGGATATAAAGGCTTTTGTCCGCCAGCTTTTTCGTCGTGGGGTCGGTAAACTTGTAATCCACCCAACCGCTTCCGGCGCCGTTTGCCAGGGTGATGATGTCCTTGCCATAGGCCTTGCCATCAAAGTCGACGGCGTCCAATACCGACAAACCGATCAATTTCGGATTGTAGGGGTGGGCCAAGCGGATTCCCTCGAGGGAATAGGCGATGACGTAAAGGTCCCGATCGATGAACTGCCCTTTCGGATTGCTCAATTCGGCGAGAGTCTTTTCTTTTCCATTGGCTTTGAAAAAAACAGTAACCCGATCGACCATCGCCTTGGCCTGCTCGGCGGTTCCAAAATCTTCGGCATTTGCCGAATGTATGCAGGAAAACAGAAAGAACATCGCGCACGTCGCGATGACGTGGCGGCGGCAGACATGGCTCATGGTTTTCTCCTGCTGACTTTGTTGCGCGTCGGGGAAACACCTGTTTTTTCGGATAATTCTTCGAACTGCGCCACGCAGCTGAGATATCGCCTGATTAAACTACCGGGCCATCTCAACTATCAATAGAAAATATTCAATGAATTTCTATTTTTCGTCGAGACAAGGTCCACCTGGACCGTGTGTCGGTCAGGCTGTTTCATCGAATGGATGAGGTGGCAGACCTAAACAGATGATGGGCGGTGGTCAGCCGTCAACGTCTGCCGATTCCGCTACAAACCCTGTCGACGAACTGGTCGATACCGTCGTTCATCCGCACGGTTCGTTCGGCCAGATCGCCCGCCGCCGCCAGGACTTGTCCCGCGGCTTCGGTCGCCGTGTCGGCTGTTCCGGCGACGTCGGATATGGTCCCGGCGACCGACCGCATGGCGGCCGATACATTATGGATGGACCGGCTGATATCGGTCATCGCCATGCTCTGCTGTTCGGTCGTCGCCGCGATGGCCGTCGAGGCGCTGTCGATATCGTGAACGAGATCGCCGATCTTGGCGATCGCCTCGACGGCAGTCTCGGTTGCGGTACAAATGGCACCGATCTGCTTGACGATATCTTCGGTGGCACGCGCCGTTTGATTGGCCAAAGTCTTGACCTCTCCGGCCACCACAGCGAATCCCTTGCCGGCCTCACCGGCCCTCGCCGCCTCGATGGTGGCGTTCAATGCCAAAAGATTGGTCTGATTGGCGATTGCCGTAATCAGATTGACCACTTCGCCGATTCGTTCGGTTGCCTCGACAAGGCTCTGGATGTCCTGGTCGGCCTGACCGACCTTCTGCACCGTGGCCTTGGCCTGCTGCGCGGAATGCGACACCCGTTCGGCAATCTCGCGGATGCCCGTCGATACCTGCTCGGCCGCGCTGGCAACGGTCTCGACATCGGTCGATGCCTCCTCGGCGACGCGCGCCACGTCCGCCGACTTGGCGCTGCTGGTATGGGCGATCTCCCGCATCTGACGCGACGTCGCCTCCAACTCGGTCGCCGTTGCGGCCATGGCTTGACTGGCCGTCTTGATCGTTCCGCCCACCGCCGTCGACTCTTTGGCGAAGGTCGCGGTACGGCTGTCCATCGAGGTCAACGCCTGATTGATGAGATCGGCGTGGGCGGCAAACTCGCCGCTCATGCCGTCATGCAAGATCTGGCGGAAGTAGCGACCTTCGGCCGCGCACCCCATGGCGGCATCGGCCTCTTTGGTAAAGGCTTCCGTCAGGTCGAGCAGACGATTGACGTTGATCAGCATCTGACCGATGACGCCCCGCGCATCACCGATATTCACCACCCGGCGGTCGAGGTCGCCCTGCGACGCGGCGGCCAGAACCGAGCAGGCTTTGTGCAGACTGGCATCGACAATCCACAGCCACCGGGCGGCCAGGACCGACGCCAAGGTGACGATGCCGGCTCCACCGGCAACCACCCACTGTCCTGAGGCGAGGCTCGAAGCAACGAGAAGGACCCCGACGGCCAGCGCGACGCCGATCGCCAGCTTCGCCTTAGAGACTGAAGACAAATTCATCGTAGGGTTTTCCGATTTGGCCGAGAACATCGATCATCATCTTGGTGGAAGCGGCCATGCCTTCCTTGCGGTCGGCGTGACGGTCCTCTTCGGCCAGCAGCTGAGCATAGAGATCGCTGACTTTTTTCGTTGCCTCGCGCCTGGGCGACCGACGGTTCGAATGATAACTGACGATTTTTCCAGAACGGTCGAAGGTCGGCGTCACATGGGCGAAAACCCAGTATTCATCACCATTGCGGGCCCGATTGAGTACGTAGGCGAATATCTCTTTGCCTGATTCTATCGTGTCCCACAGCAATTTAAAGACACATCTCGGCATATTGGGATGTCGAATGATACTATGGGGCTGACCGAGAAGCTCCTGCTCCTGATAACCAGAAACCCTTTGGAACACTTCATTGGCATAGATGATACGTCCTTTGAGATCTGTCTTGCTGACAATGATCTCATCGGACGAAAATGTTCGCTCTACGCCAGTTAGAATGACTGAATTCTTTGCCATTTCTCTTGCCGCCGATCGATCTCAGGCGCACGGCCACCGCGCTATATCCCCAAACTTTCCATTGGTTATATGAGGCAGGTTTAGAAACGTCGCAAGGAGAAAATGGAACTGACTCTGAATTTCATTAAATTCACATTAACCGTCAGTTGTTACATAATTCATATTATAGGTAAAAATATTTTTATTTATGTAAACACTATAATACCACCCAAAGATAGATGGGGGCTTCCGCTACTTTTTTCGGAAGACCGAATTGGCGACCGGTTGCAAGGGCAAAGTGAAACCGGCAACGCTCTCCGTATGGCCGACAAAAAGATACCCGCCGGGCCGCAAATGCTCGGTCAAACGCCGCACCACCGCTTCCTGCGTCGCTTTATCAAAATAAATCAATATATTGCGACAGAAGATGACATCCCAATCGTCCTCGATGGGATAGCGGTCATCCATCAGATTGAGTCTGCCGAATTGCACCATTGATCGAATGCGCGGAGAAATCCGAAAGCAGGGACGGTCGGGGTCGCGACATTTCAGGATATAGCGGCGGCACATGGCGGTCGGCACCGGAGAGATCATATCGAGCGGATAGATCGCCTCGGTGGCGGTGGTCAGGACCTCGGTGCAGATATCTGTCGCCAGAACTGAAAAATGAAACCCCCGGATAGGCGAACCGAAATCATCGAGCGCCATCGCCAGGCTGTAGGGTTCGGCGCCATTCGAGCAGGCGGCGCTCCACACTTTCAACGGGCGATCGAGGCCGGCCCGCACATCTCCGCCCATCAGTTCCGGCACCGCCTGGTCGATCAGATAACGGAAATGCGGCAACTCCCGAAAGAAATCCGTTTTGTTGGTGGTCACGGCATCGATCAGATTGACCGCTTCGCCGACCAGAGCGCCGTCCTCGAACAAGCTTCGGCAATATTCTCCCAATGTGTCGAGCCCGAGCGCTCTGGCGCGGCGGCGCAGACGCCCCTCAACCATGGTTTTTTTGGCATGGGGCATCTTAATTCCGCTGTAGCCCTCGATGAACGAGGCCAGGCGATGAAAATCCCGAAGACTGAGTTGGTCGGTTTCTGCGGACATGATCGCTCCTCACCGACGTCTGGCGTTGGCGCCAGTTCCTGTTCGTCCAGACCGGTTACTCAGAACTGTTCGAATTCCGCGTCACGCGAATCGGCCGGCGCGCCATGTTTCAGATCAAGAGAGAAGCCGTCGCGCGGAGGCTTCTTCCCGCCGACCGCGATAGCCCGTGGCGACCGGACAGGACTGCCCTTGCCCGCTCCGCCGTTCGCTTTGGCGGAAAAATGCGGAATCACCGGCGGCCGACTGGCGGCCTGATTGAGGCTTACCTGCCTCCCACTGCCTTCGGTGCGGAAGAATCCGACGACCGAGAGCATCTGGTCGGCCTGGGCGGCCAGCTCTTCCGACGTTGCCGACATTTCGTCGGCGGCACTGGCATTCTGCTGCGTGACCTTGTCGAGCTGTTGGATCGCCTGGTTGATCTGTTCGGCTCCGATGTTCTGCTCGCGGCAAGCCGCCGAAATCTCCTCGACCAAGGCCGCCGTCTTCTGGATGTCAGGCACCAGTTTGCTCAACATATCACCGGCGTTTTGCGCCGCCTTGACGGTATTGGAGGACAAGGCGCTGATCTCGCTGGCCGCGGCCTGGCTGCGTTCGGCGAGCTTGCGCACTTCCGAGGCGACCACGGCAAAACCCTTGCCATGTTCCCCCGCCCGCGCCGCCTCGACCGCCGCATTGAGCGCCAGGAGATCGGTTTGGCGGGCGATTTCCTGAACGATCAGAATCTTCTCGGCAATCGTCTGCATGGCGCCGACCGCCTGGCCGACCGCCTCGCCGCTCAATTGCGCGTCCTTCGACGACTGTCGGGCAATCTTCTCGGTCTGCGCCGCGTTTTCGGCGTTTTGCCGGACGTTCGCAGCCATCTGTTCGACCGAAGCCGAGGCCTCTTCCGTGGACGCCGCCTGCTCCGTCGCCCCCTGGCTCGTTTGCTGGGCGCTGGCCGACAACTCCTGGCTCCCCGACGAAACGTTGTCGGCGGCCGACGAGACTTCGCCAACCACCGTGCGAAGACGCCCGACCATCTCGTTCAAATTGAGCAGAAGATCGCCGATCTCGTCATTCGACAGCTTTGTCGCCGTCTGCGACAGATCGCCGCTGGCCACCGCCTCGGCCAACCCCTTCGCCTGCGCAAGACCACGGCTGAGATTGAGCAGGACCCAAGTAGCCGCGCCGATCGCCACGAGAATGGAGAGGACAACGGCGGCGGCCAAGGTGAACCGCGTTTCGGCATAGAGCGTATCGGTGGCAGCCTTGGCATCGGCCATGCGTTTCTCGTTCAGCGCAATAATCTCGTCGAGAACGGTCTCCATATCCTGACGGGCCTGCCGTTCCGTGCCGTTCGATATCTCGGCGGCCAGATTGTTGCCATTTTCCTTGGCGATGGCGATCACGCCATCGTGAACTTTCGTCCATTTATCGAGACGATCGCCAAATTGATTGAGCGAACGCTTGTCCTCGTCGCTCAGCAACGGTCGCAGCAAATCGGCCTGACGGCGCGCCTCGGAGATCTCGTCGGTGGCTTGCGTTTCGCTGCGTTCCATATCCTTGACGGTGTCTTGCAGGATCAGCGTCTTTTCATCCTTGTAGGCCTCCGTCAGCTTCAAAAGAATCCCATTGGTCAATAACGCGACCTTGGTGCGGTCGACACCGGCCGGCGCCTTGTCCAATCGACCGAGAATTTCCTGCAAGGCATCCGATGCCGCCCGGAAGGCCGGCAGTGATTGGTCGCGCGACATGTCGCGGGATTTGACAGTAGAATTCAAACGTGTAAGTTGCCGCACTTTGTCCTGAAGAGAAACATAATGATCTAATGCAACATTAAAACTGGCAATTTTCACTTTTCCTTCTTCCGACGCACCCACTAATATAAGATCTCGTTTCTGCCTAGTTTCATCTCTATATTTTATTATCTCACCTTCAAAGCGATCCATACCGGAATCTGTATTTTCGAGAATCATGTTTTTTTCCGACCGGATCATCTGCAGCAGGGCAATTTTCATTCCGGCGGCAATCTGGATGCGCCTGTCGAGAACGTCGACGATATTGTCGAGCCGGTCGTTGACCGAGGACAAACCGTTGGCCCCAACGATGGCCCCGATGGAAGAGAGGACGATGACGATGGCGAAAGCCAGCCCCAGCTTCAGCTTTACGGAAATGCGCATCTTTTTTCTTCCCTCTTGTCGTCCTGCTTCCGGGACGTGGGCGGCATCAGCCCGAAGAACTAATCGTCAGTCAGAAGCTGCTGCCCGGCCTCCGGATTTTCTCGTCGTGACATCCACCGGCCATCTCGCGAACAATGAGAAAAGGACGTCTCGACTGGGACAATTTAGCGATCACCCTGTACTTTCAAAGGTTTTTCTTGCGTTTCCAGCCTATACATCAGGCAAATTGTCACCTGACAGGGCGAGAAAACCGATACATATTATAAAATTACCAAACACTAATGCCATTTTTTGAGATATCTACGTCGACAACGTACTAAATATATATTTATACATGTAACTGTGTCGGGATTATTATTATAAATAATGTAACTTATGAATTTCTCTATTTATATTTTGGTATACCCCGCTTACCGAACGCCCTCTGACAAGAGAGTGCATTTTCAATGACTGCTTGGCAACCCACAGTAGAATATTTTGATTGTTTTGCGGAGATTAGTTTTTTGTATATAACTTTCGTCTAGTATTGATTGCATAGATATCAGGACGAAAGGCCTAGGTGTGTCCCTGCCTTCGGTTGGGCCTGTCCAGCGGCTTTCAGGCCGGCAAGACGCACGCGGCGCTGCTTTTTTCACACCTTTAAAAGCGAGAACCACTCGAGAGCCGAGTGCGGGACGAACGGAACGTGTGAAAGAATGAAAAAATGGAGTGGCGCGGGCGTCTCGCCCGTGTTCCGGCGGAGCCGGAAACCAGGCATTTATGCCAAGTTGCAGTGATCGGAACCGATCACTGCTTCCTCAAACGCCGGGCGGGTTTTTCCGAAACCGTTGCTCGCTTCGCTCGGCCTTCGGCCCGCCTACGGCGTCGTTTGCCCTTCGAGCGGCACGGCTCTCGATGAACAACGCAACTGCCGTTCAGGCGCGAACCGGCGCCTGTCGATCGGCCTGTCCCATGGCGGCCAGCGCCTGAGCAACGATGTGATGGGCGGTCAGGCCCGCCTTTTCGTATTGAACCTGCGGACTGTCATGGTCGAGGAAGCTGTCGGGCAGCACCATCGGACGTACCTTGAGGCCGGTTTCCAAAAGCCCGGCATGGGCCAGGAAGTGCAGGACGTGGCTTGAGAAGCCACCGATCGCTCCGTCCTCGACAATGATCAGAACCGCATGGTTCAGGGCCAGCCGGCGGATCAGATCCTCGTCCAGCGGCTTGGAGAAGCGGGCGTCGGCCACCGTCGTCGACAGGCCGTGCGCCGCCAGATCGTCGGCCGCTTTCAGACATTCGGCCAACCGG
>JARLJB010000158.1 GCA_031291415.1 Telmatospirillum sp.
CCGGTTGGCCGAATGTCTGAAAGCGGCCGACGATCTGGCGGCGCACGGCCTGTCGACGACGGTGGCCGACGCCCGCTTCTCCAAGCCGCTGGACGAGGATCTGATCCGCCGGCTGGCCCTGAACCATGCGGTTCTGATCATCGTCGAGGATGGGGCGATCGGTGGCTTCTCAAGCCACGTCCTGCACTTCCTGGCCCATGCCGGGCTTTTGGAAACCGGCCTCAAGGTACGTCCGATGGTGCTGCCCGACAGCTTCCTCGACCATGACAGTCCGCAGGTTCAATATGAAAAGGCGGGCCTGACCGCCCATCACATCGTTGCTCAGGTCCTGGCCGCCATGGGGCAGGCCGATCGACAGGCACCGGCCCGGGCTTAAGAATCTGGGCGCCACGTTTATGGCTGAAATCTAGCGCTTGGCGCTCTGGCGAGTGGGACGGGCTCAGGCGCCGCTTGGGCTTTTCGCCTGGTCCGGCTCTATCTCAATAAAGTCATCGCGCTCTAACATCTGCGGAATCGGTGCACGCCTTTAGCATCGGTTTCGCGGATGATTTGCCCCTCCGCCGCCAAATAGTGGAGATGGGCGAGACTTTCACCGATCGCGAAAAATACTTGGTGACTGTCCAATGGCCGGCGAAACATGATGGCTTGGAGATCAAAAGCGGTCATTGGCTGGGCACAAGCCTCCAAAGTTTCATCCAACCGATCGCGGTGGTGGGCCAGCAAAGCGTCGATGCGCTCATGCAGGCCGACGAACGGCCGGCCGTGCGATGGCAAAACCAGACAATCGCCCGGCAGCTCCCGAAAGCGTTTCAACGATTCCAGGAATTGCCGCAGGGGATCGGCCTCTGGCTCGCTCGGCCAGACACTGACGTTCGGACTGATGGACGGAAGAATCTGATCACTGGAAATCAGGACATTCAGATCCTCGCACCAAAGACAGGCCAATTCCGGCGCATGTCCTTCACCGACCATCACGCGCCAGCGCCGTCCTCCCATATCCAGCAGGGAACCGTCGCGAAGGCGCCGACAGTGCGTCGGAACGTGCTTGATACGCGCCCCGTAGGCATTGCCGCGTTCGGTGACGATTGCCAGCAGATCCTCGCCGAACCCCGTCCCTTGGTAGAAGCGCCGGGATGCCTCGACAAAACTTTCACTGGTATCGAGGCTGAGCATGCGGCCATAAAGCCACTCGGCTTGCGTCGCCTCCATGACAATCCCGAACTGTCTTTCGAGCCAGGATGCCAATCCCATGTGGTCCGGATGGAAATGCGTGACAACCAGGCGCGACAGCGGCCGACCGCCCATCGGACCGGCAAAGACGCCCTGCCAAAGCCGACGGCTCTCCTGATCCGGCACGCCGGTGTCAACCACGGCCCAACCGGCCCCATCCTCTATCAACCAAAGATTGATGTGATTGAGAGCGAAAGGCAGCGGCATGCGCAGCCAAAGAATACCGGGCGCAACCCTGATCGTGTGTCCGGGAAGCGGTGGATGGACAATGGGATAATCCAAGAAGAAACCCTTTCGCGGCTGACAACGCCAAACGCATCCCCAATCAGCCTGGATGCGGCCGCCCAACTCTATTCAGATCGAAAGGCCGGCCCACTCCCCGACGTTTCCTAAAAGCTGAGCCCGCCCCTTTTTCTCTCGATAAGAGCAGTGACGCAAACGAAAGAGTTATTTTGATACACCACCCTCTTCCAACAAGGGGGAGGGATCACACTATTTTGTTTTTCCGCTGTTTTTTCTCGAACCCGTTGACATCCATGTGACGCCGTCCTGCTTCGGCGGGCGATTCAGACGTCAACCGCCGGCCCCGCACCGGCGATCGGGAGCGGGGCCCCGCAACATCATTGGCAGATTTCACCGAAACAGTTCAAACAACAGCCCGGTCGGGAACCTTCTGTCCAACCATTTTCAACGCGTCGACCAGCATATCGACCACCTTTTTGCGGTCTGCAATGTGATCGGTATTGATCATCAGATCAAAGGTTCGGGGATCGTTCGAACGCTCCTGGAAATGATCCCATACAAATTTCCCGCGATTGTGATTGACCTCTTCGATCCGTTTGCGCGCCGTGTCGAGATCGATTCCCTCGGCACTGGCCAGGCGCTTGGCGCAAATCTCCAAAGATCCGGTGACCCGCACCCTGAGCGCTCCACTATTGGCCAAAATCAGATGAGCGGCACGCCCGACGATGACTCCACCGCTACGGCCAAGACTGACGACAACATTGATGAGGTGGCGTTTGTAATGATCGGCGCTGAGATTTTGCCCCGTCATCAAGGAATAAAGCCACATATCCCTGAGCTTGCCGGCACCGACATCAAGGGCGCGCATGGTCTCGGGTTCGGCGTTGAGCCGCTGGGCGATGCGTTCGACGATAACCCGGTCGTAGACCTCGACACCCAGGTGCGCGGCCAATAACGCGGCAATCTCGTCGCCGCCGCTTCCGCAGTCGCGGGAAATACAGACGACGGGGCGCGCAGGAGCAACTGGCAATTCCTCCCCCACGGTATTCATAGCGGTCATGATGGCCTGGATTGCTTTCTGGACGTCGGGCATGGCGGCCCTCCTTTGGTCATGGCAATCTGGTTATCTCAAGATAGCATGACAGGTCGCACCTCGCCATTCCCCGCCTTTCGGGGGAACAACTTTTCAGAAAGCGGAAAAGCATGACTAGATGCGCAATCGCATCACGCTCTAATCCCGGACAAGACAGCCGTCGACTTAACCGAACATCTTGTCGATGTCGGCCTGACTGACGCCCTGGTTTTCGAGTTGCGGACCGTTGAGCAGCTTTGCCTCATCGTCCTCATGCACTTCGGCCGGGCTGTCGACGTCCTCAAAAGTATCGGGCCCCCAGATCTCGATCATCTTGTTGACCCGGTCTTCGATATATTGAAGCGTTTTCACCACTTTGGTGATGCGCTGCCCCGTGATGTCCTGAAAGTTACAAGACTCAAAAATCATCACGACAGACTCGCGAATATCCTCCGCCACATGTCCGGCGAAGCCGTCTATCGCCTGAGCCTGCAATTGCCCGGCCAGAGTGTCGATTTTCTCGGCCGCTTCCAAAATGCCGTTGGTGGCCCCTTCGGTCGAACTGACGATGGCATCGAGTTCGTTGGTCACGGCGATCAAACGGTCGTCATTGGCGTTCGGAGGCCGCAACGCAGCGATTTCCGCCTTCGTGTGCTGAATGGCCAAAGACAAGGCGCGAACCTCGTTCTTCAGCATATTGACCTCGGCCCGGCTCCGCTCTTCTTCGGCGGTTTCGGTGATGGGCTCCACCACCTCGTCGGCAACGGCGGCCAGCTTAAGGTTCCGGATGTCCTCCCGCAGACCATTGATCGCGGCCAGAACATCGCTGGCATCACCCACTGATGCCACAGGCGCCGACGCCCCGGCAGCCTTCAGCATTTGCAGTTCCGCCGTAAACAGCTTCTTCTCAGCCACCTTGTCGTCACCTCAATTTGCAAGGGCGATCCAGAAACGACGCCCTTTTTCGCCAACGCAGCCGATCACTCAGCCATCCAAAGCCGGAGTTATCCGGGCGATATTCGCCAGCTCTTCCACCGACAGATTCGCCCCTTCGACCCATGGCCCGATTCGAGTGTCTTCGCCAATGATATGTTCGACAAGCCAATTTTTCAGGAATTCGAGCAATTCGTCCACAGCGGCATGATGCCCACACTCATACTGCTGTTGCAAAGCCTGAACACGCACAGCCAAACGACGATGCAGTTCCTGGTGAAGGGAGAAATCAGGAAAGCCGCAGACCTTCATCAAACGTTCTTCTCTGGTGAAGTGGGTTACCGTGTACTCGACCAATACATTGAAGACACTTCCCACGACATCTCGCGATTGGCCTTCCTCTCGCGCTTCGAAGAGCTGATTGAGCAGGCTGACCATGACCTGGTGATCAGAATCAATGGCCGATATACCGATGAGAAATGAGTCTTGCCATCGAATCAGGGACATCTGGAAGAAACTCCGGTGTCCGGAGGGATTTCCGCGCCGACGGAACCGCTCCTTCACACTATTCGTGTGCAGTATCACGAATTTGCTCTTCCGCAGCAATACTCTTGGTTTTTGTCGCTTCTCTGGCCATCCCCGCAAAATCGCGTCAGAATACGATCATCGGTTGTCATCTCTGCCTTGGGGATGGCGGCAAGCGGCGGGTATCGGCCGGAAGTCCGCCCGAGCCCCTACCCGCGGAGGGCGTGGCCATGTCCGCAGGATTCAGGATTGCCACCTTCAATGTCGAAAGCCTGGACGACCGGCCGCAGCCGGGCCCTGACTTCACTGACCGGTTGGCGATCCTGCGTCCGCAGCTGACTCGGCTGCGCGCCGACATTCTTTGCCTGCAGGAAGTCAATTCCCGCGAGGATAGCCGACGGGGCCCCCGACATCTCAGCGCCCTTGACCAACTGCTCGACGGCACCAGCTACGAGGACTTTTTCCGGTTCGCCAGCGTCAACCGGCAGGGCAAGCGATTTTCCGACCGGCACAACCTCGTCATTCTCTCGCGTTGGCCGATTGCCAGGTCGCGTCAGGTTTGGCACGACTTGGTGGAGGCACCGCGACACAAGACCGTCGCCGATGGTGCGGATTTTGCCGTCGAATGGGACCGGCCTCTTCTCCACGCAGAACTCGATCTGGGATGGCCCCGCCCCCTGCATGTCATCAATCTGCATCTCCGCGCGCCGCGGGCCGCGTTCCTGCCGGGATTGAAAGATCAGGGCGTCTGGCGATCGGTCGGTGGCTGGGCCGAAGGATTTTTCCTGGCTACCATAAAACGAACAGGACAAGCCTTGGAAGCCCGTCTCTTGGTCGATACCATCTTCGATCAGGACCCTGGCGCCCTGATCGCCGTCTGTGGAGACTTCAATGCCGGCGACGGAGAGACCCCGGTTCGTACCGTTCGGGGAGACGAAGAGGATACCGGCAACGGCCATCTGGCGATCCGCACCCTGATCCCGGCCGACCGCAGCGTGACGTCGGCGCAAAGATTCTCGGTCATCCACCATGGACGGCCACTGATGCTCGATCACATCCTTTTGTCACGCGCCTTATTGGGTTGGTATGCAGCCTGCGAGATCCACAACGAGACCCTGGGAGACGAACTTGTGTCCCCGGCCCTGGTACGGACCGCACCGGACAGCTACCATGCTCCCGTCGTCGCCACCTTCGAACCTCCCAGTGGTCCAACCCGGACGCTCGGAATCCAGGCATCCGGATAAGCTGGCTCACCATCTCATTTTCCTCACCAGGCGCCCCCATTTTCAGCTTGCCAAGGATGCCTCATGACCGTCCACTCCCCGATCCCATCACAGTCCGCCGCCGGCACCTTCCGCCTGGTGCCGACCGAAGCGCTCCGCCAGGCTCATCCATGACGTGGCGTATCGGAATCGATCTCGGCGGCACCAAGACCGAAGCCCTGGTCATCGATGCCGCCGGCCGGGAGCGACTGCGCCGTCGCGTGACCTCGCCGGTCGGCGATTACCAGGCGACGATTGGTAATATTCGCAGCCTCGTCCACTCGATGGAAACGGAACTGGGAAGCCGGGCCAAAATCGGCGTCGGCATCCCCGGCACGCTGTCGCCGGACAGCGGTCTGGTCAAAAATGCCAACTCCACTTGGCTGATCGGCCATCCTCTCTCCGAGGATCTGGCCGACGCCCTCGACCGGCCGGTCCGCATCGCCAACGACGCCGATTGTTTTGCCTTGTCGGAAGCGTCCGATGGCGCCGGCGCCGGCGCACCGGTGGTCTTCGGAGTGATTCTGGGAACCGGCGTTGGCGGCGGTGTCGTCGTAAACAGGCGCCTGTTGGCCGGTCCGAACGCCATCGCCGGAGAATGGGGACACAATCCGCTTCCCTGGGCAGCCGACACTGAGCGCCCAGGCCCACATTGCTATTGTGGCTTGTCGGGGTGCATCGAGACCTTCCTCTCCGGTCCGGCGCTGGCTCGCGACGACGGCCGCGGCTTGTCAGCCAGGGAGATTGCTGCCTTGCAAGACCCTCACACCTCTCTGTCCCTGGCCCGCTACGAACATCGACTGGCCCGCGCTCTGGCCCATGTCATCAACCTCATCGACCCCCATGTCATCGTCCTGGGCGGTGGACTGTCGAACATCTCGCGTCTTTACGAGAACGTCCCAAGGCTATGGGGGCAATGGATCTTCTCCGACAGCACGCAGACCAGACTATGTCCGCCCAAGCACGGGGACTCCAGCGGTGTCCGTGGAGCGGCCTGGCTCTGGCCGGAGGGAGACGACGATGCGTCGGCGATGGCTCCTGCCTCCCCGCTGGCGACCGCCCCCGATGAGGCGCTCCGGGAACCGATGCCGGAGACCATCTGGTTGGCCCGCGATCCGCCGCAAAACGATGCGCCGGCCACTCCGCTCGCGTCCCCGGACGATTCCAGCAGTGCCGATAACCTGGAAAAATTGCGAATCGACCTGCTGCTGACCCGCAAGGAAGTCGCGGCGGCAAAGGCCGAGGCGGCGCTGGCCGATGCCGCGAAATCGCGATTCCTGGCCGCCGCCAGCCATGATCTTCGCCAGCCATTTCAGGCAATGAACCTTTATCTCCAGGTTCTGGAGATGACCCCTTTGCCGCCACGGGCGCAGAAGGCGCTGGGGCTCCTGCGAACCTCAATGATGGCAGGCGAGGAGTTGTTGCAGGCGCTGCTCGACATCTCGGCCTTCGAAGCCGGAGTGGTGACATCCAATGCCAGCGTCTTCCCGGTTGCGACGATCTTGATGGAACTGGCCGAGGAGTACAGCAATCTCGCCCAGGAACACGGACTGAGTTTCCGTGTCTTCACGATCGATGCCATGGTCGAAACCGATCGCGTGCTTGCCAAGCGAATGTGCCGCAATCTCGTCCACAACGCCTTCCGCTACACCGAGAAAGGCGGAATTCTCGTTGGCTGCCGCCGGCGGGGAGCCCGCGTTCTCGTCCAGGTCTTCGACACCGGACCAGGCATTCCCGATGACAAACTGCAAATGATCTTCGAGGACTTTTACCAGCTCGACAATCCATCGCGCGACAAGACCAAGGGACTTGGCTTGGGACTGTCGATCGTTCAGCGGACCGCCCATTTGCTGGGGCAGGACGTCTGGGTCGCGTCGCGCCTGGGACATGGTTCGGTGTTCAGCATCACGCTGCCGATCGCCCTTCCTCAATGACCGCGTAAGGAGCTCCGGACTCCCCGCCCTTTGACAGCGGGAGGAAGGGTGAAACGACGATCAGTCCGAACTCGGCGAAAACTCAGAACCGTCCATTGATGGCGCGATAGTCTCCGGCCGTGACCTGAGACGCATTTCGCAATCGCCGGCCTCCGCCGGGCGGCCAAGCAGAAACCCCTGGAAGCTCTGGCAACCGTGATTGCGGAGGAATTCGAGCTGCGCCGGCGTTTCGACGCCTTCGCCGACCGTCTGTAAATTGAGCCCCTTCGCCACGTCAAGCATCGCGGCGACCAGCGCGCCACCTCCGACGCTTTCCGTTGCCTCGGAAATGAAGGCCCTGTCGATCTTCAGTCGGTTGAAGGGGAATCGGGTCAAGCACATGATCGAAGCGTAGTCAGTCCCGAAATCATCAATGGCCAAACGCACCCCCATGCCACGCAACTGGCCCAACACGGCATGCACCTGCCTGGCGTTGCCCATCAGCAGCCGTTCCGTCATCTCCAATTCCAGAGCTTCCGGCGACAAATCGGCGGCAGCCAGGGCATCGGCCACCTGACGCGGAAAATCGGCGTCGAGGAACTGTCGATGGGACAGATTGATCGTGATGCCTATCGTCCGCCCCAGACTCTTTCGCCATGCCGCGGCTTGCTGACAAGCCGTCTTTAGGACCCACAAACCGATCGGGACGATCAGACCGGTTTCTTCGGCAACCGGCAAAAAGAACTCAGGCAACAGGGGGCCGAACTCATGGCTCTTCCAGCGCAATAGCGCTTCCATTCCGTCGATACGGCCCGTCCCGATGTCGGCGATCGGCTGATACAAAAGATGGAGCTCGTCGCGCTCAAGCGCTTTGCTCAGAAGTCGTTCCATCTCGGTTCGGACATACGTGTTCCCGCTCATTTCCGGAGCGAAAAAGCGAGGACCGCGTCCTTCCGTCTTGGCCCGCTGCATCGCCACCTGGGCCTGCTGGACCAGTTCCTCGGGCGACGAGCCGTCTTTGGGAAACAGGGAAACACCAAGGCTGGTCGCCACATGGAATTCCGTGCCATCAAGGATGAAAGGATGACCGAGATCATCGATGATGCTCGCGATCCGGCCGTCAAGCGCACCGTCTCCGCCCTGGCCCGGAAGGATCACCAAAAAGGCCGCGCCGGAAAGCCGTGCCACCGTGTCGGCGGCTCCGGCATGGTCCGATATACGTTTGGCGGCCCCCAGCAGGATGCGATCCCCCAGAGCATGGCCGACTGCCTCATAGGCATTTTTCAGTCCACCGAGATCGATATGCAGCACGGCGATCTCGGTTCCGCCGTGCCTTGCGAGCACCATGGCTTGCGATAGTCTGTCGAGCGCGATCAGCCGATTCGGCAAACCGCACACCGGATCGTAATTCGCGTGCTGCAGAAAACGGTTCTCCGATTCCTTGGGGTCGCCGATGTCGACAGACACCGTCACCACCGCGTCGATCCGTCCACCGTCCGAAAACAACGGAGTCTTGGTGGTCATGAATGAACGGGTACGACCGAAACTATCGGTCATTTCCTCCTCGAACGCCGGCAGGGTCTGGCCCGTCTCGAGGACACGCCGGTCAAGCGGGGCATGCCGCTGCCAATAGGCCGTCCCCAGAACCCCTTCAATGGTGCCGCTCGTCACATCGGGACCGGATGCCAACAGGTTGCGAAAGCTGTTGGCCATCAGACAGCGACCGGCGCCATTGCTGGTAACGATCAACGCCGGCACCGAGTCGATCAAGCGGCGCAATTTCATTTCGCCGCGACGCAGGACTTCGGCCTGCCGCCGGAGAGCCTCGTCCAATTCGCGTTCCAGAAGAGAGGCCCGCTGCCGGATAATCCGCCGTTGCCGTCCAATAGTCAGAAGATTGTTGGTCCGCGTCCTAAACTCCCGATGATCGATGGGCGACAATAGAAAGTCGGTCGCACCGGCCTCAAGCGCCCGGTAGCGAAAATCACGATCGTCGTACGCGGTAATGACAATGATCGGCACTTCCGGGTCAGAAAGCTCCCGGCGACACCGCGAGACGAACTCCGCCCCATCCATCTCCGGCATATTGAAATCGGTGATGATCAAGTCTGGAAGACGGCTCTGCATCGCCGTCAACGCCGCTTTCGGACGATCGAAGGCAACAGCTTCCGTCCCCGCTTCAAGGGATCTGGCAAGTCGACACAGTATATTTCGATTTGTGGATCGGTCATCCACAACAACAACAAATGACAAGGCACCCCCTCAGCTTGGATAGTCTTTTCTTGCTTCTTAATTATCACTTTTAATTATGTATCGGCACGACACCCTCAATGATATTTTTTTATTCGTGGAGTTGCAACAAATCCGCGTGCATTCGCTTATTCGGGAACCGATACACCGGAACCGAATTGCTCCACAGCTCTGTGTCGGACACCGCCATTGAGAGGTCGCTATGCAAAATCAAGCCTTATCCTCAATCATCGACGATCGGTCAGCCAAAGCCCAGGAAAAGTCCACATTACCATTCTGGCTTTCCTCTATTTCCTCTTTGCCCGAACTGGACGTCTTCTATGACGCAGAAGCGAAAACCCTTTGGCAATACATGAAGCCTCTGGGGCGCCCTAGTTTCACACCGGGGTTGATCCGCGACTGCACCGCCGTCATCAACGCCGTCGAACTGTCACATCGGACGGCACAGGACGAAACGTCACAGCAAGTACAGTACATGATTCTATCTTCGCGCATTGCGGGAATCTACAATCTGGGGGGAGACTTGGCGCGCTTCCAAAAGATGATCGAGGCCAGAGATCGCGAAGGATTACGCCATTATGCTCACAGTTGCGTCGAAGCCCAATATCGACGCGCCATCCGCATGAATCTGCCGATTTGCACCGTCGCTCTGGTGCAGGGAGATGCGCTTGGCGGTGGATTCGAAGTCGCTTTGTCACACGATATCATTATCGCGGAAAAACAGGCGAAATTCGGACTTCCGGAGATTCTCTTCAATCTTTTCCCTGGAATGGGCGCTTACAGCTTTTTGTCCCGACGACTCGACAGTGCCCGGGCGACAAGACTGATGACGAGCGGCAGGCTCTATTGTGCCGAGGAAATGTATGAGATGGGCATTGTCGATATTCTTGCCGACGACGGCGATGGCGCCGATGCCGCCATCGGCTTCATCGAGCAACATCGACGGGCCGGCAAAGCTCGAATGGCCATCGCAAAATTACGAGAAATGGTCACGCCCATCAGCCGTCAGGAATTGATCGACATCACCGATCTCTGGGTGGAGACCGCCCTCAGCCTCGACGCCAGGGATCTGCGCAAGATGGGTCATCTCGTGGCCGCCCAGAACCGCCGGGTCCCGGAGCCGGATGCCGGCGAGACTGGCGTCCGGCGAGCTCGAGCGTGATGCACAATTAGAGTGTTTCAAGCGACGCGCGCGACGCTCTGGTGGTAAAGATCTGACGAATGAGTCCTTAAACGAGGAGTGGGGCGGGCAGGAGAGGCTGTGAAAAACTAGTGGCATCCGCGCCGGTGACGGACCGAAGTCGAAAGCGGGGACTTTCGCCGCTTTGCGGCGAACACCGGCACAGATGCCACTTTCGATTTAATTCACAGCCTCGGATGCCCGCCCCACCCGCTTGGTGCATCAAGAATCCAACACTTGGTGCCCGCGCTCCCAGGGGGGCTTCCGTTAGATTTTGACCACTAGCGCGTGTCGGCAGTTACTGCAAAGGTTCGTCTGCCGGTATTTTGTAGTCGTCATCCCCGCGAAAGTGGGGATCCATGGTTGGAAAAACGAAGATTCTCCAACCAAAAATGGTTGCGGTTGCGGCATGGATTCCCGCTTTCGCGGGAATGACGGGAAAACCATGACTGACGACAGGCTCCAGCGTCCGGTCGGTGCCGCATCGTCATTTAAGGTAACCTTCCATTTCCTCGCGGAAAAGCTCCAACTCCTGCTGAGCCCGTGAGCAGAACAGTTTGCCTTGGTGGAGGACATCGTCCGTTTTAAACGTGGCGTCTTGACAAAGGTGGGTAATCCCGCTGGCACCGACATTGGCGGCACAGCTTCGCAAAGCGTGGCAATGCGCGCGGAATGCCTGACGATCGGAACGACTCGCGGCATCGTCGACGGCTGCGAGCAAGGTGATTGCGTCTTCGACGAAATCCGTCGTCACTTCCCGCACCAGGTCGCGCCCCCCCAAGTCCACCAAAGAGTCTATGGTTCGCCAGTCCACCGACGACGTCGCCGGCGCACCAAACGCGCGATGCCGGGCGATATAAGAGACATCGGCCGGTTTCCGGGCGCTGGACGTCTCTGTTCCCGTCAGCCGTTCGATGGTCGACAGCAGGAGTTTGGCCACCACCGGTTTGGTGAGATAAGCATCGACCCCGGCCTGTTCACAATCGTTACGCGTTTCTAAGGTTGCATCGGCGCTCAAGGCGATGACCGGCAAGGTCCGCTCGAAACAAGCCATGCGGTGGAGCCTGACGACTTCAGGCAAAGGCATGCCGGGCATATTGACATCGGCAACGACGGCGTCATACCCCGGCTCCTCCATGGCACCGAGCAGCGCGTCGCCGGTCGTCACGACGTCGACCCGATGGCCGGCCTTTTCCAATATCTTGCAGACGACCTTGATATTCACGCGGTTGTCTTCCGCCACCAGGATATGTCGCGGTGGGGTCGCCATCGCACCGGCGAGGTTATCATTGGACAGGCCACCAACGACAAACATCCGGCAAACCCTGAGTGCGTTGGCCAGACTGTCGTCGCTCACCTTCCCGTCGACGCTCACCAACGCCGGAGGCTGGACCCGGCACTCATCTGCCAGCAGCATGACAGGCACTCCCCGAGCTTGCGCTATCAACAGCAACAATGCAGCTTCCGGCAAGAACGCCTCATCCAACAGCAACAGAGCGGGCCTGTCCGCGGACACCGCCTGCAAAACCAATTGCGTTTGCGCCACGCTTTCAGAAAAG
Organism: Telmatospirillum sp.; assembly: GCA_031291415.1. Taxonomy (GTDB): domain Bacteria; phylum Pseudomonadota; class Alphaproteobacteria; order Rhodospirillales; family Magnetospirillaceae; genus Telmatospirillum. Next base: position 12,168 of record JARLJB010000158.1, read on the forward strand.
CTGGTCTGTTCGGCCAAAGCGGCGATACGGGACAAGATTGGCGCACTCCTGACGCAGCCGATCACGTGCAAAGGACGAAGCGTTTCCGGCTGCGCCATCACTGGGCGTACGGGAACAGAAAAATGAAAGCATGTTCCCTGCCCGACCTGACTGGAGAACGACAACCGCCCTTTCATCAGTTCCGCCAACTGCAACGAAATAGAAAGACCAAGTCCAGATCCACCGAAACGACGGTTCATGCTATCTTCCGCCTGGGCGAAAGCATCAAAAATCAGATGACGTTTATCCTCTGGAATTCCAATTCCTGTGTCCTCGACATCGAAATCAAGTCGGCATTCTGTTCCCGTATGTTCCCAAAGCACCTTTATCAGAACATGTCCTTGTTCGGTGAATTTCACCGCGTTGGCAAGAAGGTTGGTCAAAATCTGCCGGATATGGTGCCAATCCGCTTCGATCACCGGAGGAACATCGCATCCGACGGATATCTGCAACGGCAGCCCCTTCTCCGCCGCCTGATAGCGCATGACGGAGATCAGTTCGGCGAGAGCGCGGTGAATATCCACCTCCTGCGTGATGATCGCTGTTTTCCCCGCCTCAATCCTGGAAAAATCGAGAACCGAATCGATCAACGCCAGCAGCGACTGCCCGGAAAGCTGAATGGTTCGCGACATATCGCGCTGATCGTCATCGAGCCTGGTCTGGGCAAGAAGATCCGACATGCCGATGATGGCATTCAATGGCGTACGCAACTCGTGACTGATGATCGCCAGGAAACGGCTTTTGGCGCGACTGGCGGCTTCGGCCAGGACCCTGGCTTCCGTCAGTTTGCGGATCAGGGTCGACGCATAGGCCGGCACGGCAATGGTTCCGGCCAGCAATCCCAACGACAGGGGAAAATGCTCGGACCAAGGCGGGGCCAGGCAGAAGACCAGCGTGAAACCGGCGGCGCCCAACGCTGTCGACACCAACAGGTATTTGAGGCCAAAGCGGAAGCCGTTCCCGAGAATGACCCAGAGATAGATGGAATAGAGCGGAGCCCCGATGTCCCGCCCCAGAATCATGCACCAGGTGATGGCCCCGAAATCCGTGACCATGGCCAGAAGCCGACGCAGCCGACTGCGATCCGGACTGACAAAAATCCATAGGACATAGAAAATCGACAGAATTTCGTAGAGCGTCAGAACAAGGCAGAGGGAACGAAGGTCGTTTCCCGGAAGCGGCGCCGCCACGTCGGCCAACAGGAAATAGACGAACACGCCCGCGACAATACAGCCCCGAATGAGCGCCTGTTCATGCTCGCTGTCCTTGCGGGTTCCGAAACGGTCGGACACCCTGCGCACCAATTCGCCGACTGCTGTCATCGGGTCGTCCTCGTCCGGGCGCGTTCAGGCACAGCCAGCCCAGATCACCGGCTGGATTTCGTCTTCTTCACGGTCGGGGGCTCTTCCACACCATTTTCCATACGCCTGAGCTTACTCACATTTTGATTGTGCTCGGCAAGTGACCTGGAAAAGACATGGCCGCCGGATCCATCGGCAACAAAATAGAGGTCGTCGCTCGCCGCCGGATGGAGGACCGCGGCGAGGCTGGCCCGCCCCGGATTACAAATCGGACCGACGGGCAGGCCATCCACCAGATAGGTGTTGTAGGGGCTTTTGAACGCCAGATCGTCGTGCCCCAGAGGGCGGTCGAGGACCCCTTCGCCATTGCTGATGGCGTAAATCACCGTCGGATCGGATTGCAGCTTCATGTGCGACTTGAGACGGTTGAGAAACACCGCCGCGACATGGGGGCGCTCTTCGGAAATCGCCGTTTCCCGTTCGACGATCGATGCCAGGATGATCGCGTCAACCTTGTTGGCAAGTCCGACGTCAGGAGAACGGGCCGGCCACAATTCATCGATTGCCTCGTTCATTGCATGGGTCATGCGAAGCAACAAGGATTCCCGCGTGTCGCCGTAGGAAAAGAAATAGGTTTGCGGCAAAAGGCTGCCATCCTCGGGGGGTTGCCCGGTGTTCCCGACCAAACTGCCTGCTTGCCGCAACTGGGCAAGGATCTGATAGACGGTCAAGCCTTCCGCGACGGTCAACTTATGAATCACGGTCTGACCGCGACGCATCATATCGACGATACCGGCGACGCTGACATGGGCGGCGAAGCTGTATTCACCAGCCTGCAGAACCGGCCGGCCATCCAGGCGACTGGCGACGACGAACAGCCAGGGATGCTCGATAATCCCGGCTTCTTTCAGCAAGGATCCAATATCGGACGAGGATATTCCTTTGGGAACAACCACGGTGGCCGGCCTTTCGGCCGGCCCCGGTTCGGTTGTCTTCGCGCGAGCCCACCAATACACCCCGCCCAATGCGACCAATAGGACGGTCAGGACGAGAAGGAGTCGGATGGGCCAGCGCGTCATCTGGTCATCAGACTGCCCTGAAGATCAACGATGCGTTCGTACCGCCAAAGCCAAAGGAGTTCGAGAGTGCAACCCGCACCTTACGCTCCTTCGCCACGTGCGGCACCAAATCGATGTCGCATCCCTCGGACGGATTGTCGAGATTGAGGGTCGGCGGAACAAGTCCGTGGTTGATCGCCAAAAGCGAATAGATGGCTTCGACACTTCCGGCCGCGCCAAGCAGATGACCGATGGCCGACTTGGTCGAGGACATCGACAGCTTGTAGGCATGATCGCCAAACAACCGTTTGACCGCCCCAAGTTCGATTGCGTCGCCAAGCTGCGTGGACGTCCCATGGGCGTTCACATAATCGACCTCATCGAGGGAGATACCAGCCCGCTTGACCGCGGCCCGCATCGCACGGAAGGCGCCATCGCCATCTTCAGCCGGAGCCGTGATGTGATGGGCGTCACCCGACATGCCATAACCGATGATTTCGCCGTAGATCTTGGCCCCGCGCTTCTTGGCATGCTCGAATTCCTCAAGCACCACCACGCCGGCCCCTTCTCCCATGACAAAACCGTCGCGATCCTTATCCCAGGGTCGCGACGCCTTGGAAGGCGTATCGTTGAAACCGGTCGACAGCGCCCGCGCGGCGGCAAAGCCGGCGACACCCAAGCGGCAGACCGCCGCCTCGGTTCCGCCCGCGACCATCACGTCGGCGTCCTCGAACATGATCAACCGCGACGCATCGCCGATGGCATGCGCCCCGGTCGAGCAAGCGGTAACCACGGCATGATTCGGCCCCTTGAAACCGTATTTGATCGAGACATGGCCAGAGGCCAGGTTGATCAAACTGGCAGGAATGAAGAAGGGCGAAAGTCTCCGCGGACCGCCTTCCTTCAGCACCAGCGCCCCCGACGCAATGGCCGGGAGTCCTCCGATGCCGGAGCCGATCATCACGCCGGTCTTTTCCCGGTCCTCGTCCGATTCCGGTTTCCAGCCCGAATCGGCGATCGCCTCGGAGGCCGCGCAAAGAGCATAAACGATGAAATCGTCCATGCGGCGACGGTCCTTGGGCGAGGCAACATCATCCGGATTGAACAGATGTGGCGACCCTGTGCCTGTCGGTACCTGTCCGGCAACCTTCGCCGGAAGGTCGGAAATATCGAACCCTTCGATGGTCCGGAGACCGGATTCGCTCTTCGTCAGGCGATCCCAGTTGGCCGCGACGCCCACACCAAGCGGCGTGACCATCCCGAGCCCGGTGATGACAACTCGTCTCATGTGTTCCGCTTATCTGTTGCGAAAAGAGAACATCCGCGCCAACCAACCTGGGCGGTCAGCGCGGCAAAGCCGCCTTAACTATGCGACTGAATGAAGTCGATGGCGTCTTTCACCGTCAAAATCTTTTCGGCGGCGTCATCGGGGATTTCACACCCGAATTCTTCTTCGAAAGCCATCACCAGTTCGACGGTATCCAGGCTGTCGGCACCCAGATCGTCGATGAAGCTGGCGGTCTCGGTGACCTTGGACTCCTCGACGCCCAGGTGCTCGACAACAATCTTCTTAACCCGCTCGGCGACATCAGACATTTGTAAAACCCCTCGAAAATCTCAGTTGGGCAGGAACTTGGGACTTAGGCGGTCGAGGTTAGCCGATCCCCCCCCGTCCGGAAAAAAGAGCCGTTTCGTAGCACACTTTTTTCGGGCTGACTAGCACCGAGGCGAGCATCCGAAACAGCCCACGATTCCTTATATCATTGCCATACCGCCATTGACATGAATTGTCTGGCCGGTGACGTAGGCGGCCTCGACGCTGGCCAGATAGACCGACGCGGCGGCGACCTCCGCGGGATCCCCCATTCTTCCCAAGGGAATACCCGCGAGCAGTTTGGACTTCTGATCGGCGGTCAGCACATCGGTCATCGCCGACGTTATAAAACCCGGCGCGATACAGTTGACCGTAATCCCGCGTGACCCGACTTCCTGGGCCAGGGCTTTCGACATGCCGATCAGTCCGGCCTTCGAGGCCGCATAATTGACTTGTCCGGGATTTCCGGTCACGCCGACGATCGAGGTGATATTGATGATGCGGCCGAAACGGCGCTTCATCATGCCTTTGACCGCCGCACGGGACAGCCGGAAGGCGGCGCTGAGATTGACGTCGAGAACCGTCTGCCAGTCCTCGTCCTTCATGCGCAACACCAGACCGTCGCGCGTCACGCCGGCATTGTTGACCAAAATGTCGAGTGATCCCAAGGCCGCCTCGGCGGCCTTGGCCAACTGTTCGACGGATTGCGGATCAGTCAAATTGCAGGTGACGACCTGGGTCTTTTCCCCGAGCTCGCTGGCCAGTGCCTCGAGAGCCTCGCGCCGGGTTCCCGACACCGCCACGATGGCTCCCTGAGCTGCGAGGGCTCGCGCGATCGCCCCCCCGATATCGCCGGAAGCCCCGGTAACCAGGGCCGTCCTGCCGGTCAAATCAAACATGACTGAGACGCTCCCTTAATCAGGCCTTGAGAAAAGCTTCGATGTCGGCCGGCGTTTGCAACGAGACGGCGGAAATATCCTTGTCGATGCGCTTGGTCAAGCCGGACAGCACTTTTCCGGCCCCCATCTCGACAAGATTATCGACCCCGGCGGCCTTCATCGCCAGGACGCTCTCGCGCCAACGAACCGTGCCGGTGACCTGCGCCACCAACAGCTTGCGAATTTCCTCCGGGTCGCGGGTCGGGCTCGCCGTCACATTGGCAATCAGCGGAACCACTGGCGCCTGCATGGCGACATGGGACAGAGCGTCGGCCATCACGTCGGCAGCCGGCTGCATGAGTGCGCAATGGAAAGGTGCTGAAACGGGCAGCAGGATGGAGCGCTTGAAGCCTCTGGCGGCGAAGATGGCCATGGCGCGTTCAACCGCGACCTTCGTTCCGCTGACCACCACTTGCCCGGGTGCATTGTCGTTGGCCGCCTCGCAGACATCTTTTTCGGCCGCTTCCCGGGCGATCTCGCGAGCCTGGTCGATTTCGACGCCGAGCAGCGCCGCCATGGCGCCCTGACCGACGGGCACGGCCTTTTGCATGGCCAATCCCCGCGTTTTAAGCAGCCGCGCGGTATCGGCCAGACTGAAGGTTCCCGCTGCCGCCAGGGCTGAATATTCGCCGAGGCTGTGGCCGGCGACCATCGCCGCCTTCTCGCCGATCTTCCAGTTCCCCTGTTGCTCGAGAACCCGGACGACGGCAAGACTGACCGCCATCAACGCCGGCTGGGCGTTCTCGGTCAGCACCAGCTCGCTCTCGGGCCCGTCCCACATCAGCCTCGACAATTTCTGCTTCAGCGCCTCGTCGACTTCACCGAACACGTCGCGGGCGATGGAAAAAGCCTCGGCGAGCGCATGCCCCATACCGACGGCTTGCGACCCTTGTCCCGGAAAGACGACTGCACGCGACATATTGCCCCCTTCGAAAAATTGGCGACAAGGAATAGCGCTCACCCCCACCGTGTCAAGCCCGCAGGATCGTCAACCCGATCTTGATGCTCCCTCCAGGCACCCCAAATTAGATGGCAATCGAAGGAAACCGGCGGCTGACGACGGTTTCCTTCGCCTGGTGGCCGGGCAGGATCTATCTTGGGCGATCCGGGCAGTCGACAAGGGGGTTCGCGTGAACATCTTGATTCCTGACGACTACCAGCATGCGGTTGCCGGTCTCAACTGCCTCGGGCTCCTGGAGGGGCATCGGGTTCGCATTCTGGGCGACCTCGCGCGCGATCCGTCGGCCGACGAAGAGATTGCCGCCGCCGAAGCCATCGTACCGATCCGGGAACGCACCCGCATCGACGCAGACTTTCTCCGTCGGGCGCCACGGCTGAAATGCATCAGTCAAACCGGCAAGATCGCCCCGCATATCGACGTCGCCGCCTGTACCGAACGAGGCGTCGCGGTCCTCGAAGGCTCTGGCTCGCCCACTGCTCCGGCCGAACTGACATGGGCGCTGATTCTCGCGGCGAAACGCCAGATCGTCACCGCGGCCAATGATCTTCGCCACGGACGTTGGCAAACCACCTTTGGTGAAAGCGTCCATGGACAGACGTTGGGAATTTGGGGCTATGGCAAAATTGGACGGATGATCGCACAGTTCGGCCGCGTCTTCGGCATGGAGGTAATGATCTGGGGACGCGACGAGTCTCGGGCCCTGGCCACCCGCGATGGTTTCGCGACCTTTTCCAGCCGCGACGCGCTTTTTGAAAGCTCCGACGTGCTCACCATCCATCTTCGGTTGGTCGCGGAAACCGCGGGGGCCATCAGTGCAGCCGACTTCGCGCGAATGAAAAAGTCGGCCCTGTTCGTCAATACCAGCCGCGCCGGACTGATCGCCCGAGGCGCGCTGGAGGCGGCGCTGGCCGCCGGCCGGCCCGGCGGCGCGGCGCTCGACGTTTTCGACGACGAACCGCTTTACGACCCGCATCACCCGCTTTTGTCGCTTCCCAACGTTCTTTGCACGCCGCACATCGGTTATGTGGAACGCGGCAGCTACGAGCTCTATTTCAGCAAGGCCTTCGTGAATATTCTCGCCTTTGCGGCCGGGCATCCCGCCAACCTCGTCAACCCGGCCGTTCTCGAGGTCCGTTAGGGGCTTGACGCTTCGCTTGCACCCCAAACGGATTAGTGTATATTGCGCGCCTTCTTGCTCCTTGCCGGCATGGTGCCGGCTATGCTCGCGCGCCCGTGACATGGGGGGCGATGAGAAGAGACAAGCCATAAGGAGTGCTTGAATGTCGCTTTACGAATGCGTGTTCATCGCACGCCAGGATCTGGCCACCCCGCAGGTGGAAACCCTGGCCGATGAACTGAATAATATCCTCACCGCTCAGGGCGGCACGGTCACCAAGCGTGAATATTGGGGCCTGCGCAACATCGCCTACCGCATCAAAAAGAACCGCAAGGGCCATTACGTCCTGTTCAACGTCGATGCTCCCGCTCCCGCCGTGAAGGAGTTCGAGCGCCAGATGTCGATCAACGAAGACGTCTTGCGTTATCTGTCGGTTCGCGTCGAGGAACTGGAAGAAGTTCCGTCCGCCGTGATGCAGAGCAAAAATCAGCGTGATGATCGCCCGCGCCGTGATGGCGACGATCGTCCGCCGCGCCGCGAAGGTGGTTATGGCCGCGACAACGGCTACAGCCGTTCGCCCCGTCCGACCGAGGGAGGTGAGGCATGAAAACCGAAACTCACGCGACCGGTTCCGCCCGTCCGGCTGCTGGCGCCGCACCGCGGCGTCCGTTCTTCCGCCGCCGCAAGACCTGCCCGTTTTCGGGTGAGGGCGCGCCGAAGATCGATTACAAAGACGTTAAGCTGCTGCAGCGTTTCATTTCCGAGCGCGGCAAGATCGTGCCGAGCCGGATCACCGCCGTGTCGGCCAAGAAGCAACGCGAGTTGGCCCGCGCCATCAAGCGTGCACGTTTTCTTGGTCTGCTGCCCTACGTGGTGAAGTAAAAAGGCCTGCGTTACGGTCGTCCGGAGTGCCGGAGGACCGTACAGCCGTCCTGGGGGACTGCATGTCCAAGGACCTTGGCCTGTCGGTTGCGGCGGGTTTGGCCAGCGCGCTGGTTTTCCTCTCGGTTCTGACCGGTGGGGGAATGGGCGTTTTGCTGGCCTATCTGATGCCTCTTCCGCTGGTCATGATCGGCTTCAGCCGAGGTCTTTGGCAGGCGTTGTTGGCCGCTGCCGTGGCTTTGGTCGCGGTGGCCGTCGTGGCTCCTTCGGGAGCCCTGGCGTTTGCCGCGACGACACTCTTGCCGACCGGCATTCTGGTTCCCGTCGTTCTGCGGCGGCGTCAAGCCGCTGACGGCAGGACCGAATGGCATCCGGTAGGCTCGCTGCTGGCGTGGCTGGCGCTGGTAGCCGTGGTCGTGGTGGTTGCCGGTACGTCTTTGACGGCAGCGCAAGGGACAGGGTTCGAAGATCAGGCCCGCGCCTATGTGACGCAGGTTCTCGATCAGGTTGCCCCCCAGGCGCCGCCTGACATGCGCAGTGGTGCGATCGCCCTGTGGTCAGCCTTGTTCCCGGCAATGCTGGGATGCGGTTGGTTGCTTATGGTGGTGCTGAACGGCTTGTTGGCGCAATGGATCGTCGCCAAGGCCGGTCAAGCATCGCGGCCGACACCGGCCTACGCCGAAATGGAGCTTCCGCTCTGGTCGCTGGCGATTTTGGCAGTGGCCGTCCTGGTTGGTGTGACGATTGGCGGCAACGTTGGTTACCTGGCGCGAAACGCCGCGGTAATTCTGATAGTGCCGCAAACGTTAGCCGGGTTGACGGTGGTGCATCGAACGTTGCGGGGACGCCCCAACAGGGGCGTCTTGCTTGCGTTGTTCTATGTGGTGTTTTTTGTCATGTTCGGCTGGTCGTTGGTGGCCGTAGCGGGACTGGGATTAGTTAGGCATTGGACGAGGCTGCGTCGACGTCAGGTCGAGAGCAGCCAGGAGGAGAAGTGATGGAAGTCATCCTGCTTGAGCGAATCGAAAAGCTGGGCCAGATGGGCGACACCGTGAAGGTGAAGCCGGGTTTTGCCCGCAATTATCTGTTGCCGCAGAAGAAAGCTCTGCGGAACACCAAAGAGAACCAGACCAGGTTCGCGTCGCAGCGGGTTCAGCTTGAAGCTCAGAACCTGCAGCGCCGTGAGGAAGCTGCGGCCGTCGCCGTCAAGCTCGACGGCTTGGCCATCCTGATCATTCGTCAGGCTGGTGAAGGCGGCATGCTTTATGGTTCGGTCACCGGCCGTGACGTTGCCGATGCCATCAAGGAAGCCGGCTTCGGCATCGAACGCCGGCAGGTTGCGCTGGCCCACCCGATCAAGAGCATCGGGACATCGCAAGTGCGGGTGTCTCTGCATCCGGAAGTCGCCGTGAACGTTAAAGTCACGGTGGCCCGGTCGCAGGAAGAGGCCGAACGTGCTGCCCGGTCGCATGCCGAGGCGGCAGCCGAGGTCGCTGAAGAGGAAGAGGTTGTGGCGGACGAGGCTGAAGCCGAGGAAGCCTCCGAGCAGGTGGACGACACTGCCGAGGCCTGACACCAGGCCTGTCCAACGCCCATTTGCCTGACGGATGGTGCGCTCTCCCGTGTAACGGGAGGGCGCAGCCGTCATTTTTTTATGGGCGAGCCCATTTGAGGGCTGGCGCAGGATCATGGTCCTGCCTATGTTAAAACCGTCATGCTGTTGTTCGTGCCCTTAATGCGCCATCTGGTGCGTCATGGTCGCCTGACGGTAATCGACGCGTCCGGACGACCTCACATTTTCGGCGGAACTCTTCTGCCGGACATCCCCCCTGTTACCATTCGCCTGCGTGATCGCCGCCTCCATTGGCGGTTGGCGCTGCAGCCGGCGGTTGCTTTCGGCGAAGCTTTCATGGATGGCACTCTGACCATCGAAGAAGGTTCGCTGGATGATTTTCTTGCCCTGGTCGACGAGAATACGCGGTTGATTAACCCCCGTTTCGCCCTCCAGGAACGCCTTTCCTTCGTGCTCCGCTATCTGCAGCAATGGAACCCGGTGAAGGCCAGCCGGCGCAACGTCGCCCACCATTATGACTTATCGGACGATTTCTACGCGCTTTTCCTCGACGCCGATCGCCAATATTCCTGCGCCTATTTCGCCAATCCGGAGATGACCCTGGAAGAGGCGCAGACCGCCAAGAAGCAGCATATCATCTCCAAGCTGCTGCTCCGGTCCGGACAAAAGGTACTCGACATCGGCTGCGGTTGGGGAGGCCTGGCACTCAGCATCGCCCGCCACGCCGACGTCGAAGTCACGGGCATCACCTTGTCCGAGCACCAATTGGCGATCGCCAGACAACGTGCCGAAGAAGCGCAGCTCTCCCATCGCGTAAAGTTTATGCTGGCCGATTATCGGCAGATTTCCGGCCAATTCGACCGCATAGTCTCGGTCGGCATGTTCGAACATGTCGGGGTCGGACAATACGGTACCTTTTTCCGGCGAGCGGGGGATCTGCTGACAGACAAGGGAATAGCCCTGCTGCACTCGATCGGCCGCAGCTACGGATCAGGTGTGACCAACGCCTGGATTCGCAAATACATCTTTCCGGGCGGCTATTGCCCGGCCCTGTCGGAAGTAACCAGCGCGATCGAGAAAAGCGGTCTGGTCGCCACCGATATCGAGATCCTGCGACCGACCCACTACGCCGAAACCTTGCGCCACTGGCGGAACCGTTTCAACGAACAGCGGGCCAAAGTGGCCGCCATCTATGACGAGCGCTTCTGCCGGATGTGGGAGCTTTATCTCGCCGGCTCGGAGAGCGCCTTCCGCCGGCAGGGCCTGATGACCTGGCAGATGCAGTTCTCTCGCCAACCCTTTGTGGTACCTGCAACCAGGGATTACATGGTGACCGGCGAAACAGAGTTATCCCCATAGTTAACAGGCCGTCTATCCCCAGCTTTCACACCCCGCGGCCTCGTTTCCCGCTGCCGGGACACGCCGTCATCTGTTAGCATGGAACCATGCTGAAACCGGTAACCTCCGCCCTGGCGTCGCAAGACGACGTCATTCCTCGTACGCCCCCGCTCAACTACGAGGCCGAACAAGCTTTGCTGGGCGCGATTTTGATGAACAATCGCGCTCTGGAGCGGGTCGGCGAATTTCTGCAGGCCGAGCATTTCGCCGACCCTGTCCACGGTCGCATCTACGCTGCCTGCCAGCTCCTCGCCTCAAGAAACCAGATCGCCAATCCCGTCACCCTCAAGACATTCCTCGCGTCTGATACCGGCCTGCAGGAACTGGGGGGCGACGCCTATCTCGCCCAGCTGGCGGCTTCGGCCGCCACCATCATCAATGCCGAGGATTATGGGCGCTTGGTTTTCGACCTGCATTTGCGTCGGGAACTGATCGCCGTCGGCGAAGATATGGTCAATGACGCGTTCGAAACCGACGTGGACAGCGACGCCAAGGGCCAGATCGAGACCGCCGAGAAGAAATTGTTCGATTTGGCCACCGCTGGCCAAAGCGATGGCGGACTGAAGGAATTCCGCCATGCGCTGCTTGAGGCGATCACCCAGGCCGAGGAGGCTCACAAGCGGGAAGGCAAGCTTTCCGGCGTCACCACGGGTCTTCGCGATCTCGACCAGAAGCTGGGCGGTCTGCATTCCTCGGATCTATTGATCCTGGCCGGACGGCCATCAATGGGCAAGACGGCGCTCGCCACCAATATCGCCTTCAATGCCGCCAAGGCCTTTCGAATGGAAGAACTGCCGGACGGCGAAAAGAAAGTGGTCGACGGAGCGCTGGTCGCTTTCTTCTCGCTCGAAATGTCGGCCGAACAGCTGGCAACGCGAATTCTGGCCGACCGCGCCGAGATTCCGTCGAACAAAATCCGGCAGGGCGAACTCACGCACGAGGAATTCGAGCGCCTGGTCATCGCATCCCAGGAACTGCACCAACTGCCGCTCTACATTGACGACACACCGGCGCTGTCGGTCTCGGCGGTGCGAACCCGGTCCCGGCGGCTGGCCAGGACCCATGGCCTCGGCATGGTCGTCATCGATTATCTGCAACTGCTGGCCGGCACCACCGGCAAGCGGGTGGAAAACCGCGTCCAGGAAATTTCGGACATCACCCGCAGCCTGAAGGCACTGGCCAAGGAGTTGAATATCCCGGTCCTGGCCCTGTCCCAGCTTTCCCGTCAGGTCGAGAGCCGTGAGGACAAACGCCCCTTGCTCTCCGATCTGCGTGAATCCGGATCGATCGAACAGGACGCCGACGTCGTCATGTTCGTTTTCCGCGAACAATACTATCTGGAACGCGCCGAACCCGGCCGCCGCCCCGAGGAGAGCGAGGAAAAATTCAACACCCGCTACGCCGACTGGCAGAAGCGCTGTTCCGAAGTCTTTAACACGGCCGAAGCGATCATCGCCAAGCAACGCCACGGTCCAGTCGGCTCCGTCCGACTGTTCTTCGATGGCCAGTACACCCGCTTCGGAGACCTAGACAACTGGCATGGAACCGAGACTCCCACCGAATGACCACACCATCATGACCGATGCCTCGCAACGCGCCGGGGCAATCCTTACCATCGATCTCGACGCGATCATCGCCAACTGGCGCTTTCTCGACGCCCGCGTGTCTCCGGGCGCCCGGGCCGCCGCCGTCGTCAAAGGCGATTCCTACGGACTGGGGGCGGCGGCGATCGCACCTGCCCTGCTGGCCGCCGGCTGCAATCGTTTCTTCGTCGCGACTTTGGACGAGGGACTGGCCCTGCGTCCGCTGCTTGGGCAGGCCGACATCGCCGTTCTCAGCGGGCCGCTGCCCGGCTGCGAGGAGGATTTTCTCGAGGCCGGCTTACTGCCCGTGCTCAATTCGCGCGATCAGGTCGATCTCTGGCGCGACCTGGCTCACAACCGTGGTCGCAGTCTGCCGTCGGTCTTGCATGTCGATACCGGCATGTCCCGCCTCGGCCTGCGTTACGCCGAGGCCGAGAGCCTGGCCGAGGACGGCGATACCATGGCCGCCATCGCGCCGGTCCTGGTGATGAGCCATCTGGCCTGTGCCGACGACGTCGCTCATCCGATGAACCGCCAGCAGCTTGTCGCCTTCCGTGCGGCCCGAGCCCTCTTTCCAGGAATCCCCGGCAGCCTGTCGGCCTCGTCGGGCATTTTCCTGGGGCCGGAATGGCATGCCGACTGGTGCCGGCCGGGCGCCGCGCTCTATGGCCTGCGGCCGAACGATCAAGGCCCCAACCCGATGACACCGGTTGTCCGTCTTGACGCCAGGATTCTTCAGGTCCGTGACATTGACGCCGGAGAATGCGTTGGTTATGGTGCGACGCACCGCGCTGACCGGCGAGGCAAACTGGCTACCGTTGGCGTTGGTTATGCCGACGGGCTGTTTCGGACCCTGGGCAATTGCGGCTGGGGATATCTGGGAGAACACCGAGTGCCGCTGGTTGGACGCGTGTCGATGGATCTGGTGGTCTTCGACGTCACCGGCCTGCCCGCCGGACTGGCGAAATCCGGAGCCATGATCAACCTGATTGGCCAGGGCAACAGCCTCGATGATGTCGGCAAGGCGGCCGGCACGATAGGTTACGAAATCCTCACCGCCCTGGGAAACCGCTATCATCGGCACTATCTGGGTGGTTCTCGGTCATGAATTTCCTTGCCGCCGTCGGACGGGTCTTCCTCGGTTTCCTTGAGCACACGGGACGCTTGTCGGTGTTTACCGTTGTTGCCCTGTCCCACTGCGTGCGCCCGCCAATCTATCATCGCCTGATCGGCCGGCAGATGATGGAAATCGGCTATTTTTCGCTGCCGGTGGTCGGCCTGACCGCCATCTTCACCGGCATGGTGCTGGCCCTGCAAAGCCACACCGGTTTTGCCCGCTTCTCGGCCGAAGGCGCCGTGGCCACGGTCGTCGTGCTGTCGGTGACGCGGGAATTGGGACCGGTGCTTGCCGGACTGATGGTCGCCGGCCGCATCGGCGCCGCCATGGCTGCCGAAATCGGCACGATGCAGGTGACCGAGCAAGTCGATGCCCTGGTCACCCTGTCGACCAATCCGTTCAAATATCTGGTAGCCCCGCGCATCATCGCCGGCCTCTTGATGCTGCCCTGCCTGGTGCTGGTCGCCGACATCATCGGCGTCTTCGGCGGCTTTCTGGTCGGCGTCTACCAGCTGGGCTACAATCCGGCGACCTATCTTCACAGCAGTTGGGAGTATCTGAAGCCGATCGACGTGATCTCGGGCCTGGTCAAAGCCTCGGTCTTCGGCTTCGTCATTTCCCTGATGGGCTGTTACAACGGCTATCACTCGCGCGGCGGGGCGCAGGGCGTCGGCCAGGCCACCACCAATGCCGTGGTGTCGGCATCGATCCTGATCCTCACCTCGAACTACATCCTCACAGCGCTGTTCTTCAACAAATGACCGCGCAAGCCAAAATCCAGCTCGTCGACGTCCACAAGAGCTTCGGTTCAAAGTCTGTTCTCGACGGCGTGACTGTGGACATCGCGGCCGGCGAATCCTTCGTCGTCATCGGTGGATCGGGAACCGGCAAATCGGTGATGCTGAAATGCATCCTGGGCCTGATGCGCCCGGATCAGGGCAGCATCCTGGTCGATGGCGAGGAAACCGTCGGCATGGCGGCCCGCGACCGTGAGCGCGTCCTGAAGAAGTTCGGGATGCTGTTCCAGGGCGCCGCGCTGTTCGATTCGCTCTCGGTCTGGGAAAATGTCGCTTTCGGATTGATCCAGGGCTTGCGCATGGACCGCAGGAAAGCCCACGACAAGGCCATCGAGAAACTCTATCAAGTCGGTCTGGGTGCCGACGTCGCCAAGCTTTCGCCGGCGGAACTGTCGGGCGGCATGCAAAAGCGCGTCGCGCTGGCGCGGGCTATCGCCGCCGAACCCGAGATCATCTTTTTTGACGAACCGACCACCGGCCTCGACCCGATCATGGCCGACGTGATCAATGATCTGATCGTCAAATGCGTCAAGGAATTGGGGGCGACCGCCGTGTCGATCACCCATGACATGCATTCGGCCCGCAAGATCAGCGATCGCATGGCCATGCTCTACCATGGAAAATTGATCTGGGTCGGACGGACTGCCGATGTCGACCGTTCCGACAGTGCTTATGTCGACCAGTTCATCCATGGCCGCGCCGATGGGCCGATCAAGATGGAATTGCGACGTTAAACCATGACGCAATGACACGCCGCGTCGAAAAATCGCGGAACCGTGCCGTGATTCCGCCCGATTCTCATGTGTCCATGATGAGCTGTGGCGTCTTGGTTCAAAGTCGTAACGATACGTCTGTGCAACGGGTGATCCTTGGCTAGAGTGTCTTCGCGCTATGTCTGTCAGGAATGCGGCGCCTCCTATGTCCGCTGGGCAGGTAAATGCGAGGCTTGCAACGCATGGAATTCCATCGTCGAAGAGACCCCGCCCGAACAGGTGCCCAAAGGTCTGGGAGGCGGCAAGGCCGGCCGGCAGATCGACTTCGTCGGTCTCGACGGAGGATCGGAGCCGCCGCCCCGGCGGCTGACGGGCATCGCCGAATTGGACCGCGTCTGCGGCGGCGGCCTGGTCGCTGGATCCGCATTGCTGGTCGGCGGCGATCCCGGCATCGGCAAGTCGACATTGCTTCTGCAGGCGGTGGCCGCCCTGGCGGCCCAGGCCGAATGCGTCTACATCTCTGGCGAGGAGGCGATCGAACAGGTACGTCTTCGGGCCCGAAGACTTGGCCTGCATGGCGCACCGGTCCATCTGGCGGCCGCCACGGCGCTGCGCGATATCGTGGCCAGCCTCGATCACGGCGAACCGCCCGCCGTCGTGGTCATCGATTCGATCCAGACCATGTATCTCGACAGCCTGGATTCGGCTCCGGGAACGGTTGCCCAGGTGCGCAGTTGCGCCAGCGAACTGATCCGCCTGGCCAAACGGCGCGGCTTCACCTTGTTCCTGGTCGGCCACGTGACGAAGGACGGACAGATCGCCGGCCCTCGTGTGCTGGAGCATATGGTCGACACGGTGCTCTATTTCGAAGGCGAGCGGGGCCATCCCTTCCGGATTCTCCGTTCGGTCAAGAACCGCTTCGGAGCCACCGACGAGATCGGTGTTTTCGAAATGAGCGATGCCGGACTGACCGGCGTGGCCAATCCATCGGCGCTGTTCTTGGCCGAGCGACGCGGCAATGTCAGCGGGTCTTGCGTGTTTGCCGGCATCGAGGGAAGCCGGCCGATGCTGGTGGAAATTCAGGCGCTGGTGGCGCCCAGCGCCCTTGGAACGCCGCGCCGCGCGGTCATCGGCTGGGACAGCGGACGGCTGGCGATGATTTTGGCGGTGCTCGATGCGCGTTGTGGTCTTGCCTTGGCCGGAAATGACGTTTATTTGAACGTCGCCGGTGGCCTTCGGATCAGCGAGCCGGCTGCCGACCTTGCCGTTGCCGCGGCTCTCTTGTCTTCGGCCAACGACATTCCGGTCGAAGCGGACATGGTGGTCTTTGGCGAGATCGGCCTGTCGGGCGAGGTTCGCGCCGTCAGTCAGATGGACGGACGCCTCAAGGAGGCGACCAAGCTAGGATTTGCCCAGGCTCTGGTGCCGGTGGTACGACGCCAGGCCGCAAACCGGACGAAAGCGGCAAGAGCTGCATCCGGCGAGGGAACGATCGGTATCCGGCGCATTGGGCATGTGCAGGATTTGGTGTCCTTGTTCCGCCCCGGCGGCAAGGCTTAAGTCATGACGGGATAGAAAACCGTGAACATTGTCGACATAGGGGTTGTCGTCGTGCTGCTGCTGTCGGGGGTGTTCGCCCTGATGCGCGGCTTCGTCTACGAGGTCCTGGCCATGGCAGGCTGGATCGCGGCCGCGCTTGCCGCCCTTTGGGGCGTGCCGCTGGTCCGCCCCTATGTCCATCAATATATTTCCAGCCCGACGCTGGCTGACATTGCCGGCGGCGTCGCTATATTCCTGGTAGCCCTGCTGCTCTGCTCGCTGCTCACGCATGCCGTCTCGCGCCGCGTGCAGAGAAGCGCGGTCAGCTCGGTCGACCGCTCGCTTGGTTTCGCCTTCGGCCTGGTGCGGGGTCTGGTTCTGGCCAGCCTTTGCTTCATGGTTGTCACCAAACTGATGGCCCCGAACGAACCGCAGCTGTTGACCTCGGCCAAGACGCGGCCGCTGCTCGCTGCTGGCGCACAGATGATTCAATCGCTGGTGCCGGCTTACCTGCGAGGGGTCGAGGACTCCGCCAAGGACGCCGCCAACGCGGTCAATCAGGCGCAACAGGCCAAAGAAATGTACGATCGTTTGGCGACGCCGAAACCGAAGTCGGCCGACCAGCCGCAAAACGATAAACAACCCGCCTATGACAGCCACAGTCTCGAACGGCTGATCGAAACGACGACTGGCAAGTAGCAGGAGTTCGCCGTCCCCATGCTCACCACCAATCCCTTCGACGACGACCACCTGCATGAGGAATGCGGCGTGTTCGGTATCTATGGTCATCCCGATGCGGCTTCCCACACCGCTCTTGGCCTCCACGCCCTCCAGCATCGCGGCCAGGAGGCCGCCGGCATCGTCGCTTTCGACGGCGAGCATTTCCACAGCCACCGCGGCCCGGGCCATGTCGCCGACAACTTCAGCTCCGAAGCGGTGATGAAGACGCTGCACGGCCATATGGCCATCGGTCATGTCCGCTATTCGACCACCGGCGAGACCATGTTGCGCAATGTGCAGCCGCTGTTTGCCGATTTCGAATTCGGCGGTCTGGCCATCGGCCACAACGGCAACCTCACCAACGCTTTGACCATTCGCAAACAACTGGTGCGCCGTGGTTGCCTGTTTCAGTCGACGACCGACACCGAGGTCATCGTTCATCTGATCGCCATCAGCCTCTATTCGACGGTCGAGGAGCGGATGATCGATGCTCTTCGGCAGGTCGAAGGCGCCTATTCGCTGGTGGTCCTGACGCAGAGCTCTGTAATCGGCGTCCGCGACCCGTTGGGAATCAGACCTCTGGTGCTGGGCCGCCTGCCGAGCGGCGCCTGGATCATCGCTTCGGAGACCTGTGCGCTCGACATCGTCGGCGCCGAGTTCGTCCGCGACGTCGAACCGGGCGAAGTCATCATTCTCGACGAGACCGGCCTGCGGAGCATCAAGCCCTTCGCCAAGGCCGACCGCCGCTTCTGTATCTTCGAGTACATCTATTTCGCCAGACCCGACAGCGTGATGGAAGGAACCAGCGTCTACGAAGTCCGCAAGCAGATTGGCCGCGAACTGGCCACCGAAAGCGGGGTCGACGCCGATGTGGTGATTCCGGTACCCGACTCCGGCGTTCCGGCAGCGCTCGGTTACGCCTCGGCAGCCAATATCCCGTTCGAATTGGGGATCATCCGCAACCATTACGTCGGACGCACTTTCATCGAGCCGACCGACACCATCCGCCATCTCGGCGTCAAGCTGAAGCACAACGCCAATCGTGCCCATATTGCCGGCAAGCGGGTGATTCTGGTCGATGATTCGATCGTCCGCGGCACCACTTCGACCAAGATCGTTGAAATGGTCCGCCAAGCCGGGGCCACGGAAGTGCATATGCGCATTTCCTCGCCGCCGACGACTCATTCCTGCTTCTACGGCATCGACACGCCTGAACGGGAAAAACTGCTGGCATTCAACCACGACGTCGCCGAAATGGCCAAGCTGATCGGCGTCGATTCACTGGCTTTTATTTCTCTCGACGGTCTTTACCGTGCGGTCGGCGAAGCCAAGCGCAACACCAAACAGCCGCAGTTCTGCGACGCCTGTTTTACCGGCGACTACCCTGTGTCGCTGGCCGACCAGGCCGGCGGTCAAGATCAGGTCAGCCTGACCTCGATGACCGAAGGTCGCTGACCGGTATGGCAGAGAAGCCTCTGGCCGGACGCTTGGCCCTGGTGACCGGGGCGTCTCGGGGGATTGGTGCGGCCGTCGCCAAACGGTTTTCCGCCGAAGGGGCTCATGTCATTCTGCTGGCCCGCACACAAGGCGCGCTGGAAGAGGTCGATGACGAAATTCGCAAGGATGGCGGCGAGGCAACCCTGGTCACGCTCGACCTGCGCAATGCCGATGCCATCGATCAGATGGGTCTTTCCCTTTATCAGCGTTTCGGCCGCCTCGACATCCTTGTCGGCAATGCCGCCGTTCTCGGAGGCCTAAGCCCGGTCGGACATTTCGCCATCAAGGACTGGGCCGAAGTGATGGCCGTCAATGTCACTGCCAACTGGCGGCTGATTCGCAGTTTCGACGCGCTGATGCGCCAGTCCGACGCCGGACGCGCGATTTTCGTCACATCCAGGGTCGCCCGCGAGACGCCACCCTACTGGGGAGCCTACGCCGCCAGCAAGGCCGCTCTTGAAACGATGGCCAAGACCTGGGCAGCGGAAGTTGCCAGCATCGGCACCCTCAAGGTCAATCTTGTCGATCCGGGCATCGTCCGGACTCGCATGCGGGCTCAGGCCTTTCCTGGAGAAGACCCCCTGCGCTATCCAGCGCCGGAAGCGATCACCCAGGTTTTCGTCGATCTCGCCGCAGCGACTTGCGCGCGCCACGGCGAGATCGTTGAAGCCTACTGATACCGGCGCGTCGTCAGGCCTGTGGGGCGAACCCTTCAAGCACGATTTTTCCCCGCGCCCGGCCGCTCTCGATCAGCGTATGGACGCGTTTCAACGTCGCCGCGTCGATGGGTGAATGACGTTCGGTCATCGTCGATCGCAACACGCCACTGTCGACCAGCCGCGAAACCTCGTTGAGCAGTCGGCCCTGTTCCCCGATATCAGCTGTTTCGAATACCGAACGGGTGAACATCGATTCCCAATGGGTCGAGACGGACTTCGGCTTGAACAGGCGGATATCGAGCACGTCCGGGTCGTCGATCAGGGCGAAGCGCCCCTGCGGAGCGATCAACTCGGCGATATCGGAAAGATGGCTCTCGGTATGGGTCGTCGAGAAGACGAAGGACGGCGCACCGATGCCAAGCGCGGCGACCTGACTGGCCAACGGTTTGCTGTGATCGATCACATGATGGGCGCCCATGTCGCTCACCCACGCCTTGGTATCGGACCTTGAGGCGGTGGCGATAACCGTAAGACCGGTCTGGGTCCGGGCAATCTGAGTGGCGATCGACCCGACGCCACCGGCCCCACCGATGATCACAATGGCCGATGCTGCTCCCGGAACCGGCTTTTTCACGTCCAGTCGCTCGAACAGGACCTCCCAGGCGGTGATCGAGGTCAGCGGCAAGGCGGCGGCGGCAGCCCAGTCCAGGCTCTTGGGCTTCGTCCCGACGATGCGCTCGTCGACCAGATGATATTCGGCATTGGTGCCGGGACGCCCGATCGCGCCGGCGTAGAAAACGGCGTCCCCCGGACGAAAGAATGTGACGTCGGGCCCGACCGCTTTCACGACGCCGGCGGCATCCCATCCGAGCACTTTCCAGTTTCCCGGTTCGGGCCGAACGGCTTTCCGGACCTTGATATCGACCGGGTTGACCGACACAGCCTTGACCTCGACGAGGATGTCCCGGTGACTGGGTGTCGGCACTGGCTGTTCTATGTCGACAAGGGACTCATCGCGGCCGATGGCCCCTGGCTGCTGGTAACCGATGGCTTTCATGCTTCTTCTCCACATTTGCCGAAACCGACAAATAGGAGCTATTGTCGAATATGAACAGTACGCACATATTTCGCCTATAGTATCGAAAAGGATACTGTCAATGACCAAGCTCCGCCACTCACGGTTCGACTGCAATCCTGGCTGCGCGGTCGAAGCGACGATCGGTCTGATCGACGGAAAATGGAAATGCGTGATTCTTTTCCATCTTCTGGACGGCACCGTGCGCTTCAATGAGATTCGCCGTCGCATACCGGGCGTGACGCAGCGCATGCTGACCAATCAATTGCGGGAGCTGGAGATGGACGGACTGATCGTCCGCAAGGTCTATCCGCAGGTGCCGCCCAAGGTCGAATACAGCCTGTCGCCGCTCGGGCGCAGCCTCGAACCGGTCCTTCTCACGCTGAAACAGTGGGGCGATGCCAACATCGGGTTGTTCACCGGATCAAGCCCGCAAGCGGTTCCGGGTACCGCGGACTCGGCTGATCTCACCAGACCCATCGGCAAATCAGCACCGAAAGAACCAGGCCGCCCAGATCGGCAAACAGACCTGCCAGCAGGGCGTGACGGATGCGTTTGACGCCGGCGGCGCCAAAATAGACGGCCAACACGTAAAACGTCGTCTCCGACGATCCGTAGATCGTGCTCAGCAGCAGGCCGAGATAGCTGTCTGGCCCGATGGCGGGGTCCTTCAGAAGGGCGGCCAGATAGCCGAACGACGCCGAGCCGGAAAGTGACCGGAGGACAGCCATGCTGAGCGCCTCGGGTGGCAGACCGAAGGAACCGGTCAGCCGACCGAGCGGAGCCACCAGCATGTCCATGGCGCCGCTTTCGCGAAACATCCCGACCGCCACCAGAATCGCCACCAGATAGGGCAAAATCCGCAAGGAAACGGTCAGGCCCTCCTTGGCGCCTTCGACGAACGCCTCATAGACCGCGACCTTGCGCAACAGACCATATCCCAACACGCCGACCAGCAAGGACGGGATGATCCAGGGCGACAGCACCCGCCCCCACAGCAATGTCAGCGGCAATATGGCTAACGCCGCCAGGCCGGCGAGGCAGGAGACCCACAGCGGAAAGGGCGGCGGAAGCGACGGGTCTAACAGGGGACGGTCTCCAACACCGTCCCGTTCGGCGACGGTGGCGCCGACGACACCGATGTCCGGCAAGGGTCGGCTTGGAAACCATCGCGCGCCCCATTTGGCAAACAGAACGGCAAGCAGGGTCGATCCCAATGTGGCAAACAGCGTGGTGGGAATCACCGCCGCCGGATCATGCGAGCCGATGGCCGTGCGCAACGCCATCACATGAGTGGGCAGCAAGGTCACATTGGCGGTGTTGATGGCGAGAAACAACACCATGGCGTCGCTCGCCGTTCCCTTTTCCGGATTGAGCCGGTCGAGTTGCTGCATAGCGTGCACGCCAAAGGGTGTCGCGGCGTTGGACAGGCCGAGAATATTGGCGGCGACATTCATCACCATGGCACCCATCGCCGGATGGTCTTGTGGCACCTCGGGGAACAGGCGATGCAGCAAGGGCCGCAGCAAACGCGCCACCACCCGCATCAGACCGGCGGTTTCGGCAATCTTCATGATGCCCAGAAACAACGCCATGGTGCCGATCAGACCGATCCCCAGGGTCACCGCTCCTTCGGCCGCGTGGAGCGCCGCCTGGCCGAGAGCCTCCATCGGCGATCCATCGACGGCCACCCCGGCAAAGCCGATCTGCCGCCATCCGGCGACCGCGAAAGCAACGGCGACGATGACGAAAAAGACGATGTTCACAGAGACGATCCCCTTCGCCGGCTCACTGTACAGGGAACCCAAGAACTTTCCAGCTTGACCCCAGCGTGACTGGGTATTATCCGCCTCGCAAAAAAAAGCTACGATGTCGGCCGCTTTCTCCTCGCGGAGAAAAGGACAGATCGGTCGATTCGCCGTCAGGAGAGCAGAGACATGCAGGTCGGGGAAAAATCCAATGTCGTCAATGTCGCCGACGTTTCGGAGATCGCCGCCGACGACACGGAAAACTGGATCAGCTATTACAAACCCCTGACGCCGGCGCTTCCCCGCCAAGGGCATCTGGGGGTGAACCTGAGCCGCGTGCCGTCGGGACAAAGCGCCTGTCCATTTCATACCCATCAGCTCGATGATGAGGTGTTCTACGTCATCTCCGGTCGCGGTGTGTTCCGGTACGGCGATGACATTCGCGAAATTGGGCCGGGAGACTGCATATCCTGTCCGGCCGGAAGCGGGATCGGCCACCAGATCGCCAATCCTTTCAAGGAGGATCTGCTCTATCTGGCGATCGGGACAAACGATCCGAACGAAGTCTGCACCTATCCCGACAGCGGCAAGGTGATGGTCTGCAGCCTGCACAAAACCGGCTATTTGAAGACGGCCGAGTACTTCGACGGCGAACCCGGACCGGCCCGGATCATGGCGATGGCCGAGCGCCTGCGACGCAACCCGGCGGCCAAAAAATGAACCACAAAGCGCCCGCCGACGGCGGGCTTCACTAAGGACACCAAGAGAACGGCGGGTTTGCGGCGATGGCGGTCCCGCCACCTGGACCGGGGATCGATGCCGTGCTAGAGGTTGGACTCTAACACTTGGTGCTCCACTCCTGGCTTAAGGACTCATCCGTCAGATTTTTATGGATGTGAATAAGTTGGGCCGGTGGCACGGGCGTCCCTGCCCGTGTCCGCCGTAAGGCGGAATTTCTTGAATTTTCCGGCTCCGCCGGAACACCGGCAGGGACGCCGGTGCCACCGCCGTCGAATGACTCACAGCCTCTTGCGCGGGGACAAAGGCGTCACCGAAAGTCCCCTGCCCCACCCTCAGGATCAGATGTTCCGTCGATTTCTTCCCGTCCTGCCGCTGACCCTCCTGACGCTCGGTCCCGCCGCGATGGCAGGCGACGACAGGCCCGAGCCCTGGCGGTTGATCAGCCAGGATATTGCGGCCACCACCAGCCAATGCATCGGCCGACCGGAAACGCCACTCTGCGCGGTCGAAACCCTGCTGGCCTGCTTTCAGCGGGCGAACCAGGCATTGTGCCGGATGGTCGATGATGATGAAGACCAGTATGCCGAGGTTTTTTCCGATCCGCCGGAGTCGGGAAAATATTTGGCTTACCGCATCGTCGGACCTCGACCACCGACCGAACGCGGCTTGGACGCCAAACTGCTCGTCGAGCAGCAGGAAGTGGCGACCGGCAAGCCTGTTGGAAGCGCGCCCGTACAGACGAGCCTGTTCAAACTTCGGCGTCAGGCCGACGGTTCGTGGAAAGTGACAGGCTGGGGCGACCCATCCGACATGGAGTGACCGGCGAACCTTTGATATGACTCGTTTGCCGGTATCGGCCGCCATTGAGGCGGCGGCCAAGCGGGCGGATGCCCGCGCTAAGGCCGAGGGGCTTACGGCAGGTCAATTCATTGGCCTGCCGGTATGACGACCACCCGTCATTTCCCTTCCCGCCACCAGACCAGCACCAGACCGCCGAACGCCAGGATCAGCAGTAGCGGACCGGGGATCAGGGCAATATCGCGAACCGCCGTCACCAGCCGATCGTCATTGGCGCGGAAGCCGAACCAGGAGCTTCCTGCCGCCGGCCGCTCGAGGGGGACCGAGCGCAAGTCCGGCAAACCGTCGTCGATCCAGCGCCAACCGCCGCCGGTTGCCTCGACGATCGGCTTGACCTTGTCGGGTGTCGCCCTGAGGTCGGCCATTTCCACTGGATTGAGAGCCCCGGCGCCGGCCAGTGCGATCTTCTGTCCGTCGGTCACCCGCCACAATCCCGGTTGATCAATGGTTTCCTCGCCCACTGCCCGGCCGTCGTCGCCGGCCGCGAGATGCAGACCATGCTCGCTGCCGTCGGGCGCGGTGATCGTCACATCGGCATCGCCCTTGGCCAGACTGCGGCGCCCGACGAACAACCGGCTGCCACGGATTTCGGCGGTCAGCTGCTCTTCTTCCAGTTCCGGTTCCTTCATCAGCCAATGGGCCAGCCGGCGTGTCAGTTCAGCCTGCGGGCCGCCGCCATCCCAGCCCCGTCCCCAAAGCCAGATGGTGTCGCTCATCAATTGGGCGACCCTGCCCTCGCCGACCCGGTCCAGAACCAGCAACGGCAGGCCGTCTGCCGTCTGCAGAAGTGGTGTTGCCTGCCCTTTCACATCGCCGGCGATGACGCGGAGCCATTGGCCCCAATGGGGCGGATCCGTCTCCGATCCGGCCAGACCCGCCGTCACCGGATGACGACGTCCGACATCGGTGAGCCGCGGCAGGAACGGTTCCTCGACCACCCGTCCACTGGGAGCCACCGGCAAGATGTCGGCCAGCGCGGTGTTGTAGGGCGTGTCCGGCATGGTGAACTCCGGTCCCGCCGCCACCAGAAGGGCACCGCCGCCCTTCACGTAATTGGCGATGTTCTGGTAGTAGGCCGGCGGCAGAATGCTGCGGCGCCGATAGCGATCAAAAATCACCAGGTCGAAATCGTGCAGTTTTTCCTCGAACAGCTCGCGCACCGGAAAGGCGATCAGCGCGAGATCGCGCAAAGGCGTGCGATCATCCTTCTCCGGCGGCCGCAGAATGGTGAAATGCACCAGATCCACCGACGGATCGGCTTTCAGCAGATTTCGCCAATAGCGCTCGCCGGCATGCGGCTCGCCCGATACCAGCAGCACGCGCAGGCGGTCGCGCACGCCGCTGATCGCCACCGCCGCGCGGTTGTTGGCCAAGGTCAGTTCGTCCGGCGCGGCGGCGACCTGCAATTCGACGATATTCGCTCCGGCGTGTTCGATCGGCACATCGACGGCCGTCGACCGATTGAGCGGCACGCTGACGTGCGACGCCGCTCCGCCGTCGCGGCGGATCGCCAAATCGACATTGCCGGTCTGCCCCGGGTCATCGATCCGGAAGGACAGCGCCGCATTGCCGCCGACGATACCGAAACCCGGGGCTTGTTCGATGACCAGTCGCCGGTCCCGTTCGTCCTTGTGGCCGGCCAGCAGGAGATGCAGCGGCGCAGCAAAAGCCGCCTTGGCCGGGATGTCGTGGATCTGTCCGTCGCTGATCACCACCACACCGGCCAGGCGGCGTCGCGGCACGTCGGCGAGCAGGCGATCAAGGGCGGAAAACAATCGCGTGCCCTCGTCGCGGCCGGCCGGCGGACGAAACCGTTCGACGCGAACGGTGAGATGCGACAGCCCCTTGAAACGGTCAAGCAATCCGGCCAGCGCCAGCTCACTCTGCTGGGGACGCTGCCCGACCGCCATGCTGGCGCTTTCGTCGACCAGAACCACGGCGATGTCGTCCTGCGCTGTCGCCTCTTCCTGGGACAAACGAGGATTGGCCAACGCCGCCAGCAAAACGGCCAAGGGAAGCAGGCGCCAGACGACCTTGACCCCGCCCCGCCACCCCCACAACAGCAGAAGAACGGCAAGGACAGCGATCAGTCCGAGGCCCCACCAGGGAAGCAGCGGGGAGAACAGAAGCCGGGGCACACTCATCGCTTGAGGCGCTCCCAGATGGCGGGAAGGTGCACCTGATCGGCCTTATAGCTGCCGGTCAACGCATACATCACCAGATTGACGCCGAAACGATAGGCCATTTCCCGTTGTTGCTCGCCACCCGGGACCACGGCGAACATCTGATCACCCCGACGGTCAACCGCCCAGGCGCCGGCCCAATCGTTGGCGCCGATCACCACCGGCGAGACATTGTCGTTGGCCGGATCGCCGCCGGCCGCGACATAAACCGGCGCCCCGTCAAGACGGCCCGGCATCGCCCGCAGGATATAGAAGGAATGCGTCAGCACATGGTCTTCGGTGACCGCAACCAATGGCGGGATATCGAGGCCCATGGTCAGGCTGCGAAGCTTGGCGGCCCCGCTGTCCCCCTGATCCTGGGTGTCGAAAAGGATCAGTCCGCCCTTGCGCATATAGTCATTGATCTTATCGCGGGCCGCCGCCGACAGCGGTCCCTGCCCATCGGTCACCGGCCAGTAAAGCAAAGGGAAAACCATCAGCGAATCGCGGGCCACGTCGACACCTGTCGGCTCGCCCAGCGACGCCGTCGTCCGTCGCTGGATCAACTGCGACAGCCCCAGCAGGCCGGCCCGACTGGTATCGTCAACCTGCGCCTTCCCGGTCAACACATAGGCCAGCCTGGTCTGCAACGCGGCCTGACGCTCCATGTCGGTCGCCGCCAAGGCGTCGCGTCCACCGCAGACCAAGGCAGGAAAGGCGATCAGCGCGACCAGCCAGAATGCGGAAGGCCGTCTGGAAAGCAGACCACGCAACGCCAGAACCGCAAGCAGATCGGCCAGGAACAGCGCCACGGCCAGCATCAGAAGAGGCGGTTGCAGATCCCGCTCGGCCGGATGCCCACCGAGAATCGTCGAGGAAACGCCGGTTGGAAGCTTAAGCGGAGTCAAAGGGGCGATATCCGATCCAAGGTTGAGAGCGCGGCGAACCGTATCGTCGCCGTAATAACCGGGCGGATGATGTGGTCCGACGACAGGCAGCGCCGCCTTGGCCGGCAACGGCTCGACCTCGCCGCTCGGCAGATCGAGATGCCCAAAGCCATCGAGGACATCGGCCGGCGCCAGCGGACGATCGGCCGAGCCGGCCGCGAATCCCCGCGACAGCGACAGCAACCGCTCTGCCATATCGGGCAGTAAACCGGACAGTCCGAGATTGCTCCAGGCCGGACCGACGGTCGTGTGAATCAGCACCAGCCAACCTTTGCCGAACGGCGCTCCGGTCACCAGCGGCGTTCCATCGGCAAGGCGGGCCCAGGTCCGTTCGTCGAGGTCCGGCCCCGGTTCGGCCAGCAACTGGGTTCCAACTTTGAGATCGCGGGGAACCGCCAAACCGACGAAGGGGCTGGTATCGGGCATCGGCGCCAGCGACATCGGCTGCGTCCAGCTCATCGCACCGCCCAGCGCCCGCCCGCCGTTACGCAGACGCACCGGCAGCAGGTCGTCGGGATTTTGTGCCAGCTTCGGCCCGGCGACCCGCAACAGGACACCGCCACCATCGATCCAGGATTTGAGCGCCCGCGTGTCACTTTCCGAAAGACTTCCCTGATCGGCGAGGACGATCAGGGAAAGATCGCGTTGCAACAACTCGCCGACGCGGCCACGGCGCAAATCGGCGCGCGGTGCCAGCGCCCGGTCGACATAAAACAGGTCGTCGAGCAGGGGCGATCCACCATTGCCGGCCCGCTCATCGATCAAGCCAACCGGATGACGACGCCAGCGGTCGTCGAGCAACACGACCGCCCCGGCCGTCACCTCGTCATCAATGTCCAGACGCGCGGTCCGGTTGCGCAATTCCTCGGGCATTGGCAAAACGACCTCGGCGTCGCGCCCGCCGGACGCGAACGTCGCCGTGGCGATCCCCAGGCTGTTTCCGGCACCATCCTTGGCGCGCACCACCACCGCCTCGTCCGGTCCGGCGGCGGCGCGGCGCAACTTCAACGTCAGATCCCGGGTGCCGGCCGACGGTGGCAGCAACAACTTGGCGATGGCTGTCTCGGGCGGACCGATGACCTCCAAACGGCCGAGACCGCGGAGCCGCTCGGCCAGGGCCTGATCTCCGGGACTGGACAGTCCGTCGGTCAACCAGACAATCCTTAAGTCCGGCGTCGGCGGCATCGCGTCAAGCGCCTGGCGTGCCGCCACCCGGTCGGCAGGCCAGGGAAGCGGACGCCATGCCTGCACAACGGCCTTGGCCTCGGCGGCCGGCATCAGTTGCGACAGAACCAATGGCGTGCCTTCGGCCGGCGGTGCCGTCGGCAGCAGGCGAACCGGCCGGCCGCCCCGTTCCGCCTCGTTCAAGAGTTGTTCGAGCGTCGCCTGGCGCTGGGGCCATAGACGAGCGGCGGCCCAGCCGTCGTCGACCACCAGCAGAACGGGGCCCTTCCCGTAACCGGGAGCGGCGTTGATCAGGGGATGGGCGGCCGCCATGATGATCACCACCGCCAGGAAGACCCGCAACAGCATCAGCCAGAGCGGTGTCCGGGCCGCAGTCTGATCACGGCCAACCAGTCCCATGAGCAGCCGGATGGCCGGAAAGGGCTGGCGGCGTGGCGACGGCGGCGTCGTCCGCAACAGCCACCAGAGCAGCGGCAACAACACTCCACCCGCCAGAGCCCAAGGCAGAACGAACGTCAGCGAGCCAACCGTCCACATCGATCAGCGTCCGGACAGGGCGCTGTGAAGCGCGGTGAGAAGGCGATGCGGCGGAGCATCGGTTTGGTGATCCAGCACGCTCCATCCCAGGCCGTTGGCCAAGATACCCAGCCGCCGACGATGGTCGGCCAACCGTTCGGTGTAAGCGGCACGGAGCGATTCCGCCTTGGGCGCCAGATAGTCCCCTTCGCCTTCCAGACCGGTGAACCGCAAACGCCCCTCGTAGGGCAGGCTCAGTTCGGCGGGATCGAGCAGGTGGACCAGATGACCGCGCACGCCGGCCCATGGCCGCAACTGCGTTTCGAGGACGTCGAGATCGACCAGGAAGTCGGACAGCAAGATGACATGGGCCTGACGTGGCAGCAGCGCTTGCGGCACCCCGGCAGACGGTGGCTGCGCAAGAAGGGCCGCCGCCAGACGCGGCAGCAGCAGATGACCGGTGATCGGCCCGGTCTGATCGCCCAGCAGGCCGACGCGTTCCCCACCGGCGACCAGCAGAACCGCGAGGGCCAGCGCCAGCAGCACGGCACGGTCGCGCTTTTCGGGAAGATGCGGCGCCGATTGCCAGCGCATCGAAGCGGACGGATCGGGCCAGATCAGCACGGTCTGGGCGGCCGACCATTCCGTCTCGCGAACATAAAGCGCGTCGGATTTGGCCGATTGACGCCAATCAACAGCGCCGGCCGAATCTCCCGGCTGATACCGGCGGAACTGCCAGAAGTTCTCGCCCGGACCACTCCGCCGCCGGCCATGGACACCCTGCACCACGCTGGCCGCCACCCGGAAGGCCTCGACCAGCAGCGGCGGCAAGGGGGCCGCCAGAGCCTCGGCCTGAAGCTGCAGGCTCCTCAGGCTGTCGCTCATCAATTCACCGTGGCGACCAGACCGGCAATCACGTCAGCGACAGCGATGCCCTCGGCGCGCGCCGCGAATCCGAGCGCCATGCGGTGCTGCAGGATCGGACGGGCCAATGCCACCACATCATCGACGGACGGCGCCAATCGTCCGTCGATCAGCGCCTTGGCGCGCACCGCCAGCATCAGGGCCTGCGCCGCGCGCGGCCCCGGGCCCCAGGCGACGTGGCGGCGAACCATCTCGAGCGGACTGTCTTCGGGCCGGCCGGCCCGGACAAGGGTCAGGATGGCCGTCACCACGCTTTCGCCCACCGGGATCCGGCGGACCAATTGTTGCGCCGCGATCAGTTCGGCGGCCGAAAGCACGGCGGACGGCTTTTCTTCGGCAGCTCCGGTGGTGGCCAGCATCATGCGCCGTTCGGCCTCGATATCGGGATAGCCGACGTCGATCTGCATGAGGAAACGGTCCAGTTGCGCCTCCGGCAAGGGATAGGTTCCTTCCTGCTCCAGCGGATTTTGCGTCGCCAGGACATGAAAGGGGCTCGGCAGGTCATGATATTGTCCGGCGATGCTGACCCTGTGTTCCTGCATCGCCTGCAACAACGCCGACTGGGTGCGCGGACTGGCCCTGTTGATTTCGTCGGCCATCAGCAATTGACAGAAGACCGGCCCGGTGATGAATCGAAACGACCGGGCGCCGCTGTCGGCCTCTTCCAACACCTCGGAACCGAGGATGTCGGCCGGCATCAGATCCGGGGTGAACTGCACGCGCTTGGCATCCATCCCGAATACGGTGCCCAAGGTCTGCACCAATCTGGTTTTTGCCAGTCCGGGAACACCGATCAGCAGCGCGTGACCGCCGGCCAAGAGCGTGATAATGCTGTCGTCTATGACTTTGGTCTGGCCGAAAATGATCCGACCGATGACGACGCGAGCTTCTGCGAGACGGGTATTGAGCCTCTCGACCTCCTCCACCACTTTAGAGGTTAGATCTTGCGTCTGGTCTGCGGTTGACGAGAAGGTCGCTGTGGATTGGATTGGGGAAGTCACGCTGATCACTCCGGGGACGTAAGTGAAATGGCTGAGGCATGAATCGGATCCAAACGAGCATCGACATGGCGGACGAAGATGCGGTGGCGGACCGGGTCGACCACGGACCCCTCGACATGAAGATCGCCCGCGACGGCAAATGGTTCTATCACGGTACGCCGATTCCCCGCAAAGAGATGGTGTGCCTGTTCGCATCGACACTGACCCGACGATCCGACGGTTCCTACTGGCTGGTGACGCCGACCGAGCAAGGTTGGATCGAGGTCGAGGATGTGCCTTTTCTCGCCGTGGAAATGTTTATCTGTGGCGCCGGGCGGGACGCGGTCTTCAGCTTTCGAACGAATGTCGACGAAATCATCACCCTGGATCAGGAACATCCCCTGCGCATTGTCTGCAAGAAAGATGGGGCGCCGCCTTATCTGACCGTCCGTGAAGGATTGGAAGCCAGGCTCACCCGTTCGGTCTATTATGAGCTGGTGGCATTGGGCCTCGAAGAGACGGTCGATGAGGAGCGGTTGTACGGAGTATGGAGTACAGGGATCTTCTTTCCGCTCGGCCGGCTGGACACGGTGATCTGAAGAGCGATGCCAACGCCAAGGGTCAAAACGGCGATGCGATCGCCGCGGGTCTGAGCCGTGACGCAATCGCCAGGGCGCTGAGCGACAAATCGCGCCCGGGCGTGCAATCGGATGCCGAGACGTCGCGGCATCTGGGCGAAGGCCCGCATGTCCCATCCCGGCCACCGGTGCAGGATCTTGTTCCGGCCGCCGTGCTGATCCCCTTGATCCGCCGCAACGAAGGGTTGACTGTCCTGCTCACGCAACGGACAGCCCACTTGGCCCACCACCCCGGACAGATCAGTTTCCCCGGCGGACGTCAGGAACCCGAGGATGCCAATCCCACGGAAGCGGCGCTGCGTGAAACCGAGGAAGAGATCGGCGTGCCGCGCAAGGCCGTCGACGTGTTGGGCCTGCTCGACGTCTATGTGACGATCACCGGGTTCCGGATCGTTCCGGTGGTCGGGATGATCGTGCCGCCCTTTACGGTTTCGCCCGACAGTTTCGAGGTCAAGGATGTCTTCGAGGTTCCCCTGGCCTTCATCTTCGACCCGGCCAATCACCAGCGCCATTCCCGCGTCACGCCGAACGGCGAAACACGCTTCTTCTATGCCTTGCCCTATCGGGACAGGTATATCTGGGGCGCCACCGCCGCCATGCTGGTCAATCTTTACAAAACACTGAGCCCCTGATGCGTATCCTGATCGAGTACATTCTACCGATCTTCCTGCCCACCGCCGGGTGGATGCTGTGGCTGATCTGGGCGCAGCAACGCGCCCGGAGGCTCGGCCAGCAAGGACCTGCCTGGCAGAGCGTTCCAATCAGTTGGTTGTTGGCGGCCGGCGTCGTCCTGACGATGACCGTCGCCATCGGCGGCACGCTTCGGAGCGGCTATACCACCGGCAGTTATCAACCGGCACGGATCGATGACCAGGGCCACCTGGTCCCGGGTGGAATTCGCTGACATGAGCGATACGCGGCCCGACGACCTTCCGGTCGACGCTCCGGTCGGCCAGTTGCCGCCGCAGGACTGGATGCAGGCGGCCTCGACACAAGCAGTGATAGCCGCCCTGACCGCCGATGGATCCGAACCCAGATTCGTCGGCGGTTGCGTCCGTGACGCGGTCCTCGGCCGGCCCATCCGCGACATCGACATCGCCACCCATAGTCCGCCCGAACGGGTCATGGAATTGCTGCACGCTGCGGGTATCAGAGCCATTCCCACCGGCATCGCCCACGGAACCATCACGGCGGTGATCGGCAAGGCGCATTTCGAGATCACCACATTGCGCTGTGACGTCGAGACCTTCGGGCGGCATGCCCGGGTGGAATTCACCGACGACTGGACAGCCGACGCGGCACGCCGGGATTTCACCATCAACGCCATGTTCTGCCGTCCCGACGGCATGATCTACGATCCCTTCGACGGACTGGCCGACCTCGGCGCCGGCCGGGTTCGCTTCGTCGGCAATGCCATGCGCCGCATCGACGAGGATGTTCTCAGGCTGTTGCGCTATTTCCGCTTCCAGGCCCACTACGGCCGGCCGCCGGCCGATATCGACGCGCTGGCCGCCTGCCGCGCCCAGGCTCCGAAGCTTGCGACCCTGTCGGGCGAACGCTGCTGCGGCGAAATGATGAAGCTCCTGCAGGCCCCCGATCCGGCGGCGGCGTTGCTGCTGATGCGGGGCGAACGGGTCTTGGCCCATCTGTTGCCCGAGGCCGGCGACTTCGGACGGTTACGCGTTATGGTTTTTCTCGAAACCCGCGGCTTGGTCCGTCCGGGCATCACCGTCGATCCCTTACGGCGTCTGGCGGCCATGCTACGCGACAATGCCGATGAAGCGGCTGCCGTCGCCAGTCGTCTCAAGCTATCCAATCGGAATGCCGATCGCCTGGTCGCCATGTCGACGCCCCGCGAAGGTCTGGACGCTGCCATGGAAACCAGCGCCGCCCGGCGGCTGCTATACCGCATCGGCGCCCCTCTGTTTCGCGACCTGGTTCTGCTGGCCTGGGCGGGCAGACGCGCCTCCGGCCTGCCGGTGCGAACCAGGGAGACCGAACACTGGACCGGGTTGCTCGACCTCGCCGACGCGTGGCGGCCGGCCACCCTACCTGTGCATGGGCAGGACCTGATCGATCTCGGAGTTTCCACCGGTCCGCAGATCGGCCGTTACTTGGCCGACATGGAGCATTGGTGGGAAGACGGCGACTACCGCGCCGACCGCGCGGAAGCCCTGGCCCACCTCAAGACCTTGACCGAAGCCGGCGGGTGAGTGCGGTTCGACACCGCAAGATCACTGTTTTTCCAAGAGTGCGATGTATTGGTCGATCAACTCCGGTTCATGCAGGGGCGAGTAATGCCCGGCAATGACCGTTGTGAAACCGAGATCGCGTTTTTGCAGTTTGCGCAGCGTCTTCGGATACTCGGCAACATCGGCGAAGTCCAGATTGCCCAGCTTCTCCTTCAAGATGCATCCGCCGTAAAGGATCTTCTCCTCCGGAAACCAGACGAATATGCCATCCCTGGTGTGCGACGGACCGAGATAGAGGGCCCGCACACGCCCGTCTTGCAGTGCAAAATCACCCGGATAAACCGTATCGGGAAGAACCATCGGCACCGCGGGATAGGAGGGAATCGCCCGCCGCGTCCAAGCGATCACATCGTCCCACCCGTCGCGCATGGCGTCGCGGGTCATCTCGGTGGCAACGATCCTGGCGCCGATACCTTTGAAATACGCATTACCGCCGGCCCGATCAGGGTGATAGTTCGTATCGATCACCTCGGTAATCGGCAGCTTGGAAATTTTGGCGATCTCACCGGCGAGTCGTCCGGCCGTTTCCGCCGTCCAGGTTGCTCCGACAACGGTAACGTGATCGGGACCGACATAGACCGCCGAATTCTCATTGGCGAAATAGCCGTCTTCCACGACATAAACTCCGCCACGCACATGCATCAGCGTCAGCGTCGGTTCCGCGCCATAGGCGGCGGACGAAAATACGGCGAGAAACAAAAGAAATGCTTTCATCAACGCCTCGAAAAATAGAGGCGAAAGCGTATCACCGGCCACCCAGCCACGCCACGGCAACAGTGGTCCGGTTCCGTCCCGCCTCGCCCGGACTGAGGCATTGCGATGGTACCTTGTTTCAATTTCTGGCAAACAGTTCGGCGCAGATACCGCGCAGCCAGCGATTCGCCGGATCATGGTGATAACGGGCGTGCCAATGCTGCTTGACCGTGAAGCCCGGAATGGAGAACGGACAAGCATGGACGGCCAGCCCGCCAAGCGCGACCAGCGTTTCTCCGATATGACGCGGCAGCGTCACGATCAAATCGCTTGCCGACAGAATGCCCGTCAACCCGAGAAATCCGGGAAGTCTCAACAAAACGCGGCGCTCGATGCCGTTCGATTTAAGGGCGTCTTCGAGCAATTCCTGACCGGTTCCATGCACGATGCCGATATGCGCTTCGGTCTTGTATGTCGGCAGCGTCAAGCCCGCTGTAAGACGCGGGTGGTCCGACGCAGCAATGCAGATCCAGTCCTGGGTATAAAGCGCCTGCTGATAAAAACCTGATTCGAGGTCGGGAATGAAGCCGAGCGCGAGATCCGCTTTGCCGGATTCGAGCGCTTGTCCAATGGAAGGATCGATCATCATGGCTTCAAGCTGCACATGCGGAGCGATGGTCCTGATATGTGCAAGAAGTCTCGGCAAGAGCGTGATGTGACTGGCGTCAGTCATTCCAATGCGAAACATGCGATTTGCCGTCCAGGGGTCGAAGATTGGTCCCTGATCGGACAGATGCCGCAAGGCTTGCAGGACCGCACGGACCGGATCAATCAGCGCATCGGCCAGCGGTGTCGGTCGCATTCCTTTGGACGTACGGACGAAGAGAGGATCGTTGAACTGGCGACGGAGTTTGCCAAGCCCGATGCTGATCGTCGGTTGGCTCAGCCCTAATTGCTCCGCGGCGCTGGTCACGTTCCGAACCGCGTAAATCACCTCGAACAGCAGTAAAAGCCTGTTTTCAACCAGATTGGCGTGATGTTCGTCCACCATATGCGCTCCATACGGCGATAATATTTAAAAAAGCAATACATATTATTGCAGACATTGCATTTACAAAATGATCCCCCAGCCTAGCCTTTCCTGCAAGCGCGAGCAGTCAGAACGCGCGGCTGCCGTCGTCAGACGGATACAAAAACGCTACGAAGTGATGGGGAGAAGAACGTGAAAATCTGTTTTGTCGGAGCCGGCGCGCTCGGCTGCGCGATTGGCGGAATGCTCGCCAAAAGTGGATCGCAGGTGTCGCTTGTCAACCATAACCAGGCGCACGTCGAAGCAATCAACCGGGACGGCCTGATCATGCGGGAATCCGGTGAGGACACCCCGGTCAAGGTGTTTGCCGCAACGGATTGTGCAGGGATCGGCATCGTCGATCTGGTGATCATCCTGGTAAAATCCGGATCCACCGAGGCCGCGATCGAATCGGCTCGATCGATCGTCGGTCCCGAGACCGTCGTCATGTCGCTGCAGAACGGCCTGGGTCATGAGGATGTTCTCTCGAAAGTCGTCGACAGGAGTCACCTCTTGGCCGGCAAGACCTATGTCGGTGGCGTCATGCTCGCGCCAGGACACATCATCGCCGGCGTCGCGGGAAAGCTTACCTATATCGGCGAACTGGATGGATCGATCAGCCCGCGAGCGACGCGGATCGCCGATGAATTCAGTCGGGCCGGCCTCACTACGGTCGTCAGTCCCAATATCGTCGGGACAATCTGGGACAAGCTTTTGATCAATGTTGCGACCGGCGCAGTCAGCGGCATCACCCGCCTGCCCTATGGCGATCTCTATAAGGTGCCGGAGATCGAGGCTTGTGCGGTGGCCGCCGTCGCCGAAGCGATGGCGGTGGCAAGGGCGCAGAACGTGGTCTTATCGATAAAGCAACCCCGGGACGCATGGATGATGGCGGCCGCCGGCTTGCCGGCGGACTTCAAGGCCTCGATGCTGCAGAGCCTCGAAAGAGGCAAGGTCACCGAAGTCGATTTCATCAACGGCGCCGTCGTGCGGGCCGGCAAAGCTTGCGGCATTCCAACTCCGGTCAATGAAACCCTCGTCGCCTGCATAAAAGGCATCGAGCATTCGTTGACGCGCATTGCACTCTCCACTCCAGCCTGATCGAGGTAGAGATATGGCCTACAGCAAAAAATCCTATGTCGAGCATGCGGCGATCCGTGTGAGGGATATCCACTGGCATATCCGTTTTTTCCGCGACGTGTTGGGGATGACCTTGCGTGAAGTCCAGGGCCCTGATCAGGCACCCACGCAGGTGTGGACTATCGGCGGCTTCCAATTGATATCCGATCCGGATTTTGAAGGACCGGAGGGCCAGCTCAGCCATATCGGCGTGATGACCGAGGACCTGGACGCGGCTCTCAAGGAGGCCGCGTCATGGGGTGTAACCGAGTTGCCGCAGGGTCCCAATTGGCTTCGCTTGCCCGGCGGCCTCTGCATCGAGGTGATACAGGCGAGCGGTCCCGCAGTGACGCAAGCGCTTGCCATTAATCCCCGGGCCTGACTGAACCGTCATACCAAGTTTCGATGAGGATGACTCATCGAAACTTGGTTGGCCCTCCCTCGGGCCCGCGAGCTTGTGCGAGCGTAGCCGTGCAGCCCGAAGGGCAAACGACGCCGTAGGCGGGCCGAAGGCCGAGCGAAGCGAGCAACGGTTTCGGAGAAACCCGCCCGACGCCTGGGGGCGCGGTGATCGGTTCCGATCACCGCGAATTGGTATAAAATTGGGAAGACGGACATGACCGATAAGATCATTGAACGCTATTACGACGACGTGAAAGTGGGCGATGAGGGCATCAGCCCGACCTTTACCGTCACAGCCGAGCATATCATGACCTATGCCGAACTGACCGGCGACTTCACGCCGGTGCATACGGACGAGGACTATGCCAAAACCACGCCATTCGGGACGCGCGTCGCGCATGGTCTGCTCGGGCTTTCGCTGGCAGACGGGTTGAAAACACAGGCCAATTTGCAGTTTCCGCCGGGCATGTCGCTGGGCTGGACCTGGGATTTTCGCCTGCCAATCAAAATTGGCGACACGGTGCATGTGAAATTTCACATCGCAAGCATGCGTCTGACCAAAAAGGTCGGTTGGGGCATCGTCGTTTTGGCCTCCGAACTGATCAACCAGAATGACGAGGTCGTTCAGCAGGGCGAACATCGGCTAATGATTCCGCGCCGTCCGGGCACTTTTTGAGAGGAAGGTCGGAGCTGCCCGGAGGAAGGCGCTCCTCACCGGAGGGCTACCCGAGGTCTCGCGCTCAGGAACTGGCGGCGCCCCGCTGTCAGGCGGCAGTCTTGCCGAGATAGGCATGACGGATCTGCGGATCACTGAGCAGCGCACTGGCAGCACCGGACAGCACGATACGACCGGTCTGTAGCACGTAGCCGGAATCGGCGATCGAAAGTGCTTGGCTGGCGTTTTGCTCGACCATAAAGACACTTACTCCGCTGCGATTGATATCGCCGATCAGTTCCAAAACGCGATCGACGAACAGCGGCGAGAGACCCATGGTCGGCTCGTCCATGCAGATCAAACGAGGCCGGCTCATGAGTGCGCGGGCCATTGCCACCATCTGCTGCTCGCCACCGGAAAGCGTGCCGGCCCGCTGTGTCAACCGTTCGCCAAGTCGGGGAAAGCGGTCGAGCAACTCAGTGAGATCCTTCGCCACGCTCTCCGTATCGCGCCGCAGATAGGCTCCCATCATCAGGTTCTCGCGTACCGTCATGGCCGGGAACAGGCGCCGCGCCTCCGGAACCGAGGCGATGCCGCGGCGGACGATCTGCGGCGGCGGAAGCCCGGTGATATCCTCGCCCATAAAGGTCACCCGGCCGCTTCGTGGCGTCAGCAGGCCGAGGATTGCCTTCATGGCAGTGGACTTGCCGCTCGCGTTGCCGCCAAGCAAGCAGACGATTTTTCCTTCCGGAACCGAGATGGAAACATCGAAATGCACCTGGACCGGGCCATAGTACGAATTGATCCCGACAAGGTCGAGCAACGGCGACGCGCTCATGCTACCGCCGTCCGCTGATTCGCTGGGTGACCGAGATATGCCTCCACAACCGCAGGATGGTCTCGCACCGTCGCAGGCGCACCTTCGGCGATGCTATGGCCGTCATCCATTGCCAGCACCCGATCCGAAAGGCGCATCACCATGTCGAGCTTGTGCTCGATCAGCAGGATGGTCAACCCGGTGGCCTTCAAGGCGGCTATCACCTCCTCCATCTCGGTGGTCTCCGTTTCGTTCATACCGGCGGTCGGCTCGTCAAGCATCAGCAACCGTGGACGCAATGCCAACGCCCGGGCAAGTTCAACCCTTCGGCGATTGGCGTAAGAGAGAGAGTAGGCAGGATGATCGAGTCGCGGTACCAACCGATCACCGAAGCGGGCCAGGATCGCCTCGGCCTCCGACCGCAATGCCGCCTCCTCTCGCCGCACGGCCCCCGGTCGAACGACCGCAAGCAATAGCTCGCCAAGCGGGCCGAATCCCCGCCAGCCTGGTCGCACTGCGGCCAGTCGGGCGTGGGTACCGACCAACACGTTGTCGAGCACCGAAAGGTTGGCGAACACCCGCCCATGCTGGAAAGTGCGAGCCAAGCCAAGCCGCGCCAACTTTTCCGGCGACCGGCCGGTGATATCGACTCCATCCAACCGAACCCCGCCCGCATCCGGCCGATCGAGCCCGCTGATAACATTGAATAGTGTCGATTTGCCGGCACCGTTGGGACCGATCACGCTGACCAGTTCACCTTCTTGCACCGCCAGATCGATACCATCGACCGCGGTGATGCCCTCGAAGTGGCGGGTCAGGCCGGTAATTTCCAGCAATGACGCCATCATATGGTTCCCAAAAGGCCCTGTGGCCGATAGCGGATCAACAGCAGTAGCGCAATGCCATAGATCAGCATCCGATATTCGGCGGCAGCGCGGAAGATCTCGGGCAAGGCTACCAGCAGCACCGCACCCAACACCGCACCCAGCACGTTGCCCAATCCGCCAAGGATCACCACGGTAATCGCCAGGATCGACAGCTGGGTATTGAAGGTCTCATGGTTGATATAGGAATAGAGATGCGCCGCGATGGCCCCGGCGATTCCGGCACCGAAGCCGCCGAAGGCGAAGGCCATCGCTTTGTAGCGTAGAGGCTCCACACCGTAGGCCCGGGCGGCCACCTCGTCCTCGCGGATAGCTCGCCAGGTACGGCCTAGATGAGAGGAAAGCAGGCGAACCTGCAGCAGTCCGAGCAGTACGACCAGCACCAGCACAACCCAATAGAGCGCGCGGGGAGTGTCAAGTTCGATCGGCCCGATCGCCGGGATAGGAATACCGGAAAGCCCCATGGGTCCGCGCGTCAGTCCAGTCCAGTTCAGGATCACCAGGGAGACGATCTCGCCGACGCCGAGGGTGGCTATGGCGACGTAATGACCCGTCATACGCAATGCCGGCAGCACCATCAGAGTGCCGAGAATCGCAGTGCTCAGCCCCGCTGCCGGCACGCTGGCCACGAAAGGCCAGCCGTGGTCAAGCGCCAACAGTCCCGAGGCGTAACCACCGATGGCCAGAAGTCCGGCATGACCGAGCGAAATCTGTCCGACCGTGCCGGAAACCAGCGTCAGGCTGAACGCCAGCAGCGCCATCAGCAGGGCGTTGGTCAAGGTCTGCAACACATAGGGCTGGTTCCAGACGAGAGGAAACAACGCCGCCACCACAACGATCGCGGCGAGCGCCGGACGGGGCAGCCGCAACGGCCGGGAAGGCGCGACGAAGGTCCCGGTCATCGGCTCGGGTGGCAACTCGCGGCGCCGGCTGAACAACCCGTTCGGCGCCACCATGAGGATCAGGATCAAGAGCGCAAAAGCGAACAAATTGCGGTAACTGGTACCGAATAGGGCAATACCATAGCTTTCAGCGAGCCCCAGGATCAGGCCGCCAGCGATAGCCCCTGGCACGTTGCCGAGGCCGCCCAGCAGCATCGCCACCATACCCTTGAGGGTGGCGTCGAAGCTCATCGTGGTGTCGATGCTGTTGTAGAACATGCCGACCAGCAGGCCACCGACACCACCGAGCGCCGAGGCGATGGCAAACACCACGGCGTTAATCCGGTTTGTATCCACACCCATCTGGCTCGCCGCGTCCGGATCCTGGGCGGTGGCGCGCACCGCCCAGCCGAGTTTGGAAAAGCGCAGGAAGCCAAACAGCAACGCGGCGCTTGTAAGCCCGACGCCGGCAATCAGAAGATCAAGAGCCCCAATGGTCACTCCCCCGATGGGCAATCGCCAGTCCGGAAGCTGGCTCGGCAGGGCGCGTGGATCGGGCGAGAAGATGAGCTGTACCGCCTGATCGAGCACCAAACTGACGCCGATGGTGGCGAGCAGCGGGGCAATGCGCGAGCGATGGTTTAGCGGCCGCAGCGCGAATCGCTCGATCGCCACCCCGACCACCGCGCTGCCGGCAGCGACGAGAAGGATCGTCACCGGCAGCGGAGTGTGGAGGTAATGGAGCGCCGTCCAACCGAGATAGGCGCCCACGGTAAACACCGAGCCGTGGGCAAAATTGATCAGATTGGCGACGCCGAAGATCAACGCCAGCCCCACCGCCAGCAACGCGTAAATATTGCCGACGACGAGGCCATTGACGGTGTAGTCGAACCACGGGCCCACTCAGATCGCCTTCGGTTTCTGGCCGTCCCAGGCCGCAAACTTGCCGTCCTTGACCACCAGCCGAACGAAGTGCGGGGCGGAAACCCGGCGACTCGTCGGATCGAAGGTGGCTTTGCCGAACACGGCGCTCGGCAGATCCTTGATCTTGGCGATACCTTCGTGGATCGCTTCGCGACTGGCACCGAACTGGTTGACGATCCGGCTGATGAAGATCAGGCCATCGTAGGCGGTGGCGTTGAACCAATCGGGGTCTTGACCGTACTTGGCGCGGAACGCGGTGACGAACGCCTGGACTTCGGAGCGCTGCTCGCCGGGAAAGAAATAGCCTTGGGTGTAAGTGCCTTCGGCGTCGTCCCCCGCCAACTCGATGAACTTTGGCGAATAGATCGAGACGACGCCGGCGATCACCTGCTTGAGGCCGAGCTCGTGCACCTGACGAACGATGACAGCGGCGTCGGCGTAGTAGGCTTCAATCACGATCGCGTCAGGTCCAGCATCGCGGATGCGCACAAGAGTGGAGCGGAAGTCGCGCTCGCCGGACTGGAAGCCCTCGGTAGCGACGATCGTGGCGCCGGCCGCCTTGGCGCTCTCCACGAAGCGATCCCGGCAGGCCACGCCCCAGTCGGTGTTGAGATGCAGCACCGCGACCTTCTTCCGTCCCAGCCCTTCGATCACGAAGTTGGCCAGCGACGGCTGTTCGTCATCCTGGCTAAGGCAATTGCTCCAGGTGTAGTCGCCGGATTTGGTGTAATCGGGGTGGGAATTGGTGATGCCGAGTTGGAGCAGCTTGCCACGATTATAGATCGGCGAGGCGGCCATCGAGGCGGGAGAGGAAAAATCGCCGAGTTCGGCCAGGATACGCGGGTCGTTGACGAATTTCTGGGCGATCGTGACGGACTGCCGGGGATCGCTTTGGCTGTCCTCGAAAACATACTGGAACGGCCGGCCGCCGGCAGCGTTGATTTGGTCGAGGGCGAGATCGAAACCGGCCTTCCACTGCGCGCCGTATTGCGCGTTCGGGCCGGTTAGCGGGCCGCTGACGCCGACCAGGATGGGCTCCTCGGCACGGCTGCGGACGGCCGTCAGCGCCGTGCATCCGGCGGCAAGACTGGCGGCGAGAAAGGAACGACGAGAGAACGACATAACCTTGCTCCTGCGGCCGACAATCCGGCCTGAATTCTGCGAAAATTCGCGTAGTTAAACGGGTTCCTTGCGGATGAGGGAGAATGGGCTCAACCGCCGGACTGGCCGGGGGTGATCTGCATCCGACAGCGATCGTGGCCGTCGCGCTTCCAGCCTTCGGCCGTGAAGGCAAAGCCCGCAGCGGTAAACATGCCGTGGTCGACGGCTCGGGCGCCCTGACAAAGCTGTTCAATGTCCTCGTCGCCACGGCCCATCTGTTTCCAGGTGCGCACCAACGGGCAGCTATGGAATTCAATATCGAGATGACCGGTGTCTTCGCGCAGCACTTCGGGCGAGAACAGCACGTCAGCCACAGGTATGGCTCCGAGAAAAGCCTTACTCAGCCCGGCGAGGTCGGCCGGAGCGAAGGCTGCAAGCGGTCCAGCGCTGGCGGCCCCCATCCGGTGAGTCGCCTCGGCGAGCAGCTCGACCGCACGAGCGGCACCAAAATTTTCGCGCAGCACATCAAAAATGTGAGCGTAGGCGCGGGCACGAGTGGCAAATGCCTCTTCCAGGGCCCCAACCGGAACCGTTCGCGGTTCAGCCGGCTTTGCTGTCATCAGTTAACTCCTCAGATGGTCCATATTATACAGTATATTTTTGTATATATTAATATTATGCTACTTAGATATTGGCGTAAAATCAATGGTAGACCAATTATGTGGTGTTATATATAATATAACATATATTATGTGTAGTTATCGCAACCAACAAGGTCACATGAAGCAGGTCGAGGAATTTGTCGCCATTGCCCTCCGAGGGCGAACCGATGCTGTCTCTCAGGGTGCCATCTGCGGCGGGTGGTCGTGCTGGATGCGAAGGGCGTGACGTTGATCGATATTGTGAGGGAAGCATGACACGTGTTCTTCTTGTCGGGGCAGGCAACATGGGCGGCTCGTTGCTGGAAGGCTGGCTGGATCGCGGTTTTGAGGCCAGGGACATCGTGGTGGTCGATCCCGGACGGCAGAAACCGACCCCGTGCCAGTTGGTCGACGGCGCCGACGCGGTGCCGGAAGCGTTTGCACCGGACGTCGTGGTCTTCGCTGTAAAACCGCAGATAATGGACAAAGTCGCGCCTGGTTACGCCCGTTATGCCGGCAAGGCCGTCTTCCTCTCGATTGCCGCCGGGAAAACCCTCGCCTACTTCCAGGCTCGGCTCGGGCTCAATGCCGCGCTGGTGCGGGCCATACCCAACACACCGGCTGCGGTGCGCCACGGCATAACGGTGGCAGTGACGAATCCGATCGTCGACGCGGTGCACAAGGCGCTCTGCAACGAGCTGCTCTCGGCAGTAGGGGAAGTCGCCTGGGTCGAGGACGAGGCGTTGATCGATACCGCGACCGCGGTTTCGGGTGGCGGGCCGGCCTATGTCTTCCTGCTGGTCGAAACCCTGGCTCAGGCGGGTGTGGCGGCAGGGCTGCCATCGGATTTGGCGGACCAGTTGGCGCGGGTGACGGTTTCGGGTTCGGGCGAACTGTTGGCGAGATCGAAAGAAGATCCGGCTCAACTGCGCAAGAACGTCACCAGCCCGCAAGGTACCACCGCAGCGGCGCTCAACGTATTGATGGGCGAGGATGGTTTTGGTCCGCTCTTGACGCGGGCAGTGGCTGCCGCCCAACGGCGTTCACGCGAACTGGCTGACTAGTGCATTGACGCATTCAGAAGCGTCAGTGCACTAGTCCCGTCGGCGGTGACCGGTCAGACCTCGTCTGTGGAACGGAATACCGAACCGGCAATTCCACATTACCGGCTGGCCGCCCATACGCCTTGAGCCGCTTCATATACTTACAGATCTTGTCGACTAAGGCATAAAATC
Source organism: Telmatospirillum sp. (assembly GCA_031291415.1). Classification (GTDB taxonomy): domain Bacteria; phylum Pseudomonadota; class Alphaproteobacteria; order Rhodospirillales; family Magnetospirillaceae; genus Telmatospirillum. The sequence goes on from JARLJB010000158.1 coordinate 56,101, forward strand.
ATGAACGACAGCGATATCCGTTCAAAATTCTACATAGACGACCACGCAGTACTATATGCACTGCTGGTGAAGAATGCTGTTCAGGGCTTCGGCGGCAAAGGGGATGCCGCCGCAGGGAAGGCCACGATCCTTTACGGCCGGGAACGGGGTCTGCGCATGGCCATGCGCTGTGTAGCCGACGGCAGCCCCCTGACGGCCGACAACTATATTGTTTATGGGGAGTGGCTAGACGACAGGGGCTGGTCGGAATTTCGCGTCGGGGGCTACGAGCCATACGAACTTGATGCCGTGGTCTGTGGATGGAACGACGCCTGGGTAAAGTACGGTCTTTTGGACTATGGCAAAAAATACTGCCAATTCATTGACCAGGAACTAGTGCGCGGCTTCAATCCCGACAACAGCTTCGCCTTGCAAGGCACCCTTTCGCAAGGTGGCGAAAGGTGTCGATTCATGTTCGATGGCATAAGTGCCACTTCGGATGCCGATAGCCGGCATATCGGTGAACTTCGAAAAAAAAAGATCCCGTACGTGGTTAAAGACTTTTTATACCATACGGGCCATGTTCTTTCCGCTTTCCGACGGACGTATTTCCTTGAATTTGGTCTAGTGAAGGCCCAGGGAGTTCTGGAAAAGACATTTTCCGATTATGCGGAGATATTCGGAATAGAAAAACTCCGTGCCTTGCAAAACGAGGCAACGCTGGATTTCTCGACAATATAGCGCCATCCGTTGTCGCGTCGCTCGGCCTTCGGCCCGCCTACGGCGCCATTTACCCTTCGGGCTGCATCTATGGCGATTGACAGGAACCTGGAATGGCAAGACGGCAATGGGATACACATGCGGGAAATTGAATTGATTGCCGATGCCGACGCCCGTGCCAGGGATTATTTGGCTGGGATTGGGGAGCGCCCTCCATTCCCGGACCAGGCGGCACGCGACGGACTGGCCGCTTTCGCCGAAGCGCTCCCCGAGCAAGGTCACGATGCGGCAGAGACACTCCGACTGCTCGACATTCACGGGTCGCCAGCAACAACGGCATCGAACGGCCCGCGCTATTTCGGCTTCGTGATCGGCGCTACCTTGCCCGCGGCCGCGGCGGCCGAACGGCTCATGCTGGCGTGGGACCAATGCGCGTCCTCCTACGACAATTCGCCAGTCGCCGCGACAATCGAAAAGATTGCATCGCGCTGGCTTCTTGATGTGCTCGACCTGCCGCGCGAAAGTGCCGTCGGCTTCGGCACCAGCGCGACGGCCTGCACGCTCACCAGCCTGTCGGCAGCCCGACGGACCCTGCTGTCCCGTCAGGGATGGGATTTCGACGGGGACGGCCTGTTTGGCGCTCCGGAAATCAAGGTCGTCGTTTCCGACACCGTGCATATCACCGTGCGCAAGGCACTCCGGCTTCTGGGCTTCGGCACCGCGCGCCTGCTGATCGCGCCGACGGACGGGCACGGGCGGATCGATCCCGACCGCCTGCCGCCGCTCGATGACCGGACCATTCTTTGCCTTCAGGCCGGCGAAGTGAACACCGGCGAGTTTGATCTGTTTCCGCCGCTGATCGAAGCGGCGCGGAAGGCAAATGCCTGGGTTCATGTGGACGGCGCATTCGGTCTGTGGGCGCGCGCTTCGTCGCGACGGCCGCTGACCGATGGGATCGAGGAGGCCGATAGCTGGACGACGGACGGCCACAAGTGGCTGAATACGCCATATGACGGCGCGGTCGCCATCTGCCGGGATGCCGAGGCGCTTGCCCAGGCGATGAACGCCGACGCGGCCTATGCGACGGCCTCCAGGGATGCCCAGAAGAACCTGACCCTGGAATTCTCGCGGCGGGCGCGCGGCATTCCCATCTGGGCGGCACTCAGAACGCTTGGGCGCACGGGCGTTGCGGAGCTGGTGGACCGCCATTGCGACGAGGCCGCCTATCTGGCGGACCGGCTTCGCAACGGCAATCTGGACGTTCTCAATCGTGTCGTCCTCAATCAGGTGCTCGTGCGCTGCGGTGACGACGAGAACACCGCACGGGTCCGCCAAACCGTTGTCGACACCGGCGTCGGCTGGTTCGGAAACACGGTCTGGCGGGGGCGCCCGGCCTTTCGCATCAGCCTGTCGTCATGGCGCACTCAGCACGACGATATCGTTCGCCTTGCGGACGCGCTGGTGACGGCCACGACCGTCAGCCCATTCCCACGATCGACGAACCACGAATGGCCTTAGAGCCGCCAGCTCTCGCCGAAAATCAGAGTCTTCGTGGATTTCATGACGGAGAACCTTTTCCGCATGAGGCTGTCCGGAGACATCCATGGTTGCAAGACCATCCGATAGGCGCCCAACACTCGATGAGCGCACCATTGCTTGCCGTCACGCTGGCAAGGAGAGCACCGGAGAGGTCGATCATTTCGCAGAGTTGGCCGCTGTCGCCCGCGCAGCCTGCGAAACCGGCCGGTCCTGCCCACCGGGCTTCTTCACCATGGCGGCGCTGCGGCACGGCACACAGCCATTACGGTGTCGCGCAGCCAGCGATGCGCCGGGTCGGCATCCACGCGGGGATGCCACATCGCTGATATGACGATCTCCGGCGTGCGGACGGGAAGTTCGAAGCTGGTAAGGCCTTCCGTAAGCGCATCGGCGCTCGGCATGCCGAGACACGAACGCGGCACGAGCGCAACCAAGTCCGATTGGCGCGCGATGCGCATCGCGTCCGGGTGCCCGGGCACGACAGCGACGATCTCCCGTCTGAGACCGAACTGCTCCAATGCACTGTCGACCGGACCCGTGAAGGTCTCCTTGCGCGATGCCACGACATGCTTGCATGCCGCATAGCGTTCGGGGGTTACGGGGCCAGTCAGCAACGGGTGTCCCACTCGAACCGCGCCAACGAATTTGTCGCGGAAGATGGACTGGGTGCGCACCTCCGGCGCGAATGCTCCGAGAACTCCAATTTCGAGATCGATCCGACCCTCCCGGAGCGGGCTGGCATCTTTGACAGGCTTGGGCGCGAAACGCAGGCGGACCCGCGGCGCTGCCTCCATGACGGCAACCACCAAGGGTGCGGAGAACAGTTCAATGAACCCCTCGTTGGCGCGAATCGTGAAGGTTCGCTCAAGCGAGGCGACGTCCAATTGGCGGGTCTGCGGGCTGAGAACCGTCCGTACGTCACGCGTAAGCTCGTGAACCTGGTCGCGCAATTCGGCAGCCCGTGGTGTCGGCACAAGCCCGCGCCCGGCGCGCACGAGCAGCGGATCTGCCGTTGCGGATCGGAGCCGCGCAAGGGTCCGGCTCATGGCGGAAGAACTCAAGCCAAGACGGCGGGCCGCGCCGGTCACGCTTCCTTCGGTCAGCAGCACATCCAAGGCCAGAAGAAGGTTCAGATCCACGTTATTCATGGCCGAACCTTATCTCATTCGGTCCTTATGACATAGCGTCTCACGCAACTATATTGTGCATCCTGTGCGTCTGGCGTCGATTGAATAGGACAGTCATATTCGTTGCCGACCTCATTGGTGAAAGGCATCTCCATGCGCCCAACCACGTCACGCGACACTGCCGGTACGGTCCTCCTCGTCGGAGCATCGCGCGGTCTTGGCCTCGCCATGGCCGCCGAGTTCCTGAAGAAGGGGTGGAACGTCGTTGGTACGGTGCGCGGCAGTGCCAGAACCGGACTGCACGATCTGGCGGACGAGCATGCGGGCCGTGTTGAAATCGGCGCCCTCGACATAACAGAGCCCGATCAGATCGCGGCGCTGCACGACCGGCTCTCCGGCCGCAGCTTCGATATTCTGTTCGTGAACGCCGGTACCGCCAACCGCAACCAGGACGAGACTATCGCGGACGTGTCGACCGATGAGTTCGTGCGCGTGATGATCACGAATGCTCTCGGTCCGATGCGCGTTGTCGAGGGATTGCAGGACCTCGTTTCCGCGAACGGCTTGATCGGCGTCATGTCGTCGGGACAAGGCAGTATCAGCAACAACGAGAAGGGTGGGCATGAGGTTTATCGCGGCAGCAAGGCCGCTCTGAACCAGTACATGCGAAGCTATGCGGCCCGCCATGCCGGAGAGTCGCGCGCATTGGTGCTGATGGCTCCGGGCTGGATACGCACCGAATTGGGTGGAATGAACGCGCCATTTACCGTTGAGGAAAGCGTTCCAAAGATTGTGGACGTGCTTGTCTCGCAGCAGGAGAAATCTGGTTTGCAGTACCTCGACCGTGAGGGGCGCACCGTCCCTTGGTGAACGCTCGGTCGAGGCACACCTCTCCCCAATAGGCTGCAACAAAGCCAAATATCTTGACCGGAGTCGCTCATGAAGCTGATCGGCATCGAAGAGCATTTCCTGACGGCTGAAATAGGCGAAGCGTGGAACGCCATTGGTCTGGACGCGGTCGATCCGAGCGTGGCGTTCCATTCTGGCCCGATCGAGGGCCGGCTGCTCGACCTCGCTGAGGACCGGCTTGCCCTGATGGACGAAACGGGCCTCGACATTCAGGTCCTGTCGCTGACCACGCCGGCGCTTCATGACCTCGGGCCGGAAAGCGTCGACATGGCGCGGCGGACCAACGACGCCCTGGCGGCGGCGATCGCCCGCCATCCGACACGCTTCCAGGCGCTGGCGACGCTGCCGGTGGCGATGCCGGAGGACGCCGCGCAGGAACTCGAGCGCTGTGTCAGGATGCTCGGCTTCAAGGGAGCGATGCTGTGCGGGAGGGTCGGCGCGCGCAACCTTGACCATCCAACCCTCTCGCCCATTTTTCAGAGCGCGGAGGCCTTGGGCGCGCCGGTATTCCTCCATCCCCGGGCGCCCGACATGGCCATCAGGGCGGCCTATTATTCGGGCTTCAAGCATGAGGTCGACGCCGCATTCTCCACCTACGGCCTTGGTTGGCACTATGATGCAGGCATCCAGTTCCTCCGCCTTGTCCTCGCCGGCACGTTCGATCGCATGCCGGGCCTTCAGGTGATCCTGGGCCATTGGGGCGAGTTGGTGCTGTTCTATGCCGAGCGTCTCGCGGCAATGGACCGCGTGTCCGGGCTGGCCAATCCGATTGCGACTTATCTGCGCCGGAATCTCTATGTTACGGCGAGCGGCATGTTCCTTCCTCATTACCTGGAGCGCTCCGCCGCAGTTGTCGGAACGGATCGCCTGCTCTTTTCCACCGACTTCCCTTACCAATACCGTCCCGGCGCGGACGCGAGACGGTTTCTGGAGAATTGTGGTCTCGCAGAGCCTGCAAAGTTTGCACATGGCAACTGGCTGCGCCTGACCGGTGAGTGCACGGCACAAGACGGTGGTTGATGAGCGGAATGGCACGCGCCGAGCGCAGATAACGGCAGCTATTTTTCTTAGTCGACTTGAGAGTTGGCCCGACCGACTTAACCCCGATTGATCAGCTTTATTATCCGTCTGACGGCGGCGGGGATTGGCGCCACAATCGGCGTTGAAAACATTGGCTGCAGATGAAGAGCTGCCTGCCCCAGTGGGCCGCCGCCAATGATCACGGCCTCCGCGCCATCGAGGTTGATGCAATCCCGGATGATCTTGGCCAACGCCGATTGCAATCGCTCAGGGTGAGCGACGAGGTCATTCGGATCGTCAGACGTAACCCTGATTCCAGCAAACTTGTCGAGCAGGCCCAAGGATGCCACTTTCACGCGTATTGCCGCCATCAGGTCCGGTGTTGTGGTGGCAATGCCGAATTTTCGGCCGTCTTCAGCGGCTTCGAGCATTGCCGCCTCCGCAATACCGGCGGCCGGAATTCGGATTGCCGCTTGAATCTCGGTCAGTCCGGGGTCGCCAAAGGCGGCGACAATAATGCCGTCATGTTCTCTTGCGTTCGCACGGGCAATTTCAATCACCTCCGCCGCGGAGGCGGTCAGGGCCTGCGGATGGGTGATCATCGCTGGACTTCGGGTGGCGGTCGCCCCCACCACCTCAAAGCCGATACCGGCCGTCCCGGTGGCGATGTCGACCATCATCCCGGTCGTGGCCAGCGAGCTGTTGGGGTTGATCAAAAGAATCCGCTTTGGGCATTGCGACGTCTTCATGCGAATTTCGAGGCTCCCGGCGGGTCGTCGATGACCTTGGTTATATTGGTGTCCCTCGCCGGGGCGCGCAGATCCGCGCGCTTGGCTGCTGCCTCAATGGCCGCCGGAGCGGTGCGTCAGATTTGACGCTCGCCGCTCCAGAGCGCGGGCCGCGACAAAGCACAAGGCGGCGACCGCCGTCAGGACCGGAAGGAACAGACAGGCAAGCCGGAGCCCCAGCCCGTCGGCCAGCGCCCCAAGCGCCATCGGCATGATAAGGATTGCCAAGCCGGAGGCCAGCGAAGCGCGGGCACTCGCGACCTCCCCCTGCCGGCCGGCCACGCCAATGGCGAAGCCGAGGGTCAGCGGATAGAGGGGCGCGGTCCCCAGCCCCACGACGACCAGTCCGACAACACATGGGACCGGCTGGCGCACGCCGATGTAGAGCGCCAGGCCCGGCAGGGTCAGCGCCAGCGAGGCGGCAAACAGCCGTTGCGCCGAGACATGCCGGAGCAGCGGTGCGATGAATAGCCGCCCGATCAGCATCGCGGCGGAAAAGCCGGCGGCCATGGCGGCCGCGGAGGCGCGCGACAGCCCCTGTACTCGCTCGAGCACCTCGGGGCTCCAGAGCAACGTGCAGAATTCCAGTGCGATGACGCAGAACAACGTCGCCCAGTAGGCCCAGTAGGCGGCCGGCAGGCGGCCGACGCCGCTCTCGCCGGCCGGCCGCGCAGCAGGGATCGGATCGCCCGCATGGCTCGCCAAGGCCACCGCAGTCAGCGCGATGCCAAGCACCAAGCCATATCGCCAGTCCAGGCCGATCGCCGTGAACGACCCCATCGCCACCGTGGCGGTGAGCGAAGCGAAGTATGAGGCGGCATTGGCCTCGCCGAACGCGACGGACCGGAGGGCCCCGTGCCGCTCTGCCAGCAAAGCAGGGACCACCACCAGAATGAGCCCGCCTGGCGCCCCCATCAGCAGGCAACCGGCGATGCTCGCGGTGACTGTATGGGCGAGGCTGAGCAACACCGCTCCGCCACAGATGCCGGCAAAACCGAGGGCCAGCGCACCCCTGCGGCCACACCACGCCACCACGCGCTCGCCGAGCAGGCCGCAGACGATGAGCCCGGCCGCCAACGCCGCCGGGTGCAGGCTGACCTCCCGATAGCTGAGCGCGAGCTCGTCACGCAGGAATGGGATGATGTTGCCCTGGATGCTGAGGAAGTAGGTGAACAGGGCGAGAGCGAGATAGCATGTCCAGGTGATGCGGTCGCGTCGGAAGGCCTGCCTCGCGCGACTTGCGGCAGTGACGGCCGGCGCCGTCACTGGCTCTCCGGGAATGGTTTTTGCCGGGACATTCACCGGCAGCAGATCATCGTTTGGCATGAGTGACCCGCTTCCTTCTTGAACGGTCAAGAAATGATAGCCCCGCCGAACTTGAACGGTCAAGTCGAACGGCGTAATACGGATGCCATGAACGACGACACACGTCAGCGCGCGACGCTGCGCGATGTGGCGCGGGCTGCCGGCGTCTCGCACACGACGGTGTCCAACGCCTTCTCCCGGCCCGACCAGCTCTCGGCGCCACTGCGAGAACATGTCCTCGCCACGGCGCGCATGCTTGGTTACGCCGGCCCCGACCCCGCTGCCCGTTCGTTGCGCACCGGGCACCACGGTGCGCTGGGCCTGGTGTTCAGCGAGGATTTGACCTTCGCTTTTTCCGATCGGACTGCAACCTTGTTCCTGCAAGGCGTGGCCGAAGCGTGCCGGGAGAGGCGCTCCAATCTGCTGCTGATTGCCACCCGTACTGTCGGCGAGACGCCCCCCGCGCTTGGTGGCTTGCCGGACGCCGTCCGTGATGCGGCCGTCGACGGGTTCATCCTCTATTCGCTGGCTCGCGATTGTCCGGTGATCGCGCCAATCCAGGCACGCGGGCTGCCGCTCGTCGTTGTCGACCAGCCAAGACTGTCCGGCGTGCCCCATGTTGGCATCGATGACTTTGGGGCGGCGCGACAGGTGGCTCTTCATCTTCTCGCGCTTGGTCATCGGCGCTTCGCGGTTCTGTCGCTGAACCTGAGACCGGACGGACAGACCGGACCGGCCTCGCCGGAGCGGATTGCGGCGACGACTTACGAAGTGGCCGCCGCGCGATTGAACGGCTACCGGGCCGCCCTCGCCGCGGCTGGCGTGGAGCCGGCCACGGTGCCGGTCGTGGAGTGCGCGTTCAACGACGAACGGCAAGCGCGCGACCTGACACTGCCGCTGCTGCGCTGCTCTGCCGCCGACCGGCCGAGCGCCATTCTTGCAATGAGCGACCGATTAGCGCTTGGCGCCGCGGCGGCGGCCCGAGAGGCGGATCTCGCCGTACCGGATGATCTTTCCATCACCGGCTTCGACGACATCGCCGGCAGCACGCTGACGGAACTGCCGCTCACCACCATCCGCCAACCGCACGCGGAGAAGGGTCGGACCGCGGTTCGTATGTTGACCGCTCCGGCCCTCGCCAATGAGCGCGTGCTAGCGACCGAACTCGTCGTGCGCGCTTCCAGTGGGAGATGGCGGTATATCGTCTGACGAAGACGGGTGTGATCGCTGCGCCCCCAGTTTCTCGCCGAGACAGGCGAGGAAATTGGCAACGACGCATTCCCCCTCCACCGGACGCCAGACCGCGCCCACCGACCAATCGGCGGCGGGGTGATCGATTTCCCGATAGACGATAGGAAGATCGTCTCGCCGGGCAGAGCGCGGCACCAGCGATGCGCCGACCCCCGACGCCACCAGCGCCAGAGCCGTCGGAAATTCCGCCACCTCCTGCGCGATGTAGGGGGTGACGTGAAACGCGGCACACAGCGCGATCACCTGATCGAAAATGTAATGAGTCCGTTCGCGGCTCATGACGACGAGCGGCAGGCCATGCAGGTCGGCCATGGTTCGAACGTCCTTTGCTGCCGGCGGCAGGGCGAGAATCAACCGTTCGGTGGCCACCGGGCGGACGGCGAAATCATCGGGCGCCGGCAGGCGGATGAAGCCGATATCCAGGCGTCCGGCCCGCAGGGCCAGGACCTGCTCGGCGGTAGGCATGTCCCGGAGCGAGACATGGATCTCGGGATAGCGTGAGCGGAATCGGGCGATGACCCGCGGAACCAGCTCATAGGTCGCGATGCCGAAACCGATATCCAATGTGCCGACCTCGCCGCGCCCGGCCCGCTGCGCGCGCAGGAAGGCTTCGCCGCAACGGGCCAGAAGATCTTCGGCGTCCTTGGCCAGCACCGCTCCGGCGGCCGACAGGGATGTTCCCGCCGTGTCGCGATGAAACAGGGGCGCGCCGATTTCATCTTCCAGCTTACGGATCTGCTTGCTGAGCGCCGGCTGGCTCAGATGCAGCAGATTGGCCGCCCGGCCGAAATGCAGTTGGTTGGCCAGCACGACAAAGGACCGCAGGGCACGGAAATCCACGATAATAACCAAAAGTTATCAAGACGTTGACCTTATGCCATTAGACGAATGGGTGAAAGAGAGGAATCATCGCCGGCAGCGGGATCCGATGACCCGGCGAAGAAAGGTTCCTGACATGATGACATTCGACATTCGCGACCTGCTGGGGATGAGGCAGAGTATTTCGCTGACCGCGCCGCTGGCCGGTCGGTTGACGACATTGGCCGATGTGCCCGACCCCGTCCTTTGCGGACAGATCCTCGGCAACGGATTGGCCATCGATCCGGTCGATCAAATGCTGGCCGCGCCCTGCGACGGTGTTGTCACGCTGGTGCATCGCGCCCGCCACGGTCTGACGATGACCTTGGCCAATGGCGCCCAACTGCTGCTTCTGATCGGTGTCGACACCTACCGCCTGGGGGGCGATGGCTTTGTGTCCCACATCGCCGCCGGCCGGCGGGTCTGGACCGGTGATCCGCTGATCTCGTTTGATATGGACGCCCTCGCCCATAAAGCCAGAAGCCTGCTGATTTCGGTAGTCGTCCTGGGCGAGGCCTTCCAGATGTCGCCGGTCGTCACCGACCGCCTCGTCGCCTTCGGGGAACAGCTGGCGACCGTCCGTCGGAATCGCGCGATACCGCGCGCCGCCGCATGGAAGACAGCGGACGCCTGTCGATGACAGGCAAACCCCCGCCGACCTGTTGAGTTGGCGGGGTATTTGGGGTTTCCGGAGTGGGACTCAGGCCCGCGAAAGCGCCCCCTCCAACGTATCCCAGGCCCGATGCAGGTCGGCCGCTTCCAGACAATAGGGCGGCAGGAAATAGGCCACCGGCCCCAGAGGGCGAAACAGGAAGCCGCGTTCCAGGAACAGTTCCCTGAGACGGGGGCCCTGGGCGCTCGCATAGCCGCTGTCATCGAGATCAAGAGCCGCGATGGTACCGGTGACACGGGGACGCAGGACCTTAGGGCGGAGGCTCAGCGCCTGCAGGCGTTCCCGATGGATCGCCTCGATGCCGGCCCGTTGCGCCTGGCAGTCGGCGCCAAGCAGCAGGTCGAGCGAGGCCAGGCCGGCGGCGCACCCCAAGGGGTTGGCCGTGTAGGAATGGCCGTGCAGAAAGGCCTGGCTCAGACTCTCGCTCAAGAATGCCTGATGGATCTCTTCGCGTACGACGGTCGCCCCCATCGGCAGGAAGCCGCCGGTCAGTCCCTTCGACAGGCAGACCATGTCGGGTTCGACACCGGCCTTGAGACAGGCGAACAGGGCGCCGGTCCGGCCGAAGCCGGTCATCACTTCATCGAATATCAGAAGGGCGCCGGCATTCTTGACGCGGCTCGCGAGGCCTTGAAGAAATTCCGGCCGGCACATGCGCATGCCGCTCGCCCCTTGGATCAGCGGTTCGATGATGACCGCCGCGACACCGTCCGACAACGCGGCATCAAGCGCGGCAAAAGCCTCCGTCTCCTTGGCCTCGATTGCCTCATCGCCGATCCAGGTGGCGGGAAAGGGCAACATGTCGACGGGAAACAGCAGCTCTTCCCAGGCGCGGAAATAACCTGAGGATTTCCCCACCGACATGGCGCCCACGGTATCGCCATGATAGCCGCCCTGAAAGGCCAGCAGATGGCGGCGTCCGACATCGCCCCGGTTGGCGAAATACTGCAGCGCCACCTTGAGCGCCACCTCGACGGCCGTCGAACCGTTATCGGAATAGAACACGCGGTCGAGCTTGCCCGGCAGCAGATCGGCAAGACGGGCCGCCAGGCGGGCCGCCGGAGCATGAGTGAAATCGGCGAAGATCACCTGCTCCAATCTGGCGGCCTGCGCAGCCACGGCGGCGGCGATTGCCGGATGACCGTGACCATGCAGATTGACCCACCAGGACGACACCAGATCGATCAGTTCGCGGCCGTCGTCGAGGACGATCCGCGCCCCTTTGCCGGCCACCGCGACCAATGGAACCGGAGCCGTCTGCTCCTGCGTATAGGGATGCCAGACGTGGCGACGGTCAAGCTCGAGGACGTCGGGATCACGCGTGCTGTCGCTCACTGCTTGCTCTCCTTCAGAGGGATGGCCGCCAGGCCAGCGGCGGATAATCCCGCAGCCCTTTCACGCCGTCGAGCAGCGGCAACTGCCCGATCACCGTGACACCCGAAAAATGCTCGATAGCCTGCCGGTTGGCATCGTTCGGCGATCCGCTCATCACCACGCCGACGACCGACAGACCGCGATGCTGCAGGGCTTCGAGCGTCAGCAGCGTGTGATTGATGGTTCCAAGACCGCTGCGCGCCACGACCACGACCGGCAGGCCGAGATGGGCCATCAAATCGGCCATCATGTCATGGTCGTTGAGGGGGACCAGGGCACCGCCGGCGCCTTCCACGACCAACGGACGATCGGTCGCCGGCAGATGGAAATCCGTGAGCGAGATCGTCACGCCGTCGCGGCGGGCGGCCTCGTGCGGCGACAGCGGTTCCGTCAAAGTGTGGGCGCTTGGATGGATGATGGTCTGCGGAGCCACGGCCCTGACCACGTCGGCATCGCTGCCGTCGGCCACTCCGGATTGCACCGGTTTCCAGTAATCGGCGTTCCAGGAATGGACCAGCCAAGCGGAAACCATGGTCTTGCCGATGCCTGTATCGGTACCGGTAACGAATACACCTCTCACGATTTGCCTCCGGCGAACAGGTCGCCATAAAGAATATGGTAGGTTGCGGCGAACTCGCCTTCGAGGGATGCCAGAAGGCGCCGGAACGCCCCTGGCGACAACGGCCGATGTCCGGGAGCCGGTTCGCCGGCTCCGAGGGCTTTCAAGGTCCGCACGAAATCGTGTCCGTCGTCGTAAGGCTGACGGATCAGTTCCTCGTCCATGGCGTGGCGCGCTTCGGCCGGCCACGGAAAATCGCCGGGCCCGGGATATTGGGGGGTGCCGCAAACCAGGCCGAGCGCCTCGTGCGCCTCCCGCCACTCGACGAAGGTCTTGCGTCCAAGGGTGGCGAACATCATCCGCCCGCCGGGCGCCAAATAGGCGCTCAAACGGCGAACCCCCTCCTCCAGGTCGACGAACCACTGGAAGGCGAGACTGGAGGCGATGAGATCAAACTGCCCCTCCAGCCCATTCGGCCGTTCTCCGTCCAGCACCTGATAGTGCGGCCGGTGGCCGACTTTGGCCCGGCAGCGGTCGAGCATCGACGCGGCGATGTCGGTCAACACCAGTTCGCCATCGGGAAAGGTCTCGGCCAGCCGTTGGCTGAGAAAACCGGTGCCGCAGCCGATCTCGAGAACGCGGCAGGACGGCGCCAGGGAGGTGGCCTTGATCCGCTCGGCCAGCCGCGTGGCGACCAGCCACTGGACGTCGGCCGCCGAATCATAGCCGCTGGCCCGCGACGAGAAAGCGTGGACGATGCGATGCTTGCGGTCTTCAGTAGTGTTGTCGTTCATTCAATCCTCGCCCGGCATGGCAAGCGCCGGTTCGATTCCAATCAGGTTGTCGCAAAATCGGCGCAGTTGCTCCGCGCACCAATCGGGAGCCCGCCAAGGCAACAAATGTCCGCCGTCATGCCAGGCGAACTCCGCCTTTGCAAAGCTGTCCTCGCAGAGGGCCGGCGGCACGATCGGATCGGATCGACCGGCCAGCGCCAATGTCACGGGACCGAGGCCGGCCATCCTGCTCCGCCCGTCCCAATGCCGCAACCCCTTCAACCCATCGGCCAGAAGCGGCAGATCGAGATCGCTTGGATCGACGTCCTCGACGCCGCAGCGCGTCATGAAATCGGTGTAGACGGAAAGCGGCTTTTCGCCAAACCGGGAGATCATCCGGTCGACCACCCGGGGCGCCACGCCGGCCGGGAAATCGTCACCGGCGGCAAAACGCGAAAAACCGTTGATTGACACCAGCGCCCGCCAAACCACCGGCTGCTCCATCAACAGCCACAGCAGACCGAAGGAATGACCGACGGCAATCACCGGGCGCCCGGCCGGCAGAGGCGGCCGCGACGGCGTCCGCCGGAACCCGAGGTCCCAGGCAACCGTCTCGACGCCGGCCAAAGCCGACCGCATCGGTTGCCAGAACGAGGCATCGAACCCCCAGCCATGCACCAGCAGCAGGACCGGCGTCAAATTGGTCTCCCCGCCAGGCGCACGACGGCTTCGATCAGCCGGTCGATATCGGCGTCGCTGTGGCGCGCCGAAAAGGCGAAGCGGATGCGGCTGCCACCCGGCGGCACGGTCGGCGGTCGGATGGCCACCCCCAGCAAACCTTCCTCTTCCAAGGCCTTGGCGACGGCCAGCGCGCGATTTTCGTCGCCCAACATCACCGGCACGATTTGCGTCGAAGATCGCCCGGTATCCAGTCCGGCGGACGCCATGGCTGCGCGGAACCGCCCGGCCAGAGCCGCGAGGTGGGCCCGTTCAGGATCCAACGTCGGCAAAAGATCGAGCGCGGCATCCATCGCACCGAGCACCGAGGGCGGCAGAGCCGTGGCGTAGATCAGGCCGGGACAGCGGTTGATCAGATAGTCGCGTAGCGTCGCGCTGCAAGCCACGTAGGCGCCGAAGCCGCCCAGGGCCTTGCTGAAGGTGCCGAGCACCAGGCAGCGCGAACCGGCCATTCCCTTGGCGAGACCGAAACCGCCGTCGCCCAGCACGCCGGTGGCGTGCGCCTCATCGAGATAGAGAAACGCCCCGAAACGTTCGGCCAGCGCCGCCAGACCGCCGACGTCGGCGCGATCGCCGTCCATGCTGAAAACGGTTTCGGTGACAATGAACCGTGGACGCCGGTCGTCGGCGTTTTGCGCCAACAGCGTTTCCAGATGATCGAGATCGTTATGCCGGAAGCGGATTTGCCGGACGCCGGACGCCAGACATCCCTGGATCAGACTGGCGTGAATGAGCTTGTCGCAATAGACCAGGGGCTCGGCCCCCAGCGCCCTGGCATCGAACAAGGCCGGCAACAGCGAGGAATTGGCCTGGAAGCCGGATACGAAAACCAGCGCGGCTTCGGCGCCCTTGCCGCGGGCCAGTTTTTCCTCGATGGTGACGAAAGGTGGAATATTGCCGCAGACCAGACGCGATGCCCCTGTTCCGGCGCCCCATCGTTCGGCAAAGGCGATCGACCGGCGGACCAATTCGGGATGGTGGGCCAATCCCAGATAGTCATTGGAAGAAAAATCGATCAGAGCGCGGCCGGAGACTTCCACCCGGCCCTGAGCATCCCGATCGACGGCACGCAATCGCCGCAGCCGACCGGTCTCCTCGAGGCCGTCCAACGTCTGGCGCCATCTACCTTCAAAGTCGTTCATTCGGTGTTCCAACCTCGGCCATGCGTTCTAAAGACTTTTTTTCCGGGATGCAAAGGTGGTATTCACCGTTGTCCGGCAAATCAGGAAAAGGCCGTCCGCCATGCATGTCGCCAATGCCAAGCCAACTCCCTCCGTCAACGCTCCGGTCGGTATCGAAGAAGAGCCGCGCCACGACTGGTCTGTCGAAGAAATCGAGGCATTGCTCTCCCTGCCCTTCAACGATCTGCTCTATCGCGCGGCGACCGTTCACCGCAAGCATTTCGACCCCAACCGGATCCAGATCAGCCGGCTGCTCTCCATCAAAACCGGGAAATGCCCGGAGGACTGCAAATACTGTCCGCAGAGCGCCCACTACGATACCGGCGTCGAGAAGGAAGAACTCGTCGAAGTCGACACCGTGCTCAACGCGGCGCGGGCCGCCAAGGAATCCGGCGCGACCCGTTTTTGCATGGCCGCCGCCTGGCGGGGACCTGCCGCCAAAGATTTCAATCTCGTGCTGCGCATGGTCGAAGGCGTCAAGGCGCTTGGCCTCGAAACCTGTGCCAGCCTTGGATTGCTCGACGGTGACCAGGCTCACAAGCTGAAGGACGCCGGGCTCGACTACTACAACCACAACATCGATACCTCGCCTGAGAAATACGACGACATCATCACCACGCGGACTTTCGAGAACCGGTTGGAAACGATCGGTCATGTTCGCGATGCCGGCCTCAAGGTGTGTTGCGGCGGCATCGTCGGCATGGGCGAGCAGCAAGGCGACCGCGCGCGTATGCTGCAGACTCTGGCCAACATGAAGCAGCCGCCGGAAAGCGTGCCGATCAATCTGCTGATCAAGATTCCGGGGACTCCGCTGGGCGACATCGAGGATACCGATCCCTTCGATTTCATCCGAACCATCGCCGTCGCCCGCCTGCTGATGCCGACCTCGCATGTCAGGCTGTCGGCCGGCCGCATGAGCATGAGCGACGAGATGCAGGCCCTGTGCTTCATGGCCGGCGCCAATTCCATGTTCTGCGGCGAACGCCTGCTGACGGCGGGCAATCCGACAACGGACAAGGATCAGTCCTTGTTCGGCCGTCTCGGCCTGAAACCCGAAGGCGTGTGAGGCCGGGCGTTCGAGGCTGTAAAAAATTAGTGGCATCGGCCTCCGCGCCGGTGAAGGGCCGAAGTCGAAAGCTAAGGATTTTCGCCGCTTTGCGGCGAACACCGGCACGGATGCCACTTTTGGTTTAATTCCTTCCCTCTCCCGCCCGCCCCACTCGTTAGAGAACCAAGTGTTAGAGTCCAACCAATAGCGTTCATCGCCTCGCTCCGCTTCCGGCGGGCTCAAGCGCCGCTCGGGCTTTCAAAGTGCCCGGAGCGATTATTTTCGGTCCCTTAGGCGCCCCATGACCAACCCGATGCCCGCCTCTTCCCAACTGTCCCCGCCCGGGCCCCACCAGGGATTTCTGTTTGTCCGCCACGGGCAAAGCACCGACAACGCCAACGACATGCATTCGGGCGGCGATGCCGATCCGGAACTCAGCGATTTGGGACGATCGCAAGCTGCGGCGACAGCCAAGGAACTCCACCGGCGACTGGCCGAGCGTCTTGGCGATATCCGCCTGATCGCCTCGCCTTTGCGGCGGACCACCGAAACGGCGCGGATCATCGCAATGGAGCTTGGCATCGATCCCGACGCCATCGCTTTCGAGGAGGGATTCCTTGAGCGGCGCCTTGGCCAATGGAACGGCTTGACCTCGGCACAAGTCTCGCAGGAGGTGATTCGCCGATCCGACGTGGTCCCGCCAGGCGGCGAAGGCCATGCGGAGTTCCGTCGGCGCGTCGGGATCGTCGCCCACGCCACGGCCGCCCTGGCCGGCCCTCATTGCCTGCCTCTGGTCGTTTCCAGCCGCGGGGTCGGGCGGGTCCTTGGCTGGTACGACATGCCCAATGCCGGCCTGTTTTTCTGGCCGGCCGCCTTTGCCGACGACCTGCCCGGCGGCTCGGAACAATGGCCGCATCCCGAACCGGAGACAGACCGCCGATAACGGCGCATCAATCAAAATTAAATAAAATTGTTTCTATTTTGGGGCTATATTTATCATTGTTCCACAAAGTCACGACGACTATACTGTGAAAGCGTATCTCTTACTTATGCGATGCTCCATTTAACTTTGCCGGTTGAAAGAGACGGCCATGGACACGCCACTCAACGGATACAACAGTATAGGAAGTTCGACAGTCGCTGAATCCGTTCTATTTAATGAATTGTCCTGTTTGCTGTCATCGTGGCAGACGCTTCAATACATGGAATGGGAAACGCTGGAAGACTTGACCGGTCATGTCGCCAATGCGATCGGCGCTCAGCCTTACCGCTGGTTTGACTATGTCGTTCCGGAAGACCTGCAGCATTCGACCATTTCCCGTCTCCGCAAAGACTATCCCGCCAAATTGGCCTATCTCGACACAGCCCCCGGCGGTGGTTCCGACCAGGTGATCTTGTGCCTTGGCGGCATCGTCAACAGTGCCCGTCGTTTCGATTTTCTGGCGGCCGACATGCGGGCGACCCACCGCGTCATCGCCGTCGACTGGCCGGGACGGGGCCGGTCGGGGTGGCTGGCCCAACAAACCCATTACACCAACGGAATTCTTGCCCACGCCGTCGAATCGCTGATCGAAGGATTGGGTCTCACCCACATCTCGCTTCTTGGATCGAGTCTGGGCGGCAAGATCGGCATGGACATCGCCGCCCACCGTCCGGCCTTGGTCGGTCGACTTATTCTCAATGACATTGGCCCGGAGATCCCGGCCCGTCGGCGTGTCCGGCGCGCCGAAACGATCGGCAGCTATCACGTCTGCGCGAGGCCGGTCGACCTGTTCCGCTGCGGCGAGGCGGCGCAAAGACATACGGGCCCGATCGGCGACGCCGTCTGTCTGCACAACATCATGGGACAAACCAAACCTTGCCAAGCCGGCGGCGGCCGGGAATACCGGCATGATCCGCGCGCCAGCCAGGCCTATGCCGAACAGGAACGGCGGAACCTGCCGCAGTGGGACGTCTTCAAGGCATTGGAATGCCAGACTCTTCTTCTGCATGGCGACGAGTCCGACGCGCTGTTGCCGGAGACGGTTCGTCGCATGCAAGATATCGCGGGCCTCCGGATGACTGTTGTGCACGTCCCGGAAACCGGCCATTCCCCGGCTCTTGCCGATGCCGACAGCAGTTCGGTGATCGGCGCCTGGCTGTCCGGCCACGCCTTGCCGCGGGAAAGCACGCTTCCGTGCCGTGCGGCGCCGGTCCGCCTGTTGTTTACCGATGGTCCGCCGACGCCGCAGGTCGCCACCGAACCACGACAAAAAGTGACCGCCCTGTCGGTCCCCGCCCCACAGCCGGCGACGGTCTTCCTGCAGTTTTAGCGGTAGAAATCTGACGGATGCGTCCCCAAACCAGGAGTGGGATAGTCTCGAACGCCCACCCTTCGGCGGAGCCGGAGGCATCGCAAGAGTCCATCTCTTCACTTCTTCCGATGCCCAAAACGGGTTGGCGGGTATAGTTGTGCCGCCCGGGCCGATAACGGCGGTCGGCACAAGCCTCGATCAAGGAAGTCTGGAGAACCCCGTTGTCGCAAGAACAGTCCCCGCAGGTGGTCGTCCAACCTGTGACCCCTTTCGCCCAGAACTGCTCGTTGATCTGGGATCCGGCCACCGGCCACGGCGCGGTCATCGACCCCGGCGGCGACGTCGATACGATTGTCGCGGCAATAGACGCCAAGAATGTCGCCGTCGAGAAGATCCTGATCACCCACGGTCATGTCGATCATGCCGGCGGTGCCGCCGAACTGGCGGAAAGGCTTGGCGTGCCGATCGAAGGCCCGGCGCGGGAGGACGCCTTCCTGATCGACGACATCGCGCAGCATGGACAGCAATATGGTTTTCCGGCCTGCCGCTCCTTCACGCCCGGCCGCTGGCTCGAAGACGGTGACACGGTGACCGTCGGCTCCCTGCATTTCGAAGTGAGGCACTGCCCCGGGCATACCCCCGGTCACGTGGTGTTCTTCCACCGCCCGAGCATGCTGGCCTTCGTCGGCGACGTCCTGTTCGCCGGATCGATCGGCCGCACCGATTTCCCTCGCGGCGACCATGCGGCGCTGATCCATTCCATCACCACCCGCCTGTGGCCCATGGGCGACGACGTCACCTTCGTTCCGGGACACGGCCCGGCGTCGACCTTTGGAGAAGAACGCCAGAGCAATCCCTTCGTCGGCGATCGGGCGGTGAAAAACCAACGGTAAGGACGTGGGGCGAAATTATCGCTCCACGTCCTTGAGCCCGAGCGGCGCTCATCGGGCTCCGCCTACAACCCTGAAATTTGACGAATGGCCCTTCCTGGTCGTCTCTGTTAGGTTTCCTGCAACGCTTTTCCTTTGCACAGTGAATGGCTTCGCCTTCCATGTCGAAAATCCTGCGCGGATTGGTGGCGCTCTCCAGCGTCGTGGTCTTCGGCTTGGCGCTATGGGTTCTCCATCACGCCTTGCAGCAGTTCAGTCTGGCCGACGTTCAGAGAGCCCTGCACCGCACTCCCTGGCCGGCAATCGGCATCTCCGTCCTGGCCACCATCCTGTCCTATTGGGCGCTGACCGGATTTGACAGCCTGGCCGCCCACTATGTCGGCGCCAAGCTTCCCTATCGACGTATCGCTCTGGCCTCCTTCATCAGTCAGGCGATCAGCCACAGCACCGGTTTTGCCGCGCTGACCGGCACTTCGATCCGCTACCGGCTCTATTCCAACGCCGGCATTTCAGCCGGCGACGTGGCCCGCATCGTCGGCTTTTGCGCGCTGACCTTCGGCTTGGGCGCCATCTGCGTCGTCACCGCCGCCATGCTGCTGGAGCCGAGACCGGTCGGCATCGCCGTCGCCCTGCACGCCGGTCTAGTCCACAATATCGGTTTTGCCTTTCTTGCCGCGCTGGTGGCCTACGCCGCCGTTACCGCAGGCGGCCGCCGGTCGTTGTCCTTCGGCCGCCTGCAGGTAACCCTGCCGTCCTGGAAGATGACCGGCGCGCAAACCCTGCTGGCCGTCATCGATCTCGCCTTTGCGGCGGCGGCGCTCTATCTGCTGCTTCCGCCTGTGGCGAAACCGTCCTTTTTGGCCTTCCTCGGTCTTTACGCGGTGGCGATCCTGGCCGGCGTGGTGAGCCATGTTCCGGGCGGCCTCGGGGTCTTCGAGGGCCTGATGGTGGTCATGCTGCCGCAACTGCCGCCGACACAGGTGCTGGGCTCGCTGGTGCTCTACCGCGCCATATACAATCTGTTGCCTCTGGTCATCGCCGCCGCGTCGCTCGGACTGATCGAACTGTTGCAGCGCGGGCGCGCTTTCGCCGCCACGGCGCGGTGGCTGGGCGGCACAATCGAGGCCTTGAGCCCAAGCCTGTTCGCCGCCATGGCGCTGCTCGGCGGCGCCGTGCTGTTGTGGTCGGGGGCGACGCCGGCGGTGCCGATCAGGCTGGAGACCTTGGCCAATATTCTCCCCCTGCCGATCATCGAGATATCCCATCTGGCCGGCAGCGTCGTCGGCGTCTGGCTGCTGCTGCTGGCCCGCGGTCTTTTCCGCCGCCTCGATGGCGCCTACTGGCTGACCTGCGGACTTTACTCCGCCGGTATCGTGTTCTCCCTTCTCAAGGGATTCGACTGGGAAGAGGCAAGCCTGATGGCCATCCTGCTGGTGGGCCTGGCCCCGGCCCGGCGGGCGTTCTACCGTCGCGCCTCTTTGATCCAACAACGTTTCACGCTGAGTTGGGCGGCTGCCATTGTCACGGTGGTGTCGGGCAGCATCTGGCTGGCCATGTTCTCCTTCCAGCACCACGTCTATTCCCGGCAAATGTGGTGGCATTTTGCCTTCGCCTCGGAAGCCCCGCGGGCTTTGCGGGCCTCGGTGGCGGTGGCGGTGGTGGCCGGCGCCTACATGCTCTCGCGTCTCTTGGCACCGGCGCGCCAGCGGGCCAGGCCGGCCGATGCCCACCAACTGGCGCAAGCCAAGGCGATCGCCATGGCCTCCCCTTCGGCCGACGCGCAGATTGCCCTGCTGGGCGACAAGAGCTTCCTCTTCAACCCGGCGGGAAACGCCTTTCTGATGTATGGGGTGTCGGGCCGCAGCTGGGTGGCGCTGGGCGATCCCGTCGGCCCCCGTGCCGAATGGCCGGATTTGATCTGGCAATTCCGCGAAATGGTCGACCAGGTTGCCGGCTGGCCGGTGTTCTACCAGGTCAGCCCGCAGGCGCTGCCTTTCTATCTCGATCTCGGCCTGTCCTTCGCCAAACTGGGCGAAGAGGCGCGTGTTCATCTCGACGGTTTTTCCCTGCAAGGCCCGACCCGCAGCGAGCTGCGCTATGGTTACAAACGGGCCCAGAAAGACGGCGCGACGTTCGAGGTCATCCCGGCCGACGCGGTTCCGGCGGTTCTCGATGACCTGCGCGCCGTTTCGGATGAATGGCTGGAAAAACGACACACGCGCGAGAAGGGATTTTCGCTCGGCACCTTTGACCCCGCCTATCTCGGCAATTTTCCCTGTGCCCTGGTCCGCCGCCAGGACAAGATCGTCGCCTTCGCCAATCTGTGGCTCTCGGGCGACGAGGAGGAAATCGCCATCGACCTCATGCGCCACACCCAGGACAGCGGCTATGGCGTGATGGACTACCTGTTCATCGAGGCCATGCTGTGGGGACAGGCGCAGGGCTATCACTGGTTCAGTTTTGGCATCGCCCCCCTGTCGGGCATGCGCGACAATGCGCTGGCTCCCCTGTGGAACCGGGTCGGGGCCTTCCTCTATCGCCATGGCGAGGACCTGTACAATTTCCAGGGCCTGCGCCGTTACAAGGAAAAGTTCCTGCCGGAATGGGAGCCGCGCTTCATGGCCTCGCCGGGCGGACTGGCACTTCCCCGCGTCGCCGCCGATGTCGCCGCGCTGATCTCTGGAGGCGTGAAAGGATTGGTGACGAAATGAGGATTTCCGCCGCGCTGGCCGGCCTCGCCCTGCTTGCCGGATTGGCTTCCGCCCAGGCGGCCGAGGTGGCGGGCCTGCCCACGGGAACGCTCGTCGAATACCGCTCCGGCGATGCCGGCAACCGCGATCTCGCAGTCATCCTGTCAGGAGATGGCGGATGGGCGGACCTCGACCGGCAACTGGGAACGATTCTGGTCGGCCGCGGCATGAGCGTCGTCGGCTTCGACTGCATGAAATATTTCTGGGACACCCGCAGTCCCGAAGATACCGCCCGCGATGTCGATGCCGCGCTGGCCGCTTATCTCAAGGCCTGGGACAAAGACCGCGTCGTCCTCATCGGCTTTTCCTTCGGCGCCGCCGTCTTGCCGTTCGTCCTCTCGCGAATGCCCGAGTCCTTGAAGTCAAAGCTGGCGCTCACCGTCCTCTTGAGCGGCAACACCTACGCCAACTGGGAAATTCATTGGGGCGACTGGCTGCACGACCAACCCCACAAAAGCGCCCGGCCGGTTGTTCCCGAACTGGCGAAGGTGCAAGGCGCCAAACTGCTCTGCGTGTTCGGAACAGAAGAGGCCAAGACCTCTCTTTGTCCGGCACTTCCGAGCGGCACCGCGGAAATCCTTGAATTGCCGGGCGACCACCATTTCGACAAGAACTACAGCGCCTTGGCCGACCAGATCCTGCGCCGGGTCCCTCGCTAGTGTTCTGACACATTCAGATGATTCCGAAGTTCCACCCCACCCCAACCCCTCCCCATCAAGGGGAGGGGCTAAGAGCAACTGCTCCCTCCCCCTTGTGGGGAGGGCTGGGGTGGGGGAATTGATGGGATTCATGCGTTTGCGTCGGCAACACTAGATGTCGACGACCTAAGACCGAGTTTCGGAGAAACCCGCCCGGCGTTTCGTGTCTTGAAAATTTGGTAAGAATGTCTGTCCGTAAGGATGAACGCGGGGGGATGGCCATCCCCCCGCGTTCGGCGGCACGGAGACCGAAGGCGTTTGGGGTTAAGAACCCGTCCCTCAGTACGG
>JARLJB010000159.1 GCA_031291415.1 Telmatospirillum sp.
GAGCCGGTGAGTAGGGATCAGTTCGGCCCCGATCCACGGGGCGCGGCAATGGGACTCGCTGTCCCGCCGATCAGGACAAACGGTGGCACAGAACTGCGAACACAAGATGGCGGGACTGCCCAAATTGGCGTGATTTTGCCGCTTCGGGATAGCAATTCGCGTGGCGATCAGCGAGCCTTCGCCAGCTTGCGCCGAAGTTCAGCGAACTTTGGCTCCTTCGCTGCTTCGGGTGCGATCTTGCGCGTTTGATCCGGGTAACGATCGGGGGGGCGGTTCAGTCGGTGTTGCCCGTGGCGTGCCCCTGAAAGGCAGACCAGAACCCGCCATCGATCTGACGATGGCATCAACAGTTTGAACAATTTCGGGAAGAAATGGCTCCGCGAGTAGGACTCGAACCTAACCGCTAGTGAATGAAATATAAAGGAAATATTGCAAACCAACAGCATGCAAAAACCAACGAGAAAACCAACAAAAGGACTTGGCTACTCGTAACGGCCTCAGTGTGGGTCCCGCACTTCCGCGGTAGATCCGGTCAGCTCGCGAGTTGTGTAGCGCCCGCGACCAGGGGCTGCCGTACTCTCGGTCGCGGACGATCATACGCTGAAGCCCCTGCTGATTCGGAAGTCGACAATCCGACGAAATGCCGCCCCACTGACCTTGCCAGCTCCGAGCACGGCCAACGCGGACGCGGCCCGGAGTAATTCGCGCTCACGCAGCAGCTCTCGTATCGCCGGATGGAACAATCTCGTTTCCGATTCCGGCTATGATCCGCGTCAACGCTGAAGTCGGTGCCGACGATCCGCCAGTGCGGCATCCGCGTCGAGTGGGTGATGACCGATAACGGCTCCGGCTAAGTCGCCCGCCTGTTCCAAAAGATCCTGCGCCTGCTCGGCATTCGGCACATCCGGATCCGGCCCTATACACCCAAGAGTGAGGAGGGCCAGAAAATCGTCTGGTGGACGATTTTCCCTCCGAACGGCAAAGCCGAACGGTTCATCCAGAGCACGCTCAGAGAATGGGCCTACGCCATCCCGTTTCCGTCGCCGATCTGACGCTCGAATAGTCCATCTTGCAGCAGTTGCCCGTCAGCGGCGATGGCTCGGCTCAGCCGAGTGCCCTGCATGACCAGCGGTGTCTGGCGACGCTCACCACGTCTTGGTCACCTTGGCCCTGAACGTCGAGGCGTCGCTCGATGACGAGGTGGAGAAGGTGTTCAGGTATTCCAGCGTCAGCCGGAAGTCGTTGGCGGTTGCGATCTCGGTGCCGACACCAATCATCACGCGGTTCTGGTCGGAGCCGGGCATGGCGATGGTGTTGGCGGAGATGCCGATCTGGTCGACGTAGGTGACGCCGGCCGAGGTATTGTTGACGAGATCATGTTGGAACTCGGCGCGCAGGAACGGCGAGACGCGTGCCTCCAGGATGTCGCGGTGGATCGCCGCCTTGATGCCGAGATTGACGCTGGCCGTGGAGAACGTCTCCTTATCGAAATGCAGCGCCCACGGCGCCACCGCGGTCTCATCGAAAGCATTGAGCGTGCCGGTCTTGGCCTCGACGCGGGCGTAGGGCGAAATCAGATAGTCCTTGGTCTTCATCTCGATGCCCGCCGTCAGCGAGCCGAACGCCTCGTAGCCGGTGCGTTTGCCGTTGGCGAACGAGCCGACGCCAGTGATGTAGCGGCTGGAATTGTAGTCGAGCAAGCCGGCGCCGACGACGGCGTCGACGAAGGACGCCGCAGTCGGTCGGATGCTGGCGTAGAGGATCGCATCGTAGTTACGGCCCGTTACTTTCGAGCCGTTCGAGCCGATGTCGGACGACGTCGCGCCATAGCCGAGGCCGAGGCCGATGGAGACGAGCCGGTTGAAGCGGTAGTCGATGCCGGCGCTGAGCCCCGCGGTCGACAGATCCGTCGTGGAGACCGTGTTGTTCGCATGGACGCGGCCGACATTGATGGCGCCCGCCGTCCAGAACGAGAAGGCGCGGTCGAGCGCGGCGGTCTTTTCCTTTTCGACCAGCTTCTCGGCCCCGGTCTTGTCGCGATCACCCTTTCTCATGGCCTTCGCCGTGACCGAATTGGCCTCGGACGTCCGCTGCGATTGGGAATCGTCGGCATAGGGCGTCGCCTGCGTCTGTGGACCGATGCCGTCGACGATCGAGATGCCGAAACTGTCGGCGACCTTGCCGTCGCCGTGCATCTGTTCCAGGCGCTGATTGAAGTTGGAGATCTGGATATCGGCGAACTGTTCGGCCGACTGCGTCTCGGCCGTGACGATGCCGATCACCTCGGCGTCCTTCGATGGATCGAAGCGGGAACTGACCGCAAAGCTCTGCGTGACCGAGGTGGCGGCCGAATAGGTCGCATTGCCCGGATCGCTCGCCTGGATCTGGCAGGTGCCGCGAGCGACGAGCGTCACCGTCGCCCCCGACACGGTGCACACCGACGGCGTCAGAGAGGCGAAACTCACCGTGTCACCCGAGGTCGCGGTGGCGGAAATCGTGAATGGCGGCATGCCGAAGTAGGCCGTTGGCAAAGCCGCGAAGGTGATTGTGTTCGCCGCTTTCACATTGCTCAATGAAAAGGTTCTTGTCAGACCATTTGCCGTGGCTACGACGGTGTAGGATCCGACGGAGGTGTTGGCCCGAAAGTAGACGGCGGCGATGCCGGCGGAGTTGGTATTGACCGTCATGCTTGTCGGTGCGGAATTTGCAGCGAGTATCGCGAAACCGGCGGACATCACGCGGGATCGGAACGGCAAGGCCGCCTGTTGGCTGCTGCTGAAGGTGCCGCTTGCCCCCGAGGATGGTGCCGTGAACGTCACAGGCACGCCGGCCAACGGATTGCCGCCGTTGTCCGTCACGGCAATCGAAAGTTGGCTGCTGAACGCTGCCGAAACGGCGGCGGATTGCCCGTTGCCGCTGTTGACGCCCGCCGCAGCCGGCGCGCCCGCCGTATTCGTCATGGAGAAGCTGACCGGCGCGGCCCCCGATACGGATGCGGTGACCGCATACGATCCCGCGATGGAATTGGCGGTGAAGCTCGGAGCGGTCGCGATGCCCGAGGCGTTCGTCGTCACCGTCGCATTGCTGGCAAAGCTGCCGGATGCCCCAGATGCGGGAGCGGCAAAGGTGACGCTCGCCCCGGAAACCAGATCGCCATAGGCGTCCTTGACGACCACGGACATGGCGCCGCTGAAGCCCGTCGAAATCGTCGCGGATTGTGATCCGCCGGTGCTGATCGCGATCGAGGCGGGTGCGCCGACTGCAACGGCAAGACTGAAGCTATTGGCCGCAGTCTGCTTGGTGGGCGTCGTCTGATCGGTCACCGTGACGGTGAAGGTCGTCGTCGCCAACACTGACCGCGGCGTGCCCGAGATCGCGCCCGTCGTGCTCGAGAACGACAGCCCCGTCGGCAATGTCCCGCCCGACAGCGCAAAGGTCAGAGTACCGTAGCCGCCCGAGGCGGTCACCGGGGTAAACGTCGTCGCGGCGGATCCGGCCACCAGCGTCGTCGACGCGACGAATTGTGCGGCGGCCAGTGTCGATGGATTGACGGTCAACTGGAACGTCTTCGACGACGTCTGCGGTGTCGTCGAGCTGTCGGTCACCGTCACGGTGAAGGCCGTCGTCGTCAGCAGTGCCAAAGCATTGCCGGAGATGGAGCCCGTCTGGGTCGAGAAACTCAGCCCTGCCGGTAAGGTCGCCGCATTGATCCCGCCCGAGTCTCTGAGCGCATAGGTCAGCGTGCCGAAGCCGCCCGACGCCGTCACTGGCCTGATGGCGGTGATCGGCGAGCCGGAGGTGACCGTCGCCGAGGAAACGGCGGTCGTCGTCGTCAACGCCGTCGGATTGACCGTCAATTGGAACGTATTGGTTGCGGTCTGCGGCGTCAGACTCGTCGTATCCGTCACCGTGACGGTGAAGCTGGTGGTCGCCAAGAGCGCTGAGGGGGTGCCGGAGATCGTTCCCGTCCCGGGTGCCATCGAAAGGCCGGCCGGCAGGGATCCTCCGGCGGTGACGGCATAGCTGTAGCTGCCGCTGCCGCCGGCCCCGGTGACCGGAGTGAATGGCGTGATGGCGCCGCCGGTCGCCACAACGATGGCCGCGGACACGTTTTGCGTCGCTGTCAGCGCGTTAGGTTGAACGGTCAGGCTGACGATTGCCGGCGTCGAGGTCCCGCCGATATTGGTCACCGTGTATTGGAAGGAGTCGGTGCCGGCGTAATTGGCGGTCGGCGTATAGGTTATGGTTGCGTTCGTGACAGATGTCGTCCCATGGCTGGGCTGGGTTGTCACCGCCGCGCTTGTCGCGGTTCCGCCCGACAGACTGAGCGCGATCGGATTGTTGCTCGAGTTCTGGTTGACGGTTGCCGTCGTGGCCGCGCCGATCGGCGCAGCGATATAGGTGTATTTGTCGGCGGGAACCGTCCTGCTCTGCGTGCCGGCGACCGTCACCGAGACGTCGACCTGACCGGCCGACCCGGATGGAACATTCACGGTCAGGGAGCCGGTCGAAGCCGAGGTGATGCTGGCGGTCGGCGCCGTCGTCGAGCCGAACATGACGGTGTTGTTGGCAGCGTTGGCGTCAAATCCCGAGCCTGAGATCACGACTGAATTGGCGCCGGCCACCGGCCCTGAAGAGGGCGTTACCGCGGTGATCGCCGGCCCGGCGATGATCACCTGCGGGTTTCCCGTCAGGCTGCTAGTCGATGCCGCATAGGTCGAATCGCCGGAATAGCTTGTGGTGATCGTATGGTTCCCGCTCGTCAGGCCCGACGTCGTCAATGTCGCTTGGCCGTTGACCAGCGTCACCGCGCTGCCGATCGCCGTGCCGCCGTCGAGGAAGGTCACGCTGCCGGTCGGCGAGCCGGCTACAGCCGACGTCACCGTGGCGGAGAAGCTGATGGCCTGATTCTGGTAGGCCGGGTTCAGCGATGACGATACCGCGGTCGAGGTCGGAGCCTGACTGACCGTCACCGTCGCGGCGGACGACGTCGAGCCCGCGTTGATGGCATCTCCGGCATAGACCGCCGTGAGACTGTTCGCGCCGGCCGGCAGGCTCGCTGTCGTCAACGTCGCGGTCGTGCCTGAAATCGTGCCCGTGCCAAGCGTCGTCGCCCCGTTCATGAACGTGACCGCGCCGCTTGGTGAACTTCCGCCGGCGACGGTTGCCGTCAGCGTCACGCTCGCGCCGTAAGCCGGCGTTGTCGCCGATGGCGACAGGCTCGTCGTTGTCGCGAGCTTCGCCACGGTCACGGTCGGATTGTCTTGCCAGTCCGATGCCGATCCCGCGTTATTGCTGTCGCCCGAATAGACGGCCCAAATCACGCTCTGCCCGGTGGGCAGGGATGTGGTCGAAAAGTTCGCGACCGTGCTGCTGCCGTTGCTGGTGACGGATGCGGTGCCGATCATCGTCTGGGCACTTTGCGGCGTATCGCTGCGATAGAACGTCACGGTTCCGGTTGCTGAACTACTGGCACCCACGATAGTTGCGACAAATGGAAATGGCGCGCCATACGGCTTGTAATAGCTTGGGTTCACCTGCACGAATGTCGTCGTCACGTTCTGTGTGACGGTGACCGTCGTGGTGCCTGACGTCGAGCCGGGATTGTCGGGATCGCCGGCATAGACAGCCACGATCGAGTGGCTGCCGACCGAGAGCGCCGAGGTGGTGAATGTCGCCTGGCCATTGCTCACCGTCACGCTGCCGGCACCGCTGATCGCCGTCCCATTGTCCTGGAACGCCACCGTGCCCGTCGGTGAACCGTTGCCCGAAATAGTCGCGGTCAGCGTAACGCTCGCACCGTAGCTTGTCGTCGCGGCGGACGACGATACTGACGTCGTTGATGGAGCCACGGGTGGAAGCGTGACCAGAATGTCTATCGGCGTATTGGTGGTGGTATTATTCGGGCTGCTCGAATAATAGAATCGAACTGTGTCCGACGTTGCGGTGCCAGAGCGATGTACGACCTGAATCGTGTGGTTTGTCATGTATTGATCGAGATCGAATATCACATATGTCGTGCCAGTCGTCGATGCGCTCGATAGCGAATATTGGAACCCGGATTCTCCTCCGCTGCCATTCGTCGCGGAAAGCCCGCTGTGTATGACGTCGCAACCGCTCGCGTGCGACAGGGCTATGGTCGGTGAATCGGAAAGACTTGAAAACACGATCGGACTTGGCGTGACGCAATTGGAATTTTGGCCGGCAAGCGCCGCTGACGACAGCGCGAGGAAAAGCGCCAGCGACGTCAATAGAAAAGTCGCCAACGGGCAATATATTCTCTTTCCTGCAGACATATAAACCCACCAACTTGAACTGCGCCAACAGCTTCAAGAAATGGATTCCAGCGGGTGGTGCAATGCAGCTTCAGCAAGTTGAGACGAATCGACGCTAAATGGAGACAGATTGTCCATTGTGCCGAAATGTTCATAGCGAGCGGCGCGCTTATCTCTGACAGAACACGGCATTTTGCGTTGTGGTCCATGCGCGACACCAGGAGATTTCACCGTCCGACAAATCTCACCACCGGCGTTCCGCGCGCCTCCAGACAAACCAGTCCTGGAAAGGTCGCGTGCGATTCCGGGGGACCGACGCATCCGGCTCGATCAATATTCAGGAGCCGAGCTTTTGCCGGGCCGGCGGCCGGCGAAGCTGCAACCGCTCAGCTATCTTTGCGCAACGCTCAGTTTAACGCCCTGATGTAATTGAATTTTGGACCAGGATGTGCGAAAAAGTACATAGAAGTCGGGCTGACTCCACGCGACCCCGGATTCACCCCAGTGGACAAACCTGAAATGAGCGTCAGCGGTCCTACCGTCCGCCGCGTGCAGAGAATGCAGAATGTTGGCCATGAACGACATCAAGTCCGCAGAACTCATTCAGTCGTTTGGGTTTAATCGACAGGATTATCTCCCCGATGAAAATTATGCTGCCTGGCAAGAGGCAGTAAAGCTGCTCTTTGACATCGACGCGAATGGGCGGAAAGATCTTCCCGAGTTTTATGCCGACTTGGCCTCGTATTCGATGGGGTCCGTGCTGCTGGGGTATGCGCGCGCCGCAACCCAACGCTTCTCCCGATCGGTCGACACTATTGCCCGCGGTGGCATCGATCACTTCATTGCCCAGCTCTACATAGAGGGAGGCTATCACGGCGTTGCAGGCGGCAAGCCGATCGAGGTTCAGGCCGGCGATATCTGTGTGCTTGATTGCGCGGGCACGCTGGAGACGCTGGCGACGGATTTCGAGAACCTGACCTTGGTCGTTCCGCGCGCTATGCTGGAATCGAAGCTGACGCGACCGGAGGCGCTGCATGGACTGGTGCTGAGAGGGGGCTCGGCGATGACTCAAGTTTTGTCGCGCCATTTGCTCGCGCTCTTTGAGCTAGCACCGCGCATGACGCTCCACGAGTGTGACTCGATGACACGCGGGACAATCGCGTTGATCGTTGCTTGCTTGCAGGGCGAGCTCGAAAGGCGCGAAGACCAGACCGCGGCCGGGAAGTCGATCACGGTGCTGCGCATCCGACGCTACATCGACGACAGGCTTTCCAGCCCCGACGTCAACGCCGAGACGATCGCAGCGCAGTTCGCGCTGTCACGCGCCTCGCTCTACCGATTGTTCGAACCCTTTGGCGGGGTTGCGGATTACATCCGCAACAAGCGGCTGCGACGGGCGTTCTTCGAGTTGCGGTCGCCGGAATTTCGCGGCCACCGGGTCGGCGAGATCGCCCGACGCTGGGGATTTAGCAACGAAGGCACGTTCGCGCGCGCATTCAAGGCCGCCTATGGCGTTTCGCCGAATGCGGTTCGCGACACCTCACAGCTCGACATGCCGTCGACGGACCCCGACAGCGCCGATGATCGTCCGATCATCACCCGCTGGATGCATGAAATCTCCGGCGATGGGCACCCGACCGGCGGCGCTGGCTGACGACAGCCGGTCTGGTCGTCAGGCCTTTGACTTTATGGCTGGCTCCGGCAGATATCGCCCGACGTTGCTGGCGTCGGCGCGATCCGGGTGATGCAGCTGTCTCGGTGGGGACGCTCGACCATCGATCTGCTCACAACGCAACGCGATCTGATCCGTGTCGTCGCGTCAACGAGCCGCGTCAGTAGTGCCACGTCACGCGCGCCTTGACCTCGCCGGAGGCGGCATGATCCGCCACCGCCCCATCAAGGCTGATCCCGATTGCGAGTTGACGGCTGACATCGAGATCCAGCCCCAATCCGACGAGGGCCTGATCGCGCTTTTCGGCGATCCCGCGCAAGTCGTAGCTCGTCCCAGGAACAGCCGTGTAGAAAATCGACTGATCGTAGGGGCTGGCGAAGCTGTGCCGATAGCCAAGCTCGAGACTGGGCGTCAGAATGCCGAAATCGGTATCGATCCTGTATTTGATCTTGGTGCCGATCGCCCCGGTCAGATCGGTCGACGAGGTCGAGCGATAGGTGAGATTGTAGATGCCGGCCCCGGTTTCCGAATAGGCGTTCAGCCGAATGAGCTGCAGATCGAGCCGGGCATAGGGCGAGACCTTCCATCGATCGGTCGTAAACTCGTTGGTCAGCGCCAGCGACCCGAACAGGTCGGACGATGTGCGGTTCCCGTCGGCCATCGTCAAGGCCGAGGAATCGTAGCGACCGGTGCCGAGCGTGCCACTGGCGTAGCCGACGAGCCCATCGAGGAACCAGCGCGGCGCGAGACGGTAGCTGGCGTAGAGTTCGCCCGCGAACAGATTGGCATCGATGCGCGACCCGAGCGTCCCGATGGTGGCGTGATCGACACCGAACCCGGCGGCAATGCCGACCTTCAGATCGGCGGTGATCCGCGTGTCGCCGCCGACCGTCAGCCCAGTTGTGACGACGCTGTAGTGGGCGCCAGCATAGGTCGTATCGTTGCCGAACTGCAGTGTTCCCGCCGTCCAGAACAGCAACGGCGTTTCCGGTCCGATCACCGGCATCGATGGCGCGTCGCCCGCCTTCGCGCGGGCGGTCGGCGGCTGCGGCGCTGCCGGATGTGCAGGATCCGCTGCGCCCGTCGTACCCGGTCCGACGATCGCCGCAGTCTGGCTTACGACCGGGACAGTATCGTTGTGCAACTGGGTCAGGCGATCCTGCACATTGTTGATCTGCTGTTGGCCCATGACCTGCACGGTGCGCACCTGAAAATCGACAAGTGCCTGGACCGTCGGATCCAGTGCCGGATTTGGCATCGCGCTATAGCTATAGAGTTGCGCACCGGTTGCCGTGCCGGTCTGCGTCGTCACGGTGATGTCGACCGTGCCGGCCACATGCGCCGCGGTCACCACAGTGATCTCTGTCGGGCTGTTGACGGCGAAGCTGACGACATTGGTCCCGCCGAATTTGACCGCGGTTACGCCGATGAACTGCGTCCCCGTCACGACGACTGTCGTCTGTCCGGCGATCGGGCCGGTGTTCGGCGCGGCGCTCGTCACCGTCGGGCGCGCAGTCTGCACGGTGATCGTCGCCGTCGCTGGAGCCGATATGCCGCCCAAATTGGTTGCCGTATAGGCAAAGGTGTCCGTCCCGGCATAGCCCGGCGTCGGCGTATAGGTGATCGACGTGCCGGAGGCCGTCGCGGTGCCGTGCGACGCAGCGGTGCTCACCGCGACCGAGGTTGCCGTGCCACCGGTCACGTTGAGCGGGATCACATTGCCGCTGCTGTCGGAGGGAACCGTCGCGCTGACCGGATTGGCGATCGGCGCCGCTACGCCCGAAACGCAGGTGAAGCTGACGGTCAAAGTCGACGTGCCGCCGTCAATGAAAGCCCGCCAGCCGAAGGTTTGGGTGCCGGTCGAGGCGACGGTGAGCGTCAGCGTGCCCGAGGTGCCCGTTCCATCAATATGTTGCGCGCCGATATCAAGCTCGTTTCCGAAGTAGCCGTTGAAGCCGCTCGTGACCGTGTAGGTCATGGTGATGACATCGCCGGCCGACAGCGAAACCGGCGTGCCTGTCTGGCGGCTGACCAAAGACGCGTCGAATTGACCGGCGTTGATATCGGCGCATGTCGGAGCCGCTAAGGCCGGCCCGAGGGTGAGCCCGAGACTGAGAGCGCCGGCAGCAAAGCCAATCTGCGCGTGGCGGAACCTACTAATTGAGATGTCCAAAGTGGCCCAAGTGCGAGCCAGGCACCACTCCAACCAACCGCGCATGCGTCCACTCCGAATTTCACGCGCAAGCGGTTAGCCGCACGGCCCTGGGATCTCCGGTTCTGCCGAGCGCTCGACGCTCGCCGGAGCGTTGAACCGCGTAAGTGTAGGTCTATTGAATACTCGGTTAGGCCGCTCTGATATGGCAACCCAACCTCGCATTTACCCCTATCGATTGTGATTGAATAAATAATAGCCAATGAATAAAACGAACTCTGAACTCAGCATATGTTCTGCAAACGGAGCGATTGCCTGTTGACAGCAAAACTCGATACCTCGCTGTTTGTTCGGCATTCTGCGACGTCACAGCATTGTTTGATCAATTGGTCCGGGTCAATTCGGGGCCGCGAGATTGAGATAAAACGTCAGGAGGTTGAGACAAAACGGCAGGATGGATGAGGGCGGACCCGCGTAACCCGACGCCCGAGCCCAAAAGGCCCGGCCCAGCGCGACGGCCGTCGCCGCTGCCGCCGGGTGCAGCTGGGATGATCCGTTCGGCTGTTGGTCGAGACGCGGCATCTGGTTCCCGGCATCAGGGAAGGGCGCTCGCTACTGGCTACGTCCGCTCGCCGGCGATGATTGCCCAATCTTCGGACCAGTCGAACTGGAAGGCCTCGCCCGGCACAAACGCCAGAGGAACGAATGTGCCCCGGCCGCTGATCTGTTGCTCGCGCTGTCGGGCGGCCTTCCAATCACGGGCGAAGGCTGCCACCCGATTGTAGGAGCCCTCGTAGCCGAGAGCGACCAAATCGGCGTGCAACTGCTTGACCCTGCGCTTTTGCTTGCGTGACTTGCCGGCCTCCTGACGGGAAGAAAGGCCGCGCGCTGTCTGTGAAACGCTGACTGGAAGAATGCCCAGCGCGACGGACAGCCGACTTCTTCAACAATATCGGCGCATTTGCGCCGGACCTGGCATCGGCAGCCCTTGGCCCGAAGCGGACTTTCCTAAGTGGGGTGCCATGACAGAATGCTCTGGCACGCCGCCTAGAGTTCCAGATCGCGTTCAGTCTCTTTCAAGAGGTCGATGAAGGCCCGCAGGGCTGACGGCACATGCCGGTAGCCTGGATAGTATAAGGCGAGGCCAGGTATTGGCGGGCACC
>JARLJB010000160.1 GCA_031291415.1 Telmatospirillum sp.
ACGAGCCGTCGGGCGCCGACATGGATGCGGCAACAGTGTAGACAGGGACAGTCGCAGCACGCACGCCGAAGGGCGTGGCGGCGGCAAGCAATGCAAGAAGCAGTTGACGGCGCATGGTGATCTCCCTTGTGTCGAGGCGGTGTTTGACCATGCGACCATGGCTTGTCACGTTGGGGATTCCCAATCCGCCCCATCGCGAACGACCTGCGCGATCAGGTCGACAGGGCGGCAGTTTTCGGAAAAATCAGCCTGATTCGCAGCCCCGGACAGTTGTCGACAAGTTGCAGCTGAATCCGGTGCAGCGCCGCAATCGCGGCAACCATCGACATGCCAAGGCCCGCGCCCGGCAGGTTGCGACTTCGATCGAGCCGATAGAACCGGGTCAGGACGTTGGTGTGTTCCTTGGCCGGAATGCCCGGCCCATCATCGGTAATAGTGGCCACGATGCTGCCATCGACCCGCTCCAGTTCGCAGGTGATACGACTGCCACGAGGCGTGTGGCGGATCGCGTTATCGATGAGATTGACCACCATCTGGGCGATCAACTCACCGTCGCCATGGACCGACAGGGCCGGTTCAATTGCGAATGACAGGATTTTACCCTCGTCTTCTGCGACAGGCTGGTGCGCCGCTGCCGCACG
This sequence comes from Telmatospirillum sp., assembly GCA_031291415.1. GTDB lineage: Bacteria > Pseudomonadota > Alphaproteobacteria > Rhodospirillales > Magnetospirillaceae > Telmatospirillum. Next base: position 642 of record JARLJB010000160.1, read on the forward strand.
CTCGACAATCTCGCTCAGGTCGACCGTCGTGAAATACTGGGCGCCTTCGCCGCCTTCCAGCGTACCAATCCGCAGCAGCGCCCGAAAAATCGCCAGGATTTCGTCGGTTTGGACCAAGGCACTGTCAATACCCGCTTCATAACGCTGCACAGATCCCGATTCACGCGTGGCCTCGAGATGTTGGCGGAGCCGGGTCAATGGCGTTCGCAGATCATGCGCGATGTCGGTAGTCACCTGCTGCAACCCGCTCAGCAACGCTGCAATCTGATCGAGCATCGCATTGAGATTGGTTGACAGCAGATTGAATTCCGGGCTGATCCCGATCATCGGCAGACGTTCTGCCACATTGCCTGCCCGGACGCGCGCGATAGCGTCGTTGACCTTGTCCAGCCGCCGCATGAACAGCCCACCTGTCACATAGCCGCCAACAAGTGCGACCAGAGTGATCGTGATGCCCGCCAGGATGGCAAACCGATCGAGCTTTCGGCGAAGCTTTTGAATGTCATACGTGTCGGTCGCTACGATCAGGACACCGCCATCTGCCGTCGGCACCCCCAGGCTCTTGAACACTTCATGTTTGCCGCCCGAGCCGCCCCCGCCTTCGCGCACACTGGCCTCACCCCAGCCTACCCCAACCACGCTGTCGCCGAGATCGTTGACGAGCATATGCCCAGTCTTGTCGGTCAGACGATAGAGGAACGCGTCCTGGCCACCTGCACGCCGATGGAGGCTGATCGTCTTGAGCAGAGTGTTCGGCCCGCCTTCGCGATCTTCGCCTTGCAGGATCACCGCTTCGCTTTTCAGGCTGCCGTCGGTGGCTTCGGTCGCATAATGCGAGACCGAGCGCTCGACGACGACCAGCAACAGCACCGCACTGACGGCAAAGGCGATCGCAAGCAGCAGGGCGAAGCGAAACGCACCACTGCGGAACCCATTAAGCCAGTGCATCGAAACGATACCCCACACCCCTGATCGTGTGGATCAATTCAGAGCCGAAGCCACGTTCGATTTTTGACCGCAGCCTGCTCATGTTGCTCTCGATGACATTGGTTTGCGGGTCGAAATGAAATGACCAGACATGCTCGTGCAGCATGCTGCGGGTAACGACCTCGCCGGCATGCCGCATCAGATATTCCAACAGCTTGAACTCCTGCGGCTGCAAGTCGATCTGCCGGCCCGCGCGTTTGACACTCCGGGTGATGAGATCCATTTCAAGATCAGCAAGACGCAGCACAGTAATAACCTCGCTGGCTGGCGTACGGCGTAACAATGCATTGATCCGCGCAATCAATTCAATCGAGGCGAAGGGCTTGACCAGATAGTCGTCCGCCCCGGCATCAAGTCCTTCGACCCGGTCATGTACGCCATCAATCGCAGTCAGAAAGATGGCCGGCGAACGGACGCCTGCCGCCCGCAGTTCCTTCAGCACACAAAGCCCATCGACACCGGGCACCATCCGATCGAGGATCAGCGCGGCATATTCCCCCCTCAATCCAAGCATGATCGCGTCGCTGCCGTTGGTGCAAACGTCGACGACATGCCCGGCTGAGACGAGCGCGTGTTCGAGATGTCCCCTTGTCGCATCATCATCTTCAAGAAGCAGCAGTTTCACCAAAATCACTCCAGACGGCCTTCGACACGCGATGCAAACCAATCGTGCGGCGGATGGCCAGCGCAAGTTACCAAAAAACAACATATCGCTCACGGCGCACCCAGACAGGATGACATAGCCATCTTCCAGAGCGAGGCGACGCGCCGCAACGTCGCCCCGACGGGCTCTTCCGCGCCCCTTCGCGGCAGACCGCTTGACGCGCTCATCTCGTCAATTCGAGATTGAACAATAGACATTTTCCAGCGGCGGCGCCCGCCTCAAAAGGCGCACTTTGCGTCGCGCCAGACAATCCGTGCCGGAGCGGAATTCGGCATTGTTACCGTCCGTGAACCGCTTCGCCGGCCGCGTCCAGACGCCGGAAGCCCGATCGCAGACTGTATCAGATTGTAACCGCGCAGTCACAAATGGGTGCGAACCGGGCGCCAGTTCAGACACTGCAAGGCCGACAGGGTCGTTGCGCGCGATTGCTGCTGATTCTCAGGGGAAACATGGCATACAAATCTCTCAAGCTGATTTCAGCATCGGTTCTTGGACTTTGCCTGTGGGCGCCGCATGGCGCTTTTGCGGCGGAAAAGGCCGCAAAGGTTGAGGTACCGGAAAGCGCTGCCGAGGAAGCTGCCGAGAAAAACAGCACGATCGTCGTCACCGCCTCCCGGCAGGAAGACATTTCGCGCCTGACTCAGAAGATCGCCCCGGTCCTGGTCAACATTCAGTCGATCGAAACGATCAAGAAATATCCCGATTTCAACGCTGCCGAAGCGCTTGGCCGCATTCCGGGTATTTCGCTGTCCACCGACACCGGTGAAGGCCGCTTTGTCAACATTCGTGGCATCGATTCGAACCTGAACGGCGCGACTTATGGCGGCGTTGTCATGGTTGGCACCCACCCGTCCAACACTGTGGCATCGGGCACCGGTCGCGCGGTGGAATTTGACACCGTGCCCACCGGGGCAATCGACGGCCTGGTGGTCTACAAGACACTGTCGCCCGATCGCGAAGCCGAAGGCCTGGGCGGACAGATCGACATCACCCCGCGCACGGCCAAGGACGTAACCAAGCCGTTCGTCGAAATGGAACTGGGCGCAGGCTATGAACCCGAGCACAAGCATGGCGGCCCCTACACCGCCAGCATCGCAGCCGGTGCAAAGCTGGGCGAC
>JARLJB010000161.1 GCA_031291415.1 Telmatospirillum sp.
GACCCGGAGACCCATGACCAGATCGATCACCTTATAGAGGATGAAAGAGACCACGCCGCACCAGACGATGGTGCAGGCGATGCCCTCCGCCTGCAGCAGAACCTGGCCGGGATTGCCTTCGAGAAGACCCGCCGTGCCGCCGATGTCCTTGACCGCGAAGACGCCGGTCAGCAAGGCCCCGGTGATGCCGCCGATACCATGCACGCCGAAGGCGTCCAGGCTGTCGTCATAGCCCAGCATATGCTTCAAGCCCGTCGATCCCCAGAAGCACACCACACCCGCCGCCAGGCCGATGACCAGACCGCCCGTCGGACCGACGAAACCCGACGCCGGGGTGATCGCCACCAGGCCGGCCACCGCACCCGATGCCGCGCCCAAAGCCGACGGCTTCTTGCGGACGATCCATTCCACCGCCATCCAGGTCAGCGTCGCCGCCCCCGTCGCCAGCTGTGTCACCACCATCGCCATGCCGGCGCGGCCGTCCGAGGTCAGCGCCGAACCGGCGTTGAAGCCGAACCAGCCGACCCACAGCAGCGAAGCGCCGATCAACGCATAGGCTAGATTGTGCGGCGAGAAGTTCTCGGTGCCGAAGCCCTTGCGCTTGCCCACCACCAGGGCGCCGACCAGACCGGCGACACCGGCATTGATATGCACCACCGTGCCGCCGGCGAAGTCGAGAACCCCCGCCTTGTTGAGGAACCCCGTGCTCGCCCACACCCAATGGGCAATCGGGCAATAGACCAGCAACAGCCAAAGCGTGATGAAGACGATCAGGGCGGAAAATTTGAAACGGTCGGCGAAAGCCCCGGTGATCAGCGCCGGCGTGATGATGGCGAAGGTCATCTGGAACATCATCCCGACGCTCTCCGGAATGGTCGAGCCGGGGAACAGATTGTCCTTCGCCGTGGTGATGCCGTTCAAGAACAGCCGCGACAGGTCGCCGACATAGGCGTTGCCGTCGGTGAAGGCCAGGCTGTAACCCACAATCCCCCATACCACCGTCACCAGCGCGGTGATGGCGAAGCTCTGCATCATGGTCGCCAGGACGTTCTTCTTCCTGACCATGCCGGCATAGAACAGCGCCAGGCCGGGAATGGTCATCAGCAGGACCAGGGCCGTCGACGTCAGCATCCAGGCCGTGTCCGCCTTGTCCAGAACCGCCGGAGC
>JARLJB010000162.1 GCA_031291415.1 Telmatospirillum sp.
GGAGGAAATGGCCGATCGGGTCGGCGTGATCGACGGCGGGCGACTCCTGCTGGTCGAGGGGACGGCGAAACTGATGCGCAAGCTCGGCAAGCGGCGCCTGACCCTGGTGCTCCAGCACCGGATGGGCACGATCCCGCCCGAACTCGCCGACTGGCCGATCGAGCTGGAGGCCGACGGCCAGCAGTTCGTCTACAGCTTCGACGCCAATGCCGAGGACACCGGCATCCCGACGCTACTGCGGGTCCTCGGCGAGAAGGGCATCGACTTCAAGGACCTCGATACCAGCCGGACCTCGCTCGAGGATATCTTCGTCAGTCTGGTGGAGCGCGCACCATGAGCTGGCCCTCTCTCAACGCTGTCGGCATGTGGGCGATCTACCGCACCGAAATGGCGCGGATGGTGCGTACCATCTTACAAAGCGTGGCGACGCCGGTGATCACCACAGCGCTCTATTTCGTCGTGTTCGGCGGCGCGATCGGCTCGAGGATGCAGCCTGTCGGCGGGGTCGATTATGGTGCGTTCATCGTGCCCGGTTTGATCATGCTCTCGCTGCTGACGCAGAGCATCTCGAACGCTTCGATCGGCATCTATTTCCCGAAATTCAGCAAGACGATTTTCGAGATTCTGTCGGCACCGCTCTCGTTCGGCGAGGCGGTGCTCGCCTATGTCGGTGCGGCGGCGACCAAGTCGGTCGTGCTCGCCCTCATCATCCTGGTGACGGCGACCGCCTTCGTGCCCGTTCACGTCCTGCATCCCGGCTGGATGGTGGCGTTCATGGTGCTGACCTCCGTCACCTTCAGCCTCTTCGGCTTCATCATCGGCATCTGGGCGGAGAATTTCGAACAGCTTGCCGTCATCCCGTCGCTGGTGGTGACGCCGCTCACCTTCCTGGGGGGCGCCTTTTACTCGATCGACATGCTGGCGCAGCCTTGGCGGACGATCAACCTGCTGAACCCCGTCGTCTATCTGGTCAGTGGGTTCCGCTGGAGTTTTTACGGCAACGGCGATGTCGGGGTTGGAGCCAGCCTCGGGTTTACCGCACTGTTCATGGCGATCTGCCTCGCCGTCCTCTGGTGGATCTTCCGTACCGGCTATCGCCTGAAACCGTGATCTTCGTCTGAAGACACGGGTGAGATCAGTCCTTGCCTTGGTGAGGTTCGTCACAGAAGCCCAGGATCGTCCTCAGCAATCCGGGAAATCGCGCCTCGATGTCGTCCTGGCGAATGACATTGCGATGTTCGACCCCCTTCTTTTCCGTATGGATCAGCCCGGCCTCTCGCAAAATCCGGAAATGATTCGACAAGGTGGACTTGGCCATCTCGGGGCAGGGGGCTGCTTCGGTGCAGGACATGCAGCCATGCCGGCTCACCATGCTTTTGACGATGCGCAGACGCATGGGATCGGAAAGAGCAGCCAGCACACCTTCCAACGTGATGTCGTCACGCGACGGATGAACGAATTGAACCATGGGGGATGTTTATCAGGATGCTTGACATGTTTCAATAGTTCGTTATTGTTGAACTACAGAACTAAGCCACCTGGGTGGGCGACAATTCCACAGGAGAGATATCATGAGCAAAAGCTTGCAAGGCAAGGTCGCGCTGGTTACCGGCGCGTCGAAGGGTATCGGGGCTGCGATCGCCGCCCGTTTTGCCGCCGAAGGCGCCGCCGTCGCGGTCAATTACAGCGCCAGCAGGGACGCCGCGGACCGTCTCGTCGCCGAAATCACGGCCCAAGGCGGCAGAGCCGTCGCCGTTCATGGCAATCTGACCGAGGCCGATCAGGTGAAAAGTCTGGTCGCCGACACGGTCAAGGCCTTCGGTGCCATCGACATCCTGGTTAACAATGCCGGCCTCTACGAGTTTGCGTCGCTTGATGCCATCACCGCGGAGCATTTCCATAAACATTTCGATCTCAATGTCCTTGGGCTTCTGTTGGTCTCGCAGGAGGCCGTCCGGCATTTCGCCGACGGCGGCGGCGCTATCGTCAATATCAGCTCGGGGGTTTCGACCATCGCACCGGCCAACACGGCGGTTTACACCGCGACCAAAGCCTCGGTGGATGCCATTACGTCGGTGCTGTCAAAAGAACTGGCGCCGCGCAAGATCCGGGTCAATGCCATTAATCCCGGCATGATCGCCACCGAAGGGGTGGTTGCGGCCGGCCTGCATGAGGGCGACATGCGCCAGTGGATCGAGACGGCGACGCCTTTGGCGCGGATCGGCAAGGTCGAGGAAATCGCCGCGGTCGCGACTTTCCTGGCCTCCGACGAAGCGTCCTACATCACGGGCGAAACACTGCATGTCACCGGCGGGCTGCGTTGAGGCGCAAGGGTACGGTCGCCGGGGAAATATGGTGGAAATAGGGCGGCGAAACCGTCCGCTACCAGATCGGGCTTTTGCTGAAATCGTCCGGTGACCGGACCCGTCTATTTTCAAGAAAATTATCGACCGAGGTGTTCGATGCCAGATTATAGCCAAAGCAGCATTTCACCCACCCCATCCGGAGCCGATCCGGGGCGGGTCTCCCTCGCCCTGCAGCGGATGCGTGGCCATTCGCGATCGGTCTGGCCCGCGGAGCCGTCCTTTGCCGAAATGATAAGCGACCCCGTGTTCCAGCAGCTCATGGCCAGCGACCGGGTCTCGATGGAAAGCTTCACCGGTTTGGTTGCGGCTGTCCGACAGAGACTGGGGCGCTGATCGCCCGTCGTCAATTCGGAGCATCCTGAAGGACCGGGACGAAACGGCCGAACCCACGCTGTGGGAAGCTGGTGACCGGGACGGCGCCCCGCGGGTCCGAGGGGCTGCGGCCGATATAGACATCGTAGCGGCTGCCGGTCCGGAGCGATTCTTCGGCGAACGATGCCGACAGCCAGGAATCGGCATTGCGGAAGGCCGGCACGGCTCCCGCGCCGTCCCGCACGATGTAAACAAGACCGCCGAAGATATCCGTATGGGCCCCGGCGCTGTTGTCGACGATGGTGCTGACGCCTTCGGTCTTGAGACCCAAGATCGAGAGCGGGCTGCCTTGGTTGGCGATCCTGACGCCGGTTCCTTCGGTATCGAACTGTCTCGCGAAGACCGGTTGCGGGCCGGCCAGCAGCATGCGACCGCAGCAGACGTCTTCGAGGAAAGTGCGTCCGCCGGTCGCTTTGCGATCGAGGAGCGTCACGCCGGCCGACACGACATCGCGGATGACAGTGTCGCGTCCGCCAGACAACTCGATTGCCAATTGATCTCCGAGGTTGCTGTTGTCGAAGGCGAGCCGCTCTATCGTCAACGACTGTCCCGCCGTGGCGCTTCGAAACATGCCGCTGCTGCGGGAAAACGTCGGCAACCGCGCCGGCACCATCTTGATGGTCGAATTCATGCCGACGATTCTTCGCAAGGTGGCCGGGATGTCGATACTGTCGCGAATGGCATAGGTTCCGTGCGGCAGATAGAGAACCGCGGCGCCCGAGGCCATCGCCTGGCGCAAAGCGTCGGTGGCGTCCTGAGATGGGTCTCCCGTTGCTCCGAAGCGGGTCGGGCTGACCCATTGCTCCGTGGCGATCGCCGGATCGGCCGGCGGTGCATTGTCGGTGGGCGACCAGGTCGGGGCCGCGGTCGCCGTCCATTGGCCGTTGCCTTGCAGCGTGCCGCTCAACACTCCGCCGCCGAGATTCAGATTGCGCAGCGAGGCGACACCGTCGTTGCGGATGAACGAGGTGAGATCTGCGGTACCGGTTCGTCCGCCGTCGATGGCCAGAAAGCTCTTGTCGCCGCTATTGACGATGGCGGGGGAGGGGCCGCGGATCTCCAGATCGCGGACGGATAAGGCGTTCTGCTCGTTTCGGATCGCCATCTGGGTCTGGTCATAGAGATGGATGTGTTCGAAGGTCAGGCCGTATTCGGTCTGTGCCGTGGCGATGCCGACCGCGAAGCCATGTACCGTCAGGTTCTGAATCAGCGACGGCCCCGGCCATTTGCGCGTCATCGACAGACCGACGGCGCCGCTGCCGGAACCGGCTTTCAAGGTGACGTTGCGGATGGCGCCGATATTGTTGTCGAGGAAATCGATGGCGATGGCCCCTGGATTGCCGGTGCCGACGTCGACGGTCATGTTCTCGATAAAATTCATGTAGGCGTCGTTGCCTTCGCCAAGGCCAAGATAGTCCTTGCCGCCGCTGGTGGGAGTTCCGTCGATCTGTTTCGATGTGGTGAAGATGACGGCTTGCGGGTGGGCCGCGTCGCCGTAACCAGATGCGTGATCGGGCAGCGTGATGATGGTATGGGCCTGCGATTCTCCAAGCAGGATCAGGCCGGAGCCGAACTTTCCCGATTGGTAGCGTTTCAACAGCGGAGCCGAGACGCGATAAGTGCCGTTGGGAACATAGACGATCCGGTCCCGCCAGAAAGCGGCGCCGGTGTCCTCGCCGCTGGCGGCGATGGCCCGCAGAAACGCGGCGGTATCGTCGTCCTGCCCATTGCCATGGGCGCCAAAGGTCCGGACGTTAAGCGCGCCGGCGTCCTGCGGGAAGCTTTCCGCCTGCGCCGGCCTGGCCAGCGGCAGGATCGCCGGCAAAAGCAGGACGGTACAAAGGAGGCGCATCGTCCTATCGGGCAGCCAGTTGCAATGAGCGGTGGTCCAAGAGGGTGGCGTAATGGGTTTCATAGTCATCGATCATCCGGTCCACGGTAAAGCGCCGCGCCAGCAGGGCGGAGCGCTGGGCAAGCGCGGGAAGGGCATCGGGGTCCTGCGCGAGGCGAGTCATGATCGTCGCCAACGCGCCGGCATCACCCGGCGGGAAGAGAAAACCGGTCTGGCCCGGTTCGACGAATTCCGGAATGCCGCCGATGTCGCTGCCGATCAGACTGAGGCCGTAAGCTGCCGCTTCGACGATGGCGACCGGTGCGTTTTCGTACCACAGCGACGGCAGCAGAAGATGTCCGGCCCGCGCCATGGCCGCCACCTTGGTTTCGCCATCGACAAAACCAAGGTAGTGAATTCGGCTGTCGGCCGCCGCCGCGGCGCGCACCTGGTCCTCCAGGGGGCCCTTGCCGGCGATGGCCACCTCGATCGGCAGGTCCTTCGGCAGGCGGGCCATCGCATCGAGGACGGTCGATACGCCTTTCTCGACGGTCAAGCGGGTCAGCATCAAAAAACGGGATCGGCTTTCCGGTGAACGTTGTTGCCGAACTTTGTCGCCATCTTCGGGCAACGGGATGCCGTTATGCACCACCGCCCGATCCACCGCGCGCAATCCGGCCTGGCTGTGCATGTCGAGCAGGAATTGTGATGGGCTGGTGAACATGTCGACATAGCGGGTCGTCCGCAGATGCCAATTGCGATAAAGGCGGCAATGGGTCCGGGGCTTCGAACAAAGCTGCCAGTCAGAGGTCAGCAGGAAAGCGCGGGGGCAAAGCAGGTGATAGTCGTGGGCGGTATGCAGAACCGGGACACCAACCTGTTGCGCCCGGGCCCAGATCGAGGCGGAAAAGCCGTCGATCAGATGGCTGTGCAGTATCGTCGGCTGGGCTTTGGCGAGGATGGTGCGCAGACGGTTTCCCGCGGCTCCGTTCCAGGCGTCGCGGGCATGCCACAGCCATTTTTGCGGTCCCGGCTTCAACGAACGCTCGAAGGACCAATAGAGATTGGGCGGAAAGAACCGGATGACCTCGACGCCGTTGCGGATTTCCGATGGATAGGGCTCCATCGTCGGACCGCATGACGAAACCACGGTCACGCGATGTCCCCGGCGGACCAATCCTTCGCAGAGATAGGCTACGATCCGTTCGGCGCCGCCGGCCATCATCGGCGGATAGAGATTATTGACCACCATAACGTGCATGGGGACGGGCTTTCCTACAAAAAACGGGCCATCCAGTGGGGAATATGATTTTGTCTGTCGTGCAACACGGCACCGAGCATCGGCCGATGGCAGCGCGACAGAATCTCCCGCAGGCGAATCGCCGCCGAGCGACGGGTCTGTTCCGCCTCGATGACGAGAATGTTGCCGTCGACCTGGCCGGACAGAATGGTGCCGAGCGGCTCGCTGTCGGCCGGCGGCGCCACCATGACGACCATGTCGAAGTAGCGGCAGGATTCCTCCAAAGGGCCCTTGATATCGCTGGTCTTGGCAAGCGTGTCGCTTTGACCGGACCAGCCCTTTAAGTCGGCCATGTACATCTCGTGGCCGGCGACTTTCATGAGGTCGTCATGGACCGATATCGGGTGGATGGCTGCGTCCCCCTGAAGATCGGCCTTGTGGTCCAACGCCCTTGTCCATTGGGATTGCGTGCAATTCAGCACCAGAACCTTTTTGCCCAGGATGCTGACGGCGGTCCAAGCCATGTCGAGCGCCACCTCGGTGGCTCCGGGACCGGCCGATGCGCCGATGAACTGTATGACGACGCCGCGGTCGATGGAAAAGGCCGAGTCGATCTCGAGATAGAGTTCGATCAGGTCGACCACTGCCAGGTCTTCGGGGACGATCCATTCGATTTCACGGACGGCAAGCCCATGTCGAAACAGCCCAAGATCGGGAAAGTCGTCATGGGCAAAGCTCAATTTCTTCATTCGGGCTCTCCAAGCACAAGGAGTTCCAGGGGAATGCGACGCGGTCGCTGCTCGAAGCTGGCGAGCACCGGAAGGTCGAGGAGAAAGGCCACCTGTTCGGCTGTCGTGAAGCGATCGTCGAGAGCCTCGCGCAGCAGGGCACAGCCGGCGGCGAGAATCGTTCCGCCGAAAAAGCAGGCCAACAGGGTGATCAATTTGCGCGGACGGGCCGCCTTGTATGGTTGCGTCGGTTCACTGATCACCACGGCCGGCGAAATGCGCTGGTCGTTGAGATTGCCTTTGACCTGGGCATCGGCGAATTGGATCGACAAGGTCCGGTAGGTTTCCTCGGCGATCTGATGTTCGCGCGACAGGTCATTGAAGGTTCCGCGATTCTTTTGCAGATCGCCGAGGCGGCGATCGACCGCATTGATCTGCTCGGTCAGAACCTTGACCGGTTGCGAGTTGCTTTCGGCGTCGGCACTGGTTCGCAAATAGTCGGTCTGCATGGTTTGATAGACCGTGTTGGGGACGGTCGTGGAACGGTGATTGAGTTCAGCGGTCCTGGCCGCCACTTCGGCTTCGGCTGTGGTGATGCCGGCTTTCAGCGATGCCATCGCGGGACTGCCGGGGGCGTAGGTCGTCGCCATCTGACTTTGTTTGGTCAGCAAATCGGCAAGACGCGATCGCGCGTCGTCCAATGCGCGGTATTTTTCGCTGCTGGCCGAGTCCGGAAGTTTATCCGGAACTTGGCGCATCAGTTGCTGCAGTTCCTTCTGGCGTTGCTGTGCCTGCGCCAGATTTGCCTTGGCGGTGTGCAAAGTGGTGTCGAGGTCGCCGCGTTGGCTGAGGAGATCTTCGACCTCCTTGTCGTAATCGGTGATATGCCATTGCCCCTTGAATTGTTCGAGACCGGCTTGCGTCTCGGCCAAGTGGGTACCGGCCTGCCGAACTTCCTTGGCGAGGAATTCCTGGTGCGGATTGTGATAGATGTTGGTCTGTCGCGCGACATAGAGGTCGATCAGTTTCTGGACCAATTTGGGCGCCAACTGCCGGTCCGGATGCCTCAGCGATAGCGAGATGATGTTGTCTTGCGTGCCGACGTCGATCGCCAGATTGTCGAGGAACGTTTTGACGGCCTCGTCCATCGGCGTTCCGTGCGCCGGCGGATCGGCGACGATCTTTGGGTAGACGGTGGCGATCCCGAAGGCTTCGATGGTTGCCTGGGCGAGGTCATGGCTTTGCAGGAGCGCCGCGTGGGAAAGGACGATTTCCCGGCGATCGGACGGCGTCCGTTCGGTGGCCGGCGTCCGATCCACTTCCGGCGTCGAGCGGTCGCCGAAGGTGACGACCAATTCGGCGATGGATTCGTATTTCGGTTCGGTGATGGTCAGATAGCCGGCGCCGCCCAGCATGACGGCCAGGAAGACACTCATGAAACATGGCCACTGCTTGAACAGAGCCGTCAGAGCGCCGTAAGGCATTAAAAGCGTGGACATCGCGTCTCTCCACCGGTGAATCCGGCGCTTACTTGCCCGTCGTGACGGACGAGTTCACGTTGTAGGAAAAGCCCCAGCTGTAGGGGACGAACTGCTGAACGAACTGGTTCCAGAACGTGTAGGCTTCGTAGACGCCGGTGCGCGGTACATAGACCACGTCATATTGCGCCAGTCGGGCATCGGCCTCGGGGTGTTCTCCGGAAATGACATCCGGATAATTCACGGCCAGGGCTTGCGGTTTGTCGTCTTGTCCGCGGCGCAGAACGAAGATGCGATCCCGGGCGGCGCTCAGCTTGACACCGCCAGCCCGGGCGACGGCCTGGCTGACCGTCAGGTTCGGTCCGACGGTGATGAATTCACCCGGATTATTCACTTCACCGGCGACATAGACGCGATTGGGCGCGAAGGAACGAACGATGACCGTGATCTGCGGATCGGTCAGCACCGTCCGATAGCGCTCACGCAGGGTGGCCGATATCTCGGTCGGGGTATGATTGAAGGCGGCGACGTCTTCGGTCACCGCAGTCGAAATCATGCCATCGGGCCGGACCGCCACCTCTTCGTTCAGTTCCGGATTCAAGTACATCTTGATATCCAGCAAATCGCCAACCTGAACCTTGTAGGGGGGCAGGGTGGCCGGGCTTCCGGCCACCGGCGACGAGATTTGCGGAATCGGTGGTAGATTTCCCTCGCTTTGCGCGCAGCCGCATAGCGTCATGGCAATGAGGATCGCCAAGCGCGACGGCCTGAGGCGAAGGTATCGGGTCATAATATGTCCTTGTAAGGGGAGCGCCGGAGTCAATAGGCGCCACTCCGGCGCAGCACCACGAAAGGCGTCCGCAACAACACGGCAAGGTCGGCAATGAAGGTCCAATGGCGTGCGTAATTCTGGTCGAGTTGAACGCGTTCGCGGTAACCGATATCGTTGCGTCCGCTGATTTGCCAGATACCGGTGATACCCGGCCGGCAACGCGCGTAATCGTGGAAGGCGGCGCCGTAGCGCCTGACCTCGTCGGTGACGATCGGACGCGGACCGACCAGACTCATTTCGCCGGCCAGTACGTTGAACAATTGCGGAAGTTCATCAAGGCTGGTAACCCGCAAGAACTGGCCGACCGGCGTGATCCTGGGATCGTTCTTGAGCTTGAAGTCGCGATCCCATTCGGCACGCGCCGCCGGATCGCTGGCCAGGAGCTGCGCCAGCACTTTTTCGGCGTTAGGCACCATGGTCCGGAATTTCCAGCATTTGAAGGTCTGGCCCCTGGCGCCGATCCGGCGATGACCAAACAGTACCGATCCGCCATCGCGCCGCGCCAACAAGGCGATGACGATGAGCAAGGGCGACAGCAGAGCAAGCAACAGCAGAGTGGCAGTGACATCGAAAAGGCGTTTGCTGATGCGGGTGGACGGCTCTCGTATTCGTTCCCGGTCGGTGAAATTCTGGTCGATCGCGGCGGCGTGCAGCCGCTGCCAATTGTAAGTCCCTCCCGACGTGGAAGAGACAAGTGCTCCCTGCTGGAGCATAGCGCTCGTGAGATGTTGCAATCCCATAATGCTACTCCACATCAAACGTTAACTTCCTAGTATTTTCTGAAATACTAGTTGAAGTATCTGATCGTGATTCTATCGTGCGTTATTTCTGTAGCATTGAAAGGATAGCAACGATCGCCTGTTGCGAGTTGTGGCCATTTTGTGGCCGGCCTATGCTGCGGTGCACCAGGGCGGTCCGGCCGGTATTTCCGATCGCTGGCGATGGGGCAGGAAATGACGTTATGTCCGACGGCCGATCCGGGCGGCGTCATTGACGTCGACGCAGGTCAACACGACCTCCGCAACGTGTCCCGGTGTCTTCATGATGCGGGCGCCGAGCCACATTTTCCGCCGTATCCCGGGCCAGCGGACAACGAAGATGATCTTTTCGGCCAAGTGCGGCAGTGGAGCCGCGTCGCGGGTCATTCTGACGGGAGGTGTGTCGAGCAGCACCAACTCGTAGCTGGTGGTGAAAAAGGCCAAAATCTTCTGCATCCGGTCCGATGCCAAGCCGGTCGACAGCGGTCGTGGACCGGCGGTGATGACATCGAGGCCCGACAGGGCGTCGGTGCATATGACGTCATCCGGGCTGACGCGGTCGTCCTCCAGCAGAGAGGTCAAACCGACATCGTTGGACATGCGAAAGAGACGATGAAGATTGGGGTGTCGCCAATCGCAATCGATAAGCAGAACCCGATTCCCCTCACTGGCCAGCAATCGTCCCAGGGCAGCCACCAGCGTCGATCGGCCTTCCTCGGAAACGGTGGAATTGATGGCTACGGTTCTCGGCGGATGGCGTCCGCCCGTCGATTGCAGGCTGAGATAGAGATCACGAAGCGATTGGGCGTAGAACGAATGGGGGTTGCGAAGAACCAGGGATATCGCCGTTTTGCTATCCGCCAATTGCGGCACGATAACCATGACCGGCAGTGTCGTCGTGGTTTCGCTATCGGAACCTTGGCGGACTGGAGCGACAACGCCCCTGGCGATGACGGCGAAGATAATTCCGGCAGCCAAACTGGCCAACGCGCCGGCCAGAGGGAACGGACTGTCGGTTGTTGCCACGAGGATCGTGGACGGTGGTGCCGCTGGAATCTGGACGTGTGCGTAGGATAGGAGTCCTGATGACGACGGTCGCCCCTTATCCACCGTCAACGCCGTGGCCTCAAGAGGAAGCGAACTGCGTGTCAGCGCGGGGTAGGCCTCACTTTTGCCGGTTTCGCAGTGACTGTCATGCGCCGCGCAGATGCCGGCGGCATTCAGTTCTACGCCCGTCAAGGGTGGTTGTGTCACCATTCCGGAGCCGCCCCGTCTTTCCTGAAGCGGCACCAGATCGTTGGCGATGGCGGTGACACTTAAAGCCATGCCAATCGCCGCTCCGGCCATCACCAGGCGGCCGTGCCGCCATAGCCCAGTGGCGGAGGACGGCCCCAATCCCGGTAGGCGGGGTCCGTGCCCAGAGACGGCAAGGAACGGACTACTGGTCATCGACGGCCATCTAACTGGCGGGCGCGGCGCAACGGCTGTCGACCAATCGATAGCGCTTGTGCCAATCCCAGGCCGTGGAAATCTGTTGTTCCAGCGTCGCATAGACGGGGCGCCAGCCGAGCACGCTTTTGGCGAGCGAGGAATCGGCAACCAGTATGGCCGGATCGCCCGCCCGGCGCGGGCTCATCCGCGCGTCGATCGGTCGTTCGGTGACTTTGATCGCCATGTCGATGACCTGGCGCACACTGGCTCCGGTCTCGCTACCCAGATTGAAGGACTCCGCTCCGATGGCCTGATCCAGGCGGGATAAGGCCAGGACATGGGCGTCGGCGAGATCCGAGACATGAACATAGTCCCGGATACAGGTGCGGTCGGGTGTGGAAAAGTCGCTGCCGAAAATCTCGATGAAGGGCCGGATGCCGGCGGCGGCGTCGAGCACCAGCGGAACCAGATGGGTCTCATGCGGATGCGCTTCGCCGATGCCGCTGTCCGGGGCCGCGCCGACAGCATTGAAATAACGCAGCGCAACCGAGCGCAAGCCGTAGGCTGTGGCAAAATCGGCCAGGACGCGTTCCACCATCGCCTTTGTGGCGCCATAAGGATTGACCGGCCGGAAGGGATGGCTTTCGGGAATGGGAATGGTTTCGGGTTCGCCGTAGACGCCGGCCGACGAGGAAAAGACCAGGCGATCTACTCCGTTGCTCCGCATGGCGTCGAGCAAGGTCAGCGTCGCGGCCAGATTGTTATGATAAAAGAGCCCGGGATCGATGACCGAGTCGCCGGCCGCGATCAAGCCGGCCAGGTGGATGACGGCCCGTGGCCGGTATTGCCGAAATACCTCATCTAGTCGCGCGCCGTCGATCAGATCGCCGGTTTCAAGCGGACCCCAGCGGACCGCCCAGGCATGGCCGTGCGACAGGTTGTCAAAGACCACCGGCTGAAAGCCTGATGCAGCAAGGGCCCGGCAGACATGGGCGCCGATATAGCCGGCGCCCCCGGTGACGAGAATCCGGCGTGGTTCCTCAGGCGTGCGCATGGTCGTCACCTGCTGTCGGCCAGGTGCCGCGCCGGGCCGAACGGGGTGGTTCCTGCCGCAAATACGCAACGACTGTCGAATGGACGAGGGTGGTCATGGTGGTGGGTCCTCCGCTGTTGCATGACGGGATCAACTATGCGAAGCGGACGACCTGGTCGCCAGTGATCAAGCTGTGGTCGGGAGATTATACCAACCTGCAATGAGCTTTGCTCATCGCAGGTTGGCTGGCCCACCCTCGGTCCCGCGAGCTGATGCGAGCGTAGCCGTGCAGCCCGAAGGGCAAACGACGCCGTAGGCGGGCCGAAGGCCGAGCGAAGTGAGCAACGGTTTCGGAGAAACCCGCCCGGCACATGAGGGGCGCTGATCAGTTCTGATCAGCGCAAGTTGGTATTTCGTCACCACCCATTGCCGGGCAGGGTGACTTGGATCCGCAAACCTCCGCCGGCGCGATTCATGGCCGTAACGGCTCCGCCCAGCGCCTCGATATGGTGCCGTACGATCCACAGGCCGAGCCCGGCATGGTCGGGTTCGGCGGCGTCGCCTTTCGTGCCCGGTCGAAAAGAGAAATTACGGTCGAAGATGCGATCGATCTTATTGGCGGCGATACCAGGCCCCTCGTCCTCGATGGACAGATCGATTCCGCCCCTGGATTGGCTGAGCGTCGTGGTTATGGTGCTTCCGTCGGTGGAAAAGCTGATGGCATTGTCCAAGATGTTTTCGACAATAATATCCAAGATGCCGTCGGGGGCGGCGAGCAGGACATTTTCGGCGAGGTGCCGGACAAAGCGGATATTCCTGCTGACGGAAATGTCGCGCGCATTGCGGAGGCATTCGGCCACCACATCGGTCAAATTGATGTGCAGTTTCGGCGCCTCGATGAAATCCGCGGTATCATTGCCCAATCGTTGCGCCGTCGATATCAGTGTCGAAAGGCGGGCCAAGGCCGAATCGATCAGCTGAACCGCACGTTGCGACCGCTGATCGCTTTGCGGTATCGCCGATTTGAGCGGCTCAAGGGCAGACCTGATGATGGCCAGGGGCGCCTTGACGGCATGGGCGTTTTCCTCGGCCGTCCGGCGGATATTGGACGAGGCATGATGCAGGTCCCGGACCAGCCTGTCGAAATCGTCGGCGGCACTGGCCAGTTCCGGCAGAATATTGCGGCTGGCAAAGGCGGCGGAACCAACGCCGGCCCGGCGGATTTCATGGGAGACACGGCGGAAATGTCGCAATGCCGAGCGGACCCTGATGGCGATAAGCCCGGCCAGTATGGCAAAGATGAGATAGATGAGGGCGGCCATCCGGACATTGTCGGTTTGCCAATAGGGGCGCCCGAACGCGGTGCTGAGGATGGACGAGCTGTTGTTGGCTGAAACCAGCGCCCAGCAACCGAGGCGATTGTTGATCGGAATGATGGAGGTCAGTATTTCCTCGGTACCGTTGACCTGGCGATATCTGATTTCGACAGGCTTGTCCCAACTGCATGAATCCGCCAACGATTTCAGAATCCCATGCTGAGCCAGGATATCGAGGTCGTGTCCGGTTTGTTGCGCCGAAACCGCCGGGGCTGAGGCGATGAAAAAGAATCCGGGGTTTCCGGTCTTGAGTTTCGGCCGGAACATCAGCTTCAGAATGCTGCCGTTTTCCGAGAATTTTTCCAGCGCGGCATTGAGGTCCTGCGCCGATGAGACCTCGGTGTGCTCCAGCAGCGAACTCAATGCCTGGGCGACAAGCCAATCGTGGTGGCGGAAATTCTCCGCCACCAGGCTCCTCGTCTGTCGGTCCGCTCTTTCGAACTGCCCATAAAGAATGATCGGCAGAGCCACGAAGATTCCCACGAGGATGACGAGCTTTATCGTCAATGACGACGCAAGCAGCAAGAATCCTCGGCGAATCTTAGAAATCGTCTGTCGGCGGAGTTTTCCAGCAATATCCAAACGCCGTGAAATTCTCGATTTCTTTGAAATCGGCGTCGATTGTCCGGAATTTATTGCGAATGCGCTTGACCGACGATCGGACATTTGTTCGATACCCATCTTCGCCGCTCCCCGCGATGAAGCCGCAGTGGTGAACGCAGTCATAAATCGCCCGGTAGGTCACGTGGTCTCCGGCGTTTTCGACCAGGCGGCGGACGATGTTGAATTCGGTGACCGTCAGATCGACATCGACACCGTGCCAATAGGCGCGGCTCAGCCGGGGGCGCAGTTGGAGCGCGCCATGTTCGATTGTCTCTTCGGTCGGCAGGTCGAGAGGAAGCTTGGCCGCTTCGCCGATCAGCCGCGCGCGCTTGGCCAGCACAGGGACGCCCCGGGATTTGTCGATAAAATCGAGTGCACCGCCATCGAGCGCCGCCATCTCATAGGCGGTTCCCGACAGAGCCGTCAGGATGATGACCGGAATTCTCACACCCTGACGATGGAGCTGCGGCAGCAGGTCAATACCGTTGATCGTCGGCAGGTTCCAGTCGAGGACGATCACATCGGCGCTGTTTCCCGCCGCGAAATAGTCAAGCAGAGGGGGGCCGTCCTGGAAATCGATGATGTCGAACCCATGGTCTCCCAGCTCGGCGCCGGCGACTTCTCGATAGTCATCGTCGTCATCGACCAGGACCAGCCGGATTTGGCCGTCAACACCACGATCAGTCGGTAGCGACGATACCGAATTTGGCCTCGCAAAGTCGCTTTGCTCGATCATTGTGGTCATCGCTTGTTACCTCATAGGAAAGAACACGGAAGACTCGCGTTTCGACGTCCGGATACAGGGCAACGTTCAACAGGCAGTCCTGCTTGCGAAAGCGCCAAGTTTTGCCGGGCGAATGATCCTCGACGGCAACCGGCGGGCCCAACAGGGACTGCACTTCGGTTTCGTCGAGACTGATCAGTTGTTTGGGGTTTTCCGGGACCTGAGGTTTGCGGTCTTCATGTTTCCGCGCCGCCGGTGCTGGTGCGGGTGGCGGTGGCGGAGGGGGCGTCGGTTGTGCCGACAGGGCAGGCGTGATCGGCTGGGGCGGCGAAATATCCTGTGGCGTTTGCACAGTTTCGCAGCCGCAGAGTATCAACAAAGAGAGCCCGCCGATAATTCGATATATTACTGCAAACGTCATACTTGGCCCCACCTTAGGGATATCCCGCCGATTTTGGCTCGGGTGTGTGGCCGTTTCCTACAATGCATTTTTTTAGTATTGATTGAAGTCGCACAAAAGTTGTCCTCCAACCTAAACATTAGAGCATGAGGGGCGCTATGACTTGCGATAAAGCTGTCAACGAGCTGTGACAAAATTGGGGCATTGCCGGATTGCGGCAAAATTCTCGGCCGGTTTATCAACTTTTAGTAGATATTCGCGCTGGACGGGACTCATCTCTCGAGATTCGTCGCGAGCCGATCGCCCCTCGCCCGCAATGCGGCGAGGGGGACTCCGCGGGAGGAGACTCCGGTCGTTTGTCACGATGCCGGAGAGCCGAACTCAGGCGGGCAGGTCGTGAGTCTTCAACTGCCATTCTTCACGGGTGATCCACGCCTCGAGTATCTTCACATGCTCGGCCTCTTCCTTGACGAAGATTTTGGCCATGGCCGCCACATCGGGGTCGCTGGTCGTGCCTGCCACGGTGAAATAAAACTCATAACCCCGGCGTTCTCCCTGCAAGGCTGCTTTGAGCGCCCCCAGATGAGTGATGGAGGCGTCGCCGGCCCAGAGCTCGGTGCGTTCTGGCGTAACATAGTCGGGCCACATCAACTTTGATGGCATCAGATGACTGAGGTCTCGGGTACCGACACGCTCCTTGGTCTGCTCGTAATGCAGACGGGAATAGCCCGATAGTTGGCGGAACAACCGGGCGACATCATGGTTGCCACGTTCCTCCATGGCATTCCCAAGCTGTTCGAAATGCGTGGCAGCCTCTTCTTCGACACTGAGAGCGAAGGCCAGGAACTGATCGACGCTGTCAATCTTGAGCCGACCCTTGAAGGTCTGCGCGGCGTCTGTCAAATGGGCCTTTTCGGCCGGCCGGACTTGGTCGCCTTCAAAGGTGATCAGGATATCTTCGTCGCGAATGAAACATTGGCAGGCCAGGCGAAACCGCGGCGGCACGTCATTGACCTCGGCATCGCGGACTTCGTCCGGGCTGATCTTGCCCAATTGGCGCAGGGTTTCCTTTTCTTTTTCCGTAAGCGCGATGGCGTATTTTGTATGTGGGGAGAGGTGGGTCACCTCGACCATGCAGGATCCGCATTCTCCATCCTGACAGTCGAAGGGGATGGGGATCTTGTGCGCCTTGGCGAGGGACAGGATCGTTCCCCGGTCGCCGGCGACCGCGTAGACCGTGACATCACGGGCCATCACGGGAGAAGAAAAGGTCACATTGGCCATCTGTCCACTCCGATCGTTACTGTCGATGCGCGTGCCAGCGGACGGATGTGGAGCCATGTCCGTTCGTCCGATGGTCGTTCGCGCATAGGCGGACAAACGGTTTGTCGCCCGTGCCCTGTTCAGCAACTATCATGCCAAGGGTGGAAAACCGCCAAAGGGGAGGATGGGAGAGCCATGGGGAGGCTGACCGACTGGCGGCTTTCAGACAGATCTGTTCCGTTTCGAACAGAGCGATGACCGTTCCGTTGTCGATGTCTGGCGTTTTGCCATCAGGCACCCGAGGGAAGGAATTCACCACGAAGCGCACCAAGGACACCAAGCGAACCACGGTATTGCCGCCGGTATCTTGAGCGTGATGCGAGTGCATCGAATCACGCTCGTAAGCCCGAGCGGGAAGAGGGGCAAAAGTGGAGGCAAGCGAGTGCGGCATTCGTCGTGGGATGGAGCGCTTCGGCCCCCCTCGTCCTTCGAGACGGCCCCTGCGGGGCCTCATCAGGACGAGGAACGTTTGTTTTGCTCCAAAGTATTGCCCTCATCATGAGGAGGCGCGATAGCGCCATCTCGAAGGACGAAGGGGGGCAAGAAGGATTGCCGGCCAAAGGCTCGATCGCTCCCGTGTTGCCGAGCGAATTGATGCAACAGGGGCTTTCCTGCGGCCATGAGGGCATGCCGGTGACCGGCCGGGTTTGGCCGTCCCGAGGGTTTCTCGTCAGTAGATGGTTGGAACGTACATTTCCTTTGGGATCGGAGCGCGAAAGTAGTCCGGGTTATGCACGCGGGCCGGCAGGGTGACCGGATCATGCAAGACCTCGCCATAGGGAATCTGGCTGAGCAGGTGATGAATGCAGTTCAGCCTGGCTTTCTTCTTGTCGACCGCTTCGACGATCCACCACGGTGCCTCTGGAATCGAGGTGCGTTCCAGCATGGCCTCTTTGGCTTTCGTATATTGTTCCCAGCGGCGGCGGGATTCCAGGTCCATCGGGCTCAGCTTCCACTGCTTGATCGGATCGCGGATCCGCATCTCGAAGCGAAGATGCTGTTCGTCGTCGGTGATCGAGAACCAGTATTTGATCAAGATGATGCCTGAGCGGATGAGCATCTTTTCGAACTCGGGAACCGAGCGGAAGAATTCCTCAACGTCGTCTTCCGAACAGAATTCCATTACGCGCTCGACGCCGGCGCGGTTGTACCAGCTGCGATCGAACAGCACCATTTCGCCGCCGGCCGGCAGGTGGGAGACATATCGCTGGAAATACCATTGCGTCCGTTCGCGTTCGCCCGGCGCCGGCAGGGCGGCCACGCGGCAGACGCGGGGGTTCAGGCGCTGCGTGATGCGTTTGATGACTCCGCCTTTTCCGGCGGCATCGCGGCCTTCGAACAGTACGACGATCTTGAGCTTCTTATCGACCACCCAGTCTTGCAGTTTCACCAGCTCCCGCTGCAGCCGGAACAGTTCTCTGAAATAGAGATTGCGATCGAGCGTCGGCCGGTCGAGATTTCCGCCATCGATGTCGAGGAGACGGGCCAACCGGTCGTCGTCGAGCTCCATTTCCAGTTCCTCGTCGAAACTGTCGGCCATTTCGGCATCGATTCGGCTGCCGAGATCATCCTCTCTCTTGTCCTCGAACCCGTTCATGCAAGTCATCTCCGGACCCAACATCCGCCGCGCGACTATCGTGGCCGCTTGACGATGCCAAATTTCTCGGCCCCGAGGCAATCGATCCTCGTCGGTGACGCGAAATCTTAATGATTTTCGTCGGATATCGGGGTTTGCGGCAGATTGTCGATAGTCACGGCCGGCAGCTTGTCGGCCGGCGAGAACCCGAAGATGCGGCCGTAGAAATACAGTTCCGCCTCGGTGGAACGGACGATGCTGTCAGTTTTACGGAAGCCGTGCTGCTCGCCTTCGAACTCCAGATAGGCGACGGGCAGGCCGCGGGCACTGAGGGCTGCGACGATGCTGCGCGATTGCGCCGGCGGCACTACCGGATCGTCGGCTCCCTGGAAAGTGATGAGCGGGGCCGAAAAACCTTCGAGATGGCGAAGCGGGCTGCGCGCCTCATAGATCGCCTTGCCGGCTGGCAGTGGGGCGATGACACTGTCGAGGTAACGGCTTTCGAACTTGTGTGTGTCTTGCGCCAGCGCTTCCATGTCCGAGACACCGTAATAGTTGGCGCCGGCCTTGAAGACATCGGTGAAGGCCAGGGCCGCCAGTGTCGTGTAGCCGCCGGCGCTGCCGCCCCGGATGGCGGCGCGGTCCCTGTCGATTCGGCCGCGGTCGGCAAGATAGCGGACCACCGCGGTGACGTCCTCGACATCGGTCACGCCCCAATTGCCGCGCAGTCGGTCGCGGTAGGCGCGGCCGTAGCCCGTGCTGCCGCCGTAGTTCACGTCGGCCACGGCGAAACCGCGGCTGGTCCAATATTGGATGCCGAGGCTGAAGGTGGGATGACTGGCGGCGGTTGGGCCTCCATGGACCAGAACCAGCAGCGGTGGCCGCTCGCCGGACGGCGCTTGAAAGTCGGGATTGGCGGGGGGATAGAAGAATGCATGCGCCGTGCGGTCGTGGGCGGTGGGAAATTCGACGGCCTCGGCCTGCGACAACAGGCCGGCCGGCAGCGTGACCGGCGCCGGCCGATGCAGCAGGCGGTAACCGCCGGTGGCAAGATCGACGGCGATGATGGCCGGTGTCTGATCGGCGGCGCCGGCGATCATCACTGCTTGGCTCTTGGCTCCGGTTCCCCGCAGCGACACCATGTTCAAGGTGGCGAAAGGCAGATCGAAATCGCGGGCAGCGCCGGTCCGTAAGGTCACCAGGGCCAGCCGATCGACACCCCGCACGCCGTATCGGGCAACGACATGGCCCGTGCCGGTCAGCGCGTAGTTGGCCTGTCCCAGATTCCACAGTGGATTGCCGAATTCCGCGCGTCGCGGCAGGATGGCGCGAACGACGCCCTCGGCGGGATTCCAGGCATAGAGATTCCACCAGTCGCTGCGATCGGACAGGAAATAAAGCGTCCCGTCGGCATCCCATCGCGGTTCCATCACCGATTCGTCATTCCCGCCGGCCACCACGGTGATGTCGGTGAGCCCGTCCGACGTCAGCGTGCCGACGTAGAGCGTCGTGGTATCCCACGGCATGTTGGGGTGGTTCCAGGCGATCCACGCCAACCGCTTGCCATCGGGGCTGGGGCAAGGGGAGGCAACGAAATCGCTGTCGCCGAACAGCACGACGCCGGCATTGCCTGCTTCCGCTTCCTGCCGGGGCCGATCGACGGCAAGGGCAACGATGGCGTTGTGCGGTTCGCCCGGCCGGCTGTGATCTTCCCGCACGCAGTAGAGACGGCTGGCATCGGTGGTGTCGACCGCGCAGTTGGCGTAGCGGTAACCGGGAGGCGTCAGTGGCACGGCCACGCCACCGTTCGCGGCAACGTCGGTCACATACAACCGCTGGTCGATGAAGTTGCTGAAAAACAGCCGGTTTTCAGAGACCCAAAAGGCGCCGCCGCCGTACTCGTGGACCCGAGTACGGACATTGACACCAGGGCCCGTCACTTCTCTCGTCGTTCCATCGGCGGTTTGCGACATCACCGCGAAACGGCCATTTTCCGCCGGTCGGCTCTCCCGCCAGTAGAGCACGCCGTCGGCCACCATCAGATCTGCCAGGCCGACGCCGCTTTCGGCCAAGCTGGCGGCCGAGATCGGCGATGCCCAGGTGCCATAAGGCGCGACCGCGACCTCGCCACTCCTGCCCTGTTCCGTCATATCCGTTCCCTTCGTTGTCATGCTTGTGCTTCGCAGTCGTCGCTTTCCATGACCATTCCGGGAAAAATTATGGCGTTCAGTGACCCGGACAGCCGGCTTCGCCATGAGCGTGGCAAACCTCGTCATTGTCGTGCAGCCTGCCGTCGAGCCATGCGCGGACAGCCTCTAGTACCGGTCCGGAAGCGCCGCGGATCACTCTGATTCCGCTTTCGTTGAGATAGGCGACGGCGCCTTGTCCCATTCCGCCGGCGATCAGCACGGTGACGCCCATGTCGACCAGCGTGGTGACGACGTCCGACTTGCAGCCACAGTCCGGCGGCGGCGTCAGGCGAGAGTCTTCAGAAATATCCTTCTGGTCGTCGACCGTAAAGATCGTAAAAGATTCGCAATGGCCAAAATGTTGGTCAACTAAGTTTCCGCGGGATGGAACGGCGACCTTGATCATGGTTCTGTCTCCTCGTCGAAATTGCCTCGAACAGCAACGGCCCGATCCATAGCCGGGTCGGCAGGGCGGGGCATTGACAATTGTCGTCGTCATCGCGAGAGCCCACCGATCGGATATTGGTGTTGTTGGTCTCCCACCATACTGCTAGAGCAAGGTGGGATTCGATTCATCGCAAGTCTGAGCAGTGGCGCGACGACGCGCATTGGACATCATCGCCGAAGGACCGAGGAAGAGCCGCGGATGAAACGTCGCCAAATCGATGCGGCATGGACAGGCAACGCGCAATGCCAGGATTGCGGACTCCGCGAGTTGGTTTTGTTTGCCGACCTTGATCAGAACGATTTCAATCTGATCCATCTGCCGATCGAAGAGATCACCTGCGAGACCGGAACCGTCCTTTATTCCGCCGGGGAGGAGGGGGCTGCGCTCTTTACGCTCCGGGTCGGCCTCGTCAAACTGGTCCAGTATCTGCCCGATGGCGGGCAGCGGATCGTCCGTTTGCTCAAACCGGGAGCCACCGCCGGACTCGAGGCGAGCCTCGGCCAGCCCTACGAACATTCGGCGATTGCCCTGCGGCCGACGCGTCTGTGCCGGATTCCCCGTCCGGTGATCGACCGGTTGTCGGATGAAACCCCGCGTCTTCATCGCCAGCTCATGCAGCGGTGGCACGCGGCGCTGCGCGAAGCCGACGGCCGGCTGACCGATCTGTCGACCGGCAAGGCGCCGCAGCGGCTCGCCCGTCTGCTGTTGCAACTGGTTGAACCAGATGCAACGGTCAGTCTGTTCTCGCGAGAGGATTTGGGCGCCATGCTGGGCATCACCACGGAACATGCCAGCCGCACTGTCGTCGAGCTTAAGCGCAAGAACGCCATTACCGAACTGTCCGCCAACCGGTTTCAGTGTGATGTCAGCCAGTTGCGGGATATCGGCGCCGCGGATTCCTGACGTGCTCCGCGGCGGCGTCCAGTTTATTTCTCAGATTCTGCCGGTTATCGGCCACGGTTAGGCTTGACGCATACTTATGGTCAATTGAATATATGAACCTGCGATATGGCTCAGCGCGGGCGGGCGGGCTGGTACTGGGCATCGTTCAACAAGGGGTTGCCATGCGCGTGTTCAAGAGTTTGCCGGCTTTCGTCGCCCTTATCACCATTTTTGCGTCCCTGTTGTTCGGGGCTCCGGCGCGGGCCGATGTCGTCGTGTTCGCTGCGGCGTCGGCCACCGATGCCGTGAACGATATCGGCAAGGCCTATGTGGCGACCGGCGGGGCGGCGATCGTTCCGTCCTATGCCTCCAGTTCGACGCTGGCCAAGCAGATCGAGAGCGGCGCGCCGGCCAGCATCTTCCTGTCGGCCGATGAACGCTGGATGGACTATCTGGCCGACCGGAATCTTCTGGCGGCAGGATCGCGGCTCAATCTGCTGGGCAATCGGGTGGTTCTGGTGGCGCCCAAGGACAGCACGGCGAAGATCGATATCGTCCCTGGTTTCCCGCTTGCGAAATTGTTGGGTGACGGGCGGTTGGCGGTCGGCGATCCCAGCCACGTGCCGGTCGGAGCTTACACGCAAAAGGCGTTGGAAAAGCTTGGCGTATGGGACTCGGTGCAGAACAAGCTGGCTCCCGCCGATTCGGTGCGCGCCGCCTTGGCTTTCGTCGAACGTGGCGAGACGCCGTTCGGTGTCGTTTATGAAACCGACGCGGCTATCTCCGACAAAGTGAAGGTCGTTGGCCTTTTTCCCGAGGACAGCCATCCGCCGGTGGTCTATCCGGCGGCATTGATCGCCGGTAAGGATTCGACGGAAGCCAAGGCGTTTTTCGCCTTTTTGCAAGGACCAGAGGCAAAAACCATCTTCCGTAAATATGGATTTGCGGTGAAATAGGCGGATTTGACGTGTTCACCCTGACACCCCTTGAGGTTGAGGCACTTCGTCTGAGCCTCTGGGTTTCGGGGTGGGCAGTGGTCGCCAGCCTTCCCTGCGGTGTGTTTTGCGCTTGGCTGCTGGCCCGGCGGCAGTTTCCCGGCAAGAGCCTGGTCGACGGGGTCATTCACCTGCCGCTGGTGTTGCCGCCCGTTGTCGTCGGTTATGCCCTGCTGGTGCTGTTCGGCCGGCGCGGCGTCATTGGCGCTTGGCTTTACGATGTTCTGGGCATCACCCTTGCCTTCAACTGGAAAGGCGCCGCGTTGGCGTCGGCGGTCATTTCCTTCCCGCTGATGGTGCGTGCCATCCGGTTGTCGCTGGAAAACGTCGATCAGGGTATCGAGGCTGCTGCCGCGACATTGGGGGCTGGGCCGTTCCGGGTGTTTTTCACGGTGACCCTGCCGCTGGCCATGCCGGGAGTTCTGGCGGGCATCATTCTCGCCTTCGCCCGCAGCCTGAGCGAGTTCGGAGCCACCATAACCTTCGTCTCCAACATACCGGGCGAGACACGCACCCTGCCGCTCGCCCTTTATGCCTTGACGCAAGTCCCCGGCGGCGAGGCTCCGGCCTTTCGCCTTTGCGTGATTTCGGTGCTGATCGCGCTTGCCACACTGGTCATTTCCGATGCGTTGTCGCGGCGTATCGATCGTCGGCTGCGGGGCTGACGATGCTCGATATTCTCTTGAAGAAGAAACAGGGCGGTTTTTCGCTGGACGTCGCATTTCAAAGCGACGGCGCGAAAATCACAGCGCTGTTCGGGCCATCCGGGTCGGGAAAGACCTCGATCATCAATATGGTGGCCGGACTGGTTCACCCCGATCAGGGAAGGGTGTCGGTCGATGGTCGCGTCCTCTTCGACAGTCGGACCGGGATCAACCTGCCGCCGGCCCGCCGCCGGATCGGCTACGTGTTTCAGGAAGGGCGACTGTTCCCGCATTTCTCGGTTCGCGGGAATCTGACCTTCGGGATGGCTCTCACGCCGGCCGAAGAGCGGTTCGTCCGCTTCGACGAGGTCGTCGAGGTCCTGGGGATCGGTGCCTTGTTGGATCGCCGGCCGGCCAAACTGTCCGGTGGCGAGAAGCAGAGGGTGGCCATTGGCCGCGCCCTTCTGGCCAGTCCACGTCTTCTTTTGATGGACGAGCCGCTGGCCTCGCTCGACGGCGCCCGCAAGGCCGAGCTGCTGCCGTTTATCGCATTGCTGCCCAGCCGGTTCCATGTGCCGATCCTTTACGTCAGCCACTCCGTCGATGAAGTCCTGCGACTGGCTGACCAGCTCGTATTGATGGAGCAGGGGCGTTCGGTGGACTTTGGTTCCGTCGAAGACGTGATGAGCCGCCCGGCTTTCTCCACCCAGTCCGGTGGCCGCGACGTCACCACGGTGGTCGTCGCACAGATCCTGCGCCACGATCAGGAGAATGGAACCTCCCATCTGGCGTTTCCCGGCGGGGTCATCCGTGTGCCGTTGCTATCGGCGCCGATCGGCCGGCATCTTCGCGTGCGGATCGACGCCGGAGACGTCATGCTGGCCTTGCAGCGGCCGACCGGCCTTTCCGTGCAGAATATTTTCGCGGCGCGCGTCGCCGGCCTTCGTTCGGAAAACGGCCTGGTCGACGTCACTCTCGACCTTGGTTGCCCCTTGCACTCCGAGATCAGCATGCAAGCCTGTGCCGATCTCGGCCTGACGGTCGGGATGCCCCTGTTCGCCTTGGTCAAAAGCGCGGCGATCAGCCGGAGTGATATCGCGCTTCACGATCCATCACAGCTAGCCATCGTTCCATCGCCGGTGGAGGAAGAAGGATGAAGGTCGCCTTTGCCACCCAGGATTTGACCCGGGTCGACGCGCATTTCGGATGGGCCCGCCATTTGATGTTCTATGACATTTCGGCGGAAGGGTATCGCTACCTGAAGTTGCAAGATTTTGGTCCCTTGCAGCAAGACGGAGACGACCGCAAGCTGACCGCCAAATTGCGGGCTCTCAAAGGATGCGACCTGGTCTTCGTGACGTCCGTCGGTGTCGTTGCCCATGCCCGATTGGTCCGCCAAGGAGTGCACGCGGTCGAGCTGTTCGCCGGTCGGCCGATCGACGAGGCGTTGGAACGGTTGCAATGGGTTCTCCGCAGCCGGCCGCAACCGTGGCTGCGTCGAAGATTGCAAACCGAGCAACGACGTGTCGGGCGATGGAAGGGTGACACGCCGGATTGACCGATCCATAATGACCATTAGTTGTCTATGCCTTTGAGGAGCCCCACATGAAGCTCAGCGCGCGCAATGTTTGGACCGGTAAAGTGATCGACATCACCCGCGGTCCTACGACGGCGAAAGTGAAGGTCGATGTCGGCAACGGCGTGACGATCACCTCGTCGATTACTACCGAAGCCGCCGATGATCTCGGTCTTAAGGCCGGTGACGCCGTTTCGGCGATCGTCAAGTCTTCGGACGTCATTATTGGGAAGTGAGGCATCCATGCTGCGCCTTTCCGACAGTGTTCTCGAACAGCTGCTGAACGAGGATGTTCCGTTCGGCGATCTGACCTCGACCGCCCTGGCTATCGGCGAGCGGTCCGGGCGCATGCGTTTTGTCGCACGGACCGCTCAGGTTCTTTGTTGTGTCGAGGAAGCGGTGCGCCTTATCGAATTGGCGGGAGGTCAGGCGCGGGCCGAGTGTCGAACCGGTGCGCAGGTTGCTGCGGGAACCTGGATTTTAGAAGCCGAGGGGGCGGCCGGCGCCTTGCTGGCCGCCTGGAAAGTCGCTCAGAATCTGATCGAGGCGACCTCGGGGATCGCCACCGCCGTTCGGGCCCTGGTGGCGGCGGCAGAGCGCGGTGGCGGGGCGGTGATCGCCTGCACCCGCAAGAATTTTCCGGGAACCAAGCTGCTGGCGATAAAGGCGGTTCAGGCCGGCGGAGGTGTGCCGCATCGGTTGGGGCTTTCCGACAGCATCCTGATGTTTCCCGAGCATCGGGTCTTTCTGCAAGAGAATCTTGCGGATGCCGTGGCGCGGTTGCGGTCCGGTTACCCGGAAAAAAAGGTCGTGGCCGAGGTCAATACCCCTGAGGAAGCCCTGGCTCTTGCGCAGGCCGGCATCGATGTGGTGCAGCTTGAGAAGTTCCCGCCCGAGCAGGTGGCGGTGGTCGTTCAGTCCTTTGCCTCGCTCGATCGTCCGCCGCTGGTCGCGGCAGCCGGCGGTGTCGTCGTCACGAACGCCGAGGCTTATGTCCGGGCCGGCGCGCAGATCCTGGTCACCAGCTCGCCCTATTGGGCAAAACCGACGGAAGTGGCGGTGACCATCGAGGCCGTTGGCTGACGAGCGCTCCCCTTTCCCGCAAAGCGGCCAACGAGGACTTTAGAGCGGCGTTTGAGCCATGGAAAAACCGAGCTTTTTCAGCGTCATGCGAGCCTGGTCCCGCGTCACGGTGATTCTGACGATTTGGACATCTCTATGCGTTCAAGCTAAGCCACCGCGATGGGCCGACTGCGGAATGGCGGATGTCGGGTGCAGATCGGGGAAGCCGGACGTTACCAAGAAGCAAGGCTTCGGCGCTGGACGACCCAAAAATGACGTTCCTGCGACCACAACACAGATGTGCGCACTGTTACGAATTCGAACCGGCTTCGGGTATCTTAAGATCTGCAGACGGACTACGAGGTCAACCAAACGCCGAAACTCCACTACGATACTTTGCCGTTGCCGGGCTATACCCGCAGAAACTTCCCGGTTCAAGCAACTGCGGCAAATGAATGGGATGATATAGTGAGCAGTGGATTTGTCTATGTGCTGTATAATCCGTCTTTACCGGACTTGGTAAAGATCGGTTTTATACCAGGAGCCTTAGCCTTTGACACACGCCCAAGACCTCGTGCCGATTGAGACAATCCGTTCTGGGTCGTTGGCGAGGAAATTCCACGCGTCTTCGCAGGCGTTTAGAATGGCGTCGTAGTCGTCCCAGACCAAGCTGCTTAATTTATTGCCGCGCAGATAATCCCAGACGTTTTCCATCGGGTTGAGTTCCGGGGCATAGGGCGGCATCGGCATCAGGGTGATGTTGTCGGGGACCATCAGCCTTTCGCCTGGCTGATGCCAGCCAGCGCCGTCGCAGATCAGAAGTGCGTGGGCGTTGGCTGCTACCTGGGTACTGATTTCCTTGAGATGGTGGTTCATCGCCTCAGTATTGACGAGGGGCATGATGATCGCGGCGCCGATTCCGCGTGCCGGGCAGATTGCGCCGAAGAGATGAACGGAGCCGTGTCGATTATCGCGCACCATCGGCGGACGCGAGCCGATCGGTGCCCAGACATATTCGATCGACCCTTTTTGTCCGACCCTCGCTTCATCCTGAAACCACACTTCGATCTCTTTGTCGGCCGCCGAGGCTGGCAAAGCCTCCTGGCTCAGGTGGCCGAAGTTTTTTTAAAAGCCTCCTGCGCAGCGGCATCCTTCTTCGGATGAAATGGTCGAGGTTGCAGCCGCGTCAGACCCAACTGATGCAGCCACTTTGCCACCGTTCGTTTATGGACTTTAACGCAAAAATGCTGCTCAACCTTATCGCGCAGATCAATGCAGCGCCAGCGCACAACCTTGTCCGTCTCAGGGTCTGGCCCATTGACGACCAGTTGCTTGAACTCCGCCAGTTGCTCCTCATTCAACAACGGCGCCGGGCCGGGGCCGACCCGAGAGGAAAGACCCGCCAAACCCTCGGCGTTGTAGCGATGCACCCAGTCGCGCAACGTCTGGCGTTCCATCCCACTTTGCCGCGCTGCCTCGGTCCGCGACTGCCCCTCCAATATCAGCGCAAGCGCCAGAAGCCGCCGCACAACCGCACCGTCTTTCTGCCGTGATATCAGTCGGCGCAAATCCGCCGCTGAATGATCCAAATTGCTGATTGTGA
>JARLJB010000163.1 GCA_031291415.1 Telmatospirillum sp.
CGACACCTCCGTCGTGAATCGACCAAAATGATCGAATCACAAAATCAGCCGATTGGGAATCAAGAGCGTTCTGTGCGGGGATGGCGGGCGAACGACGACGCCACCACATCGAGAGTCAGAGGCTAAGGCTTCTGGTATAAACCGGCAGCACAAGGAAGCAGACAATGAAAATATTGATGGTTTTGACGTCCCACGACCAGCTTGGCGACACCGGCAAGAAAACCGGTTTCTGGCTGGAGGAATTCGCCGCCCCCTACTACGTCTTCAAGGATGCCGGGGCGACGATCACTTTGGTCTCCCCGAAGGGCGGACAGCCGCCGCTTGACCCGAAGAGCGACGACGAGGCATCCCAGACCGATGCCACGCGCCGCTTCAAAGCCGACCCGGCCGCCCAGGCGGACCTGGCGCACACCCGACTGCTGGCCGGGGTCAGCGCCGCCGACTTCGACGCCGTGTTCTATCCCGGCGGGCATGGCCCGTTGTGGGACCTCGCCCTGGACAAATCGTCCATCGCCCTGATCGAAACGATGATCAAGACGGGCAAACCGGTTGCCGCCGTCTGCCATGCGCCCGGTGTCCTGCGCCACGTGAAAGCGCCTGACGGGTCGCCCCTGGTGAAGGGGAAACGCGTCACCGGATTTTCCAACACGGAAGAGGAGGCGGTCGCCCTGACCAAGATCGTTCCCTTCCTGGTGGAAGACATGCTCAAGGAGAATGGCGGCAGCTATTCAAAAGGCGCCGACTGGCAGCCCTATGTTCTGACCGACGGCCTGCTGATCACCGGTCAGAACCCGGCATCGTCGGAGCCCGCTGCCAAAGTGCTGCTGCAGGCTTTGGCCTAACTTCCCGCTCCACGCAATACGCCCCCCTTCGCCACGACCGTGGCGAAGGGGGGCGTTTCGATTATTGAAACGCCACCTCGGCGAAATTCCGCATCTTGCGCGAATGCAGCCGCTCGCGTTCGAGGGATTTCAGCTTTTCGAGCGCCTTCAGGCCGATTTCCAGATGCTGTCCGACCCGCCGGCGATAGAACTCGCCGGCCATGCCGGCCAGTTTGATCTCCCCGTGCAATGGTTTGTCGGACACGCAGAGCAGCGTGCCGTAAGGAACGCGGAAGCGAAAACCGTTGGCCGCGATAGCCGCCGATTCCATGTCCAAAGCGACGGCGCGCGACTGCGACAGCAAACGGACGATCGTCGCATGATCGCCGATTTCCCAATTGCGGTTGTCGACACTGGCCACCGTTCCAGTCCGCATGACCCGCTTCAGATCGGCTCCGCTGCAATGGGTCACCTCGCTGACCGCCTGCTCAAGCGACACCTGAATCTCCGCCAAAGCCGGAATCGGAACCCGGAGAGGCAGTTCCTCGTCGAGCACATGGTCCTCGCGGGCATAGGCATGCGCCAGCACATAGTCGCCAAGCTTCTGGGTGTTCCTGAGCCCCGCGCAATGTCCCAGCATCAGCCAGGCGTAGGGGCGCATCACCGCCACATGGTCGGTAATGTTGCGGGCATTGGACGGCCCGGTGCCGATATTGATCATGGTAATGCCGCCACGATCGGGTTCGACCAGATGAAAGGCCGGCATTTGCGGCAGGCGTTCAGCGCCCTTGCCCTCCGGAGCGGAGGCGCCCTTGCGCCAGATGACGTTGCCAGGTTCGACAAAGGCGTCGCCGCCGTGACTGCCGGCGGCCATCTGGTCGCGGCAGATGCGCGCGAAGGCGTCGACATAGAATTGGTAGTTGGTGAAGATCACGAACTTCTGAAAATGTTCGGGATCGGTGCCGGTGTAGTGGTAAAGCCTGTGCAATGAATAGTCGACGCGGGCGGCGCGGAACAGCGCCAGCGGCATCGGCGCGCCCGACAGCAATTGCAGCGTGCCGTTGACGATGGCGTCATCCATGGTGGCAAGATCGGGGGTGTCGAACAGATCGCGCAGCACCTGGTCGGCCGGCGACATCGAAAAACCGGTCTCGCTGCTGATATCGCGCCGATAGGCGAAATGCACGGGAATCGGCTCGTTCGACTCGCCGATTTCGACTGGAACGCCATGATTGGTCAAAAGCAGGCCGATCTGCTCGAGGAAATAGCTGTGGAACAGGTCGGGGCGGGTCACCGTCGTTTCATAGGTCCCGGGGCCGGCGACAAAACCATAGGACAGACTGGTATCGACCCGCGCATGCGTCTCGGTGGTGAGCCGCACGAAGGGATAGACGGCACGCACCCGCGTCGCCAGGGATTCACCTTTCAAATAGGCTTCGAAATGGTTCCGAAGGAAGCCCGTGTTGCGCGCGTAGATCTCCTCCAGGCGGGCAACGGCGGCGGCGGCATCAGTAAAGCTCTCCGTTTTGATAGTCTTCGGTGACAGAATTTGCTGCGCATCTTGCGCGTTTCGCACGACCACATGAACCTCCGGACAGCGCGCGGCCGGTGCGTCGGTTGCCCCGGCCAGTTTTGCGGCGACAGGGCCGCCAACAGTCCTTTCGTAGCTCCGGGGGCAATGCGGCGCAACCGAATTAGAGCGGCGGGCCGGACTGTTAACACTTCCGTCAAAATGACCGGCTCTGGTCTCGTTCCGTCAGCTATGTCAGCATTGGATTTTGTCACCCCGAACAGGTCTTCCTTGCCCCGCGCCGAACGTCTTCTTCTTCTCATGCAGATCTTGCGCCGCCACCGCCATCCGGTCCGCGGAGCATCGCTGGCCACCGAACTGGGGATCAGTCTGCGGACGCTCTACCGCGACATTGCCGCCCTGCAAGCGCAAGGGGCGTGCATCGACGGCGAGCCCGGTCTCGGCTATCTCATGCGCCCAGGCTTCCTGCTGCCGCCGTTGATGTTCTCGGAAGAGGAAGTCGAGGCTCTGGTGCTGGGGGCGCGATGGGTGGCCAACCGCGCCGACAGGCAGCTCGGCGATGCCGCGCGAAACCTGATCGCCAAGGTTGCCGCTGTCCTTCCCGACGACCTTCGCCGCCAACTCGAAGGCTCGACGCTCCTCGTCGTCCCCGGAACAACCTTGGCGGAAGGGACCGTGGAACTGGCGGAGATCCGCCTGGCGATCCGACGGGAACGCAAGATCGACATCGTCTATCGCGACGTCAAAGGCGACGAGACGGTCCGGATGATCTGGCCCTTCGCGCTTGGATTCTTCGAGGCCGTCCGCGTCGTCATCGCCTGGTGCGAGCTGCGCCAGGCCTTCCGACATTTCCGGACCGACAGGATCATCAGCATGACGGTATCGGACGACCGATATCCCCGCCGCCGGCCGGCGCTGCTCAAGGAATGGCGGCTCACGGAAGGTATTCCGACCCGCCCCTGAGCCCGAACGGCGTTCGCACGAAGCCTGCCGTTCGAGCGATGCGTAAATCGCCCCAGCAGCAGGCTACTGACAGAATCTGACAGGAGCGGCATCTAGGATCGAACAGGTCGATCCGGCGCCGCGCCAATCACCCGGCGCATCGATCCGGACCAATCTGTTGATCCATCAGGAGATCCTGCCGTGTCAGATCCGAACTTTCTGATTCTCTATGTCGACAATCCAACCGCCAGCGTGACCTTTTACAAAAACCTGCTTGGCCGTCCCCCTGTCGAAGCATCCGAAACATTTGCGATGTTCGCGCTGGCGTCGGGCGTCATGCTCGGTCTGTGGTCGAAACATGCGGTGGAGCCCCCGGCGGCGGCGGCAGGCGGCGGGGCGGAAATCGCCTTCTCCGTCGACACCGACAAAACTGTCGATGCCATCGCCGACGACTGGAAGAGTGACGGGATCGCCATCCTGCAGCCGCCGGTCCGCATGGACTTCGGCTACACCTTCGTCGCGCAGGATCCCGACGGACATCGTCTCCGGGTCTTTGCCGAATCTGCGCCGGCCAAGTAATCGTCACCCAGCACGATCTTTTCGCCGTCAATCCGGGACCATTTCGGTCGGAAGTCATCGAGCGAACCGTACCGGCTAGTGGTCAAAATCTGACGGATGAGTCCTTAAACCAGGAGTGGGGCGGGCAGGAGAGGCTGTGAAAAATTAGTGGCTCCGCGCCGGTGAAGGGCCGAAGTCGAAAAAAAGGATTTTCGCCGCTTTGCGGCGAACACCGGCACGGAGGCCGGTGCCACTTTCGATTTAATTTTAAGGCCTCGGATGCCCGCTCCACTCGGTAGAGGGGCCAAATATTAGGTTCCAACCACCAAGCAAGGTTCGGGCCGACCGCCCAAGCAGATAGCAGTCGTATTCGGACACTGATTCCCAACAGATAACAATCAATGATTGAACTTCTTCGCTTGCACCGAAGACCCCGACGAAATCATCGTCGTCGTCAAACAAGGACACCAAGTGTCAGCGTTCATCTACCAGTAAGATTACTAGGGTACGCGTTCTCGATTGACGCCTGATTACAAGAATGCATCTTTGTCTGTAAGAGGAATGCCCCGCTCGCAGCACTTTATTTCGGTTCCAGGCGTGTCGCACATACAGACGATAAGACACCTCCAAGGGAAATAGTCGAAGACGTCTTGCGTTGTCCGATACGCAAGATACCGCGTCTGAAGGCTGTCAAGGAATCGCCTGCCGCGACGCCGCAGAGAGCGATTGTACCTGGAGGTTCTCAATGGTCAGTTCAGCAAGCGTCGCCGCCGTCACCCAGGATTACGCCAACATTCTGTTCGGTTGCAGCGCCACCGGCGAGGGCGCCGCCAGCGTGTCCGAAATCGCCGCCTGGGCGACGCTGATCGATAGCGGCGTTCTCACCAACGCGCAAGTCGCCGCCTCGCTGGCCGCTTCGACCACGGCCGTCGATATCATCGATCCGGTCATCCGGCTTTATCAGACGGCCTTTGGCCGGGCCGCGGACCTCGCCGGCCTGACCTATTGGGTCAACCAGGTCGAAAGCGGCTCCCTCACCCTCGACGGGGTGGCCCAAGGGTTCGTCGAGTCGGCCGAGTTCTCCAGCCATTACGGCAGTGTCTCGCCCGAAGGGGTCGCTTATGTCACGGCGCTTTATCAGAACGCGCTGGTCCGCAGTCCCGATGCCAGTGGCCTGACCTACTGGACCACATTGATGGACAGTGGCTCCGCCACGGCGGCCAGCGTCCTGCTGGGCTTCGCCGACTCCTCGGAGTCCATCGCCCTGTCGGCTTCGACTATTGCCGATTGGCAGGTCAATCATGGGCTCAGCAGTATTCCCGACACCACGCTGGTCCTCTCCGGCAAGTCGGTGACAGCGGCGAGCCTGGCTGCGGTCACCCAGGATTACGCCGATATCCTTTTCGGCTTCAGCGCCGACGGCAAGGGCGCCGTCAGCGCTTCCGAGATCGCTTCCTGGGCGGCGCTGATCGATAGCGGCGTTCTCACCAACGCACAGGTCGCCGCGTCGCTGGCCGCCTCGGCCACCGCCACCACCGTCGTCGATCCGATCGTCCGGCTTTATCAGGCGACTTTTGGCCGGACCGCGGACCTCGCCGGCCTGACCTATTGGGTCAACCAGGTCGAAAGCGGCGCCGTCACCCTCGACGGAGTGGCCCAAGGGTTCGTCGAATCGACGGAATTCTCCACCCTCTATCACAGCACCGATCCCGACCACACCAGCTTGATCAGCGCGCTTTACCACAATGCCCTGAACCGCACCGCCGACACCGCAGGTCTGGCCTACTGGACGGAGATGCTGGCCAGCGGCTCCTTCACCGTCGCCCAGGCCTTGCTGGGCTTCGCCACCAGTCAGCAGTTCGTTGCCGCCTCGTCGACCGCCATCAGCAGCTGGCAGGTCAGCTACGCCACCAGCAACAGCTATGAGACGACCTTGGCGATCGGCAGCACATCTCTACCGACGCCGACGCCGACACCGACGCCAACGCCAACACCGACGCCAACGCCAACGCCAACACCGACGCCAACGCCGATCACCTTCACCTTGACCACCGGCACCGATTCGGGCAGCGCCTTCACCGGCTCGTCGCAGAACGATACCTATAACGGCACCCTGGTCTTCTCCGGTGGCGCCCTGTCGGCGACCTCCACTCTGACCACGGGCGACAGCCTGAATGGCAGCAGCGGCACCGATACCCTCAACATCGCGGTGTCGGGATCGGATGTGGCTGCCGGCTATACGGCGACGCCGACCCTGGTTTCGATCGAGAAGGTGCTGGTCGCCAACAGCGCCACCGACACCGTCAACGCGGTGACCATCGATCTTGCCCAGGCCGACAGCTCTCTCACCACCATCGGCACCAGCAGCTCGACGACGGCGGGTGTTGCCACGAATTTCGCCAACGTCGGCAAACTGGTGGCGGCGCAGATGGCCGGCAAAGGTGATCTGTCGGTCGCTTTCACCGCCAGCGTCGATACCGGCACCAACGACACTGTCACCCTGACGGTGAACGGGGTCGGCACCAACGCCAGTACCCTGTCGACCTTCACCGTCGACAGCGGTATCGAGACCTTGGCCATCACCAGCGCCACCGCCGCCAATTATCTGAAACTGGCCGACAGCGGCCTGACAGCGGTAACCATCGCCGGCAGTCAGCCCCTGGTTCTTGACCTCAACGGCGCCACCAACACGGCGCTGACCAGCGTCGACGCCTCAGCTTCCAGCGGCGGCGTCACGCTGCAGGGGATGACGGCGTCCGGGACCTTCACCGGCGGGTCCGGCAACGACGTCTTCGACTTCACCACCGCCACCTTCAGCAGCGCCGATCACGTTACCGGCGGCGCTGGCTCGGATACGCTGAAGATCGGCGCCGTCAGTGGGACGGATGCGCTCGCCAATGTCTCGGGGGTCGAGACCATCACCTTCGCCGATAAGGGCTCGGTCAACATCGTCGCCGCCAGCACGCTGGTGATCTCCGGCAACACTTTGACGGTCGACGCCTCCGCCCTGACCAGCGCGCACGCCTTTGTCTGGGACGGCTCCGCCTGCGGCGGTTCCTTCACCCTCAAGGGCGGCGCCGGGAGCGACAGCTTCACGGTGGGGGCCTCTACCCTGTCCGGAGATACGATCGACGGCGGTGCGGGAACCAATGCCCTGATCCTTACGGCGACGGGAACGATTGCCGACAGTGCCTTTGCGAATGTCTCGCACATCCAGGCCCTGACGGTGGACGGCGGCACGCTCACCCTGGGGACGGATGCCCTGGCGGCGGGGATTGCCGGCGTCGATGCGTCGGGCGCCGGCGGGGCGGTGACGATCGATGCCTCGGCGACCACTCAAGCGATGACCATCAAGGGCGGCGCCGGGAGCGACAGCTTCACGGTGGGGGGAACTTCCCTGTCCGGAGATGTGATCGACGGCGGTTCGGGAACCAATACCCTGATCCTTACTGCGACGGGAACGATTGCCGATAGCGCCTTTGCGAATGTCTCGCGCATCCAGGCCCTGACGGTGGACGGCGGCACGCTCACCCTGGGGACGGATGCCAAGACGGCCGGGATTGCCAGCGTCGATGCGTCGGGAGCCAGCGGGACAGTGACGATCGATGCCTCGGCGGACACTCAAGCGATGACCTTCACCGCCGGGACGGGCAAGGAAACGTTGAAGGGAGGCTCTGGCAGCAACACCTACGATTTCACAGGAGCGGGCGTTGTTTTCAGCAGCGACGATCACGTCACCGGCGGCACCGGCTCAGATACGCTGAGGATCGGCGCCGTCACCACGCAGTCGGCGCTCGATAACGTCTCGGGGGTCGAGACGATCAGCTTCGCCGACAAGGGATCGGTCGACATCGTCGCCGCCAGCACACTGGTGAGCTCCGGCAACACCTTGACGGTCGACGCCTCGACCCTGACCAGCGCGCACGCCTTTGTCTGGGACGCCTCCGCCTGCGCCGGTTTCTTCACCCTCAAGGGAGGTTCCGGCAGCAACAGCTACGATTTCACCGGCGCCACCTTCAGCAGCAGCGATACCGTCACCGGCGGGTCGGGCACCGACACCCTGAAGATCGGCCAGATCAGCGGCACCGACGCGCTCGCCAATGTCGCGGGCATCGAGACCATCACCTTCGCCGACAAGGGGGCGGTCGACATCGTCGCCGCCAGCGGGCTGGCGACCGCCGGCAACACCTTGACGGTCGACGCCTCGGCGCTAACCAGCGCCTTCACCTGGGACGGCTCCGCCTGCGCCGGTTCCTTCGCCATTACGGGAGGTTCCGGCAGCAACAGCTACGATTTCATCGGCGCCACCTTCAGCAGCAGCGACACCATCGTCGGCGGGTCGGGTGCCGATACCCTGAAGATCGGCCTAGTCGGCGGCACCGACGCGCTCAACCATGTCTCGGGCGTCGAGACGATCACCTTCGCCAACAAGGGGTCGGTCGACATCGTTGCCACCAGCACGCTGGTGACCGCGGGCAACACGTTAACGGTCGACGCCTCGGCCCTGACCAGCGCCCACGCCTTTGTCTGGGACGCCTCCGCCTGCGCCGGTTCCTTCGCCATTACGGGCGGCGCCGGCAACGACAGCATCACGGTGGGGGGCTCTTTCCTGTCCGGAGATGTGATCGACGGCGGTGCGGGAACCAATAGCCTGGTCCTTACGGGGATGGAAACGATTGCCGACAGCACCTTTGCGCATGTCTCGGACATTCAGGCCCTGACGGTGGAGGGCGGAGATCTCACCCTGGGGGCGGATGCCCTGGCGGCCGGGATTGCCAGCGTTGTCGTGAACGCCTCTTCCAGCACCACGGTGACGCTGACGGCAGCAGAGACGCTAATTTCCAGTGTCGATGCGTCGGGCGCCAGCGGGGCGGTAACGATCGATGCCTCGGCGACCACTCAAGCGATGACCATCAAGGGCGGCGCCGGAGGCACGATCATCGATGTCGGCACGGGAACGGAGACGATAAATCTTGGAAACGGTGCCGATCAGATCGTTCTTACGTCCTCCGCTCCTTCCGCCCTTGCCACTATCGAAAACTTCACGGCTGGCACGGATCACATTGATTTGACGAGTAGCGTGTTCCTCCATTTAGGATATTCGGGAACGCTCAGCGGGAGCCTCTATGCCGTGGCGAACTCGTCGATAACAAAACTACCATCGGGGACGGCTGGGGATCCGGCGCTGGATCTTGGCACCTCCTTTCAGGCGGGAATCGTCGCGGTGAACGAAGGTGATGCTGGATGCGCCATCTACTACACCACTGATCTGTCATGCGTTTCGACGACCAATTCCTATGAACTTGTCTATTTAGTCGGCCAAAAGGGCGGAACAGGCGACGGCTATGTGGATCACACCTCTTTTCTGCTTGCCTAGAAAAAGCATTGCTTTGCCGTGGTGCACAAATCGATGAATGCGTGAGTTAGAGATCGCGGTAGGGACGCCCATTACTGGGCGCCCCCCGCACAGATCCGTACGTGCAGCTTTTCCGCATGCACTTGCAGCCGACCAACGGCAAAATCAATCTCATCTATAGAATAATACGTCCCACTTGCCCCTTGGTACGTCTCGCCATTCGAGTAAGTAATTCCTTTTGTCAGCGTGTAACTTGATGATATCACGGTGATATTAGAGCTTTGCGCCCCACCCCATAGACTTAATGAAGAAATTTCATCATCAGTGGTCCACAATCTGATAGAACTAATTTTCCACGTATTTGACGACGTATTAGTGAAAGTGTCGCCGGTAACCCAATAGTCACTCTGGGAATAGCCTGTCCCGACCCATGAAACGTTACTGCGATCTGAACCGGCTGCATTGTTCAAATTCGCCGTAGGCAATCCGCGATCAACGAGAAGAGTACTCGCGGATGCTGAAGTCGAACCGATGAGGACGGCAAATACGAAGCCAAGGGAAACTGCGCGAGCGCGCCGGATTATCCCTAAGCCACGAGAGGCAAGAGCGACCGATTTGCATTCTGACATGACGAAGATCCCCCATTCTTAAACCAGATGAAGGCTGTCAATGCATTTTTTGGCCGAGAATCCTTGCTCTTTCGCTATTCCACAAAGTTTATAGGCTTATAACGTTGGATTTTTCCGTAGGCATAAAGGGTTGTGCGCAAAACCTCTGAAACAACCAAAACGTTTCGTCTTATGCCATCGAAAGCGGACATTGGGCATCGATTGGCAAAGTGTAAGATAGGCCTTACAGCAAGGCTCAAGGTCAATCGCTCTGCGGCCGGCGATGGCGGATCGATCGGGTAACCTTGGGTACCGTTGCGCCCTGGGTGTTCTGCGATACTGCGGATGATGAGAAGGATGGCTGGGGCGGCAGGATTCGAACCTGCGCGTGGCGGGACCAAAACCCGCTGCCTTACCGCTTGGCTACGCCCCATCAGAGAGGGAGGGCACCATATGATAAGGCGCGACGCGATGCAACATCGGCGTAGCGGTCCTCTCTCTGGTTCTCGATCATGGCCCAAGAAGCCGCGTAATAGCAACCGCACCTCTTTCGTCATGTGTGGACGGTCCCTGCATTGCAAGGGGAAAGTGACGGATAGAGCAGTCAAGTCGGATACGGTCATGTGTACGGCCTATGAGTGCGGTGCACATGACCGCTGGCCCTGATGATACCCGTAGATCGGTTCCCAAA
>JARLJB010000164.1 GCA_031291415.1 Telmatospirillum sp.
GACCCCGAGACCCCGGCCTCTGTTCCGCCTGCATACGTAGGTAATTGATCGACCACTGAACGTCCCCCTGTGCGATACTCACTAAACCTCATAGGCTGAGGTTGTCGCAAGAATCATTGGCACACAGGGCTTGGGCTGCCATAATCGAAGAAGCGCAAAACGCAAAGAAGCGGCTGATGGAGGTTCTCCAAGATTCGATCGAGATGCGGTGTTTGGAATGTGGTGAATGATCAGGCGCGGGCGACTGCTTCGGGTCATGAGCCGTAATTTGCTTCAACTGGTTCCGACGGACCGCACTCGTGATCTTTCGTCAATGACCGCAGGATATTTGCAAGCTGTCCAGGCGTAAAATTCCATCTTCCATCCACACGGCTGCCGTTGATTGATAGTGTGTAAATCGCCTTCAGTCGTGGTTTGGTGCCCTTAGGGGGTCTCGGCCTGCGCTCAATTTTCGACTGATGTCCTGGTACCGCACCACAATATCGGGCAGCAATTTTGTTCAGAAGATCGGGATTTGGCAGTCTCCCGCACAGCGCATATGCGATAGCCGTTAGAACGAGCCTAACCTCCGGTGTAAGGCATGCTGTTTCCCGCCGATCCGTCATCACCCTGCTCTAACACCAATCCTCGACTACCGCAGCGAGAGACCATCGTCGGCAGAACACTCGGAAACCGCAAGGCCGAAAGGGCGGGTTTGGGTCAATACCAGACACTGGGGGCAATGGCTGCGCTTCTTACTCGTTTGAGTTCTGCGGCCGTTCGAAGGCTGGCCAGCGGGCGTAGGTTAACAACCACGGAGCAAAAATTCCGATTACGGGTATTAGAAATAGAAGAAACCACCATCCGCTATATCCCGTTCGCCTCAATATTCTATAAAATGGATAAAGCATAGATAAAACTATACACATAATAAAATCGGGGCCTGACCCCTGGTTTTTACCGGCATCGGCGATTGGGTGATTAATTTTGCCCTGCGATCGGACGGGACGTGGTTGGTCCCATTGGACCGCCGCCGCGCACCAGCACGTCGTAACTGCGCGAAAACATGACGGCGATGATGGGTATTGTCGTTGCAACCAATGCGGAATGGATCACGCTGACGACGAGACTGGAAGTGTCAGTGGGGGATAAAGGAAAGGAGCCGGTCTTGATCGCCTCTCCCAAATTCCTGACGGAGAACAATAGGCCAAGAACTGCGGGAGGCAGTATGGTCAGGTCGCTGACAGCGATCAGTCTGAGCCAGTTACCACGCGTGGCCCGCCAGGAGAGAACAACGCCACCCGGTTTCCCGATAGCGGCAGCCGGAAGCGATAGCAACAATCGTTGCAAAACTAGAATGGCGACAAACCAGACAGCCAAAGGACCACCGAGTAAGACGCCTATGAGGGGGGCCGCTCCCGTCCTCCCAACGGGGAATACTATGCCGAGGACGAGACCGAGAACCGCACTGGATGCGAGCCCGAATAGGACGAACAAGAGTCCCAGGAGAAGCACGGTGCCGAAGAAGCGCAATAGGTTCCGGTCCCACCGCAGGACCGCGATACCGCATCGGACCTCGTCCAGCAAAACCGCCCGATGTATGCCGACAGCGAAAGCCATCGACACAAACCAATTTCCAAGCAAGAACCCCCAACCCAAGAACATTGATCCGAATGTGATTTTTGCCGGTTCCAAAATTGTGGCCGGCCCCACGGTTCCGGCGAGATTGACAAGGAAGACCACAAGAATCGGGACCATGAAACGATTCCGGTTCTCCCAGACATACCCGTAGCTACGTTTGAAGATTGCCCAAATTGGCATCCGGCCATCGATCAATGAAATTGGTTCCAATGCTACCTCCAGAGGAACACATGATCGCCGGAATGCACTGAATCCTCAAGGTTGGAGATGGCAGATCAAGATCAGGAGCGGCCTTTCAGACGCTTGATGCACTCACGCCAATGGGCCTGGTGATCGGCGGGGGTAATGG
Organism: Telmatospirillum sp.; assembly: GCA_031291415.1. Classification (GTDB taxonomy): domain Bacteria; phylum Pseudomonadota; class Alphaproteobacteria; order Rhodospirillales; family Magnetospirillaceae; genus Telmatospirillum. Next base: position 1,970 of record JARLJB010000164.1, read on the forward strand.
TCCATCTGCTCTTCTTAACCTGCTCTATAATCCTTTACGACAAGAAGGGATTATGTGCCAACCGATTCATAATTTTTGAGGCTTATCCCTTTGCTTCCGGCGCCCCTGGCGTTTCGGTGGCTCACCCAAGTCTTGGTTACACCGGAACGATCTGGACAGGCTCATTGTAAACAATTAATATAATGTCTATCCGCAGATTAACGCAGATAAAAGAATGCTCCGTGAGGCCAAACGTGGATAAAAAAGTCAAGATGTCTTCTACAAGACAGTAATATATATTCTATATCTGCGTTAATCTGCGTCATCTGTGGATAAAATTGACTAATACCCAATCTCGGTGATCGGAACCGATCATCGAGCCCTCAGACGTCGGGCGTGTTTCTCCGAAACCGTTGCTCGCTTCGCTCGGCCTTCGGCCCGCCTCCGGCGTCGTTTGCCCTTCGGGCGGCACGGCTACGCTCGCATAAGCTCGCGGGCCCGAGACTTGGTATAAACGTCATGCAGGTGCTTTTGGGAGAGCTGGCAATCTCTGCTTGCTGTCCAGAAAGAAGATATGTATAGCGTTATATATTAAATATACCGTTCGGTCGGAACCATTCAGGGTTGGGGCGGATCGAGGCGGCGGATAACCGGTGCCTCAATATGGTTTCGATCAACCTATGATGTCGGGGGGTCGTCATGGTTGCCACGCAGTTTCGCCTTGTGTTTCGCTTGAAATTGGTCGGCTTTTTCGCCGGATTCCTTGCCTTGGCCACCATGCTGGCCGCGCCGCCGGCCCGGGCGGCGGTCATGGACTATCGTTTGAATTTCACCGATTCGACCAGTCATTCGACCGGTACCGGATCTTTTCTGTGGAATACCGATACCCAGACGATGACCGATCTCACCTGGAATTTTTCAGGTATGATCGGAAGCATAACGGACAGCCGGCTGGCCTCCACCTATTACTCGTGGGATCCTCTGGCCTCCACCTACGGCGTGCTCTTTTATAACTACTTGACCGCGCCGCAGGCTTACCTGATAGCCGAGTACGGGTTACTGTCGTCGGCCAGCGGCGTGATGCCGGAGGATGTGACGGGAGATTTCGGGTTCGTTGCCTTTGGCGCGGAAAGCACCAGCAGCGACGCAACCTACAGATTCCTCGACCGGTCCTGGGCGGTGGTGACCGAGGGCACCGTGTCCGCCCACTCGGTTCCGGAACCGAATCCCATGGCATTGCTTCTTTTCGGCCTTGGACTGGTTGCCGCGACGTCCTGGCGGCGGGCCTCGGTTCGTTAGAAGCGTGATGGGGGTAATGGCGACCTGCGGTACCGGTACCCTCAGGCGGCGGTGATTTCCTCCTCGCCATGGGCGTGCAGGACATCGAGCAGGCGGCGGCGCATCAAGAGGCCGGGGCGGTCCGACATCATGTGGGCTTCGACCCGGCGCGAGACGTCGATGGCGGCGTCAGGATCGGTGGATTCAAGGATTTCCTTGTCTTCCAGCGTGATCTTGGCGTCCCAGTCGATCAGCAGTCGGGTCGGACAGTCTTCCTCGCGGTCGTTGCGATAGAGCAGTTGGACCAACTGGATGCGCCCATCATCGATCGGCGTCGCGCAATTGATGATGATGTGGCGGATGCCGCTTGGATATTCCATGTCCATGCGGCGGCAAAAGGGGAAATACCAGGCGTTCTTCATGTCGCGCGTGGTGGTCGGCGTGGTGCAGCCGGTGACCCGGTGCGCTTCCGGTGGATTGAGGATTTCGACGCAGGATTCGGCGAAGAAACCCTCGGGCGTTTCGACAATTTCGTATTTTTTCGGCTTCGGCCGGTCGGCGATGCCGAAGGTCGAGCGGTGGACGAACGAGAAATGCGCGTTGTCGAAGGAGTTTTCCATCATCCGGAGCGGCGCCGTTTTCCATTCCTCATAGAATTGAAAGATCCGCCGATAGCCGGGGTCGCGGTCTTCGGGAATATCGAACAGATCGACGATCGGCTCGTCGAGAGCCACCCAGACATAGCCATAGCGGGCCATGGCGCGGAAGCTCTCGACCTGATGGGCGGGAAGCGCCGTGTCGGGACCAAGCTGCGGGATGCGGACCAGGGCGCCGGTTCCGTCATAGGTCCAGCCATGATAGCCGCAAACGATGGCGCCGTTCTCGCACCAGCCCTTCGACAGTTTGGCGGTGCGATGGCAGCAGCGATCGCGAAGAGCGACCGGCGATCCGTCGGCGTCGAGAAACAGCACGATGTCCTCGCTCATCAGACGAAAGGGTTTTGGGCCATCGCTCAGGTGATGGACCGGCATCACGGCATACCAGCATTTACGGAGCGTTTTCTGCTGCGCGGTCAGCATGGCATCGGTTCCTTTCGGTTCACGCCGCTAAGCGGCGGACGACGCCGGCCGCGCGGCGGGACAGGGCGGCGAGATCCAGCCCGGGGATGGCACCGTCGATCACCACCGGACGGCCGCCGACCAGCAGATGCCGCAGATGGGCGCTGCCGCCGCTGACGATCGGGCCGATCAGCGGGTCGTGCAGGCCGGCGTAACGCGGTTGCGCGAGGTCAAAGATGGCAAGATCTGCGGCCTTTCCGACCTCGACGGTGCCGATGGCCGGCAGGTCGAGGACATCGGCGCCGCCGGCCGTCGCCCAGCGCAAAACCTCCTCGGCACGCAGCGCCTGGGCGCCTTTGACGGCCCGATGAACCTGCCAGGCGCAATGCATCTCGTTGATCATGTCGCAGGATTCGTTGGACGCCGCGCCATCGACGGCCAGCGATACGCGGCCGCCCAGTTGCGCCAGCCGGTCGGCCGCGGCGACACCGGAGCCCAATCGGCAATTGCTTTGCGGGCAATGGGCCATGCCGGTTCCGGTTTCGGCCAACAGGCGGAGCTCGCTGTCGTCGAGATGGACCAGATGGGCGAACCAGATGTCGGATCCCAGCCATTGATGCTCGGCCACCCATTGAACCGGTCGCTTGCCGAAATTTTCCAGGCAGAAGTCGACATAGACATGGGTTTCCGAAAGATGGCTGTGCATCCTGAGTTTCATGGCGCGGGCCGCATCGGCGATGACGTCGAGTTCGTCGGGTTTCACCGACCAGGGCGGCGTGGTCGGCGCGAAGACGACGCGGCGCATGGAGTCGGGAGCAGGATCGTTGAAGCGGGCGGCCAGATCGCCCACCTGGCGGATCATCAGATCAAGAGGTTCGTAAGGCATCGGCTGGGTGTGCGGGATGTCGAAGGCCCGCCCCTGCGTCGCGCCGCCGCGGCACAGCACCAGCCGGATCCCCAGCCGTTCGGCGACCTCGAAAATGACAGCGGCCGGATCGAAGCCGTAATCCTCGGTGAACAGGTAATGGTGATCGGCGATGGTCGTCGTGCCCGACAGCAGCAGCTCGGCCAATCCAACGGTCGCCGCCACTTCAAGGGCGTCCTCGTCCAGCTTGTGCCAATAGCTGTAGGGCACGGTGCGCAGCCAGCCTTCCAGCGGCAGGTCGATGCCGGCCTGCACGCCTTTCAGCACGCTTTGGAACAGATGATGGTGGGTGCTGATCAGGCCGGGATAGATCACGCAGCCATCGGCTTCGATAACCGTGTCCGCCGGGGCCGGCGTGACGGCGCCGATCGCCGATATCTTGCCGTCGCGTACCCGGATGTCGCCGGACGTCCGTTCCAGGGGACCGGACAAACCGGTCAGAATTCCTGCGGCACCACGGATAATCACATCGCTCATTTTTCGTTTCCCATACCGCTTTCGTGCCAATGGCCGAGCGCCAGGTGTGACAGCCCGGCCATCAAGGTGAAGAGAAGGACACCGGTGACCGCGATCAGCAGCAGGGCGGCGAACATTCTCGGAATGTCGAGTTGCAGTCCGGACTGCAAGATGTCGTAGGCCAATCCGGCGTTGCGTCCGCCGGTCCCGGCGACGAATTCGGCGACGACGGCGCCGATCAGCGCCAGGCCGCTCGAAATCTTGAGGCCGGCCAGAAAGTAGGGCAGGGCGCTGGGGATTCGCAGGCGGATAAGCGTCTGCAGGCGGCTTGCCTTGTTCATCCGGAAATAGGCGAGCAGCCCCGGATCGACGGCGGCAAGGCCGACGGTGGTGTTGGAAATGATCGGGAAGATGGCGACCACGGTCGCGCAGATGGTCAGCGCCACCTGGGTATTCTTGACCAGGATGATGATCAGTGGGGCGATGGCGACGATCGGCGTGACCTGCAACAGCACGGCGAAGGGATAGAGGCTGATGGCGATCGCCTGGCTTTGGACGAACAGAAAGGCGGTCAGCGAGCCCAGCAGGACAGCCAGGAAGAACGCCTCGAAGGTGACCTCGAGCGTGCTCATCAGAGCGGTGAGCAGGCTCGGCCATTCCGCCGCGAGTTTGAGGGCGATGTCGGTGGGCGCCGGGAACAGATAGACCGGAATGCCGCGTTGGCGGCAGAAAAACTGCCAGGCGATAAGGACGAAGGTGGCGACGCCGACAGGGGCGGCGATGCGGTTGAACCAGGCGTTGGTGATCAGCGGGCGCATGTCATCGGCCTCCTTCATCGTGGTCGGCCACGGCGCTTTCCAGGGACGCCGCCTGCAGCAGCCGGGACAGGTCGCGGCACAGGGCGGCGAAACGGTCGCTGTTGCGAAAGGCATCGCCGCGCGGCGCAGGCTCATCGACCGTCATTTGGGCATAGATCCGTCCGGGGTTGGCCGCCATGACGACGATCCGGGTCGACAGGAACACCGCCTCGTAGAGCGAATGGGTGACGAACATGGTGGTCAGCTTGCGTTCCCAGGACAGGCGGACCAGATCGTCGTCGAGCTTGTTGCGGGTGAATTCATCAAGGGCGCCGAAGGGCTCGTCCATCAGCAAAAGGTCGGGTTCGGTGACCAGGGCGCGGGCGATCGAGACGCGCATGCGCATGCCGCCCGAAAGCTGCCCCGGATAATGCCGGGCGTAACGTGTCAGGCCGACCTGGGCGAGGGCGCTTGCCACTTTCGGCACCGCGGCGGTTTTCGGCAGGCCGGCCAGATCGAGAGGCAGGCGGACATTGGCCTCGACGCGCGACCAGGGCATCAGGGTGGCGTCCTGGAATACGAAGGCGAGCCGGCGTCCGCTTTCGCCGACGCGGGAGAAATTTCCCTGCCACCAGACGATGCGTCCGTCGGTCGGTTCGTAGAGATTGGCCACCAGTTTCAGAAGCGTGCTTTTGCCGCAGCCGGACGGACCGATCAGGCTGACGAATTCGTTGCGGCCGATCGCCAGGTCGATGGGAGCCAGGCCGCGGGTGCCGTTCGGGAAGACCTTGTCGGCCGACAAGATGTTGACGACCGGAAGATTGAGGGGCGCCAAAGTCGGCGGCGAGAATCCATCGGGCGCCATGATCATTCGGCCAATGGAAGAAAAGATGCGTTTGGCATAGCGTTTGGCTCCTTTTCTTCTGATTCCTTGGTTCCGTTTATTATGTGGTGGTTACCGGCCTGTCTGGAAAGCATCAAAAAAAGGCACGACCGATGCCTAAAAGGCATCACAAAAACGCCTTCGACCCCTGTTCAGGGGTGGACAGCCAGTCTTGGACCCCCATATCAAGACCGAGCATCAACGGACGCCACCTTTGCTTGAAGGCCCCAGATCGGTTGGGGACGGGCATTCCGCCCGGGATCGTCAAGCATTCCTGACGTTTTCTTATGGATAGTCCGATATGAATGAAATCATTGCGCATTACATGGCCCGGTCCCTGGCGGCCGCCGGCGTCGAACGGATTTGGGGCGTCACCGGCGATTCGTTAAACGGTCTCAGCGACAGTCTGCAACGCTTGAAGCAGATCCGCTGGATGGGCACGCGTCACGAGGAAGTGGCGGCCTTCGCCGCTGGCGCCGAGGCGCATCTGACCGGCAAACTGGCGGTCTGCGCCGGTTCCTGCGGACCGGGGAATCTGCATCTGATCAATGGTCTTTTCGACTGTCAGCGAAACCATGTTCCAGTGTTGGCCATCGCCGCCCATATTCCGTCGTCGGAAATCGGTGGCGGCTATTTCCAGGAAACCCATCCGCAGGAACTGTTCCGTGAATGCAGCGTCTATTGCGAACTGGTCTCCAACCCCGAACAGATGCCTCATGTGCTCGACATCGCCATGCGCACCGCCATCCTGAAGAAGGGCGTGAGCGTCGTGGTGCTGCCCGGTGACGTCGCGCTACGCGCCATGCCGGACGGCGTCCGGGTCGTCTGGAACGAGCCGCGTCCGGCGGTGATGGTTCCGGCCGAAGCCGATCTCCAGGCGCTGGCCGATCTCTTGAACGGCGGCAAGAAGATCACCTTGCTCTGCGGTGCCGGTTGCGCCGAAGCCCATGACGAGGTCGTTGAACTGGCCAAGACGCTGCAAGCGCCGATCGTCCATGCGTTGCGCGGCAAGGAATTCATCGAATACGACAATCCTTACGACGTCGGCATGACGGGCCTGATCGGCTTTTCCTCGGGCTATCATGCCATGGAGTCGGCCGATCTGCTGGTTCTGCTTGGCACCGGATTCCCTTATCGGGCCTTCTATCCGTCGGGGGTGACGACTGTGCAGATCGATGTCCGTCCGGAGGCATTGGGGGCACATACGCAAATCGACCTTGGACTTTTGGGCGACGTCAAAGCGACGCTGAAGGCCGTCCTGCCGCGGCTTAAGGCGCGAACCGACAGCAGCTATCTCGATGCTGCCCAGATCCATTATCGCAAGGCCCGCAAAAGCCTCGACGATCTGGCGGTACCCGGCCGCAAGGGCGATCTCATCCATCCGCAGTACCTGGCCCGCCTGATCAGCGAGAAGGCGGCCGATGACGCAATATTCACCTGCGATGTCGGAACGCCGACGGTGTGGGCGGCGCGCTATCTGACGATGAACGGCCGGCGGCGTCTTCTCGGATCGTTCAGCCACGGTTCGATGGCCAATGCCATGCCGCAAGCCATCGGCGCCCAGGCGGTCGAGCCCGGACGTCAGGTCATCGCCCTTTGCGGCGACGGTGGCTTTTCCATGCTGATGGGCGACATCCTGACGTTGAAGCAGCTCAATCTGCCGGTCAAGATTGTCATCTTCCACAATCGTTCTCTCGGTTTCGTCGCCATGGAGATGAAGGCCGGCGGCTATCTGTCCGACGACACCGATCTCAACGATCCCGACTTCGTCAAGGTGGCCGAGGCGATCGGCATCAAAGGGCAGCGGGTCGATGATCCGGCGCAATTGCCGGCCGCCATCGACGCCATGCTGGCCGAGCCGGGACCGATGCTGCTCGACGTGGTGACTGCCAAACAGGAACTGGTGATGCCGCCGCAGATCAAACTGGAGCAGGCCAAGGGCTTCAGCCTTTACATGATGCGCGCCATCATCAATGGCCGCGGCGACGAACTGGTGGAACTGACCCGCACCAATCTGCTGCGTTAGAGTTCCGCACCGGTGGCGCGTCGACCCGCCCTGGATGAAACACGAGTGGCACCGGCGTCTCTGCCGGTGCCACTGACAATTTGTTTCTTCCTGGCCCTCTCCGGGCCCGCGAGCTTATGCGAGCGAAGTCGTGCCGCTATTGGCCGGCTTTCAGCCTTTCGAACCGCAAGCCCTTGGCGGTTCGATCTTGGAAACCCTTCCAATAGCTATGCTCGGGCTTGGGCGTGCCGTCTTCTCCGACCGCCCAAACGCCGCTGTTCGCTTCTGGAACCAGCTCAAGATAAGCATCCATTCTCGAGTCGGTTTTCAAGTATTTGCCGAGCCATGCTGTGACGAAGTGCTGTGATATGTTGTTCATGCGGACGTTGTCCCAGACGGCATCGATATAGTGGTCAGCTATATTGAAGCCGAGATCCTTATCTACCTTATTCGCTTCTTTCGGCGGAGGCATGACGGCTCCTGCATTGTGGTTGGCGTTTTCGAAGGTCAGCAGGGCGCGATCGACGGTCGTCGCGGCTTGCCAGGTTGCCCGGACGCCGTTCTCGTATCCGGCGACATCGTCGACCGAGCCGGCGACAAACAGCATGGGGGTCCTGACGCCCCTGACGGTTTCCCGGTCGAAAAATCCGCTGTTCATTCCCCATGGGGCGAAGACGATCGCGGTCTTGACACGCGGGTCGACCATGGCGCTGTGGGACTCGCTGCCGCTTTCGTGGATCCTCAGGGTGCCGTAAGGGGCGGCCAGGGGATAATCGACCGATTCAGCGGCTTTCCGAGTTACCCCGGCACCCGCGACGATGAGGGCGCCATACCCTCCCATCGAGTAGCCGATAACGGCGGTGTCGTTCGTATCGACCTTGCCGTCCAAGAACGACTTCGGATCATGCGACAGCCTGGCGATTTGGTTTAGAACAAAGAGCTGATCGAGAGGGCGGTTGACGAGCGTCGATGAGAACCCGCGAGCTGACATGGTTTGATAGGTGGAATCGAGGTGATCGATTGCCGCCACGACATAGCCCTTCGAGGCAATGTTTTCGGCGAGGGGCGAAAGCAGATAACGGTTGCCGGGAAAACCATGAGAAATAATAACGAGGGGGAGGCCGGTGACATCTCTGTCCGGCGCTGCGTCGCGGATGGCTTTCCCAAGTAACTCCACTTCGGTTTTCCCATCGCGGATGAAGGCCTTCAACGCGGTTGTCCCGTGGGCATTCGGCTCGGCCGGATACCAAACCTCAACCGTCAGAGGGCGATCGTAGCGCGGCAGCGGATCCGGTTTGGCCGATTGCGGATCGATTTTCAGAATGTCGATTTGACCGGGATTTACGAAATGCAGAGTTCGTACCCCGATCGCGTGGCGGCCATAGGCCGACAGCTCCGGTGCGTCGGAGCGCTGGACGTCGATCCGGTTTTCTGCCCGGCTTTGCGCGCAGGGGATGGTCGCGGCAATCAGCATAAAAGAAATAAACCCAATGGAACGCTTCATGGGATCGACCTCCTGTCGTTCACTAACAAGAAATTCTTGTTCAACGTTGCCGGAAGTCGCGGAGATTACGTATCTCTTTATAGTCCGTATCTGCGATACCATAATTTAGAATATTGATATTCATATATTACATTTATTTTAAAAATGACAAACTTCATAAGTGGTTGCGCCGTGCTCATAATAATAAATGAGAAGCGCGCGTGTCTCTTTTATTCGATGGAGATGCCTGATAACCAAGTCTCGATGAGGATGACTCATCTCAACTCGGTTGGCGCATCGCGAGCGGATACGTCCTGCCTATGTCGGCGTCGACTATGGCTATCGCGTCGGTTATGGCCCTGGTGCTGTGACCTTGAAATGTGTCACAGCACCAGGGGACCATCCGGGTGGGAGATCGATGCGCCGTCATCGTCTCGATCTCCCTTAGCTGGGGCGCTCCCGGATCGGAGTTTCGTGGGGTTTAGAGGCCGGCCACGCCGGCTTTGGCGACGCCCATGTCTTCCTCGACCGAGCCGCCGCTGACGCCCACGGCGCCGATGATGACGCCGGAGGCGTCGCGCAGCAATTCGCCGCCGCCGAAGATCGCCAGACCGTCATTGGTCGCTTCGATGCCATAGAGCGGCTTGCCGGGTTGCGCGAGATCGCCCAGTTCCTTCGAGGACATGTTGAAATAGCGGGCCGTTTTCGCCTTCTTCATCGAGATGTCGATGCTGCCGAGAAAAGCCCCATCCATGCGGGCGAAGGCTTTCAGATTGCCGCCGGCGTCGAGGACCGCGATGTTCATCAGGGTACCTTGCTCCTTGGCCTTGACCTTGGCAGCCGCGATCACTTTCTCCGCCTGGACGATGGTGATGTCGCCGGGCAGGACGAGCTTGCCGGCGTCCGCCGCGAACGCCGCACTGGACAGGAAAATCAATACCGTCGCTATTGCGCCTTTGATCATGGTGGCTTCCTTCCTTGTGGGTATGCCGTCATTGGGCGGCACTTTTGTTATGTGATCGGACGTCCCCGGCAGCTTGTCGGGCCATGGGCCGGCCCCGCGGGGGCTGACATCCAACAGGTTGGTCAGCGTATGATGATTGGTCGCGGGACGGGCGTCTGTCAGATGACCGACATTTGCCGCCTTTCCGGGGCGCTGATAAACGATCCCTTCACCGCCCGCCCTCGCGAAGCAGGATGGAAAAGACACCATCGAGACCCAATGTTGATGCCCAATAGGCATCGCAGAGGGGCTTTCCATGCTGCATTCCCGCTTGCTCATTTATCTTGACGAAGTGGTGCGGGCGGGCTCGATCCGTAAAGCGGCGGAGCGTCTCAATGTCGCCTCATCGTCGATCAATCGGCAGATCATTGCGCTGGAAGAACAGATCGGCGCGCCGATTTTCGAACGATTGCCCCGCCGTCTGCGACTGACCACTGCCGGGGAACTGCTGATCGCCCATGTCAGGCTGACGTTGCGCGACTACGACCGTCTGCAGTCGCGGCTTGTCGATTTGCAGGGGCGTCGGCGCGGCCTGGTTCGGATCGCCACCATGGCCGGCCTTGCCAATTCCCTGCTGCCGGGATTGGTCGGCTGGATGCGTCGGCACCATCCTTTCATCAAACTCAGCATCAAGGCGTCGTCCTTGCAAGGCATGGTGGGCGATGTCGCTTCCGGCGAAGCCGACCTCGGCTTCGGCTTCCAACTGCCGCCGGACACCCGTTTCCGGGTGGTCGCCCGCACCGGCATCCGGGTGGGAGCCGTCGTCGCCCCGGCCCATCCCCTGGCCGGACGCGGCAGCGTCTATCTCGGCGACTGTCTTGGTTATCCGCTGATCCTGCCGGATCGCAGTCTGACCTTGGGAACCCTGGTGGCTGATGCCTTCGAGCGGGCCGCGATCGCTATCGATATGGCCGTGGAGAGCAATTCCATCGAGTTGATGAAGCAGACGGTGGCCGATGGCGAATCGGTGACCTTCCTCAATCAGATCGACGTCGAAGTCGAACGCCGGGCTGGCCGTCTTTGCTTCCTGCCGCTGCAGGACGACCATGTGCCGCGCCAGGAGTTGAAGCTGGTGGAAAGGGCGCGGGGAACCCTGGATCCGTCACAAAGCCTGGTATCGGAGGAACTTCGCAAGCTTGTTCAATCGATCGACAATGGCGAGTGGCCGGCCGGCGGCCAGGCGGGCACGCATCCGGCATAAGGGGTTTGGCGCTCAGAAGGAAAACCCCTCCGCCGAACAGATCCGAACGGCGGCGGCGACGGCTTGGGCATCGAGCTGGGAACCGGCCATTTTTTCGATTTCGGCCAGCCCCGCCGCCAGTCCCAAGGCCGGTCGATAGGGACGGTGCGAGGAAACGGCCTCAAGGATGTCGGCCACCGCCAGGATCTTGGCTTCCACCCGGATGGCGTCACCCTGGAGTTTGTCCGGATAGCCGCTGCCATCCAGGCGCTCATGGTGCTGGCCGGCGATGTCGGCGAGCGGCCACGGAAAGTCGATGCCGTGCAACAGCTCGCGGCTGATGACGACATGCGATTTGACCAGTTCGAGTTCAAGCGGACTGAGTTTGCCGGGCTTGTTGAGGATTTCGGCTGGAATCTGAATTTTTCCGATGTCGTGCACCAGTCCGGCCAGCCTGATCACCCGGCAGCGTTCGGCGTCGAGCCCCATCTCCTGGGCGATCAAGACCGCCAGATTGGCGACCCGCCGCTGGTGCCCGGCCGTATAGGGGTCGCGTTTTTCGGTGGTCGCGGCCAGCGCTTCGACCATCTGTTCCATGGCGCTCTGGTATTTCGCCTGAACCTGCCTGGATTTTATAGCGAAGGACAGGCCAAGGGCGAATTGCTCGAAGAGTGTGATCTCATCGGGGCCGAAGACATCGGGTCTGTTCGCATAGACCGTGAGCGCCCCGAACGATGCGCCTTGGTCAATCAGGGGAGTGGCGAACGAGGCGCGGATCTTGTACGTCGCCGCCCGGGCGGCCCAAGGCTGGAACAGCGGATTGCGTGCAGAGTCGTTGTTGACGACGGTTTTGCAATGCCGGATGGCGACGCCGGTCGGCCCGCTGCCGAGACGGGTGTCGGCCCAGGACACCTGAATGTCCTTGGCGTATTCGATGGCGGGTCCGGCGGCGCCCGCCACACGGACGGACTTGTCTGCGTCATCTTCGGCGACGCCGATCCAGGCCAGTGTGAAAATGCTTCGGCTGGTGATCGCTTCGCAGACGTCCTGCAAGAGTTTGACGTCGGTGTCGGCATAGGTCGCCGCCACATTGGCCCGCATGATGGCCGCGAGCGCCCAGTTCGATCGGCGGAGTTCAGCTTCCGTCTGTCGGTGGTGGCTGAAATCGCGAAAGCTGCCGAGGACGAGCGTCCGCCCATTTTCAGTAAATACGCTTGTGCAAATTTCGACCGGGACAAAGGTGCCGTCGGCGCACTGAATGTCGATGTCGGAAAATTGTTTGGCATCGCCGCGAATGGCTGCCTGGAAATGGTCGCCTGCCAGCCCGATCTGGTCGGGCGGATACAGCTTCGATTGATGCAGGCTGCAGAGCTGTTCGTGAGAAAGACCAAAAAGTTGTTCGGCTTTCGGATTGACGTCGACGATCATTCCGGTCTCGGCATCGGCCAATAGCAAGGCGTCGCCGCTTTGCAGCCAGATGGTGTCGGACCGTCGTGATGGTGTCAGCAGCAAGTGCGTTCCCGTCGGCTTCGGCCGGATTCTTTACCGGCCGCCTCAATCCAAACCACGATAGTCTGAACCGGCACTGTCGAGAAGTACTGCCAAGGCATCCCGGTTCACGGAGAGTCATTACCAATAATAGAATATCACAGATTGACTGCTATCTTTGATAGACGTCTTAACGTTTGGCGCCCGCGCCGATCCAGCGTCCGAGGATGGCCCGTTCCTCCTGGCTCATGCCGGTGGCGTTGCCAAGCGGCATGGCGTCGGTGGTCACTGCCATCTTCTCGATCAGTTCGGCGCGTTCGACGATCTGTTCGGGTGTTTGCAGCACGACCCCCTGCGGCGGTTCTTCAAAACCCGGCATGGTCGGGTGGTCGGCGTGGCAGGCCGTGCAGCGGGCGGTGATGATCGCCTGGACGATCGGGAAGGGGGCGGCGGGGAAGCCTTCGGCACCGGTGTCGGCCGCCGCCGGTTGCGGCGCGCGGGTGGGGGTCGCCAGAATGGCCAGCAGGGCAAAGGCGACAGCGGCGGCCGGCAGCATCCAGCCCTTGGCCGATCCGCTATGGCGTAACACGAAGATGCGCCGGACACCGGCGCCGATCACCGCGATCGCCAGCAGGATCAGCCAGTTCCAATGCGACGAATAGGTGATCGGATAGTGGTTGCTGATCATCATGAACAGGACTGGCAGCGTGAAATAGGTGTTGTGCACGCTGCGTTGCTTGCCGCGCTGGCCCCACACCGGGTCGGGCGTTTCGCCCTTCAGCAGGGCGGCGACCATGCGTCGCTGGTTGGGGATGATCACCATGGCGACATTGGCCACCATGATGGTCGCCATGGCGGCACCGACATGCAGGAACATCGCCCGGCCGGTGAAGACCTGCGACAGGGCCCAGGCCAGTATCGTCAGCAGCACCACCACGATGCCGGAAAGCCAGTTTTCCCGCCGCGCAAGCGGCGAGCGGCAGAGCAGGTCGTAGACCACCCAACTGCCGACCAGAGAGGCAACGCCGATGCCGACGCCTTGCCAGGGGGCGAGCGGGCTGCCGGCCGGCAGCAGATAGGACGAGGCGCCCAGCCAGTAGACCAGGGTGATGAGCGCCGTGCCGCTCGCCCAGGTGGCATAGGCCTCCCACTTGAACCAGTGCAGATGGTCCGGCAGGCGGGACGGCGCCACCTTGTACTTCCGCACATGATAGAAGCCGCCGCCATGCACCATCCAGACATGGCCGCCCAAACGGTCGGCGTCGGGATCGTCGGGAGCCGCGGTCAGACTGTCGTCTTGCCAGACGAAATAGAAGGAGGAACCGATCCAGGCGATGCCGGCGATCAGATGAAACCAGCGAACTGCCAGGTGCAGCCACTCGATGTCGGGCAGGGTCAAGCCGTCAGCTCCCGCGATAGGTGGAATAGGACCAGGGACTGAGCAGCAAGGGAACATGGTAATGCTGCTCGGGGTTGGCGATGGCGAAGCGGATCGGCACCAGATCGAGAAAGGCCGGCGCGGTCAGCATCTGGCCGGACGCCAGAAAATAGTCGCCCGTGGAGAAGGTGAGTCGCCAAAGGCCGACCGCCATCTCGGGACCGACCAGTAACGGCTGGTCGAGACGACCATCGGCATTGGTGATCGCCTGCCGGACGACGCTCTCGCCGTCGTTACCGATGCGGACCAGTTCGAGCGGCAGACCAGCGGCCGGCCGGCCGCGCGCCGTATCGAGGGCATGGGTGGTCAGCCGGCCGGTCGGGGCCGGGATCACCCGGTCGAGCAGTCGCGAAAAGGCGATCTTATCGACTTCCGCCAGCGCCGTGGCCATTTCCACGGCGGCGGTGTTGCCCAGGCGGCCATCGAAGGCGGCCAGGATCTGCGCTTTGCCCCAATGTTTGACTGCCAGGATGAACGGAAAGCCAAATCGTTGCCGGTATCTGTCGTTGCTTTCGGTGAAGCGTGCCATCTCAGCCGGCGTCAGACTGTCGAGACCGGCGGAGGTCTGTTCCTGCCGCGATGCGTCCGTCAGTTCGCCCCGTACCGCCGCCCGGCCGGCAAGGTCGGGGTGGGCCCGCAGCAGGGCCAGTTTGGCGGCGTCGTCCGCCGCGGCGACGACGCCGGCCAGAGCCGCGGCGAGAGCCGTCAGGCTGGTGAAGGGGCGGAACGCGGCAGCCCGTTCGGCGACCCACGGTGAATGCTCGTAGATGCCGGCAAAAGTCTCGGTGAAGGCCACCGCGTCGAGGCCGTTGATGTGATCGAGGCTAAGGATCATCTGACAGCGTCCTTTCGAACGTCTTTCTCCTCGCCAGTGTCGAGCAGCAGTTGGGCGGCGACGCCGATGGCGATTTCGGTCGGCCGCTTGCCTTTCAGTCCCGGCAGGCCGATCGGGCAGCGGACGCTGGCGATGCGTTCCGCCGCGATGCCGTCATCGGCCAGCCGTCGGCGGAATCGCGCCCATTTGGTCTCGGAACCGATCAGTCCGAGCGAGGCCAGGTCGTCGCGGCGGATCAAGGCGCGGATCAGTTGGAAATCGCGTTCGTGACTGTGGGTCATTACCAGGACATGGGTGCCGGCCGGCACGGCGGCGACGGCTGTCAGCGGATCGGCGGCAGGGATGGCGCGGACGAACGGCGGCATATCGGCGGGGAAGATGCCGTCGCGCTCATCGATCCACAGCAGCCGCATCGGCACGCCGTCGAGGACGTGAACCAGCGCCTGGGCGACATGGCCGGCACCGAACAGCGCCAAGGTGAAGGCGGCCGGATGGAAGGGCTCGAAGACCAGGGTGACGGCACCGCCGCAGCATTGGCCCATGTCGGGACCGAGGAGGCTCTTTTCCAGCTTCGGCTGGCGCCGTCCCTCGGTCAACATGCCGCGCGCCACGGCGGCAGCCTGGAATTCCAGGGAACCGCCGCCGATGCTGCCGAACAGATTGTCGGCAGTGACGACCATCTTGGCGCCCATTTCCCGCGGTGTCGAGCCAAGCGCCTCGACCTGCGTAACCAGAACATGGGCAATGCCGGCGGCTTCGAGTTCGGTCAGGGATTGCAGCCAGTCGCTCATCGCACGCCGCTCCGCGCCGCCTCGACGGCGGCAAGAATTCTCTCAGGCGTGGCCGGAGCGTCCAAGGTGGCGCGGGCGCCGGGCGGCGCCATCGAGGCAACGGCATCGCGAAGCGCCAGCCAGACCGAGACGGCCAGCATCAGCGGCGGTTCGCCGACCGCTTTCGAGCGATAGACGGAGGCTTCCGGATTGTCGGCGTTGGCCAGCAGCTCCACCCGGAAATCGGCGGGCAGATCGCGGGCCGTCGGAATCTTGTAGGTCGACGGCGCGTGGGTGAGCAGGCGCCCGTCCTTGTCCCACACCAGTTCCTCCATGGTCAGCCAGCCCAGTCCCTGCAGGAAGGCGCCCTCGATCTGGCCGCGATCGATGGCCGGATTGAGCGAACGTCCGACGTCGTGCAGGATGTCGACGCGCAGGCATTTCCATTCGCCGGTCAAGGTGTCGATGGCGACTTCCGCCGCCGCCAGGCCATGGGCGAAATAGAAGAACGGCCGGCCGGTCATCGTCTCTTTGTCGAAGTGGATCTTGGGCGTGCGGTAAAAGCCGTTGGCCGACAGCGAGACCCGCTGCAAATGGCAGAGTTCTGCCAGCTCGGCGAAGGAAATGTGGTAGTTGCCCGAGCGGATCTCGCCGTTCTTGAACTGCACGTCCTCGAGCGGCACGCCGAATTTCCGGGCTGCCACCTCGGCCATGCGGCCACGGATGATCTCGGCGGCCTGCTGGGCGGCCATGCCGTTGAGGTCGGCCCCCGACGAAGCTGCGGTCGGCGAGGTGTTGGGCACTTTGTCGGTGCGGGTCGATGACACGCGGATTTGATTGAGCGGAATCTCGAAAACCTCCGCCGTCACCTGGGCGATCTTGGTGTAGAGGCCCTGGCCCATCTCGATACCGCCGTGATTCACCAGTACGCTGCCATCGGTGTAGGCCATGACCAGCGCGCCTGCCTGGTTCATCGCCGGATTGTTGAAACTGACGCCGAATTTCACCGGGGCGACCGCAAAGCCCTTTTTGATGATCGGGCTGCCGGCATTGAAGCTGTCGACAGCGACGCGCCGCTTGGCGAGGTCAGCCTTTTCCTCCATCTCGGCCAACATGGCCGGCAGCCGGAAATGCTCGACCGTCTGGTGATAGGGGGTGATGTCCCGGCCCGGTCCGTAGAAGTTGATCTTGCGTACCGCCAGCGGATCGAGCCGCAAGTGATGGGCGATGTCGTCCATCATCGCCTCGGCGGCGATCATCCCTTGTGGCGCGCCGAAACCGCGGAATGCGGTATTGGACTGGTGGTTGGTCCGACAACTGAGGCCCCTGATGCGAGCCGCCGGATAGAAATAGGCGTTGTCGGCATGCGACAGGGCGCGCGACACCACGCCCGGCGTCAGGTCGGTCGACCAGCCGCTGCCGGCCGCCAACAGCATGTCGACGGCCTCGACCCTGCCGTCCTTGTCAAATCCGACATCCCAGCGCAGCAAAAAACTGTGGCGTTTGCCGGTGACGGTCATGTCATCGTCGCGATCGAGGCGCAGCTTGACCGGCCGGCCGGTTTTCCGGCAGAGCAGGGCGGCAACGCCGGCGATCAGTGTGGCTTGGCTTTCCTTGCCGCCGAAACCGCCACCCAGCCGCCGCACTTCGACCGTAACCGCCGATTGCGGCATCCCGAGCAGGCGGGCGACCAGATGCTGAACCTCGCTCGGGTGCTGCGTGCTGGAGAAAATATGCAGGCCGCCGCCGTCGGCCGGCAAGGCCAGCGCGATATGGGTCTCAAGATAGAAATGATCCTGGCCGCCGATCTCGGTTTCGCCGGAGAGGCGCAGTGGCGCCGCAGCGAGCGCCTTGTCGACGTCGCCACGGAGCATCGTCATCGGCGGGCAGACATAGTCCTCGCGCTCCAATGCCGTGCGAATATCGAAGACCGGCGGCAAGGGCGTACCGACGATTTTGGCAAGAGCAGCCCCGGCACGGGCCGCCGCCGGGCTGAGAGCGGCGACTGCGGCGACCGGATGACCGACATAGTCGAGGGTTTCGGTCGGAAACAGCGGTTCGCCTTTGAGGATTGCGCCGATGTCGTTAAGTCCGGGAATGTCGGCGGCAGCGGCTACCGCCACCACGCCGGGAACCGTCAGGCAAGGGGCGAGATCGAGACCTGTGAGGCGGGCATGCGCCCATGGACTGGTGATCAGATGGGCATGCAACAGATTACGAGGTTCAGGCATGTCGTCGATGAAGGAGGCCTTGCCATCCACATGGTGCGCTGCACTGTCGTGGGCGAAGGACTGGCCGACGGTGGCTGTGTCCATTTAGAGACGATCCAGACTGACGGGAAATTCGGTGGGATTTGTGGTTTCGTGCCACAGGCGGGTAACCAGATTGGTCGCGACCTTGCGGCGATAACCGGCGGTGCCGCGCAGGTCATCCTGCGGGGCGATGTCCTCGGCCAGGGCCGCCTGGGCGCCGGCCAGACTGGCGGCGGTCCAGGGAAGACCTTGAAGGGCGGCTTCCAGGCGGTGGGCCCGGACGGGGCGGGCGGCAACACCGCCGAACGCGGCGGCGATGGCGGCGACTTTGCCGTTCTCAAGGCGCAGCCGGAAGGATGCCGAGACGGTGGAAATGTCCTGATCAACCCGTTTGGCCACCTTGTAGGCGCGGAACAACTCGCCCGGCGGCAGATCGGGCAGGTGAACGGCGGCGATCAGTTCGTCGGCGGCAAGCTGCGTCTTCCGGTAGCCGGTGACGAAATCCTGGGCGGCGACAGTTCGCAGGCCGTCGGGAGCGGCGATGTCGATGGTGGCGCCCAGGGCGATCAGGGCCGGCAGGGAATCGCCGATCGGCGAGGCATTGCCGAGATTGCCGCCAAAGGTTCCCTGGTTGCGAACCTGGGTGGCGCCGACGCGGCGCAGCAATTTGGCCAACTCGGGATGACGTGTGCTGATCACCGAAAGGATTTCGGCATAGGGCACGGCGGCGCCGATGGTCAGCGATCCGTGATTGTCGGTAATGCGGGTCAATTCCGGCACGCGGGCCAGCGATAACATGACCTCCGGCCGCTGATGCCGTTTGGTGACGGCCAGACCAAGATCGGTACCGCCGGCCAATATCCAGGCGTCGGGATGCGCCGAGCGGTAGGCCAATGCCTCCCGAAGGTCGGTGGGCGCGAAGAAGCTGAGGCCGTCCGCGCAGTAGAAGAGCGCCGCGCCTGCGGCGGCGCGCAGTCGTTCGGCCACCGCGGCTTCGCCAGGATCGGCCGCCAGATTCGGAAGGGCGCGAGCGACCTCGATGATCGGACGGTAACCTGTGCAGCGGCACAGATTGCCCGCCAGACTGTCGTAGATCGCCTGGTCGTCAAGGCGGTCATGATGGGCCAGCGCGAACAGGCTCATGGTGAAGCCCGGCGAACAGAAGCCGCATTGCGTCCCAAAGCCGTCGGCCATCGCCTGTTGCACAGGATGGGGGTTGCCGTTGGGCCCCTTCAATCCCTCGGCGGTCAGCACCGCCCGGCCGTCGAGCATCGGCAGAAACAGGAGACAGGAGGCAACCGCCCGCCAGTCCAGTCCGTCGGCCGTCGGTACGCCAAGGGCCACGGTACAGGCGCCGCAATCGCCTTCGCCGCAGCCTTCCTTGACCGAGATAAAGCCTTCGGCCCTGAGCCAGGCGAGGGCCATTTGATCCGGCGGAACGTCCGAGATCGTGACGTCGCGTCCGTTGATATTGGTCGTGATAGTGTTTCGCATATCCTTATCCTCGCCCATTCGCTCTGCGAATTCCATGCCATTGGCGATCGCGCGGACTGTTGGCCAAATTGTCGACAATCTTGTTCACACTTGCTCGCGGGCTGGGCAATGAGAGTCTAAATTTTAGGCGGAATCATCGAATGCGCAAAATATGGGCCGCCGCTCGCGGGCGGTTTCCGCAGAAAACGAGGGGATATTGGGGTTGGCACGAAGGTTGCCAAGGATCCCCCCGGTGATGCGCGCTTCGCCGCTCGGCGGGAATGCCGAAAAAGGGAGCGCCGGGAGTTCGAGGAGTTCTTGTGATGCGTTCTTCGCGGTTGAAGTCTGTGGTGGCCGCCCTCGGCGCGGCCTGTTTGGTGGCGATATCCGCCAGTGGTGCTTCGGCGGCCGACAAAGTGAAATTCACGCTCGACTGGAAATTCGAAGGCAATGCGGCGCCGTTCCTGTTGGCGCAGGACAAAGGCTATTTTGCCGCCGAGGGGCTTGATGTCACCATCGACAGCGGCAATGGTTCGGCCGGCGCGGTGACGCGGGTCGCCAGCGGTGCCTATGACATCGGCATGGCCGACATCAATTCCCTGGTGGAGTTCGATGCCAGCAATCCGGACCGCTCGCTGAAGGCATTTTTCATCGTCTATGATGCGCCGCCGTTCGCCCTCTTCACTTTCAAGAAGAGCGGCATCACCAAGCCGAAGGATTTCGAGGGGAAGACCCTGGGGGCGCCTGTCTTCGACGCTCCGCGCAAATTGTTCCCGGCTTTCGCCCGGGCGACCGGCATCGCCACTGGCGCCGTCAAGTGGGAATCGATGGATCCGCCGCTGCGCGAGCCGATGTTGGTCCGCGGCCAGGTCGATGCGATTTCCGGTTTCTACTTCACCAGCCTGCTCAATCTGAAGGCACAAGGCGTCAAGCTGGACGACTTGGTGATCTTTAAATTTGCCGATTACGGTATGGCCTTCTATGGCAACGGCCTGATCGCCTCGCCGGCCTTGATGCAGAACAATCCCGACGTGCTGAAGCGCTTCTCTCGCGCCGTGATCAAGGGTTGGCGGGAAGCCATCAAGGATCCCGCTGCCGCCATCGAGGCGATCAAGAAGCGCGATCCGCTGATCGATCCGGCTCTTGAGCGCGAGCGTCTCGACATGGTGCTGAAGGACAATGTGCTGACCGCCGAGGTCAAGGCCAATGGCATGGGCGGCATCAAGAAGGACCGCATGGCCAAGTCCATCGAGCAGTTGTCCGATGCCTTCAGTCTGCCCAAGGCGCCCACCGTCGACGACGTCTTCACCGACGCCTTCCTGCCGTCCAAGGCGGACCGGATGCTGCAGTAGGCTTGCCACCCCTCCCCCATCAAGGGGAGGGGACGCGAAAAGGCCTCCTACCCTCGGGGCGAGGGCTGGAGTGGGG
This sequence comes from Telmatospirillum sp., assembly GCA_031291415.1. Lineage (GTDB taxonomy): Bacteria > Pseudomonadota > Alphaproteobacteria > Rhodospirillales > Magnetospirillaceae > Telmatospirillum. The sequence goes on from JARLJB010000164.1 coordinate 22,701, forward strand.
ACTCTCAGAAAAAGGAAAACATCGGTGCCAGTCGGATTTGTCGATCTCGATCACGTGACGTTGCGCTATGGCGGTGACGCCGATGCGCCTTTGGCGCTTGATGAAACCTCGATGAAAATCGCCAAGGGCGAGTTCATTGCCGTGGTCGGGCCGTCGGGCTGCGGAAAATCTTCGCTGTTGAAGTTGGTCTCGGGTCTGATGCCGCCGTCGGACGGGAACGTCATCGTCAACGACCGCGAAGTCTCCGGACCTCTGAAGATTGTCGGCATGGCCTTTCAGAATCCGACGCTGTTGCCGTGGCGGACGACCTTGCAGAACGTTTTGCTGCCGCTTGAGATCGTCGAACCCTACCGAAGCAGCGGGCGTGCCGAACGCAAGACCTTCGAGGCCAAGGCGATGGCGCTGCTCGCCAAGGTCGGTCTGGCCGGCTTCGAGGACAAGCACCCCTGGGAACTGTCGGGCGGCATGCAGCAGCGGGCCAGCCTCTGCCGGTCGCTGATCCACGAACCCGACCTTCTGATGCTCGACGAACCGTTCGGCGCGCTCGACGCCTTCACGCGCGAGGAACTTTGGGACATCCTGCAGGGACTGTGGATGGAGCGCCCCTTCACGGTCATCCTGGTGACCCACGATCTGCGCGAGGCGGCCTATCTGGCCGACACCATCTATGTGATGAGCAAACGGCCCGGCCGCATTCTGGTGCGTCGGGAGAATCCGTTGCCCAGGCCGCGCGACCAGGAAGTCACCTTCAGCCAGGACTTCATCGATCTTGTCCACGAGCTGCGGAACCATATCCGCGTCGTGCGCGCGGCCTGAGCGGGGCATCACATCATGAGCAAACGTTTCGACCTCTCCAAATATTCGCCCTGGATCGCCTCGATCGGCCTGTTCGTCGTCTGGGAGGTGGTGGTCCGCGGACTGCGTGTTCCGGACTACATTCTGCCGACGCCGTCGGCCAGCTTGCTGGCCGGGTGGACGTTCCGCGGCGCCATCTGGATGCATGCCCTGCAAACCTTGCTGACCACGCTGGCCGGCTTTGCCATCGCCGTCGTCTTCGGTGTCGTTCTGGGCGCCCTGGTGGGATCGTCGCGGGCCATCTATTCGGCGGCCAATCCGATCCTGATCGGTTTCAACAGCGTGCCGAAGGTGGCCGTCGTGCCGATCCTGGTGATGTGGTTCGGCATCGGCACTGTGCCGGCGGTGTTCACCGCCTTCCTGATTTCCTTCTTTCCGATCGTCGTCAATGTGGCGACCGGACTGGCCACGCTGGAGCCGGAACTGCGCGACGTGTTGCGGTCGCTGGGCGCCTCGCGCCTCGACATTCTTCTCAAGGTCGGCTTTCCACGCGCGCTTCCTTTCTTCTTCGCCTCTCTGAAGGTGTCGGTAACCCTGGCCTTCGTGGGCTCGGTGATGAGCGAGACGGTGGCCTCCAACGTCGGCATGGGCTACCTGATGATGTCGGCCAGCTCCAAGTTCAACATGCCGTTGGTTTTTGCCGGATTGCTGGTGATTGCCGCCATGGGTGTCGCCATGTACGGTATTTTTTCGATCGTCGAGCGCCGTTCGACCCGCTGGGCGATGCGCGGCGCGCCGACGGCCTGAGCGGACTCTGACGAACGAGGAGAAAACAGCGATGACAGGCATGACGACGTCTTATCCTCGCGATCTCATTGGCTATGGGCGGACGCCGCCGTTCGCCGATTGGCCGGCTGGCGCCCGGCTGGCGCTGCAGATCGTCGTCAATTATGAAGAGGGCGGCGAACGCAACATCTTGCACGGTGACGACGAGTCGGAATGTTATCTGCAAGAGGTCGTGGGCATCCCGTCGCTGCCGGGCGTGCGCGATATCGAGGTCGAATCGGTCTACGAGTACGGCAGCCGGGCGGGCTTCTGGCGGTTGATGCGGTTGTTCGAGACTTACCAGATCCCGGTGACCGTCTATGCCGTGGCAACCGCCCTGGCCCGCAATCCCGATGCAGCCGCCGCTTTGGTGGCGGGCGGACATGAAATCGCCAGTCATGGGTACAAATGGATCGACTATCAATATGTCGACGAGGCGGTCGAGCGCGACCACATGCGCCAAGCCATCGAGATACTTACCCGCCTGGCCGGCAGCCGGCCATTGGGCTGGTACACGGGGCGCGTGTCGCCGCAGACCCGCCGGCTGGTGGCGGAGGAGGGCGGGTTCCTCTATGACGCCGATTCCTATGCCGACGATCTGCCCTACTGGGAAAAGGTCGGCGGCAAGCCGCAGTTGATCGTGCCCTACACGCTTGACAACAACGACATGAAATTCGGTACGGCGCAGGGTTTCAACAGCGGCGAGGACTTTTACGCCTATCTGCGCGATGCTTTCGACGTTTTGTACGAAGAAGGAGCCGAACGGCCGAAGATGATGTCGGTCGGCCTGCATTGCCGGATGGCCGGCCGTCCCGGTCGTTTCAAGGGGCTGCGGCGGTTCCTCGACCATGTCATGGCCCATGACAAAGTCTGGGTCTGCCGGCGCGTCGATATCGCCCGGCATTGGCATCAACGGCATCCCTTCGTAGGGTGACGGGCGGAATGGTGATGGCCGGCGACGCAGATACGCTGATTCGCGAAGACGCTGAGGGGACAGCTCCGGGTACGATGACGGAGGAAGCCATCTATCAGGTGATGCATGCGGCGATCACCGAACGCCGCTTGCCGGCTGGCATGCGCCTGGTGGAAGACCAGTTGGCCCGCCTTTTTTGCGTCAGCCGGGCCAGGATCCGGGCGGTGCTGCAGGCTCTGGCCCGCGACCGCATGGTCACCTCGCAGAAGAACCGTGGCGCTTTCGTGTCCTATCCATCGGTTTCCGAGGCCCGCGAGGTGTTCCAGGCGCGTCGGCTGATCGAAACGGCGCTGGTACGCGAAGCGGCGCGGATCGCTCCGGTCCAGGGCGTGGCGGGTCTGCGCCGGCATCTCGAACTGGAAAACGCCGCTGTCCGTCAGCAGGATCGCCGGGGCGAGATCAAATTGTCAGGCGAGTTTCATCTGCTGATCGCCGAGATGGTCGGCAATCCGACGCTGACCGGTTATCTGGTGGAACTGATCGCCCGGTCGTCTCTGGTCATCGCCGTGTATGAAGGGATGGGCGCCACGGATTGCTGGCTGGACGAGCACCGGCGGATCGTCGAGGCGCTGGCCGCCGGTGACGGCGACGCCGCAGCCCGCTTGGTGGAAAGTCACCTTGCCGATGTCGAATCCCGCCTGCGCCTCAACCCCGACGCGGCGAAGCCGCAGGTCGATTTCAAGACGATCTTCGGGGTTTAGAACATTTTTCGATCAGGTTGAACCGGCTCGGCATGAACGCCGCTTGCGCGGCGTGACGGGCAGAGACGCCCGTCCCACTGATTCTTGGAGCAGCAGTAGCACCGGCGTCTCTGCCGGTGTTCCGGCGAAGCCGGAAAGGCGCTGTTTTCGCCGTGTCGCGGCGCCACAAGCGCTCAGAAATAGGCGGCCAGATTGCGCCGGATGCGCGCTTTCACCGATTCGCCAGGGGCTGGAGCCTCGAAGTCGCGGCCGGTCACCGCTTCGTAAAGGCTGATGTATTTCCGGCTGAACTCCACCAGCGTTTCGTCCGGGATGGCCGGGATCGGCTGGTGGTAGGGATCGCAACGGTCGGCGATCCACAGTCGCAGGAATTCTTTGTCCAGGCTTTCCGGTTCCTCGCCCCGCTGGTGGCGGTCGGCATAGCTCGCCGCCTTCCAATAGCGGCTGCTGTCCGGTGTGAGAATTTCATCGGCCAGGGTGATCCGTCCGTCGGCATCGGTGCCGAATTCGAATTTGGTGTCGACCAGGATCAGTCCATTTTTCGCGGCGATTTCACGGCCTTTGGCAAACAAGGCCAGCGACAGCGAGGCGACTTCCTCCCACTGGGCATCGGTCAGCAGACCTTTGGTGACGATATCGTCGGGCGTTATCGGGGCGTCATGTCCGCCCTGGTCCGCTTTCGTGGTGGGCGTCAGGACGGTTCGGGACAGGCGGTCGTTTTTGTTCAGTCCATTCGGGAAGGATTGGCCATACATGCTTCGCCGGCCGGATTTGTACATCGTCCAGATCGAGGTGTCGGTCGAACCGGTCAGGTAGTCCCGCACCACCATTTCGACCGGCAGCATGTTCAGGCGGCGTCCGACCACGACATTCGGGTCGGGATAGTCGAGCACATGATTTGGGCAGATATCCTTGGTCACTTCGAACCAGAAGCGCGCTGTCTGCGTCAGAACCTGACCCTTGAAGGGAACGGCGGCGAGAACCTGGTCGAAGGCGCTTTGCCGGTCGGTGGAGATCAAGATTCGCCGGCCATCCGGCAAGTCGTAGTTTTCGCGCACTTTTCCCTGATAGAAATTGGGCAGTTCGGGGAAATGAGCCTCGGTCAATACGGTGGGGATGGCGGCGCGAAGTGTCTCTTGCGAAAGCATGGGCTTCTCTCTGGTTCGGGCCGGATCGCGATCCGGGAAATTAACGTCTGATTTTTGGGTTGGTGGCGAGTCTTTCCAGCACATCAGCCATCACCCGACTGGCGATGGCGACGTCCTCTGCCAATACCGATTCGGCGGGATTATGACTGATTCCGCCGGCGCACCTTACGAACAGCATGGCCATCGGGGCAAGCTCCGCGATAGCCATGGCGTCGTGTCCGGCGCCCGATGGCAGGGTGTGGACGGCCAGGCCGGCGTCGGTGATGGCGTCGGCCATGACCGATCGCAAAGGGGCGGCGCAATGGACGCTCGGCGATTCGTGGAAGGTCTCGACCGTCCACGAAAGGTGGCGCTGTTCGGCGATATGGGTCACCGCCCTCTCGATCGCCACCAAGGCCTGCTGGCGGGCGCTATCCTGTTCGGCTCGGACGTCGAGAGTGAAAGTGACGTCGCCGGGGATCACATTGACTGCGTCGGGGAGCACGCTCAAGCGCCCGACGGTGCCGACCACGCCCTGTTCGGTGGCGATCCGTTCGACGGCCAGGACCATTTCGGCTGCGCCGGCCAGGGCGTCGCGACGTTGTCCCATGGGGACGGTGCCGGCATGCCCGGCGGTGCCGGAGACGCGGAAGCGGCGCCGGGTGGCGCCACAAATCGCTGAAACGATCCCGACCGGCAGGCCAAGGCTTTCGAGGACCGGCCCCTGTTCGATATGCGCCTCGAGATAGGCGATCACGTCGGATCCCTTGCGTGCCGCTTGTCCGACGTGCTCCGGATCGAGACCAAAGGTCCGCATCGCGTCGGCCAGGCTGATCCCAGCCTCGTCGCGGATGGTCAGCCATTCGGGATCGAAGGAGCCGGCCAGGGCACGGCTGCCGATCAGGCTGGTGCCGAAACGCACGCCTTCCTCTTCGCCGAAACCGACGACCTCGACGGCGAAGGGCAGCCGGCGTTCCGTTCGGTTCAACCTGTCGACGACGGCAATGCCGATGAGCACGCCGAGGATGCCATCATAACGTCCGGCGTTGCGAACGCTGTCCAGGTGCGAACCGATGATGACGGTCGCAGCCCCGCCATCGGCGCCGTCATAACGGCCGACGACGCTGCCGGCGGCATCGATCGTCACCGTCATGCCGGCTTCGCGCATCCAGCCGGCGACCATCCGATTGGCCTCGGCGTGTTGGGGGGTCAAATAGGTCCGGGTGATCATCCCCGGCGTTTCCGTATGGAAGGCCAGAGCGTCACAACGCTCCATCACGGTGCGGCTGAAGTCAGTCATTGCGGAAAGATAAGCAGATCCGGCGTTTCACCCAAGCGGGAAATAAGCTCTAAGGTTCCATATGACGCTTGCTCCGCTCCGGCGGGCTCAAACGCCGCTCGGGCGGAGGACCTCTCGATTCGATAATTTATCAACAGGCCCTACGCCCACATGTCCTTCACGCGGGCGCCGAGGTCGATTTTCGCGACAGAGGGCGTCGGCGGCGCCTCCGGATTGCCGCCCAACAGGGTTCCGCCGGTCAGGTCGAAGAACCGGATGTCGCCGGGCGGGATGAAACGTGTCCGGGGCGCAAAGACGTGGCGGTCGCCGAAACGCGACTGGCCGCGGACATGGAAGCGCAGCGGATGCAGGAGGGTCAACTGATCGCGGGCTCTGGTCATGGCGACATAGAGAAGGCGGCGTTCCTCCTCGATGTCGGCCTGACAGCCGGTCGCCAGGTCGGAGGGGATGCAGCCGTCAACGACGCTCAAGATGAAGACCGATCGCCACTCCTGGCCCTTGGCCGAGTGGATCGTGCTCAGCGTCAGCCAGTCCTCCTCAAGGAAGGGTGCCTGGGCTTCCGCACCGGTGGCATCCGGTGGATCAAGCGCCAGTTCGGTCAGAAACTTCTGGCGGGACCCATGGATGGCCGACAGCCGTTCCAGTTGTTCGATGTCGCTTTTGCGGGCGGCGACGTCGTCATAGACGGCCTCGAGGATCGGATCGTACCAACAGCGCGCCAGGGCAACCTGGCCCGGCCATTCGGTGGCTGCGGACAGATCGCGTAGCGTCGCGGCCAGTCCTGCCCAGGGCGCGCGGGCGTTGGCTGGCGCGGCGAATGATTGCAGCGCCGCCAGGCCATCGCCGGCATCGACGGCCGCCAGCGCCTTGCGAGCCGTCGTCGAGCCGATCCCCGGTACCAGCTTCAGCACGCGTAGCCCCGCCGCCTGGTCGCGGGGGTTCTCGGCGAAGCGCAGGATGGACAGCAGATCCTTGACATGCGCCGCCTCCAGGAACTTGAGGCCGCCGAACTTGCGATAGGGGATGCGTCTGCGCGTCAGCTCCAACTCAAGCTGTGCCGAATGGTGGGAGGCGCGAAACAACACGGCCTGCTGGCGCAGCGACATCCCTTCATCGAGGTTGGCGAGAACGCGGCCGACAACATGCTCGACCTCGGCCGTCTCGTCGGCGACCGTCGCCAGTCGCGGCTTGGCGCCGCCCGGGCGATCGGCGAACAGGTTCTTGCTGTGGCGTTCCTTGGCATGGCCGATGACGGCGTTGCAGGCGTCGAGGATGGCCTGCGTGGAACGGTAATTTTGCTCCAAAGTGACGACATGCGCCGGACGACTGAACATCGTCGGGAAATCGAGAATGTTGCGAACCGTGGCGGCGCGGAATGAATAGATGGATTGGGCGTCGTCCCCGACCGCCACCATGCCCGCTCCATCGGGTTTCATCCGGATCAGAATGGAGGCTTGCAGGGCGTTGGTGTCCTGATATTCGTCGACCAGCACATGGTCGAACTGATCGCCGACGATGGCGGCGATGGCCGGTTCCTCCATCATTCTCGCCCACCACAACAGCAGGTCGTCATAGTCGAGAACGGCTTGCCGCTGCTTGGCCTCGACAAAGGCGCGAAACAGCGTCTTCAAGTCTGGCTCCCAGTCGACGCACCACGGGAAATGCTTTGCCAGCACCTGGTCGAGCGGCTTTTGGGAATTGACAGCGTTGGAATAGATGTCGAGGCAGGTGCCTTTCTTTGGGAACCGGTTTTTGCCCTTGGCCAGTCCCTGGTCGCCGCGCACCAGGTCGAGCAGATCCTCGGCGTCGGCGCGGTCCAGAATCGAAAATCCCGGTTCCAGGCCGATGGTGGCCGCCCACATCCGCAACAATCGGGCGCCGACGGCGTGGAAGGTGCCGGCCCAGGCGATCGTCGGCGCCGCCCCTGAGCGCTTGTCGGAAAGTCCGGCCGCAACGATACCCTCGGCACGGCGGATCATCTCGGCGGCGGCTCGCCTTGTGAAGGTCAGCAGCAGGATACGGCCGGGGTCGGCACCGTTGAGAAGCAGGTTGGCCACCCGGCAGGACAGCGTCTTGGTCTTGCCCGATCCGGCGCCGGCGACCACTAGCAACGGTCCTGGCCGCGATGGGGCGTCACCGGTCCGCCCGATGCCGAATTCCACAGCTTCTCGCTGCCGTGGGTTCAGGTCGTCGACGATGCCAAAGGCCATCTTGCCGTCCATAATCTGAAATTTGTTCTTCGAATGTTCTATATCATATCGATGTGGTTGGGCCAGTGTTACATTTCGGTACCGTCAGCGGTTCTGGCTGGCCCTGCCGTGATATGGATTCCATCATGGAAATGGAATGCAGCTGTGTAGAAATATTGATTTTAATATATATCGCTAAAATAAATTATTATTTCTATAACCATACATGTTGTAGTAATTTAATGAAATAACTATCGAATAGATGTGTATCATATGATTTATCATTTCTTATTTATGATAACCGCTGTCAAAGGAGGTCTTGGCTCCGGTGGTCCTCACTGAGGGGTGGAACTCATCACAAAGGACGCCAATAGAATCTGCATATTTCGGCGGTTCGGGGCAATAACGTGGGTTATCACCACTCGGGCCGCTTAGGGCGTGTCCTCAATTGCCGATACCTCGCCCCATTTTCCCGTAAGACGAGTCCTTCGCCCAAGATGGGGCGTAAAAAGATTCTACCAAAGGCAGAAGCAATGTGATTCATGAGAGGTCGGCTCGTTGAGGAGGC
>JARLJB010000165.1 GCA_031291415.1 Telmatospirillum sp.
GCGATCAAAGCTCGACCGTGCGGGGTCAGTTTGGCATTCTTATGGACGTTCACGGGGTATCCTTGCTGGGTTGTGGATTCTCGCAAAACTCACATACCCCAAGGGAATCCCGTGAACAACCTATTGAGACGTTACATCTAGGTCGGGAAATGCTGTTTCGGCCAAGACGACGAGGCATAGGTGAATGGCCAGAAATCCGGCGAGGGCTAAACCGCTATAGCGTTCGGCGGCGATGCAAAGGGTGAGAAAATGCCGTTGTCCGGGCCGGGGCCAGAGAATCGGGCAAAGTCGGCGAAGATGGCGGATGCCAACCACCACATGGAAAGGGGCGACAAGGAGAAGCCCCAGCAGCACGGCATCTTCGGCCCAGTCGCCGAGTGGCGTCCAGACAGCTCTCGGAGGCGAGGCGGGGAGGGGCAGGCGCAACGTCAGATGGATGGCCAGCAGGACGAGAAGAACGACGGCGCCGACCCTGTGCGCCCGCCACAACCGGTCTTCGCCGGTCAGATCGATGAACCCGTCGTCAGGCATGCCGTTCTCCGCTACATCGACGGGATAGTAACCGACCTTGAGGAGCGATCTCTCGAAAATTGGCGGTCTGGACAAAACGAATATGGCAATGCTACTCGTAATGGTGGCGTGTCTGAAGGCGCCAGCTCTCGTACTGGGCAACGGAAGGAGGCGTGATGGCCAAGTCGGCGGTGGTCTATTGGAACGCGTTGGCGCCCGAAAACTCCGGCAAATGGGTGGCAGTCGATGGACTCTCCGGCCTTGTTGAGGAACTAACCCTCAGCATCGATCCGGAAACCGGCGAATACACCAAGTTAACCCGGTTCCTTGCGGGAGCCGATACGACGTCTTTCGCTGGCAAGAGCCACGATTATCCCGAAGAAGTGTTCATCGTCAGTGGCCGTCTCTACGACGTGGCCTTCGACCTGTGGCTCGAGGCTGGGCACTACGCCAGCCGACCGCCAGGTGAATTTCATGGCCCCTTCAAGACCGACGAAGGATGTGTTGTTCTTGAGGTGTCTTTCCCGAACAGGCGTTAGCGTAACCCTTCCGCAGGGGCGCTGAAGGGCGTCCAGGAGAAATGTGGCAGGTCTTCCCGAATCGGATTTTTGCGATGATAGACTATACGGCGGCCTCGAAAACATACGACAACACGCGGCGTTCCTCCGACGTGGTGATCGAGCGATTCCACCGTCGTGTCCGGCTTAACGGCGATACCGCTGTTCTGGATTTCGGCTGCGGTACCGGGAATTATCTTTTCGAAATTCATCAGCGCTTCGGCTGTCGATGTCATGGTGTCGAGCCAGCGTCGGGAATGCGAGCCGTGGCATCGGCCAAATCCGCCGAGCTGCAGATTGTCGACGGCAACCATGAGGCCATTCCCTTCCCGGCCGGGACGTTCGACTTCGCCTATATGACCGACGTCATTCATCATGTTCCGGATTTGGCGTCGCTGTTTCGCGAGCTGCGCAGGGTTTTGAAGACTGGTGGAGCGTTGTGCATCGTGACGGAATCGCACAGCCAGATCGACGGACGCTTTTACAACCGGTATTTCCCATCCCTCGCCGAAAACGAGAAACGGCGCTATCCCGATATCGCACTGATCCTGAACCGGGCCTGTGACGCGAGCTTGGCATCCATTGATGTCGAGGTTCTGCCCAGATCGACTCCGTCGATCGTGTCGGAAACCTTTTTGAGAAACGTCGCCGAGAAAAATTATTCGATGTTCCGGCTGTTGCCCGAACAGGAATACAACGCCGGTCTTCAGGCTCTGACCGGCGATCTCGGCCGTTCCTTCGAACCGGCCGGCGGCGGTGAGACCTTGCTCTGGTTTCGCAAAAGCTAGGGCGTGTCCTCAATTGCCGATACCTCGCCCCATTTTCCCGTAAGACGAGTCCTTCGCCCAAGATGGGGCGTAAAAAGATTCTACCAAAGGCAGAAGCAATGTGATTCATGAGAGGTCGGCTCGTTGAGGAGGCTGACC
>JARLJB010000025.1 GCA_031291415.1 Telmatospirillum sp.
CAGCCTCCTCAACGAGCCGACCTCTCATGAATCACATTGCTTCTGCCTTTGGTAGAATCTTTTTACGCCCCATCTTGGGCGAAGGACTCGTCTTACGGGAAAATGGGGCGAGGTATCGGCAATTGAGGACACGCCCTAGGTCGTCTCATGGAAGCGGCCATCCCCCTCCGAGAGCTCTGAAGACGGCGGTGGCGGCCCGCGCCCGATCGGCTTTCGAGCGGACCAGGGCGTCCTTGGCTTCGAGAAGTTGGCGATCGGCGTCCAGCACGTCGATCAGTCCGTTCATGCCGCCGACGTAGGCTTCCTGAGATCGGTCGCGGGCCCGCGTCAGGGCTTGGACCTCAGTGTCCAGCAGGGCGGCTTGCGCTTCCTGCTGGACAAGCGTGGCGAGACCGTTTTCGACATCTTCGGCGGCATGCAAGACGGTCAGCCGGTATTTCGCCAAAGCCTCCTTGGTCGCCGCGTCCGCTTGAGCGACTTCGGCGTCGACTTTGCCAAAATCGAAAATCCGCCAACGCAGTCCGGCCACCACCGACGGCTGAAACGTCCGGCCCTGTACCAAAGTCGAGACATCGCGGCTCTCGAAGCCCAAAAGCCCGGACAAGGACAATTTCGGATAATAGTCGGCGACGGCAACGCCAATTCTGGCGGTGGCGGCGGCCAGGGTCCTTTCCGCCGCGATCACGTCGGGACGACGGCGCAACAAATCGACCGGCTGCGAGGAAACCGCGGGAATGCTGCCGATATCGGCCGGCTCGGTCCTTTCGGCGCCGTAGGTTCCCGGCTGGGCGCCCATCAGCACGTCGAGCCTGTTCATCTGACCTTCCAGCCCGATGCGCAATGGCGGCACGGTTGCGCGGGCCCCGGCCAGCAAAGCCTCGCTCTCCGCAACCTCGCGGTCGTTGGCGATTCCTTTTTCCCGGCGCAACCTGACAAGATCCAGCAGATGACTGTCGGTGGCGATCTGCTCTTGCGCCACGCGTAGCCGAGCCTGATAGCCTCTGATTTGGAAATAGGCGTCGGCGGCATCGGCGGCGACCGAAACGCGGACGCCCAGATGCGTCGCTTCCGCCGCTTCTGCCTCGGCCTCGGTCGCTTCGACGCCGCGGCGCAATCCGCCGGCCAAATCGATTTCCCAGGAGGCATTGGCGCCCACGTCGTAAAGGGCGCCATCGCGGTCGAACCCGGGAAAATGGCGGCCGAGGGCGCCCATCGGACTTTCCAGCGACTGGCGGGCCGCTTCCGCCTGGCTTGTCGCGTCGATGGTTGGAAACAGTCTGGCGCCGGCCGAACGCGCGCTGGCGCGCGCCATCGCGACCCGCTCCAATGACGCCTGCAGGTCAAGGTTCTGCGCCAGAACGCGCTGAACGATGCGGGTGAGTTCCGGATCGCTAAAGCCGGTCCACCACTGGTCGAGCGGCGGCGCCGGTGTGTCGGTCTGGCGGCGGTCGACCGCTTCAGTGTTATGAAACGGCGCCAGTGTCGTGTCCGGCGCCTGGTAATCCGGGCCAACGGTGCAAGCCGTCAGCATGATCGCAAGGGCGGACAGGGTAACCGGGAACGCTCTGGAAACCTGTCGGCAGCCAGTGGTTTCCCATCTGGGCTCGACTCTTGTCACGGCCTGAAGTTTCATTTTTCGTCCTGAAGTCAGAATGTCCGGTTCGAAAACAGGCAAAGCGGGGGCTATTCCAGTCGTCGTCGAAACAGCCAGGCGGCGGCACTCAGCGTTGCAACGGCAATCAGCGCGAGGGGGATGGTGTTGTCGATGACTTCGCTGAGCGGCAGATCCCGTAAGAACACGCCTTTGACAATGACCAGAAAGTAACGCAACGGGTCGATCAACGTTATTGGCTGCAGCCAATGGGGCATGTTGTCGATGGGGGTGGCAAAGCCGGATAGAAGAATGATCGGCACCATGAGCAGGAAGGCGCCGAGAATGGCCTGCTGTTGCGTCATCGACATCGCTGAAATGAACAGACCCAAACCAACAACGGCAGCCAGATAAAATACGGCGCTGCCATAAAGAATTGGCAGCGAGCCCCTGAAAGGGATCTCGAAGAAAAAGACGGCAACCGCGATGAACAGACTGATCTGAAGCAGTCCGATGATCATCGGGGGCGTCATCTTGCCGATGAGGATCTCATGGGTGCGCAAGGGCGAGACCATCAACTGGTCGAAGGTTCCGGATTCCCGCTCGCGCGCGATGGACAGCGCTGTGACGACCAGTCCGATCAGCAATGCGATGATGCCGACCAGACCGGGCACCATCGACCATTGCGACAACAGATTCGGGTTGAACCAGTTGCGCGGCACGACGGTTACCGCTGTGGACGCCGACCGTTTGCCGGCCGGCGTGTCGTCCGCCAGATCCGTGACAATTCGGCTGAGATAGCCGGCCACGATTTGCGAGGCGTTCGAGCGGCGTCCGTCCAGGATGATCTGCACGTCGGCAGGCCGCCCCGACTCGATATCGCGGGAGAAGGTTGGACCGATTTCGACGGCGGCGATGACCCGCTGGTTGTCGATCTCGGCGCGGATGGCCGCCGGATTCTGGGCAAACCGGATGGTGCTGATGGTTGGTGCGCCGTCGATGCGACGGACGAGTTCCTGTCCCCATTGGCCGCGATCATGATTGAGGACCATGACGTCGGCGTTCTTCACGTCGAGAGTCGTCGCATAGGAAAAGACGAGAAGCTGCACGACGGGGGGCACAATCAGAATGGCCCGGCTTTTGGGATCGCGCAGTACGGCCAGCATTTCCTTGACGATGAGAGCCTTGAGGCGGGTCCACCACATCTCAGCCGATCCTTTTTCGTGTATTGCGGACGGCGATCAGGAAAAAGACGGCGCCGATGACGAGCGTGGCGCCGATGTTGCGCAGGAACATCGGCCAGATGTCGCCATCGAGAAACACCGTCTGCAGGCTGGGGATCAGGTAACGCGACGCCACGATCAGCGTCAGGCCCTGAATGACCCGCGGCATCGAGCCGATTTCGAAAATGAAACCGGACAGGATGAAAGCCGGCAGGAAGGCCGAGATGAGAGCCAGTTGCGAGGCGAGGAACTGGTTCTTGGTAATGGCCGAGATCAGCAAGCCTTGTCCGAGCGCCGGAACGAGAAATGTCGCCGACAGCAGGTAAAGAGCGAGCACCGATCCCCTGAATGGCACTCCGAACAGGAATACCGCCAACAGGACGCATAAGGTCATGGACGCCAGGCCGAGGACGAAATAGGGCAGAATTTTTCCAAGAAGGAGTTCCGCTGCCGTCACCGGCGTCGCCATGATCGCCTCCATGGTTCCCCGTTCCCACTCCCGGGCGATCACCAGCGAGGTCAGCAAGGTTCCGACAAGAGTCATGACGATCACGATGGATCCTGGAACCAGGAAGTTCCGGCTGGCCAGTTCCGGGTTGAACCAGAAGCGTTGTCCGATCGTGATGGCGGGCGGGCGGGCTTTTGCTTCCGTCGCGTTCATGCCCCGCCACGTCGCGACGACGCCCTGGGCGTAATTTTGCACGAAGTTCGCCGTATTGGGGTCGGACCCGTCGACGATCACCTGAATCCGGGGGTGGGTTCCTGCCGCGATGTCCGCGGCGAAAGTCGATGGAACCACCACGATGCCCTTGATCCGTCCGAGAATGAGATCGTCCTCGAACTGCCGCCGATCGCGGCCCTGGATCACGTCGAAGTAGGGGGATGCCTGAAAACTGGCGGCAAGATCCTGGGCGAGCGGTGTCGAACTTTCGACGACCAGCCCGATCCGCGTGTGGGTGGCGTCGAGCGAAACGCCATAACCGAAAAGAAAGAGCAGGATCGTCGGCAAAACAAAGGCGATCAAAATGCTGCTGGGGTCGCGGACGATTTGAAATGTCTCTTTGCGAACCAGCGCCGCGAACCGCCGTAACCGCTGGGAAGCACCGACAGTTCCGGTAGCGGTGGATGGATTGGTCTTATTCATGCCGCGCTCTTTTCGTCGAATTTCCCGATCAGCGCGACGAAGGTGTCTTCCATCGTCGGATCGGGATGTGCGGCCGTCGCGATGCTGGCTTTCAGCGAGTCGGGCGATCCCAAGGCGATCGAACGGCCGCGATAGATCAGCGAGATGCGGTCGCAGTATTCGGCCTCGTCCATGAAATGGGTGGTCACCAGAACGGTGATGCCCTTTTCGACCAGGGCGTTGATATGGGTCCAGAATTCCCGCCGGGTGATCGGATCGACGCCCGAGGTCGGTTCGTCGAGAAACAGGGCATCGGGACCGTGAATGACGGCGCAGGCCAGGGCAAGGCGCTGCTTGAGGCCAAGAGGCAAATCCTTCGCCGACATTCCCCGGTAGGTTTTGAAATCGAAGATGTCGCTGAGAAGCGCGATTCTCTCGCGCTTCAGGGGATTCTTGAGGCCATAGGCGCCGGCGAAAAAGTCCAAATTCTGGTCGACGCTGAGATCGCCATAGAGCGAGAATTTTTGCGCCATGTAGCCAAGGCGGTTACGTGCTTCGGCGGTGTCGCGGCGCAGGTCGAAGCCGGCGACACGGCCTTCGCCCGCCGTTGGTTTCAAAAGGCCGCACAACATCTTGAAAGTGGTCGATTTGCCGGCGCCGTTCGGTCCAAGAAGTCCGAAGATCTGCCCGCGCGGAATATCGAATGTGATGTTGTCGGCCGCCGTGAAGTCGCCGAATCGCTTGGTCAGGCCGTGCGCTTCGATGACGGGGCGCTGATCGCTGATGTCCAGCCGGGCGGTTGTCTCGGCCAAGGCCGATCGGCCACCCGGCCCACCGCCCAGCATATCGACAAAAGCGTCTTCGAAACGTGGTGCCGCCGGGACGACGGAGACTTTCCCCTCGGCGATGCCGCGCGTCGCATTTTCGATCGAGGCGTTGGCAGCCATGACGAGACGGACCGCTTCGCCTTGCAGCACGCCGTCGACGACTCCATCGCGATCGAGCATTTCGGCGAGAATTGGGCGACGACGGCCGGTGATCCCGGTCATTTTGAAGACCCGGTCGGCGACACGACCGGTCAAGTCGGCCGGTTGTCCCGAAAACAGCAGTTTTCCCTCGTTGAGCAGGAAGACGCGGTCGCAGGCTTCGGCCTCGTCGAGATAGGCCGTCGACCACAGAACTCCGGTACCTTCGGCCGTCAGAGTCTTGACCATCGCCCAGAGATCGCGCCGCGAGATCGGATCGACGCCGACGCCCGGCTCATCGAGGAGGAGCAGGCGCGGCTTACGGATCAGCGCGCAGGCCAGTCCCAGCTTTTGCTTCATGCCGCCCGACAGCCTGCCGGCCAGGCGGTCGGTAAATCTCTTGAGATCGGTGAAGGCCAGCAATTCCTGGAAAACGGCGGGGCGCTCCGCTGGCGGAAGTCCCCGGAGATCGGCGTAGAGATCGAGATTTTCCTGAACGGACAGATCTTCGTAGAGACCGAACCGTTGCGGCATGTAACCGATCTCGGGGTGAATCCGGGCGGCATCGCGACGGGTGTCGAACCCGAACACCTCGATCCTGCCGCTGTCGGGGAGCATGAGGCCGGTCATCAGGCGGATCAGCGTTGTCTTGCCGGCTCCGTCTGGTCCGACCAGGCCGGTGATTTCGCCGCCATCGATCGTGCCGGAGATGCCTTCGAGAGCCGGGCGGCCTTTCCCGAACCGCTTGCCGACGTCCAGGAAGCGAACGAGTTCGTCGGGATCCTGTCTGGTGCCCGGGCTCCCGTTCGGACAGGTCATTTGGCGTCCCCCGCCGATGTGGTCGTGCGAGGCACGTGCACAGTGACCGGCATTCCTTGACGCAATCCGGGGTCGGCGTGATCGACGACGATACGGAGCCTGTAAACAAGATCCGTGCGGAGTTCCGGCGTCTCGACCGACTTCGGCGTGAATTCAGAGACGGGCGAAACGAAGCCGATGGTTCCTTGATAGGGGTGAGCCGGCGTGCCGTCGCTTGTCAGCGTCACGGTCATCCCGGGATGAATCCGTCCGAGGTCGGTTTCGGGAACATAGGAGCGGACCCAGACCGGCTGGTCGAGCGACAGGACGTAGACGATATCACTGGTCGACACGATGGCGCCCGGTTCGCGAACGCGCGACAGAATGGTTCCGTCGGCCGGGGCGCGGATCTCGGTATCCTGAAGCGACGTTCTGGCCGCCGAAAGACTGGCTTCCGCTGCCGAAAGGCTGGCCCGGGCGGCCTCGATATCTTCTGCCCTGTTCCCCTCCTCAAGCAGACGCAAGGCTTCTCGCGCCGCGCTTTCGCGGGCAACCGCCATGTCCTTCGCGGCGGTTGCCTGATCGAAAATGCTCTGCGAAACGGCACCGCTCGGCAACAGGTTGCGCGCTTTTTCAAAGTCCTTGCGGGCGTTCACCAGATTGGCCTGCTGTTCGGCGTAGACGGCCCTGGCCTGGGCGATCTCCGCCACCCGCGGGCCGGCAACGAGTTTGTCGCGGGTCGCCTTGCGTTCGCGAAGCTGCGCTTCCGCCGAATGCAGCGTATCCTGGTAAGGTTGCGGATCCAGGCGTGCCAGAACCATGCCGGCCTCTATGGTATCGCCCTCGTCAACCAGTGCTTCGGCGATGCGTCCACCAACGCGGAAACCAAGCTGCACCTGGCGGATGTCGACGTTGCCATAAAGTGTCAAGGGGGCGTCCCGCTTGCCGCTCCATCCCATGCGGGCCGGAATGTCGAATCCGGTGGCGGCCAGGGCGACCGCGACCAGCAACAGAACGCCGGCGAGGGCGAGTTTCTTTTTCATTTGGTGGTGTCCTCCGGTCTGATCGAGGCAACCAATTCGGCGGCGAGGGATCTGATGGCGCCGGTTTCATGGGGACCAAGCTCGGGCTTGTCGAGAACCGCCAGCACCGCCGCGTGGGCTACCCGGAACACCATGACGCTGCCCACTAACGCCATCGACCGCAGGCGGACATGCTCCGAGGTTGGGGCTTCGCCAAGAAGGACAGCGAGCAATTGCGCGAAAACATCGAACAACGGTCTCATCATGTGACTGAAAAGGATGTCGAAGGCGTCCGTGGGGGCTGCCTGTTCGCGCAGGATGAACCGCGCCCATGGCTCCGATTGCCGGCTGGTGAAAAGCTCGACCATGGTCTGCAGAAGTTCCGTCAGCAGACCTCGTGCTTCCGACGCGTCGATTGCGATCCCTCGGGCCTGGGCCTCAAGAAGCCGCGTGCGGACACGGTCCCTGGTCGACGACACATAGTTCGAAATGGCGTTCGCGACATAGTCCGCCGCCGCCCGGTAAAGCCCTTCCTTGCCGCCGAAATAGTAGGGAATGGCCTGCAAATTGACGCCGGCGGCTTCGGCCAACTGTCTCGTCGAGGCGCCATCGAAACCCCGCTGGCCGAATGTATCGACGGCGGCTGCCAGAAGTTTCTCTCGCGTCATGTCACCATGATCCCCACGCGGGGTCGGAATGCGCGGCATCGTTCAAGTTCCTTGGCTGATAACGCGAGAACATTAATTCATTCGACCAATTCAGTCAATCGAATGAATTAATCATGCCGAAACGATCGGGTGACGCCCGTTGAGGAGTCCCCTCTGCCCCCCGGCCACGAGGGCCTGTCGTCAGTTACCTCAAAGGTTCGTCTGCGGGTATTTTGTCGTCGTCATCCCGCGAAAGCGGAGATCCATGGTTGGAAAGAACGATGGCTTTGCGACCAAAAATAGTTGCGGTTGAGGCATGGATTCCCGCTTGCGTGGGAATGACCGGACAATGTGACGGAAAAACCGTAACTGACGACACACCCTAGCCGACTTGATCGCGTCGAAAGCAGTCGATGGAATGATCATTGACGATGCCGACGGCTTGCATCCAGGCATAGACGATGGTCGGGCCGACGAACTTGAAGCCCCGCCGCTTCAGCTCCTTCGATATGCGTTCGGATAGTGGAGTGGTGATGATCCGGCTTTTGCCATCGCTTTTCAGGGGCCTGCCGTCGGTGAATGACCAGCAGAAGGTGCCAAAATCCTCCCCACGCTCCGCCATGTCGCAGTAGATCCTGGCGCCACCGATCGTCGCGGCGATCTTGGCGCGGGACCGGATGATGCCGGGATTGTCGAGCAGGCGGCGAATGTCGTTCTCGTCGAAACGGGCGATCAGGGCCGGATCGAAACCGGAGAAGGCCTGGCGGAATGCGTCCCGCTTGCGCAGCACGGTGATCCAGGCGAGTCCCGCCTGGAAGCCGTCCAGCATCAGTTTTTCCCAAAGGGCGCGCGAGTCGCGTTCGGGAACCCCCCATTCCTCGTCATGATACGCCCGCATCAGCGGATCGGTGTCTGCCCAACTGCAACGGTGGCCCGTCTGACTATCGATCATGCTTGGTTATCCTTGTCTTCCCAGGCTCCTGATGCGCCCAAGCTTATCCTTGTTCACGGGCGGTGCCACGCGTGCTCTATTTTGCCAGCTTGATCAGGTTGTCATACTGGCTGCAGACCTTGTCCCAGTCGACCGCACCGCCTGATGACAATTTTCCCTGATAGGATTGCATGACCGGCTGCATCCTGGCCATAAGCGCCTGCGCCCCCACTGGATCCAGGGTCATCCTGGTCCGCACAAGCTGGCTCAACTCGGTCTCTTTGACGGTGGCCTCCTGCGGAGCGCAGGCGTAAGCAGGTCCCGGCAACACGGAGCAAGCGGCGAGGATGCCAACAATAGTGATTTCGCGAATATTCATTTTGAAACTCTCCCCAGTGTTCAATCACCGATTCATCCGGCGGCGGATGACAATAACGGCCAATCACGCCGCATGGTGATCAGCCGGGCAGCGTGGAACAGCGGGTGAAATAAGCACCATTGGGAAAATCAGTCCATATAAATACATAACTATATTATTCCTGTGATGAAAATGTATCTGAAATATCACAGATATATTACTTAACATTGAATAATGTAACAAAAATATTGCGAGATACAGAACAGCTTCCAGCTTAATTTCTGAAAAACTATGGAGGCAACACGTTCCTGGTGTGCGGCTCTCGGGGGGGGGGTGCTCTGCCAGCCACGCCGCGAGCCGCAGCGTTCCGTCAGGCGCCATCTTCGAGGATCCAGCTCTATTTCGCTCATAAGTTTACGCGGCCTTTTTTGTCCCCTGGTCCTCATCGGAGTTTGATTTTCCGGTCGGAAGAGACATATCTCGTCAGACGGGGCCACAACCGTGAATATCATCCAATGACACTGCGGAGATGAATGTCCGACCGCGCAAGATCATTCTTTCTCGTCGGTGCAGCGTCTTTTCTGGCTGCATCGCTGGCGACGCCTCGGTCGTATGCCGCCGATCCACAGCCTTATGGTCTTTCAATTCAATCCAGTGACGATTCGTCACTGGATTCGGCATTGCGCGACAGCTCGCAGCTCCAGACTCTGCAGCAGCGGGCTCCTGCCGGCCCGTTTGCCCTGATCTCACGGGCCAAGGACGATGTTCCGCGTCTGGAAACGGCGCTGCGCAGTTTTGGATACTACGACGGCCATGTGACGATCAGGATCGATGGGCGATCTCTCGACGACGCGGACCTTGTCGAGACTCTGCAGGCCTATCCCGCCGAAGAGACCATTGCGATCGACGTGGCCGTGCAACTGGGCCAGCAATATCATCTGGGGCGCGTCGCGATCACCGGCGATTGTCCCCCTGAGGTCGCTCAAAAGCTCGCCATCGTTTCGGGGCAGCCGGCGGTCGCCGCCGACGTGCTGGCGGCGCGTTCGCAATTGTTGGCGGCGTTGCAGGAAGACGGGTACGCGCTGGCCGCGGTCGAATCGCCGGTAGCTCTCCTCGACGACAATGAAAAGAGTCTCGACATCACCTTCAAGGTCGAGGCAGGACGGCGTCTGACGATCGGGGTTATCACCATCGAAGGAACCCGCGATGTCAGCGACGCCTTTGTGCGCCGGCGGTTGAGCGTGCATACCGGTCAGCTTTACCAGCCAAGCCAGATCGAGGCGGCTCGCATGGATTTGGCGTCACTGGGCGTCTTTTCCGGTGTCGCGGTTAGAACCGTGCCGCAAGCCGATGCCAATGGGCAAATCCCTTTGGTTTTCGATGTGCAGGAACGCCCGAAGCACGTGGTTGGCCTGACGGCGGCCTATTCGACCGATCTCGGCGGCACGCCCAAAGTAACCTGGAGCGACCGCAATCTGTTCGGAGAGGCCGAACAGCTTAACCTTGGGGCGGCGGCGACCGGGCTTGGCGGTGGTGCCACGCGAGGGCTCGGCTACAATTTCACCGGCCAATTCATCAAGCCCGACTTTCTGGTCCGCGACCAGTCTTTGCAATTCGATGCCGGCGTTCTGAAGCAGAACCTGCAGGCCTATGATCAGGACGCGATAACGGCGGGGGCGTCGCTGCACCGTAAAGTGACTGATGAATGGACGGCCGGCATCGGCCTTTCCACAGAGATCGAGAAGATCCTGCAGGAGGGGGTGACGCGTCAGTATGAAATGGTTGGCGTTCCATTGACGGCGGCCTTCGACGATACTGGAACGACCAACCCGCTGCTCGATCCAACCCATGGCATGCGGACGACCTTGAGCTTTACGCCCTTCGAGTCGTTTGGTCACACCGACGCAACCTTCGTGACGCTGCAGGCCTCAGGCTCGGTCTATATCGATTTGGCCCGGTTCGGCATAAGCCGGGATGGCAGAAGTGTTCTGGCTTTGCGGGGGCTGGCCGGCAGCGTGCAAGGGGCCACGCAGTTCCAACTGCCGCCCGATCAGCGTTTCTACGGCGGCGGTAGCGGTACTGTGCGGGGCTTTCGCTACCAGACGGTCGGGCCGCTTTTCGCTGATGGCAAACCGATCGGCGGTACCTCCATCGACGCTGGCACCATCGAGCTCCGCCAACGTCTGTTCGACGATTTCGGGTTGGCGGCGTTCATTGACGCCGGACAGGTCGGTGACACCAGCGTCCCGTTCCGTGGCGCCATGCGTGTCGGCGCCGGCGGCGGACCTCGCTATTACACGTCGATCGGCACCGTCCGCATGGATGTCGCCGTTCCCGTGAAGCGGCCGCCGGGCGGGGATGGGTTTGAACTCTATATCGGCTTGGGGCAGTCCTTCTGATGCGGCGCGCGATCAAGAATTTCAGCTGGACGATTGGCGGCCTTCTTGCCGTGTCGGTGCTGGCGCTGGCCCTCCTGGTGATCGGCGCCAATGTCGAGCCAGGCCGCCGTCTCGTCGAACAGATGGTCCCGAAGATTTCGGGCGGCCAAGTGGTGGTCCGGGGGGTGTCCGGCCGATTCCCCGATGCTTTCGGTCTGTCGCATCTGGAGGTGCGCGATAACGAGGGAGCCTGGCTGGAAATCGACGATCTGGCGCTTGACTGGTCGCCCCTCAGTCTTTTGTCCGGGCGGGTCCGGATCGACCAGTTGCAGGCCAGCCGGGTGACGGTGCGGCGCATGCCGCCCGCATCGTCAAATACGACGACCGGCAGCGGTTTCGAACTGCCATTGGCGATCGATTTGAATGCGTTGCGATTGCGCCGTGTCGAACTTGACGCCCCGCTTGCCGACCGGACCACCGCGTTTGCGGTGCAGGGAAGCCTGCATCTACTGTCGTCGCGAACGGGAAGCATCGATCTCGCCGGCACCGGGCTTGACGCTCCCGGCACGCTCACTCTCAGCGGAACGCTCGATGGCGAGAAAGCAGACGGTCATCTCAGTGCGCAAGAACCTGCCGGGGGTCTGCTCTCCACTATTGCCGGTTTGCCCGATCTCGGCGGGCTTTCCCTAGAGGCAAGCCTGCAAGGTCCAAGATCGGCCGAACAGGCGCATATCACCGTCAAAGCCGGTTTGCTCGACGCCAGCGTCGACGGCACGATTGATCTGGCAACCGAGAGCCTGACGCTCGGCCTCCGGGCAGAGGCGCCGGCCATGGCGCCGCGGGCCGATTTGTCCTGGCGATCGGTGCTGGTGACGGCCGAGGTGCAAGGCCCGTTCACTCGACCGACCGTCAGTGGTCATCTCGATTTCGAAGCGCCGCAGGCGGCCGGCGGCGGCGCGCAAAGCCTCAAGGCGGAGCTTTCCGGCAATGCCGGTACTCTGCATGTCGCGGCGGTGGCTCTCGATCTGCGCATTCCGGGACCGAAGCCGGATCTTTTCGCGGGGACGCCGCTGACGCTCGATGTTGACGCGCGGCTCGACGATCCTCTGATTCCCGCGACCTTCATGATCGCCCATCCGTTGTTGCAATCTACCGGCCGCGTCAATTTGAACGGTGCGACGATGGCGAAGGCCAACCTCGATTTGCCCGTCCTCGGTCCGATTGCCGAGGCGGCCGGCATCGAGTTGCAGGGCCATGCCCAATTGGTTGCCGAGGCGACGGAGAAAGACGGTGCCACGCTCCTGACGCTCGGGGGAACCCTGGGGGCAGATGGTGGCGCTTCGGCGGCCCAACGGCTGATCGGCAAGGAAACCAGGGTTGATATCGCGGCCGCTTTGCGGGGGGACGACATAGAGATCGAGCGAGCCGCCATCGATGGAAAATCGCTGCATCTTTCCCTCGTCGGTACCGACAAGGGGCGCGCCCTCGATTTCTCGTGGGACCTGGCCGTCGCCGATCTTTCGTCGCTGACGCCGAACACGACCGGCAGCCTGTCGGCGAAAGGCAGCCTGCATGGCGCGGAAAGCGATCCGACGGTGGCCGCCGACGTTACTGGCGAGCTCTCGGCCGACGGGCTGCCGAAAAGCCCCATCGCGGTTTCCATCCGCGCGCAGGGCCTGCCGAGTTCGCCGGCGAGTCAGCTCAGCATGCGAGGCGCCTTCGACGGTGCGCCGCTCGATGTGACGGTGGTCACGCAGCGTCGGGCGGACGGGATGATCAATGTGGCGATCGAACGCGCGCGCTGGAAAAGCGCCGAGGCGCATGGCGGGATTATTACCGATCCGGATTGGCAGACGCCGCATGGAGATATCCGGTTGCAGGTGGCTCGTCTCGCCGACTTTCGGAGACTGCTCGGTTCGGATGTGACCGGCAAGCTCGACGGCAGCGTCGCGATGGCAGAGAAGAATGGGCGTGCGCAAACCCGTCTGGCGATAAACGCGACCGACCTCACCCTCGCGGGGAACAGCATCGGCAGAGCCGCGATCACCGCGACAGTCGAGGCGACCTCGACACTACCGAAAGTAACCGTGCAGGTCACCGCAAACGACATTTCCGCCAGCGGGGTGGCCGGTAACGCCACACTCGACGCCAGCGGGACGACCGACATTCTGGCTCTGCATCTGACCACGGATTTGCAGCATGCGGACATTGCTGCGCAGGTGATGGCCGACGCCACCCTCGACGTCCTCCACCAGCGTCTCGGGGTCACCATGCTGCAAGCCCGGTCTTGCGGTGAAACGGCCCGTCTTCTTGCCCCGGCCCGCATCGATTTTGCCGGCGGCGTCACGGTCGACCATCTGCAGATCGGCGTGCGCCAAGCCCTATTGGACATTGCCGGCCGGCTGTCGCCGAAGCTGGACTTAAACGCGTCGCTGCGGAATGTCACAGGGGGACTGGCTTCCCAATGTCTGCCGATTCCCCTTGCTCATGGGACGGTTGCCGTCGATGTCGCGCTGAATGGCACGACGGAGAAGCCAGGCGGCACCGTCCGGGTGAGCGGCCAGGGACTGCAACTGCCGGGGGGCGCGGCCGGCGTCCTGGCGCCCGGCGACCTCGACGTCACCGGCGTTCTGCAGGAGCAGTCGGTCAAGCTGACGGCGTCGTTCAAGGCTGGAAAAACCATCGACCTGCAGGCCTCGGGCGACGTCGCCCTGCAGGCGGCAGGATCTTTGAACGTCAAGACCGGCGGGACGATGGATCTGGCGATTTTGGGGCCGATTTTCCTGACCGGGGATCGCGCCATCCGTGGCCAAGTGACATTGGATGCCGCGGTGACCGGCAGTCTGGTGGCCCCTTGCGTCACGGGCACCGTGGAGCTCGCAAAGGGTGCGGTACAGGATTTCCTGCTGGGGGTGGAACTCAGTGACGTGACCGCCAGGGTCGAGGCAACGTGCGGCGCGCTCCATATCGTCTCGGCCACGGCCAAGGCGGGGCCCGGCACCATTTCGGCGAGCGGGACGGTGGATCTGTTCGCCGGGGGGATTCCGGTCGAGCTTGCGATCACCGCTGCGAACGCCCGGCCGCTGGCCAGCGACCTCCTGACCGCCAATCTCGATGCCGACATGACCGTGCGCGGTCAGGCGGCGGGTCAACTGGCGCTGGCCGGCACCATCCGCGTGCGGCGGGCCGACATCAATATTCCCGAGAGCTTTGCAAGCCGCATCGCGGTGCTCGACGTTCAACGGCGCGGTCAGGACCGTTCACCGCCGCCGATGCCGGTGGCGCCGCTGAACCTGGATCTCACCCTGTTGGCGCCAGAGCGGGTATTCGTGCGCGGCCATGGCGTGGATGCCGAGATGTCCGGCCAAATCCATGTCGAGGGAAGCAATCTCGATCCGCGGATGTCCGGTGGTTTCGATCTTCGGCACGGAACTTTCAGTTTGGCCGGCAAGACTTTGAATTTCGTCAGCGGGCGGGTGGGCTTTGACGGAGCCGGCGTGACCGGGAAGATCGATCCGACGCTTCACTTCGTCGCGGAGTCTTCCGTCTCCAATGTCACAGCCACCTTGACGGTTGGCGGCTATGCCGACGCGCCGACGATCGAACTCGGAAGCGTGCCGGCGTTACCGCAGGACGAAGTGCTGGCGCAATTGATCTTCGGACAAAGCGTCAAGCAGCTGAGTCCACTGCAGATCGCCCAAATTGCCCAGGCCGTGGCGTCTCTAACCAACGTTGGCGGCGGCCTCGATCCTTTGGGGGCGATCCGCAAGGGCCTGGGCCTCGACCGGTTGTCCGCCGGCAGTGGCAGCAGTGGTAGCGGCGCCAGTCTGCAAGCCGGGAAATATGTCGCGAATGGCGTCTATGTCGGGGCGCAGCAGGGGACGACGGGAGGAACGCGCGCCCAGGTTCAGATCGATCTCACGGAAAAGTTGAAGCTCGAGACGACGATCGGCACTGGGGGAACAACGGGCACGACGGACGCAACGCCGGAAAACGACCCGGGTAGCAGCGTCGGACTGACCTATCGGATCGAATATTGAACCGGCATTTGGTATGATTCCACTTTTACGAGATAATTTCTTATCCTTAACAAAATTGATGGAATATTTTAGAATAGCTGAGACGTATTTATAATAAATGCCATGAATAATTAGTAAACACCATTTGTCCCTATATTGGGATATCCAGAGAGCTGTCTCCGGTAAATATTAAAACAGGAACACATCTCTGGAATTGGACCTCCGCCATGAATATTCGGCAATTGCGCGTTTCCGCCCGCATCGGCCTTATCGTCGCCCTGGCCGCGCTTGGTCTCGTTGGGTCTTCGGTTCTGGCGGTGCGCAGCCTGCGTTCGGAGATGCTCGACGACCATCGCAAATCGGTGTCCTACATTCTCGATGCGGCGCGTCACATCGTCCTGCATTGGGAGCGGCAGGCGGCGAGCGGTGCGATCAGCGAACAGGAGGCGAAGCGGCTGGCGACGGAAACACTGCGCCAGATGCAGTTCAACGATGGCGAGTACGTTTTCATTTGGGACAACAAGGGCATCGCCGTTCTTCTGCCGTCCAATCCGAAGGCCGAAGGCAGCAACATCCTCGGGATGCAAGATCCAAATGGCGTGCGGGTCTTTGAGCGCCTCAGTGAGGTGGCCGAACGCGGGCAAGGCGAATTCGTTCGCTATGTCTGGGCCAAAGCAGGGAATACCGATCCGCAGCCGAAACTTTCGATGGCCGTGAGCTTTCGCGAATGGAATTGGGCGATCGGCTCGGGGATCTATCTCGATGGCATGGAAAAAGAGATCGATGCCGCCGTCTTTCGTCTGCTTGCCGGTATCGTCGCTGTCCTGGTGGTGATCGTCGGTGCGGCATTCGTCATCCTGCGGAGCATTGTCGGGCCGTTGACCCGGTTGACCAATCGCATGCAGCGCTTGGCGAACGACGATCTGACCATCGAGATCGAAGGCACCGGCTATCGCGACGAATTGGGCGAAATGGCGCGGGCTCTGCAAGTCTTCAAGGACAATGCGTCGGCTAAACGGCAGCTTGAGGACGAGCAGAAGCAGACCGAAGCCCGTCTCGTTCTCGAACGTCGGAACGCAAGCCTGGCCTTGGCTGACAGCTTCGAATCGCAGGTCAAGGGAATCGTGCAGAGTGTCTCGTCGCAAGCGACCGAATTGCAGGCGACGGCGGGTTCGTTGACGTCGATGGCCGAACAGGCATCGGACCAGTCGGCGACCGTGGCCAAGGCGGCGACAAGCGCCTCGGCCAATGTGCAGACGGTAGCTTCGGCAGCCGAGGAATTGGCGTCCTCGGTCAACGAGATCAGTCGCCAGGTCACGCAATCGGCGTCGATGAGTCAAAACGCGGTCGATGAGGCGCAGCGCGCCAATAGTATCGTTGGCAACCTGGCCGTGGCGGCGGAGAAGATTGGCGAGGTCGTCAATCTGATCACCAATATCGCCAGCAAGACCAATCTTCTTGCCCTGAACGCGACGATCGAGGCGGCACGCGCCGGTGATGCCGGCAAGGGCTTCGCCGTGGTCGCCGGCGAGGTCAAACTCCTGGCCACTCAGACTGCCAAGGCGACAAAAGACATCGGGCAGCAGGTGACTGGCATTCAGAACGCCACGCGGGAAGCGGTCAGGGCCATCGAGACGGTCACCGGCAACATCACGGCGATCAATCAGACCACGTCGGCCATTGCCGCGGCGGTCGAGGAGCAGGGCGCCGCGACCCAGGAGATCGCGCGGAATGTGCAGCAAGCCGCCACCGGGACCAATGAGGTGACGGTCAACATCGTCGGGCTGCAACAGACATCGAGCGAAACCGGTAACAGCGCCGAGCTGCTTCTCAGCGCGGCGGGCGATCTTTCCCGTCAGGCGGAAAGCCTGACCTCGCATGTCGATCTGTTCATCCAGGACATCCGGAAGGGCTGACTGTCCTTATTCCAGCCGCGGCAACGAGATGACGGTTTTGCCAGGGCGCCGGTGGTCGGATTGCGCCGGAGGAGAGGCTTCCCCACTTGTGAGAGGGTTCTTACGAGTGGGGGGTCTTTTGATGTCGTTCGGGATCAGCCCCAATTTGTCGTTCTGTCGTCCAATCGGGCGGAGTTTGCACTTCCCGACCCTTGCACAGGTTCGTCGTCTGGTGGTGCGGCTCGGGCTGGCCGGCAGTCTCTTGCTGCTCTCCGGCTCGTGCACCGCCTTGCGGGTGGTCACGCACACGACGGACGCCAATCCCCTCGAAGCGCCGGCCGGCCGGTACCAGCTTGACCCCCATCATTGGAGCCTCGCCTTCGATATCGACCATCTGCACTATGCCCGCTTCGTCATGCGTTTCGATCGCGTGTCCGCCTCGCTCGACTTAGCCCCGGAGCATCCCGACGAAAGCCAGGTGCATGCCGTCATCGAAACGGCGAGCGTCGATACCAACGATCCGGAGCTTGATCGCCAGGTTGGCGGCCCGGAGATGCTCGATATCGGCCGCTATCCGGACATTCGTTTCGACAGCACAAATTTGAAGCGCACCGGCGACAATAGGGGCGAGATGGTCGGCAATTTGACGATCCATGGGCAATCGCGTCCGGTTACCCTCGCGGTCACCTTCAATGGTGGGGCGCCCAATCCGCTGACGCGGGCGCACACCTTGGGCTTTGCCGCGACGGGATCGTTCGATCGCTCTTCTTTTGGCCTTGGCACATGGTTCCCGGCTGTCGGCGATCAGATCAATGTTTCCATTCAGGCGGAATTCGTCAAAGAGGGATGATCCGTCGTCGCCGGGCGCCGTTACCACCGGCTTCTCACCAGCCCGGAAGAATGCTGCCCTTGAAGGTGGAGGCGACGAAAGTTTTGACCTCGGGCGAGCGGTAGCTGTCGACCAGCGTCTTTACCCAGGGCTTGCCGGCGTTCTTGCGGGCCACGCCGATCAGGCAGAAATATTCGGACTGCTCGCTCTCGCGCAGCAGCGAATCCTTGATCGGGTCGAGGCCGACCTGGATGGCGAAGTTGGTGTTGATGACCGCGAAATCGACGTCCTCCAGCGAACGGGGAACCTGCGTCGCTTCAAGTTCGATAACCTTCACAGCCTTCGGATTTTCGACGATGTCGAGGACCGTGGCATTGAAGCCGACGCCCGGCGTCAGCTTGAGCAAGCCGCCGGCCTCCAGCAGTTTCAGCGATCGCCCGGCGTTGGTCGGATCGTTGGGGATGGCGATTTTGGCGCCTTTGGGCAAGTCGGTGACGGATTTGTATTTCCGCGAATAGCCGGCGATCGGCAGGAGCACGGTCCTTGCCACGGACACGATATCAAGGCCGCGATCATGGTTCTGCTGGTCGAGATAGGGGGTGTGCTGGAAGGCGTTGGCGTCAAGTTCGCCCTCGTCGGTGGCGGCGTCGATCATCGTGCCATCCGAGAATTCGATGACCTTCACGTCGAGCCCTTTCGCCTTGGCCACCGGGACCAGTGCCTCGACGATCTGGGCATGGGGACCGGAGGTGACGCCGACGCGAATGGTTTCGGCACGGCTTGGGCCGGCCGGAAGGACGAAAAGCGAGAGGGCGGAAACAACGCAAGCGAGGCCGGCGGTCAAACGCATGGTGGGATATTTCCTCTGATCGACGTGGGAGACGGGTGGTCGGTTTGGTCGTCTTCGGGCAAGGCCGGAAAGATCTTGCCGGGATTGAGAAGGCCAAAGGGATCGAGCGCGGCCTTCACCGCCCGCATCACCTCCAAGGCATCAGCGCCATGTTCGGTTTCGATCCAGGCCCGTTTCCCGAGGCCGACGCCGTGCTCGCCGGTCGAGGTGCCGCCGGCGGCGATGGCGCGTGCGACGATGCGGTCGTTAAGCCGCGCGACCTCGGCTTCTTCGGCGGGGTTTGCCGGATCGAGCATGAAGACGCAATGGAAATTGCCATCGCCGACATGGCCGACGATATGGGCGGGGACGGACGACGTGGCGATATCGGCCTTGGTGGCCAGGATCACCTCGGCCAGTTTCGAGATCGGTACGCAGACGTCGGACGGCCAGGAAACGCTGGCCGGCCGCTCCTGCTTGGCCCAGGCCAAGGCCAGCCGTCGCGTCTCCCAGAACTTTCTCGTCTCCTCCGCCCCCCGCATCCATCGGAAATTGGTTCCGCCGTGGTCGGCTACGATCTCTTCCACCGTTTCGGAAATCGCGGAGATCTCGTGGGGCGTCCCGTGGAACTCGAAATAGAGCGTCGGCAGGGCGTCAAGTCCGAGAGGGCTGTGACGCTCGATGACCGCGACCAGACTGTCGTCGACGAGTTCGACCCGACCGATCGGAATGCCGGCCCGTTTGATGTCGGTGACGGTGGCGACTGCCGCGGCGAGCGTCGGGAATCCTGCAACCGCCGACGTTGCGTCGGGAATCGGATGCAGGCGAAGCGTCACCTCGGCAACGATGCCGAGTGTCCCTTCCGAGCCGACGAAAAGGCGGGTGAGATCATAGCCGGCCGAGGATTTCCGCGCCAAGCCGCCGGTGCGAATCACCTTACCGTCGGCGGTGACGACGGTAAGGCCAAGAACATTTTCGCGCATGACGCCGAATCGAACCGCATTGGTGCCGCTTGCCCCGGTTCCCACCATGCCGCCGATCGAGGCATCCGCTCCCGGATCGACGGGGAAAAAGAGGCCGGTATCGCGAAGCGTGGCGTTGAGCGTTTGCCTGCGCACACCGGCCTCGACCCGCGCGATCATGTCGTCGGGACGGATTTCAAGGATGCGGTCGAGTCGCGAGCTGTCGATCGAGATTCCGCCGAACGCCGGAATTGCCCCACCTTCCAGGCCTGTGCCGGCGCCGAATGGCACCAGGGCGATCCGATGCAAAGTGGCGATGCGGGCGATTTCGGCGATTTCCTCGATGGTTTCGGGAAAAACCACGATGTCGGGAAGGTGTGCGGCGTGATGACTTTCGTCGCGGGCATGGTGATCGCGGATGGCGGTCGCCGTCGATGCTCGGTCGCCGAGCAGGGAACCAAGGGCGGCGATCGCGCCGGCGGCATCGGGGCGGGAGAGAGGCCGGTTCATGATGCCGCCTTTCTGCTGTTCCAGGCGCGCCAGGATGCAAGGCGGGAAATTGCCTCTTCGAGAGTCCCGGGCTGCTTGGCGAAGCAAAAACGGATGTGGGTCTTGACGTCGCGGGCGCCATAGAAGGAGGAAACCGGAACGGCCGTCACGCCGGCCTCGCGGGTCAGTCTTTGGCAAAAGGCGAAATCGTCGTGGTCTTTGTCGAGATCGCGAATGGCCGCGATGGCGAAATAGGTCGCCGGCACGTCGGTGACATCGAAACCGGCCTCTCGCAGGCCGGTAACCAGGAGGTCTCGGCGGCTCTGAAGGTCGGTCTTGAGTGTGGCGAAATAGCTGTCATCCAATCGCAGACCGAAGGCCACAGCCGTTTGCAGAGCCGGCGGCGTGGCAAAGGTGATGAATTGATGGGCCCGTGCGATCGGCGCCAGCAGCCTGGCGTCGGCCGTGACATAACCGACCTTCCAGCCGGTGACGGAAAACGTCTTGCCGGCCGAGCCGATGCGGACCACGCGGTCGCGGACCTCGGGCAAAGCGAACAGCGTCCTGTGCCGGCGGCCGTCGAAGACGAGGTGTTCGTAGACCTCGTCCGAGATGGCGACGAGGTCGTGCTCAAGCAGGCAATCGGCAAGGACGCGCAATTCCTCGTCGTCGAAGATCTTGCCGATCGGGTTCATCGGCGTGTTGATGACGATCGCTTTGGTCCTGGGGGTGATCGCCGCCGTCAGCCGATCCTCAGGCAGGCGCCAGTCGGGCGGAGCCAGGCGGACGGCAACGGGGATGGCGCCGGCGCGGCGGATGATGGTGGCGTAGCTGTCATAGGCCGGCTCGAACAGAATGACCTCGTCGCCCGGTTGGAGAAGACCGAGGAAGGCATCGGTAAGTCCCTCGGTCGCCCCTGAGGTGACAAGAACTTCCCTTTCCCAGTCGACGGCGAGGCCGAGAAAACGCCGGGTGTTCTCGGCGACCGCCTGACGCAGGGCCGGCACTCCCATCATTGGCGGATATTGGTGCGGCCCGTCTTGCAGCGCCCGGATAGCCGCTTGAATAACGACGTCCGGCTCAAGCCCCTCGGGAAAACCCTGGCCGAGATTGATGGCGCCGACCTCGGCCGCCAGACGTGACATGGATTCGAAAATCGATGTGCCGGTGCCGCCGAAAATGGAATTCACCATGACCGTTTTTCCCCTGGTGATCAGACAAATCCGGCGTCGAGCAGGTCCGCGTAGTGGCGACGCGCGACATCCGGATGGGAGCGCAGCCGGCTTTTCAGGATGTTGTGCCCGACGTCGTAGAACAGCGGATTGTCGGGATCGTCTTCCGGGCCGCGGGCCAGCGGCACCAGTTCGGCCGGCAGGCTGAGTCGGGGAATCGTCGAATCGGGGCGCGCCCCCAGGAAGAAGGCCAGCGATTGGCGGTCGACGCCGGCCGGCGGCGTGATGACCCGGTGGACATTGGCACGCAGATAGCCGTCGGATGCCAATTCGAGCAATTCGCCGATATTGACCACGAAGGTGCCGGGAATGGGCGGCGCGTCGATCCAGCCATGCTCGGTTTCAACCTGCAGGCCACCAATCTGATGTTGGCGCAGCAAGGTCAGAAAACCGCCGTCCTTGTGAGGGCCGCAGCCCTGGTCGCCAGTCGTCTTGTCGCGGGCCGGGTAAAGGATGGTCTTCAGCAACTGATTGGGCGTGCCGCTGTAAATGGATTGGAAAGTGTCTTCCGGTTGGCCGAGGGCAAGGGCGAAGGCCTTGAGCAGCGTGGTGGCGACCCCGATGACTTCGGATTGCCAGTGCAACAGGACGGGACGGAGTTCGGGAAGCGCCGCCGGCCATTGATTGGGACCCTGAAGGCGCTTCCAGGCTGGCGTCTCGGGGCCGATCTGCAAGGCCGGTGCCTCCAGTCCGACGTCGAGTTCCTCGCGCCAATCGGGGGACCCCCGCGTGTATTCCCGGCCGGGCGGGGTATACCCGCGGAAATGGGGGGAATAAACCATTTCGATCGCCAGTTTTTCGGAGGATGGAAGGTCGAAAAAACGGCGCGACAGCGAAAAGGCTTCCTCGGCCAGGGCATCGGAGATGCCGTGGCCGGCGAGGTAAAAGAAACCGACATTACGAGCCGTGTCGCGCAGTTCGGTGAGAAAGGCTCCGCGTTCGCGGGGCGAGGTCGTGAACCGGGCAAGGTCGAGAATCGGCAGATGTCGCAGGCTTGAGGAAGAACTCACGGGCGGACTCTCCAGAGGGGATGGTCGGCGCGGCCATCAACTTCACATGAGTCCAATTCTATTCCATAAAACTTATAAAATTAATATACTAAAATTTATACAGCTATAAAGACATGTTAAATGCGGGCGGCCACGGCCGGAATCGGGGAAGTCGCAAAGGGTAGGCGCTCTACTCGGCCGGTACCTCACCGATCCGGCGTGTAACAGCGGCGGGAACCAGCAGGGTGAGGACTATGCTGACCAGTGCAATCACGAACATGGCGCAGAAGGTGACGTGCAACGAGTGTTGCAGCGTCGTCTGCAGTGCTGTGTTGACCTGCGTCGTCTGTGCTTGAAGAAGATCCCTGAGCTGATCCGAATTGGCGCTTCCGGCGTTTGCCGAATGGGAAAGGCCATAGTTGAGCACGCCGCCGAATGCTGCGGCCCCCAGGGTGCTGCCGAGGTTGCGGGCGAAGAGGTTTGAGGCGGTCGCGCTTCCCCGCTCGGACTGTTCGACGATTTCCTGGATCAGGACCAAAGAACTGACGCTGACAAGCCCCATGCCCAATCCCATCAGTAGTGATCCGATGCCGGCGATGACCGGCGAACTGTCCGGTGTCAGGAAGACGAGAACGCCGGCGCCGATGGGCAGGAGGAGCCCTCCGGCCAGAAGGATCGGCCGCAGGCCAAATCTTGGGAAAGCGCGTGCGGTGAACGTGGCCCCGCAAGGCCATCCCACCATTACCATGGTCAGAGCGAGGCCGGCGACGATGGGGGATCGGTGCAGGACACCCTGCACATACATGGGCAGGAACGAGGTCAGCCCCATGAGGACCATTCCGATGACCACGCCGGCGCCATTGGCCGCGGCAATGGCGCGCCTTTTCCAAAGGTCGAAGGAAATGATCGGATCCTGCGCGCGCCGCTCCTGCCGTACGAAAAGAGCCAGGCAGAGGCAAGTGACGGCGGCCAGAATCGCCAGCGTGGTCCGATCGGTGCCGGAGATATCGGTCAGCGCCCCCATCAGCGCCGCAATGGCACATGTGAAGAGTCCCGCCCCGGCAAAATCGATCGACGGACGCTGTTGCCTCGTCTTTTCGCGCAGGAACAGGGCAAATCCACAGGCGGCGGCGAGACCGATGGGGAGGTTGATCCAGAAGATCCAGGCCCACGACAGTTTGGTCACGATGAACGCGCCGATCATCGGTCCGACGACCGCCGAGAAGGCCCAGACACTGGCCAGATAACCTTGCACCTTTCCTCGTTCCCGTGTCGGATAGAGATCTCCTATGATGGTCAAGGCCACCGGCATGATGGCCCCCGCGCCGACACCTTGAATGAGCCGGAATAGCACCATGGAGGCCATGGACCAGGCAAAACCGGCGAAGATCGACCCGACAAGAAAGACACCGATGCCGGTCAGCATGATGGGCTTCCGGCCGTAAAGATCGGCGAGCTTCCCGAAGATCACCGTCGCGGCCGTCTGGGTGAGCAGAAAAGAAGAGAACACCCAACTGTAGAGTCGCAAGCCACCAAGGTGAGCCACGATCTGGGGCATCGCCGTCGAGACGATGGTCGCCTCCATGGCGACCATGAACATGGACATCATCACCGAGGCGACGATCAAAGGCCGCAGGGAACTGGAGCGGTCCGACATGGTGCGGGAGTTCTTTCACGCAAGGAGAACAGAAAAAGCAAAGAGCTTCCCGCCGCATGCCCGGTGGGCCATGCTTCGCCTTCTCGGTCACGACGGCAGTTATCTTGCAATCTTGTGCTTTGATTGACCGTTGTCCAGTGTCGAGCCGTCGGCAAACGAGAGACGGTGCCGAAGGCGCGATTCCCTGACAGATCAGCCTGGCGCAGTATCAATGATCCAGTAGACAAGCCGGTCATCGACGTTGTGGTCATCTCTAGTCTTGTAAACTATCAATTAGGTCAATCATATTATATAATTTATCATCGATACTACCGTGTTGATTTTTTTCGACATCTTTGAAAAATGACATGAATCAATTTGTTGACGATTATTCGACGGAGACATTGTTTTATTCTTGAAATAATCCTTCGGAGATATCTAACATATGCCATTAGGTGTATGCCGGAGGGACCATGCTGGAGATGTTTCAAAATGTGAGGCTGTCGCGCAAGCTCGCACTGCAGATCTGTCTTTTTATTTTCGTTATACTGATATTGGTCGGCTTTAATCTTTACCATCTGCGGGAGACGATGGTTGAGGAACGCAAGGCCGGAGTCAGGCAGGTCATCGAGGCGACTGTCTCGATTGCCAATCACTATCATAAAATGGCTGAAACCGGCGCCTTGAGCGACGCCGCCGCGAAGGAACAAGCCGGTAATGCCATCCGCGCGCTGCGCTTTGGCGCCGGAAACTACATGTATGTCTACAATGTCAATGGCGTGACCGAGATCCATGGAACACGCAAGGATCTCGAAGGAAAATACCGATTCGATGAAAAAGACGCGGACGGCAAGCAGTTCATTCATGAACAAACGAAAAACGGTCTGAACGGCGGTGGATTTACCGAATATCGTTTCACAAAACCGGGGGGTGGTGACGCGATATTTCAGAAAATCTCGTATGATGTCAGCTTTAAACCGTGGGATTGGATCATTGGGTCCGGTGTCTATATCGACGACATCGACACGGTTTTTTGGCAACGCGTCATTTCCCTGGCCTTGGTCATTGTTGCGGCCGTGTTCGTCATGCTGGTTCTCAGCTTTCTGATCAGTCGCAGTATCGCCTCGCCGATCCTTTCCCTGACCTCGATCATGCATCAGTTCGCCGAGGGAAATCTGGCGTCGGAGGTGCCCGGCGCCGACCGCAAGGACGAAATCGGCGGCATGGCGAAGGCCGTCCAGGTATTCAAGAACAATGCCGGTCAGCTTCAGAAGATGCGTGAGGAACAGGAGGCGGCCGCCGTCCGTGCCGCCGCCGACCGCAAGCAGGTCGTGCGGCAAATGGCGGACACCTTCGAGGCGAATGTCATGAATGTCGTGAAAGTGGTGTCGGCTTCGTCCTCCGAATTGCAGACCACCGCCCAGTCGATGTCGGCGGCGGCGTCCCAGGCGACATCTCAGGCGACGACTGTGGCGGCGGCGGCTGAGCAGGCCACTGCCAATGTTCAGACGGTCGCCTCGGCAGCCGAGGAACTGTCGTCGTCGATTGCTGAGATCTCTCGGCAGGTGACCGAATCAGCCCGCATTTCGACGGCCGCCTCGGAGGAAACGGCCCATGCCAACGACATGGTTCAGGGGTTGGCGGCGGCCGCCAATCGGATTGGCGAGGTGGTCAAGCTGATCAATGACATTGCTTCACAAACCAATTTGTTGGCTCTGAACGCCACGATCGAGGCGGCGCGGGCCGGCGATGCCGGCAAGGGATTCGCCGTGGTGGCGGGCGAGGTCAAGAATTTGGCCAACCAGACCGGGCGGGCTACCGAGGAAATCGGACAGCAGATCGCCTCGGTGCAGGAGGAGACCCGGCGGACCGTTGAGGCAATCAAGGGGATCGCCACGGTCATCGACCAGGTCCGGGAAATTTCGTCGGGCATCGCGTCGGCCGTCGAGGAGCAAGGGGCGGCAACCCAGGAAATCGCCCGCAATGTTCAGCAGGCGGCGCAAGGGACTTTGCTGGTTTCCAACAATATCGACGGTGTGTCGCAAAGTGTCACGACGACCGGAACGTCGGCCGGTCAGGTGCTGGCGTCGGCCAGCGATCTTGCTGCGAATTCGGAAAAGCTGCGAACGGAAGTGACGAACTTCCTGGCGGAGGTCCGGACCGCCTGATAACCGATGCGTCGCACCGGATGCTGACAGGCGAGGTCGATCAATTCACCAGCCGTATCCGGTCGGCATAACTGGCCGGCGCATCCGGCCACAGATTTGTCACAGCGACAGGTCTTCGGTCCCATGGCGGGGCCGATCTGGGTTGTCTCTCGCTTGGCCATGGATGGCAACATATTGAATTTGTTGCCATATCTGGCGCCTGCGAGAGATTTCTCCCGGCGATCCATGCCATCTTGGCGTTGGTCTGAACGGCAACCGCACTCGGTTTGGCCGGCCGCCGGACAAATCCTGATCTCGCCTTTCGACGTACAAAGTGCTGTTTTCCCATGATCAGGAAGCGCTCGGGATCGAGGGCGTATTTCAATGCGATGAGTCTTTGGTGCCAGCCGGTTGCGGCTGGCAGTCGCCGCGAATTTCATCCTCGCGATCCGGGGCCTTCGGAAAGGCATTCCGATAATGGTGTTGTTGGCGTGGCGCCACGCTGATAGACATACTTGAGTATGGTCGAGGAATAACTGCGTATGAAACGACGCCCAATCGAGGCGATAGGGACAGGCACTGCTCGTTGCCTGGATTGTCGACTCCGGCACCTGACGCTGTTTGCAGACCTTGAACCGGGTGACTTCAATCTGATCAACCTGCCCATCGATGAGATCGACTGTGAGGCGGGCAGCGTTCTCTATTCGGCGGGCGGAGAGGCGACGGCGATATTTACCATCCGCGTCGGTCTCGTCAAGCTGGTGCAATATTTGCCGGATGGGACCCAGCGGATCGTTCGTCTTCTCGGGCCGGGTGCAACAGCCGGTTTGGAGGTCATTGTCAACCAACCTTACGGGCACAGCGCCATCGCTTTGCAGCCGTCGTCATTGTGTCGGATACCGCGTCCGGTCATCGAACGACTGTGCCGCGAAACGCCGCGTCTGCAAGGGCAGCTGATGCGGCGTTGGCATGCCGCGCTGCATGAGGCGGATGGTCGGTTGACGGAGCTATCGACGGGAAAGGCTCTGCAACGGCTGGCCCGTCTGCTGCTGCATTTGGCCCAGGCCGACGGCACGGCTGTGCTGTTTTCCCGCGAGGACCTTGGGGCGATGCTGGGAATCTCGCGCGAACACGCCAGTCGGGCTGTCGCCGAACTGCGGCGCCACCGAGCCATCTCGGAAATCTCCATGAACCGATTCCGGTGCGATATCGCGCGGCTCGAGGCCATCGGCATCGAGGACTGCTAGAACTTCTCGCTTGGCCCAGATGACAATCCGATCGGAACGGGGGCTTGCCCTGATGGCCGATGGCTTGGCATTGTTTGTCCCCGCCGGATCGGTCATCCGATCCTTGAAGGCGAGTGCACAGATGAAGAGGAAGAAGCGATGCCCGGGCGCAAGGTCGTGTATGGAGTAACCGTCGGCATCCTTATGGTAAAGACGTATTTCCGCCGGTTTCCAGGCGATATCGGCAATGCCGAGACATGGTCCTTTCCGGTTCAGTACAGAATTGTCGATGAATCGAGTCCGGCCAGGATGACCGAGCTTCACAAGGAAAGTCTGCTGGCGCCCTTCAAGGCGGCGGCGCAAGACCTGATCGCCGCCGGTGTCGACGGCATCGCCACCACCTGCGGCTTTCTGTCGATTTACCAGAAAGAGCTGGCTGACTTTTGCGGCATTCCGGTGGCGACCAGCAGCCTTTTGCAGGTGCCTATGGTGGAGCGTCTGATCTCGTCGGACAAACGGGTTGGCATCCTGACTTACGATGGCGCCGCTCTGACCGGCCCTTATCTGGAAGCCGCGGGAATTGCTGCCGATACGCCGGTTTACGGAATGCCCCCGACGTCGGAATTCGTCCGGTCGATCCGCCAGGGCGACGCCAGTGTGTCATTTGATACGCTTAAAGGCGAGGTTCTTGACCTGGCGTCGCGGATGCTTGCGGAGAACCCGACGATCGGCGCCATCGTTTTGGAATGCACCAATTTGGCTCCTTTTACCGCCGCTATCAGCGACAGGTTCGGACTACCGGTTTTCGATACGGTTTCGCTGGTCAATTGGTTCCACGCCGGCCTTCGTCCCCGCCGTTTTCCCACGGCTTGAAAGCCGCACCTCCTAGTCCCGGGACTTGGTTAACACGGGATGTTGCTGAATGTTCTTGCTGGGCCATCGGGCTTTCCGATGGCCCTTTTTTTCGTTTCGATCGCAGCATCGATGCGCTATTACTAAAATATCAGTAGATTTATGGAATTGTATAACATGAGATATATGTATTTTGTCGCTGCTTTGTGGGCGGCGCTGCTCATGATCCCGTTGTCGGTCCAGGCAAGCGACGCTCCCTTACGCGTCGGCGCGTCTCCCGGGCCATTTGCCGATTTTCTTCACGAAGCGGCCAGATTGGCGAATTCCCAAGGGCTTGCGGTCAAGGTGACGGAATTCACCGAACCGACGCAAATCAACGAAGCCACTGAGGTCGGCGATATCGACCTCAGCCTCTTTCAGCATGTTCCCTACATGCAACGGCAGAACCAGTCCCGCGGCTATTCCATCGTTTCGATCAAGCCCAGCTTTGTCGCGCCGGCCGGCATCTATTCGGCCAAATACAAGGCGATCGATCAAATTCCGGCAGGCGCCAAGATCGGTATTCCCAACGATCCGGCCAATACGGCCCGGGCGCTGGTGCTGCTCGCCAAGGCGGGATTGATCCGCTTGAAAGACGGCGTGTCGGTTCAGGCCGACCTGGCGGACGTGGCGGAGAATCCGAAGGGACTGAACATCATGCCGATCGACGAGGTGCAACTGCCCCGCGTCCTGGTCGACATCGGCGCCGGTGTCGTCACCTTGAACAAGGGCGTGCTGGCCGGCCTCGATCCAAAGTCGGCGCTTGTTCTCGAAGACAAGACCTCGGAATGGGCGATTGTCTGGTCGGCGCGAGCCGACAGGAAAGATGATCCCACCATCAAACGCTTCATTCAGATCTTTGAATCCGAACAAATGTTGACGTTCATAGATCAGAAGTTCCATGGGACGATTATACCTGCCTGGTGAGGAAGACCGGCCGGAACGAAGTGATGAGCAACGAGATTGGTCATGTCTGAAGGGGAAAAATTCGGCGAGGTCGAGATCGCCATTGTCGGCGGCGGCATCACGGGAGCCTCGCTCGCCTGGGGACTGAGCCGTCTCGGCAAGAAGGTTCTCGTCCTTGACGAAGGCGACGTCGCGTTCCGCGCCTCTCGTGGGAACTTCGCCCTGATTTGGGTGCAGTTGAAGGGGCTTGGGTTTCCGGCCTATGCCCACTGGACCAATTGGGCGGCCGATGCCTGGCCCGGTTTCGCCCAGACACTGAGCGACCAGACGGGTATCGACATCGCCTTTCGCCGATCCGGCGGTCTGACGTTGGCACTGTCCGACGACGAAATGGAAAAACAGGCGAAGGCCTGGGCCCGACTTCGAGAACAGCCGGACATGCCCGCCTGCCCGCATGAACGGCTCGATCATGACGGCATCGGGAGATTGCTGCCGGACATCGGTCCGGACGTGGTCGGCGGCTTTTATTGTCCGCGCGACGGCCATGTCAATGTGCTGCGCCTGTTTGCCGCCCTGCACCGTGGCCTGGCTCTGTCGGGTGTCGACTATCGGGCCGACCACCGGGTCGACGCGATCGTGCCGGACGGCACCGGTTTCCGGCTTTCCGGCGCCTGGGGCGAGGTCGGGAGCGCCAAGGTGGTCCTGGCCGCCGGCCTCGGCAACGCGGTTTTGGCCTCGATGATCGGGTTGACCATGCCGGTGCGGCCGGTTGGTGGACATGTGATGGTTACCGAAAAAGCGCGGCCATTTCTTCGCTATCCGACGACCAGTGTCCGCCAGACCGACGACGGCGGCGTGATGATCGGAACCAGTCAGGAGGAACGCGGGTTCGACACGTCGGTCTCACCGGCGGTGTTGTCCACTCTGGCCGAGCGGGCCATAAGGACGTTCCCGCTGCTGGGACGTCTTAACGTGGTCCGGAGCTGGTCGGCCCTGCGGATCATGACACCCGATGGCTTTCCCATCTATGACCGGTCGCTCCGATACCCTGGTGCTTTCGGAGCCACCTGCCATTCCGGAGTTACCCTCGCTCCGGCGCATGCCCTGCGCCTGGCCTCCTGGATTGCCGAGGATGGTTCGTCATCCGGCCTGCTCGACGTTTTCCGCGGAAGGAGATTCGATGTTCCGGCGCTTGCCTGATCTGGCAGTTCGTAAAGCGGTATCCTTCACCTTCGATGGCCGCTCCATGCAGGGGCGGGAAGGGGATTCGATCGCCGCCGCCCTGCTGGCCAACGGCATCGACCATGTTCGCGTCCATCCGGTTTCGGGGGCGCCACGATCGCCCTATTGCCTGATGGGCGTCTGTTTCGAGTGCCTGGTCACCGTCAATGGCGTCGGCAATCGGCAGGCCTGCCAGACCGAGCTCCGCGACGCCATGGTGATCGAATCACAACGGGGCGCCAGGGCCGTTTCCGATGAGATAAGCCAATGAAAACCGTTACCGCGCACGACCTTGCGGAAACCTATGATCTCGTCGTCGTGGGGGCCGGTCCGGCCGGGCTTTCGGCTGCGGCGACGGCGGCGGATCATGGGGTGACTGTTCTTCTGGTCGATGAAAACGCCTCGATCGGCGGACAGTTCTACCGGGCCATCACGACGACGCCGGTCGAGGCTCCAGGTCTGCTCGGCCCCGACTTCTGGAAGGGGCGTCCGCTCGCCCAACGGATCGCCGCGGCGCCTGTGAGCTATCTGCCCAAGGCCGCCGTGTGGAACATCGTCGCGCCGACCGGGCCGGCCGCCGGCTTCGAAATTGGCGTGTCGGGCGGGGGGGCCGCGCGCGTGATCCTGGCCCATCAGTGCATCCTGGCCACCGGGGCGCTGGAACGGCCATTCCCGGTGCCCGGCTGGACGCTGCCCGGCGTCATGACGGCCGGCGCGGCGCAGACCCTGCTGAAGGAATCCGGATTGGTTCCCTCCGGCCGGACCGTGCTGGTCGGCACTGGTCCGCTTGTCTATGCGCTGGCGGAAAAACTGGCCGCCGCCGGCGCGCCGCCGCTGGCGGTTCTCGATACGACGATCGGCGCCAATTGGTCCGCGGCCCTGCCATGGCTGCCGGAATTCCTGATCAGCCGCTTCGCCGTAAAGGGTTTGCGACTGCTCGCGGCGCTAAGGCGGTGTACCCGGGTCATTTCGGGCGTGTCCGAGGTCGCTCTGGACGGTACCGGTCAGGGGGTCGAACGCATCCGCTTCCGACGACACGGCGGTGCCGAGGAAACCTTGGCGGTCGACTATGCGTTGTTGCATCAGGGGGTTATTCCGAACATCGCGCTATCTTGCGTCGCCGGCTGTTCCCACGATTGGGATCCCCTTCAGCTTTGCTGGTTCCCGACGACGGATGCGACCTTCCAAAGCAGCGTCGGTGGTCTTGCCATCGCTGGCGACGGTGCTGGAATCGGCGGTGCCGAAAGCGCTCTGATCGCCGGCGAGATCGCCGCCATCGGGGCTATCGGGCGGCTGGGCTTTGTTGCCGCCGATATCTGTGATGGCCTGATCGCCGGCAAGCGGCGTCAGTGGAGCCGATCCCTGCGGGGGCGGCGGTTCATCGATCATCTCTACCAGCCGGGCAGGCAATTCCGTATTCCCGCCAATCCCTCGACCATTGTCTGCCGTTGTGAAGAGGTGACGGCGGGACAAATCCGAAGAGCCGTCGTCGAGGGGGGCATCGGGCCTAATCAGGTCAAGGCGTTCCTGCGCAGCGGGATGGGGCCGTGCCAGGGGCGGCTGTGTGGCCAGACGGTGACCGAGCTGATCGCCGAGGCGCGAGGCGTCACTCCGGCCGATGTCGGCTATTTCCACCTGCGTCCTCCCGTCAAGCCGGTGACTTTGGCCGAATTGGCCGCTCTCAAGCGATGATGGATTTCAATGCCTTGATGACGGCGTCGGCGGTTGCCGGAGCAATGGCGCCGCTCCGACAGGGCGTCCGCGGCAACCTTTGAGAAAGCGAAATTACCGGGATAGTTGAGATGCTGTTTGTTCTCTCTTCCCGCACGAGTTCTCGATCTTTGCTCATCACCACGCTGACCCTCGACGAGATGGCCGGGTATGAGGACAAGATGGGGGAGGTGACTAAAATCAGCAGGTTGACCTTTGCTCCTGTAACGGCGTTTCATTTCAAATGCCGGCTGGGCGACATCGAGAATGCCCCGTGTGGCCGGAAATTCAAGCCGTCGGAAAAAATGCCGCCGGCGTCGCCGGAGGGGCGCCGATGCACGGCTCCTTGCCGTGACGGTGATCTCCTCGGGTCATTGCCCAAAAGATTTTCAGATAGGAAGAATTCATGATCGGTCCCATCGTTAATGGATCATTTGTTATTGCTGGAGGCGTCATCGGGGCCTTCCTGGGAAACCGGGTTTCCGAGAGAATTCGGAACGCCCTGCCCCTGACTTTCGGCGCCGCGTCGATGACGTTGGGCATCGCCCTGATTATCAAGATCCACTTCGTTCCGGCGGTCATTCTGGCCCTGCTGGTCGGATCGGTGATTGGCGAACTCTGTTCTCTCGAAAAGGTCATTCAAAGAATTGCCGGGAAGACCCGCCACGTGATCGATGCTCTCGTTCCGACGAAAAACGCGGACCTCTCGGACGCGGAATTCCTGGAGAAGTTCGTAGCTCTGGTGGTGTTGTTCTGCGCGTCCGGCACCGGAATTTTCGGATCGATGACCGAGGGAATGACCAACGATCCGTCGCTCCTGGTGGCAAAGGCGATCCTCGACCTGTTTACGGCGGCGATTTTTGCCACGACGCTCGGCTATTCCGTGGCGGCGATCGCCATTCCTCAATTTGTCATTCAGGCTTTTCTTCTGTTGGCAGCGAGACAGATCCTTCCTCTGACGACGCCTTCGATGGTCGCCGATTTTTCCGCCTGCGGCGGCGTGATCATGCTGGCCACCGGTTTCCGAATTTGTGGAATCAAGGCATTTCCTATTGCCAACCTGCTGCCGGCACTGGTTATTGTCATGCCTCTCTCATTTCTCTGGTCGAAATATGTCGTCGGCTGATGAATGTGACTTTCGTGGCGGAGACGCCGGTTTTTGGTGAGCAAGCATGAGTGACGTGGATAAAATCGTTTCCTATATCAAGGCGAACAATATCCTGACCCTGTGTACGGCAAGCGGCGTCCTGCCATGGGCGGCGAGCTGCTTTTACGCCTTCGACAAAGAGGCCATGACATTCGTCTGCTTGACCAGCCTCGATACCCGCCATGGCGCGGAGATGAGCGCCAATGCCAACGTCGCCGGCACGATTTCCTCACAACAGGCAAACGTCGCCAAGATCCGGGGGCTGCAGTATTCGGGGACGGCTGTTCTTCTGGCGGGAGACCGGGAACAACATGGCCGGGATCTCTATTACAAGAGATTCCCTTTTGCCCGGCTGCATGCCGCGCCGATCTGGGCCATCCTTCCGGACGTCATCAAATACACCGACAATTCCTTCGGATTCGGGACGAAACTATCATGGCAAAGGCCGGAGTAAGGGCCTGTTGATAAGTTATCGAATCGACAGGCCTTTCAGCGATGCGCCGCCGTCCAGGCTTTGACCGCATCCCGGGTGATCTCCACATGCCGATCCGGCTGGAGGTCGGTATAGGCGGCAAGCACCGTTCCGTCCGGGGCAATCACATAGGAGGTACGGTCGGCCAGTTCGGGCTTTTTTGCCAGGACGGCGTCGTAGGATTTCATGATCGTCTGATCGGGATCGGCGGCAACGGCGAATTTGCTCCGGCACTCGCTGACTGAAAAGCGCTTGAGCGTATCGATCGAATCGTGCGAGACGCCAATGACGGTGGCGCCCATTGCCTTGAATTCGTCCGTCGCTTCGGCGAAGTCATGGGCTTCCTGGGTACAACCGGGCGTGAAGGCGGCCGGATAGAAGTAAAGAACCACAGGGCCTTTCTTCAGCGCTTCGGCCATCGAAAAGGTGAAAACCTCGCCGCCGAGCGAAGCCTCTGCGGAAAAATCCGGGGCCTTGCTTCCGACGGAGAGCGATGCCCAGGCCGGACCGGCGACGAGCGCCGCGGCAAGAGCCAACAGAGTTGTTGCCTTCAACGGAACCTCCTTGGGGGTGACAT
This sequence comes from Telmatospirillum sp., assembly GCA_031291415.1. Lineage (GTDB taxonomy): Bacteria > Pseudomonadota > Alphaproteobacteria > Rhodospirillales > Magnetospirillaceae > Telmatospirillum. The sequence goes on from JARLJB010000025.1 coordinate 34,214, forward strand.
CGCCGTGTCTTGGTCGAGAGGCATATTGGCGGGCGGTTACCGCTGCGCAAGGGCGGTCACCGGGGGACGGGTCACAATAATGTTTGCATGGCTGAACGGCTGTCACTGGGATAGGGTACCCCTACCGGTTGGCGGTGGTGGCAATGCATGATGTGCACGCTGGAGCGCCGGGCAACGAGGAACGCCATGATCGATCGCCGCATTCTGTTGCCGTTGTTTTCCGGGCTTCTTTTCCTTGGCGGCTGCGCGTCCACGCCAAAAGGTCCGTCCATTGAAGTGATGCCGGCTCCGAACAAGCCTTTCCAGGTTTTCGATGACGATGATCGTACCTGCCGCTACTACGCCGACCGGCAGATCAGCGGTCAGGCAGAGGACGTCAACCAGCGGGCGGTTGGCGGCGCCGTGTTGGGGACGGTGCTCGGGGCTGGATTGGGGGCCGCGATCGATGGCGGTCGTGGTGCCGGCGTCGGGGCAGCCGCCGGCGCTTTGCTGGGAACCGGTGTCGGCGCCAGCTCGTCGCAGCAGGCGCAGTACCCTCTGCAGCGCCGTTACGATATTGCCTATTCTCAATGCATGTACGCCAAAGGCAATCAGGTCCCGGGTATGCGGCCGATTGTCGCCGCGCCGCCGCCACCGCCGTCTCCTCCGACACCTCCTTCTCCTCCACCCGTCGTGAGGTCGCCCACGGTCTCCGCGGTCCCACCGCCGTCGTCGTCGGCCGCTATTCCGCCGCCGGCTGGGGCAATTCCAGCTCCATCCAACACGCCGCCACCGCCGGTATCGTCTTATCCGCCGCCGCCACCACCACCGACGACGCCCTGACCGAACCCGCCGCCTTGCGCTTTGGCCTGTCCGTCGCGGCAGCGGGACGCATGGGTGACGATCGGCATTTGCACAACAATCTCGCCGCGTGACTCCTAGAATAGTGCCGTAAATATTTTCGGTAGGAGGGCAAGGTGAGTCTGCTGTCTGTCGTTCTCTCCACGCTCGACAAAGTCGTGGCCGCGCGGGCGCGGGAAATAGATGAAGAAATCGCCACCAGAAGTGCCGCGACTGAATTTGAATATCTTCTGAAAATGAAGAAATTCGAAGAGTCGCATCCGCGTCATTAGGCGTTCCGCAAAAATAGACGAATCACCTCGTCACTCCTGCGAAAGAGGTGCGGTTATTTTTGCGCGTCTCCTTAGACCGCCAGATCCCAGTAGGGCGGTCGTCCGAATCGCTCCTCAACGAAGTCGAGAAAAGCGCGGACTTTCGGAGAGACGTTTTTTTTCGGGGGATAGACTCCCCAGATGGAACGGTCGCCAGGTGCCAGACTGGCTTGCCAGTCGGGCAGCACCGAGGCCAGGCGGCCCGCATTCATGTCACCGCCGGTCAGCCATGTCGGCAGCAGGGCGATGCCGAGGCCTTGGAGCGCCGCCTCGAGCAATGCCTCGCTGTCATTGGCTGTCAGCGGGCCGCTGACAGCGACATCCAGACTTTCGGCATCCCGGTTGAAATGCCAGTGATCAAGGGGCTGCAGAAGCGAAAAACGCAGGCAGGCCTGATCCGCGAGGTCCTTGGGGTGGGCGATGGCCGGGTGGGTCGCCAGATAACCTGGGCTGGCGCAAAGCAGCCGCCGGTGCGGAGCCAGTTTCTTGCCGATCAGGCTTGAGTTGGGCAGCGCTCCGATCCGAATGGCCAGATCGGCCCCGGCATCGATCAGATCGACGGTCTGGTCAGTCAGCGTCGCATCGACGCGAATGTCGGGATAGCGCGCCAGGAACGCCGGTAACAGTGGAAGCACGTGGCGCCGGCCGAAGGCGCCCGGAATGTTGATCCGCAGCAGGCCTTGCGGACGTCCGTTCAAAGAGGCGATCTGTTCGCGGGCGTCCTGGACGTCGGCCAGAATTTTCTGGGCGCGCTCGAAGAATTCGAGGCCGGCTTCCGTCGCATGCAGCCGGCGGGTCGAGCGGTTGAGCAAGGCGACACCGAGATCTGATTCGAGGGCCGCCACAGCGCGCGATACCGACGAGATCTTGACCGCCCGATCATCGGCCGCTTTCGAGAAGCTCCCGAGTTCGACGGTTCGGACGAAAAGCCGCAAAGCGGCAAGATAGTCCACGGACCCCTCCAGTCTGCCCAGAGCAATCGGGTGAAGCCCGATTGCTCTGTTTTGTTCATAGCCCTCAATCGCCGGGCGGGCGCATCCGCGCCCTAAGGCTTTCGCGCGAATGGGGTCGCGCGGTCGTTCAGTGCGCCAACGCGTTGAAATAGAACCCGAAACAAACGATCATCGCGCGTTCGCCCGATGGCCCGGCCAGTCTGCCCCGATTTGCAAAGACCATTATCCAGTCGGGGACTTTTTCGGACAAGCCGGAGACTCTACACTCCATCCGTCATTGGAGTGAGAGAGGTACCATGTCTGAAGCAAAAGCGAAAATCGGTTGGATCGGTCTTGGGCATATGGGGCTGCCGATGAGCCGGAATCTGTTGGCCGCCGGTTATCCGGTCACGATTTACAATCGGACGCGGGCCAAGGCGATGGAACTGGGCTGTCCGGTGGCGGACACGCCGGCGGCTTTGGTGGCCGACGCCGATATCATCATCACCATGGTGTCAGACGATGCCAGTCAGGAGGAAATCCTGTTCGGCGCCCATGGCGTTGCCGAAGGAATTTCCGCCGGCAAGACCGTCATCAACATGGGAACGATCTCGCCGGGCGCCAGCCGGGCGCATGCCGAACGGCTGAAAGCCAAGGGTGTCGACGTTCTTGACGCGCCGGTGTCCGGATCGGTCAAGCCGGCAACCGATGGGACCTTGGTCATCCTGGTTGGCGGCGAGACCAAGACATTCGAGCGGTGCAAGCCGATTTTTGAGGTATTGGGCAAGCGAACCTTCCATTTTGGCGACCATGGGCAGGGGGCGAACGCCAAGCTGGCGATCAATATGATGCTGGGCTTGACCTTGCAGGCCTTGGCCGAGTCGGTCGTTCTCGGCACCAAGAGCGGTCTTGACGCCGATATGCTCCTCGACATGATTTCCGAGGCCGCCGTCGCCTCGCCGATCATCGCCATGAAGACGCCGTCCATCCGCGCCGGCAAGTTCCCGGCGGCTTTTCCTCTGAAGCATATGGAGAAGGACTTCCGCTTGGCGGTCGATGCGGCCAAGGCGGTCGGGGCGGCCGTCCCCATCACCGAGGCCGCCACCAAAACCTTCAGTCAGGCAAAAGCCAACGGCTTGGGTGACAGCGACATCATGGCGGTGCTGGCGCAATTGCAGTCGATGAGCGCTCTTCGCTGACGAGAGCGGTTCGCGCCGGCCGCTAAGTGCAGGTTGGTGTTCCACCGATGGCGGTGGAGGGGGCACTCAGTCTCCTTCACCGACCGGCTCCGCAGAGACCTGCTTCTCGCACTCCCATTCCTCGAGAACCTCGTTGATCTGCTCGACGCAGAAGTGGCGCGCCGATTCGACGTCATAGCCGTCGGCCAGCAGGGCATCGTAATCGGTATAGGTATGCCGGATGAAGGCCACCATGGAAAGCCAGGCGACCTTTGCCGGCGATCCCTTGCGAAGACCGGCGGAGTCTTCGGCATGGTCGAGGATCAGGGTTTTGTCGGTGTCCGGGATGCCCGGCGCCAGTGTGTCGAGTTCTTCGGAAATGCGTTCGCGACGGCTCATAGCAACCCCACTACAGCTCCGCTCAGGCAGGTGGCTATGGTGCCTGAGACGATGGATTTGGCGGCAAGGTGGATCACTTCGTTCTTGCGTTCCGGAATCATGGCACCAAGCCCGCCGATCATGATTCCCAGACTGCCGAGGTTGGCGAAGCCACACAAGGCATAGGTGACCATCAAGCGGGAGTGCGGGCTCAAGGCCCCCTCCGGCAGGGCCGCCAGATCCAGGTAGGCGACGAATTCATTGAGAATCGTTTTGCTGCCCATCAAGGTGCCGGCGATTAGCGCTTCATCCCAAGGCATGCCGATACCCCACATGACAGGGGCGAAAAGGGCGCCGAGACCCCGCTGCACGGTGATCGCCGCTCCGGCGACGTCGGGCAGGGCGGAAAGGCCGATGTTGACCAGCGTCACCAGGGCGACCAGCACCAGCAGCATGGCGGTGATGTTGACCAGCAAACCGATGCCGTCGGTGGTTCCGCGGACGATGGCGTCCATGGCACTGTCGGTTGGCTTGCCGAGCGATAGCCGACCGGCTTCGTCGTCCGGAACGAAGGGTACCATCAGGGCGGAAACGGCGAGAGCCGCCGGCGTGCTGATCAGCGAGGCGATCAGGATATTCCCGAGCGCATTCGGGATGACCGGCCCCAGGATGGACGCGTAAATGACCATCATGGTCCCGGCGATGCCAGCCATGCCGCAGCTCATGATGGCGAACAGCTCTCCGCGCGTCATGCGTGCCAGATAGGGACGCACCAGCAATGGCGCCTCGATCATACCGACGAAGATGTGAACGGCGGCGCCCAGGCCAAGGGCGCCGCCGATCCCCATGCTGCGCCGCAGAAGCCAGGCGAAGCCGCTGACGATTCGTTGCATGATGCCCCAGTGGAACAGCAGGGCCGACAGGGCGGAAATGGTGAGAACCAGCGGCAGGGCTCGGAACGCCAGGATGAAACTGGCGCTCGCGTGGATTTCGGCAAAGGGGGCTGGTCCGCCACCCAGATAGCCGAAGACGAAACCTGTGCCGGCGTCAGTCGCCTTTTGCAACGCTTCGACAGCATGGTTGAGCAAAAAAAAGACCTGCGTCGTCCCCGGCACCTTGATCAGGAGCAGGGCGAGGGCCAATTGCAGAGCAAGGCCCGACACGACGGTTCGCCAGGGAATGGCGTGGCGGTCTTCGCTGATCGCCCAGGCCGCAGCCAGTAGCCCGGCCATTCCAAGGAGCCCTTGTCCGGTCATCGGTTTTCCCTGTCCTGCATATCGTCCCCGAGCAGCGCTTAAGCCGCGGTGAACGCTGAGGTGTCCACCGTCACAGCCAGATTCCAGAGCCCGTCCGGAGGCGACTTCATTATTACTGAACGGACCTTTAAGGAATTACCACCAAGGCGGCTGATGGTCGAGAGGCGGTGTCCGGTGGGACTGCCGCCGGCGCAGGAATCACGGGGGGGCCAGTCACTTCCCTTCGAGGGAACCCGTACGCCATTCTTTCATGATCCGTTTCCAACGAGGTTACGTCGATGCTGATCCGTCACCAAAGCGACCTTCGCCCATCCGAGATCACCTCGCGGCAGAGCTATCTCAGCCGCCGGCAATGGATGGCCGGCGCCGGCGCCGCCTTTCTGACAGCCGTTACGGCCGGTGGCGGCGCCAAGGCGTCTGCCCTGGGCACGATCGCCAAGACCGCCTACACCATCGATGAGAAGCAAACCTCGCTCGAGGACGTGACCCACTACAACAATTTCTATGAATATGGCACCGACAAGGAACAACCGGCGAAGCTGGCACCCGGTCTTCTGAAGCCACGTCCCTGGACAGTCAGGATCTCGGGCGAATGCAAGACGACGGCTTCCGTCGATGTCGACGATTTGATCAGGACCAGCACGCTTGAGGAGCGGGTCTACCGGCATCGCTGCGTCGAAGCCTGGTCGATGGTGATCCCCTGGGTCGGCGTGCCGCTTGCTCCTTTGCTGCAGCGGTTCGAGCCGACCTCGAAGGCAAAATTCGTCGCCTTCGAGACATTGTCGGATGTGGCGCAGATGCCGGGCGAGCGCAGCAGCCTGATCTATCCCTGGCCATACCGGGAAGGCCTGCGCATCGATGAAGCCATGCACCCGCTGGCGTTTCTCGCGGTCGGCCTCTACGGCGAGGCGCTACCGGCTCAGAATGGGGCGCCGATCCGTCTCGTCGTGCCCTGGAAATATGGCTTCAAAAGTATCAAATCGATCGTCGCCATCCGCTTCGTCGAACAAGTGCCGCCCACACTGTGGAATGCTCTGGCGCCGGAGGAATATGGTTTCTATTCGAATGTCAATCCGACGGTCGACCATCCGCGGTGGAGCCAGGCGAAGGAACGGCGTATCGGTGAATTCCTGCGGCGCCCGACCTTGATGTTCAACGGTTATGGTGAGCAGGTGGCAGGACTTTACGCCGGCATGGACCTGAAGAAATTTTTCTGATGTCCGGTGATCGTCGGAAACGAACGCTGGCATTGGGAACGCGGAGCGCCGTCCATTTCCTCTGTCTGCTGCCGCTGGCCGTGCTGCTCGTCCAGGGCGGCATCGGAGATCTGGGGGCCAATCCCATCGAGGCGCTGATTCGCGGTCTGGGCGATTGGGCGCTGCGTTTCCTGGTCGTCGCACTGGCCGTGACGCCGGTACGGCGGTTGGCCGGTTGGCCGGGGCTTGCATCCTATCGGCGCATGGTGGGGCTATGGGCTTTCGCTTATGCCGGTCTGCATGTTTCGGCCTATGTCGTCCTCGACCAGTATTTCGATTGGACCAACATCGGCGGTGAAATCCTCAAACATAAGTTCATTACGGCCGGCATGCTGGCGCTGACGTTGCTCATGCCCTTGGCCGCGACGTCGACGCGTGGAATGATTCGTCGTCTGGGCGGCGTCCGCTGGCGGCGACTGCACCGACTGGTGTATCTCGCCGGCCCGCTGGCAGCGGTCCACTATGTATGGATGGTTAAGGCAGACATTCGTCAACCGTTGGTATACCTGGCGATCGTCGCCGGCCTGTTGGCCTGTCGTGTCGCGTTGTGGTTGCATTCGCGAAGCCATATCAGGCAATAATATACCGCATCGCACAATAGAATTGTTCTTCTTCAAAATACCCTTTCTGACAATTTGTTGCCAGTATTTGAACGGATTGTGACCAAAACGGCCAGGGCCATATTTTCTGATCGGTTGAACTCCATGTGACGTAGCATAGGGGCATATGCTATACTGCTAGTTGCCTCCGAGACATAAAGTCTGGCACGAAGAGAGCAGAAAACCCGCGATGATGGAGGAAGCGATGAGGCCATTGGAAACCAACGTCGAGATGAGCTCCCACCTTTGGATGTTCAACCGCGTGAAGGAACTCCTGACTCGCGAGGGTCTGCTCAGCGATTACGCGACCGAGGACGAAATCAAAACGGCTTTGAACCGCTGGATCGAGATGATGGAGCAGGCCACCAAGAATTCGATGGTTGCTCATTAGTCCCGGTCGGAGGTCGTTCGGTAACGAGGGGACATTCCACGTCGAGAAAGGGGGATGGTGTGGGCATCAACCACCTCCCCCTCGGGCGGGGGTGTTTTTTTACGCAAGGAAGGCTGCGAAGCATTTCGTTTGGTCGCGAATTGCTTTAGCTTGTTCCCATGCGGTGGTTGATGCTTCTTCTTCTGACGCTTTATCTCATTCCTGAGCCGGTGTTGGCGCAGGCCGCTCCGCGCGGCTGCTTTTCCAAAGCCGAGGAAAATGCCGAGCAGATCGTCCGTCTGGGCCTGCGACTGCGCGAAGGGGCGACGGGATGCGACGGCCAGCCGTGGAACATGCATACCCAGGATCTGTGGGACCAGGTCGACCAAAAGCTGGGGGCGCGGTTTGCCGCGCAAACGCAAATCCGGCGCGGTGCCTTCGTGCGGGAATTCAGTGATGACGCCGACAACCGGCTGGAAATGTGGAACGGCCGAATCGTCATGTATTTCCGGCACCATCCGCTGTCGGAGGTCTATTGCTCCGAGGTCAAGACCCAGTTGGAGCAAACACTGAAATCAGGGTGGGGAGTGATCGCGCGTGTCGCGAAGACGTCGGTTGACGAAGTGAGGATGGATTACCGCGCCTGTCCTAAGTGATCGAGCGTGAAGCGATTGGATCGGATCACGCTCCTTTGATCAGAAGCTATTCCCGGCGACCGCCATTGTGGGCCGACCAGGCGATAGGATCGTGCAGGAATTTCCGGACCTCTTCGAGGGCCGGTTTGTCGAAGTAGCCATGCTCTTCGGCGACATCGAGAACATCCCACCAATTGGCGAGATAGCGGATTTCAACGCCGACTTCCTCAAGGGCTTTCACCGCGCCGGGGAAGACGCCATAGAAGAATACGACGAAGGCGTTCTGCACTTCGGCGCCGGCTTTACGCAAAGCCTTGCAGAAATCCACCTTGCTGGCGCCGTCAGAGGCGAGATCCTCGACCAGGACCACGCGATCGCCCTCGCGTAACCGTCCTTCGATCTGTGCGTTCCGGCCGAATCCTTTCCGCTGCTTGCGCACATAGAGCATCGGCAAAGACAGCTCTTCGGAAATCCAGGACGCGAAGGGGATGCCGGCGGTTTCGCCGCCTGCGATGGCATCGATTGATTCAAAACCCATTTCGTTGGTGATTTCGGCGGTCGACAACTCGATGATCTTGCGCCGGGCCCGAGGGAAGGAAATCACCCGGAGAAGGTCGACGTAAACCGGGCTGCTCCATCCCGAGGTCAAGATATAGGGCTCATTCGGACGGAAATTGACGGCGCCGATCTCCAAAAGTATGCGAGCGGTGACGAGGCCGGCGTGCCTCTGCTCAGGTGTACGGGAAACGGATTGCATTGGCTTGACTCCAAGGACCCGGAGGGGGTGTGCGGGGACGGTCGCCCGGGCCGATACCCGGTGGCTGCGTGATCTGCTATAGAATAATTCTTAACTTGTTGCAAAAAACCCTTGGCGCGGGGTATAGGGCCAAATGGCCGGTCGGTGCAACAGGAAGGGCAGGGCGCGCGATGAAGAATCTCGTGGAGGTTCGCAAGATTGGCTCGTTGGCGACGGTGTCGATCGATCGGCCTGAGCGGATGAATGCTGTTGATCTTGCCGCCTGGCGGCAGCTGACGACGGTGTTCGAGGCGGTGAATGAAGATCCTGATATCCGTTGTGTGGTTTTGCGCGGTGCCGGTGAACGATCATTCGCCGCCGGCGCCGACATCACCGAGTTTTCCTTAGAGCGTTCCAATGCGGCGCAAGGGGCGCTCTACGACGCGACAATGCGCCGGGCGCTTGAGGCTGTGGCCGCCTGCCCCCATCCGGTGATCGCGCAAATTTATGGCCCTTGCGTGGGCGCGGGACTGGAACTGGCAGCCCAATGCGATCTAAGGCTTTCCTCCCGGTCAGGACGTTTCGGCGTGCCGGTTGGACGGATCGCGGTGACCATGACGCTTCCCGAACTCGCCACGGTGCAGCGTCTGATCGGGCCGGCCAGGATGCTGGAGATCCTTTTGGAGGCCAGAGTGTTTGGTGCCGACGAGGCGCTTGCCATGGGCTTGGTGCATCGCGTGGTCGATGACGCGATGTTGCAGGAAGAGGTGGCGGCCACCGCTGCGCGGATCATGACCAATGCCCCCCTGGTGAACCGACGGCATAAAGCCTTCGTCCGGCGGGCCATGCTGGAAACGCCGTTTACGGCCGACGAGGAAACCCTGGCCTATGATTGCCTGGCGACCGACGACCATAGGGAGGGGATGGCAGCCTTTGCCGAGAAGAGGGCCGCCCGATTTACCGGTCGCTAGCTTGCATTATGGCTCTAGACCTCATCCCATTCGGGATCTTCGGTACTGAGGATGTCGAAGAGCTCCTCGACGATCGCCGGTCGTAGCGGCTGGTTGTCGCCCAATGTGCGACGGTCGCCGCCGATCCATCGCCAAGCCTCGGCCAGTTCTGCCGAAGTGGCGCCGGTTTCGAGGATCTCAACCAGGCATTCGTCGTCGGTTTGCCCGACCATGTCGATTACTTGTTGGCGGGTCACTGTCATGTTCGTGCCGTCCCTGCCCTGAAGCATCGCCAGCGTGGCGGCCGCAGCCGCCCCTAACAGGATTTCAGTTCGGCGGGCATGACCAGGAGCTCCTCGTCAGACACGCCGGAGCGGAGAATATTCCGCAGCTCATTCTAGCCAAGCGAGCGTGACTCCACCGTTCCCGTCCGTCAACAGTCACGACAGGCTACAAAAGTTTTCAACGCCCGGCAGTCGCTCTGCCGGGCGTGCGAAGGGTGGATTTAAGTTGGCCGGCCGGCTCAGGCCGGACCGCGGCGCCGTGTTCTCAATGCCTCTTCCTCTGCTTCAGCGGCGCAACTAGCGCAAAGCTTGGCATATGGCGTTGCTTTCAGCCGCTCTGGTTCGATCGGTTCATTGCAAGACTTGCAAATACCCGTCGAGAGGGGGCCCTGGTCGCGATGCCGGGCGCTTTCAACGGCGGCCTCGGTGAACAGAGCCGCAACGTCGGCGGCGAGGTCGATTTCGTCCATATTTTCCTTCCTGACGAAAAGCCATTGCCTCAGTAGATAAATGATAGCGCTTTGATGCCCCATGTTCACGTGTTGCAGAGCTACCATCCGAAAATGCCGTAGCGCTTTGGCAGGTCAGAGGCGACCGTGGCGGCGGAACCGTGTCGCTATTTCCCGCTTTGGCTTGGTAAGTTGCTTCGGCGTCATCGTTCGGCACTCCTATATCGGTCTGTTTTTCCCGGCTGCAAGGGGGAGGCTGCAGAGGGCAATCGGGCGACCCCGATTACCTTGCGCGATGCCCCCCGGCATTGACAAGAACTGATGGCGCGACGTAAGCCGGGCGCCATGGCAACGCGGGGTGAGCGGGAATGGTTGGAGCGAGAGTCTGGGTTCTGGCGGATGATCGCCCGGGAAATGTCGCCCAAGCCGTAGGGGTGGCGGAAGCTCTGGGCGAATCTTTCGTCACCCAGGAAATCCGATACGACCGTTTGGGCGGGCTGCCCAACATCGTTCGTGGCGTCAGTCTTGTCGGTATTGCAGGCGACAGCCGGGAGAGCCTCGGTCCGCCGTGGCCCGATCTGGTGATTGCCGCTGGCCGACGGACCGCGCCGCTCGCCCGCTGGCTCAAGCGTCAATCGTCTTGTCGCCTGGTCCAGATCATGGATCCCGGCTGGCCCGGTCGCGGTGATTTCGATCTGATCGCCGTACCACGACATGATCTCCTGCCGCCGCGAGCCAACGTCTTCCAGACGTTGGGGGCGTGCCACCGCGTCGTCGCCCCGCTGCTCGCCGCCGAGGCGGCCAAATGGACAACGCGGCTGATCCATCTGCCGCGTCCCTATCTTCTTGTGGTGTTGGGCGGCGGCACCAAGACTCACGGGTTTCCTGCGGCGCGGGGAACCGAGCTCGCCGCCGGAGTTGCCGCGTTGCATGCTTCCGAGGGCGGGACGGTACTGCTGACAAACAGTCGACGGACGTCGCCTGAGCTGATGGCGGCGGTCCTTGCCGGGATCGCCGAACCTCGCTTCATCCATCGGTGGCAGAGTGGTGGGGAAAATCCCTATCTGGGATTTCTGGGGCTTGCCGACAGCGTCGTCGTCACCGGCGATTCGATGAGCATGTGTTCCGAGGCCTGTGCCAACGGCGGACCCGTCTATATTTTCGCGCCGCCCGAATTGGTGAGCGCCAAACATGCGCGCCTGCACCGCTCGCTGTTCGAGCAGGGCTTTGCCAGGCCACTCGGCGGTGACATGACGCCTTGGACCCATCCGCCGCTTAACGCGGCGGCCGACGTTGCCGCCGAGATCAGGCGGCGTGGTCTTTTGTGAGATGGATTACCTGCCGGCCGGAGTACTAGTTTAACAATAGCCCTCGCCGGGCGGGGGCCCTCCGGCCCCTTGGCCGCCGCCTCAACGGCGGCTGGAAAGGGGAGCCGCGCCCATTGAGGGCCCGCCCGGCGAGGGCAAAAAGCTAGTGCATTGCCGCATTTGAATGCGTCATTCGACTAAGGCCTGTTGACATTCAGCGGAGAGCGATTTCGGAGGCGACGAGATGGATCATTGCCGCGAAGCTCTGGTCAGTCTTCTCGTAACGCGTTGCGATGCGGCGGAAAGATTTGATTTTGCAAAAGAAATACTCGACCAGGTGACGCCAACGGTACATCACGAAGTCGCAGGATATCGGGCTAGCCCGGTCGGCCTTAGGTGGGATGACGGCCAATGCGCCGCGTTCGTTCAACTCGGTGCGGATCCAGTCGATGTCGAAGGCTTTGTCGG